>JAFRYE010000049.1 GCA_017441265.1 Lachnospiraceae bacterium | reverse complement strand
GGTCTTCGCGGAACCGTCTACGAACTGTACCGTCACCTCATGGTTGCCGGTGGTCTGTGCCTTCAGGAAGTCACGCTTCACGGTGATCTTCACACTGCCGGCCACGGCCGTGTAGTTGCTCGGATCCACCGCTTCACCGTCCAAGAAGATTCCTTGGAACCGTCCGAAGGTCTCCTCATCCTTGTCGCTTCTCTTCACGATCAGGATCAGGTCTTCGCCGCTTCCCTCATCCCACTCGGCACCTGCTCCCTGGACGAAGATGTAAGAGATGGTCGGGATCTCTTTGGTTTCCTTATGGCTCTGGTCATGCTTGCAAACACGCTCTTCCACGCCCGCTGTCGTATCCGTCGGCTCCGTGACGACGGTCCACTCGCCCCATTCATGTCCGAGGGCCGGGATATCTGCCACGATGCAGGTCTGGCTTCCGAATGCCGGGTTCTGGAAGGTTACGGTGTACTTCGTGATGCCGTCGGTCTCGCAGGTCGCCGCACTGACGATCCCTGCGGTGGTTGCCGCAACCTCGGTCTCCCAAACGGTCGGATCCGAAAGGTTGTAGCGGGCCATGGTCGCGGTCTTGTGATCCTCGGACCAGACGATCTCCGGAACACTCCAGCCGTCACCTAAAACGATGGCGAAGTACGTCTCGATGTATCCGTCGTCAAATGCGACGCGGATGGTATGCGACCCGGTGGACAGGGTCTCTAAGTATTCATACTTCAGTGTTACCGTCAGGCTGTCTTCCGCCACATAGTTTGCGGCATCCACAGCGGTTCCGTCCACGGTAACTCCCGTGAAGTGCTGCAGGCTTTCCTCCGCATCGCGGCTGCGATCCACGGTAAATGCCTGTCCCTTTCGGCTGCCCTTGGTCCACGTATCCGAAACACCCTTGGTGAAGGTGTAGCTCGGCAGGCCGAGCGGCGGGATCTCACGGGTCTCCGTATGGGTATTGTCTCTTGCACAGATATGGGTCTCTGCGCCGGCTTCCGTCGACGTCGGTTTCTTCGTGACGGTCCACTCGCCCCAGGCATGCCCGAGGGCCGGGATCGCTTCGCTCTTCACCTGCGTTCCGAACGCTGCGTTCTGGAATACTACCGTGAAGGTCTGCTCGCCGTCCTGCTCGCAGGTCGGTTCGGACACGACAGTCTTCGCCGAGCCGGCGATCTCCGTCTCCACAACGCTCGGATCCGAGAGGTTGTAGCGGGTCATGGTCGCGGTCGCATTGTTCTCCGACCACGTGATCTCCGGAACGCTCCAATCCTTTCCGAGTACGGTTGCGAAGTTGGTCTCGATAAATCCGTCATCGTACGTCACACGGATCGTGTGCGCACCGGTTGCCAGTTTCTCTAAGAACTTCGGTGCCAGTGTCAGGGTCAGGCCGGCCTCTGCGGTGTAGTTCGCCGCATCCACCGTCTTGCCGTCCACGGCAACGCTCTGCAGGTGCTGCACGCTCTCCTCATTGTCGCGGCTGCGTTCAATGACGAAGACCGCACCGTCCTCGCTGCCCTTCACCCACGTCACCGAAACACCCTTGGTGAACGTATAGCTCGGCAGGCCGAGCGGCGGGATCTCACGCGTTTCGATATGTGTCTCATCGCGCTTGCAGATGTGGGTCTCCTCGCCGGCTTCCGTCGAGGTCGGCTTCTTGGTTTCCGCCCACTCGCCCCAGTCATGTCCGAGGGCGTCGATGTTGGCGATGGTCTTGACCTGGTTCGTAAATGCGGTGTTCGTAAACTCTGCCACATACGTGGTCTCGCCCTTGCCTTCGCAGGTCGGAACCTTCGTTACCGAGTTCGTGGTATCCACGGTCTCGCTCTCCACATGGGAGGTATCATTCTGACAGATATGCACGGCCGTTACGGTCGAAAGATCGTCACTCCACTGGTACGCAATCTCACCCCAGGCATGTCCTGTTGCCGGGATATCCGTGAGCGTCTCCGTCTGTGTCGTGAAGTACGTCTTTGTAAAGGTTGCCGTGTACTTCGTGCTTCCGTCGGTCTCACAGGTCGCTTCCGTCACAACCTCACCGACCGTCGCCACGGTCTCCGACTGGATGTACTCCGGATAGATCGTACTCTGACGGCTTGCCGTCACGGTCGATCCGTCGGTCGTCCAGGCGTAGGTCGGTTCTGTCCAGGCATCGTCCGGATGGTACACAGTAAAGTTCTCCGCATACTTCACGCGGTTGCCCTGGTTATCGCGGACATAGATCTCATACTCGCCTTCTGCAAGGCCGTCGATCGTCGTCGGTCCGTCGATCGTCGTGTAATCCGTCTTGTCCAGCGTATCGGGATCGGTTCCTGCCGCGACGACCGCGAAGGAGTACGCCGTCTTGTATACGCCGTTCTCCGGATCACTGATGGACAGATCCGCCGTTCCTCCGAGTACCTTCGTCGGGTCGATGGTCACCGAACCCTGCAGCTTCTCCTGAAGGTATTCCGTCTTGGTCGCTACAGCTTCCTCCGGTACCGCAAGGTCCACGGTCACCGTCACCGTCGCTTCCGCCGTATTATCGGCATCATCGGTCACAACCACGGTATACTCGCCCGAGAGACCCGGATCGAACGTTCCGCTGAGCGGATTGCCGGTGATCTCCATCGCGTAGCCGTTGATCGTGAGCGATACGATCGCACTGTTATCCGACGCCGTATAGTTCACAACGCCGTTTTCATTACTTACGGACAGCTGCGGTTTCTCCAGATCCAGTCCTTCGATCTTCACGATACCGCGTGCCCAGGAACCGTTCTCACGGTTCACCTGCACCATGTAGTATCCGTTGGATACCACTTTCCACTTCTCATCCGTCGTATCCTTGGCAAGTCCCGCATCGGAGAACTCCCCATCCACGAACAGGAACGCCTGACTGGACTCGGTCTCCCCGAGAGCATAAGCACTTGCAAGCCAAGGTGCCTCATTCAAAGCACCGGAGACAGGGTTGCCGTCGTCATCGACGAAGGACAGGTTGTCCTGTGTAAGTTCCGGAGCATCGCCGATCGCGCCTTCCGTGAGCACGGAGTTGAACCAGTCGGCCCGAACCGTGCCCTTGGTGGTATTGCCGGCCGTATCGTATGCACGAACAACCGAAACACCGTTCTTGGTAAACTCATAATCAAAGTACCAGAATCCGTCATCCGTCTTCACCAGCTTCGGACTGGTCTTGTCAGACAACTCCGTGCCGTCAAAGACAATCTTGCTGAGGCCGCTGTTATCGAGGATGTAGCACCGCATCGGCACGCTTTCGCCGGTCAATACGGAAGCCGTATCCGGGAAGCTTCGGTTCCACAAAATCTGCGGTGCCTCACGGTCAGACGGAACTACTGGGTTCTTACGGTAAGTCGCCATGTAACGGTCAATCTGTGTACCTTCCTTCAATGCCTTGATGGTGATCGTGTGGATCACGCCTTCCTCGTTCTCGAAGTTCAGGCTGGCCGGTGCGGATACCGCAGGATTTCCGGTCGGGTTCGTGAAGGTTTTCTTGCCCTCTGCTTCCGTCAGAGTGTCACTCACAACCTCGATGGAACCTTCGAAATAAATATCCAAAGTATCTGCGGTTGTCTGGAATGTCAGGTATGCCCCCTCCTCGTTAGCCCAGGAAAGGTCGTTGTTCATCGGAGTTTCGTTCGCGGTCGCGCCGCCCTTCCAAGCTACGTCCGGAACATTTTCCGAGAAGCCCCAGCCGGGATGCTCGGACAAAGGTGCATCCGTATCGGTCAGGGAACCATCCGCATTGTAGTACGTGAAGGAATCATCATCCTTGAAGATGTTGATACCGCTTCCCATCTCCTTTACGGTAAAGGTGATCAAACCTAGTGAGTTTGTCGCCATGTCCTGAATCTGGAGAATTCCGGAAGCTTTCTTGCCCTCTGCAACCAGGCTTTCTGCTATGTCATTGGCTGCCAAAACGATTGTACTGCTCTCCGAATCATAGTAAGCGATACCCAACAGCGGCTGCCAATCCCGCGAACCGTTGCTGACTTCCGAAACCGTGATATCACCGTTCTTGCTGGTTGACTGAACCGGTGCCGGGATGCGCATCGTATTTCCGAGTGCCATAACAATTCGAGTCGGCACCTTAAAAATAGATGTGTGCTGAAGGGTAGTCTCATATGCATTGTTTCTGCTGTTATACTCTGCATGATCAAACGCGAAGACTTTATTGCTGTCGCGCTCTGGATTATCTGCATTGGAATAGATTTCCGCGTGCAGATGCAAACCGCTGAGGTCTTCCAAAGAAACAAACGCTTCGATCGGCACATTAATCGTACCGGTTACATTACGCTGATATCCCGGTTCAATAGATCCGTTGCCCCTGCGCGAGAGTTCATATACACCATTTTTCAGATCCTTCTGTACAGTTTCTCGCGTAATCGGCGTACTCTCTGACGTTCTCAGAGTGTTTTCGGAAATATCAATCGGAAGATATATTTGACCATTCTTACCTTCTTTACCGGTATCATAGGTAAACTGAATGAAAACCTTATCTGCTTTTTTGTTTCCGACGTTAACAATGCTGGAATCAATATACACAACAGCCTTTTCATTCTCAACTGAAAGGACTTCTGCATTAAACCTACTGAACTGAAGCTCCGGTTTGCTCTCTACTTTGAACAAGTCACCGATAGAGTCATGGTACTGCCCGGCATAGTACTGATTCTCTTCAACACTCACTGAGAACACCGTCCCTACCGGAAGACTATTCATCAACGGGTCCGTAGTAAAGGTCAAATGCACTTTACCACCGGACGGAATCGATTCGTCGAGTAACCACTTGGCAATCGTCTGTGAAATATTACTGTCGTTTTCTTTGGAAACACTCAAAGTCACTGTAATGGGGTGTTCATCGTCGGCACGAATTGCCGTTGTTCCGACGTTTCGGAAGTCCAACTCTCCGACCAAACTATTTCCGCTTGTAAAATCGTAGTTTGCAAATCCGAGTATTCCCTCCCCGATTGCCTTCTCACCTGCACCAAACGCGATCGCGTAGAAGTTGACTACCGGAACAATATTCCCGGAATTTGCCTCCGGAACCGGAACGATCGTCGTAATCGTCTTGTCCTGTTTATCCTGATACGAAACCTCCTGCAGTTGCACAATACTGCCTTCCGTCAGAACCAGAAGCTGTTTCGTTTCCTTATCGGTTCCCGCATTTTCCGTATGGGTCGACATCTGGAGGTTACCGAACGTCAGTTTCGACATGGAACCGGTGTGAGTCTTCCCGTTCTCTCCTTGGAACGGCGTGTTGATCTTACCGAGATATGCCTTCTCGGTGTCTTCCGGACTCATTTCGTAGGTGATGCTGTCTTCATAGATCTGTAGATGCCGCATCGCCAGCACCTCCGGCTGTCCCCAACCGTTGATGTGAGCATCCCACCACGCTACGAAGATCGCGTTGTTCACGGTGTTCTTCATCGGCGCCGTGTAGACAACCGCAAGTCTCGTTCCGTCCGAACCGATGGTGACATCCGTTCCGCTCGTATTCCGGAAGATCGGTGTCATCGTTACACTCGGCGAGCTTCCGAAGATCTTTGCGATATCGCGAACCATATACGTGTTTCCACCCATTTCAAACAGGAGGAACGTTTCCGGTTTCGCCGTCTCGGACAGCTCCAACTGCGCCGTCACGAACTTCAGATTCGAATAGTACGGATCTGCCTGTCCGTTTCCGCTCAGGGAGTTATTCACGTATACGCCGTCCTTCAGCTTCGCAGACGCAATGTTGTCGCTGGTGCAGTCGTCAAAATCGACGATGGTCTGCAACAGTTTCGCAGTTCCGAAACCATCCTTCGTCACTTCGCGAATGTAAAGGCTGCGGATGTTTCCGTATTCGGTATTTGCATTGAAGTTTTCTTTGGAAACGGTCTCCGGCGCATCTGCCTCCCCGTCGAAGTATGCACCTTTGGTCGTCGTGTAAGCCACATACGTCTTTCCGTTGACGGTCACCGCTGCAATGTTTTCGATGGTTTCACCCTCAACAACGGCAGTCTTCTCGGTCACCGTTCCGCTCGCGGCTGTCTGCGCCAGAACAAGTTTTGCCGAAGAGCCCTGCTTTTTCGCAAGTTCCGACATCAAAACATACCGGTAAACCGGGGATGCCAGGAACACGTTGTCCGTTGTTCCGGCGTCCAGAACCTCTGCCGTCAGAGATTCCTCCTCTGCACTCTGAGCCTGATTCTTGGCGATCAGATATTCCTTGAAGTTGTCGATAATACTCATTGCCGAGCCGGAGTTTTGGACATAAACGGAACTGTCGCCGACCTGATTCGGAAGATAGCGATACGCATCTCCGCTCGACAGTACCGTCGGCTCAGCGAACTCTTCCTCGCCGGCGTCCAGATCAATGCTTGTACGCTTGACACAGATGCCGTCGCTATCCGTCGCCGCCGTCCAAACCGCAGTGATCTTCTCGCCGACAACGTCAACATCGAAATCATAATCTGCTAGTCCGTCTGCATCCAACATGATATACGGGTCTTCCGCTTCCGGTTCGATCGGGTTCTGGAATCCCGTACCGGTAGAAACATCTCCGATCATGATGATCTTGCTCATCACAAGTTGCGGAACATCGTCAATCATCAACGGATAAATGACATAATTCTCGTTACCTGCTTCAAACAACTTGTAGGTATAACCGGTGGTCAGACCGGACACCAGAAGTCTGGCCTCTCCGCTTGTACCGTAACCGGAAAGTTCAAAATCCTGCGTTCCCTGCGGAGTGAGTGCACGCATGCCCTGCTCATTGCCGGCAATAATCTCACGGAGTTTTTCCTTGGTCGTCGGAACGGCATTAACCTTCTGCGTGGAGGTAATATCCGTCGGCGCACTCACGCGGACCAGACTCTTTTCTGCAGAAACAACCGCCGCAGGTTTTGACTCCGTCGTGCTTCTCTTCCCTCGATTCGGATTCTCAACAGCATGTCCCTTAGCATCGGTATATGTCGTCTTCGTCCAAAGGGTCTTATTTCCACCAATGGCCGTCGCAGAGATTTCCCAGGTGAAGATTCCACCATTTTCCTCCTGAGAACCATGAACGGAAAGCGCGATCAAATCCATCGAATAATTGATGAAAAGAACAGTTACGTTAAATCCCATCGCGATAGACCAGTCGAAACTGGATACGTAAGCGGGATCATACTCTCTTTCCGTCCCACGTAATTCCGGACGGTACTGCCCAAACGTAATCGTGATAGCAATGTTGGTTTTTAAATAGAACTCAACTTTCAACAATTCAATACCGATACCGATACCCGCCTCGATACTGATACTGGGTGTTATACTCAACCCATCAAAATATACATCACTGATTGCTTCGTACTGCGTAAGTCTTGTAACCTCAGCTGTCCCACCAATGGAAGTCATACGAACATAATGGTCTCCGTCATATCCTGCCAGCGAGACTTCTTTTTGTTCGTACCTTCCGCTCAGCGTTGCTGCTGCCTTCGGCTTATCAGTTTCTCCCGGTCTCTTGTCGAATATTTCTACATAAACGCTACCGGTAAGGTCAAACGAAAATCCATTAGCATCTTTAGCAAATTTAAGAACCACGCTTTCACCGCGTGCCTCTTTCAACTTCTTTACTGCACCGCTTACAACCGTAACAGGGTCTTTAATTTCTTCCGTGCGCCGATCAACGGACAAACCAATCGCTATCTCTATTGAGATACCGGTTTTCACATACACATACAATACCGGAATAGGTGCAAACCGATACTGAAGCGTAAACTCAAACCCGGCAGATGCAGAAAGAGCTCCGGATTTAAAATAATGACAGTTATCAATGTCATTGTACTCAAACATGATAGCAAGCTGAACAGAAAGGCTGAAGGATACTTTTTTGCTCGTGGATCTACCGTTCATAGCATTTTTGAACGTATCATCCTCAAAAGCCCCTTTCATAAAGTCCTTAACACTGCCTTGCTGTCCCTTGGCACTTTTGACAATTGAACCGATAAATTCCCCGAGCGTTGCCATTTGCCCGTTAGCTTCTTTAAAGCCGTTCGTTTTTTTCGGTGTCTCCGCCGGAGGCTCATTGGTGTTTACTTCTTTTTTGACTGCAACCTGATTTCCGTTAACATCTTTATATGTTGTTATGCAGTTATAATATCCCTTTGTTCCATCCGGTTTTTCAATTACTGTCTTTCTGGTAACTTGATACTTTCCGTCAGCATCAGGCGCCGACTTAGTCTCCGTCGTCGTCTTCTTATTACCATTCGGCATCGTAGTTTCTGTAATAGGTGTTCCATCATCGTCCGTATACTTGGAAATCGTGGAACCGTCCGCAGTTGTAGTCTTGTCGTTAGCCTCGTAGCCGGTGGATTCTTTCTTGTACAAAGGAAGTCCAATAGTAAAACCAATCTGATTTCCTTCCATCACTAGCGTAGCGTAATCACCGAAACCAAATTCCAGTGAAGGAAGATCAACACCCAGATTTGCCCCGAATTCATCAAAACCGGTGTCCGGAGGTGTAGATCCTGACGAATCTCCCGCATTGGTTGAAGCTGTAACATTAACAATATCATTTTTGTTGGGAATCGTAACAACATCTACGATCTCCGTCGATTCCGGATCAACCTCATCCGGATTCGTCAATTTATCAATAGTCTTACTCTGTTCCTGGATTGCGATTACTATCGTACTTCTTCCTGCAAAAGAACCGAGATAGCCATTTATGCGAGCCAGACCTTCTTCCGTGTAATAGCAAGTCTCATTAACAATCGTTGCAGTCTCGCCTGCATACGGAACATAGTGTTGAGTCACATTTTCCTGATTGTTAATCTCCTTCGGATGGTCATATGTAAACAACAGCGAACCGACATATTTCGGATTCCATTCATAGACATCCTTACTGTATGTGTCAATCACTTCCGTATAAGATTTGTTATAAATCAACTCTGTAACAGATCTTCTCTCGATATCGGATGTGTCTCCACCCAATGGAACATCAATATATGACAGTGCCGAAGCCTTTTCACCATATATCACATGATTATCTGTATTCCCGCCCTTGACATACCGCAAATCTTTCTGCTCAGGCGTCAATTGTCTTAATTCACTGTCATCCGTAATCGCGCTCTTAAACGCAGGAAGCACCTGGGCACGTTCATTTTCATCTGCACCTTTCGGCAGTTTATAAGCCCTCGGTCGCATCGTATAAATAATTTTCGCAAAATATTGATGCGTTCCCAGTGAGTCGACAACCGGCTTGAACTTATTCTCGTAGTACTCGCCGGAAAGCGATCCGATATACTCGTCCGGCGCACTCGGAGTAAAGATGCCTCCCTCAAATGTTCCTGAAATCTTGTCATCGCAGTCGCCGTCATAATACAACTCGACATGATCGATAATCGGAACCATAATGCAGACGGTATCAAGAAAATCGTAATCATAGAATGAAAACACTAGTTTATCGGAAGCTAAATCGGATGTTGTAAACGCAATTTTCTCGTCTCCGCGATATGCATGTCCCTTGAACAAAACTACATCGTTGGCGTCCTGATTAAAGCAAACCCACTGAACATTTTTCTTTTTATCGTTTGTAAAGAAGATTGCCTTGTTCGAATCCTCATAGAAATCACCCGGTCTAATAGTTTCCGTTCTGGAAACATAGTTCGTATCTCCGGATTCTCCCTGTTCAGCAACTCCATATCCGATCGTAATGCCAGTATTATTAAACCAATAACTAAATGCCTCAGAATGTGTCTTACCCTCGGGAATCGAACTTGCAATATCTACGACAACCGGTTGCTGACGGTCATAAGCTACATGAATGCTATAGGTTTCTTCAAGATCACCAATAGTCATATCGTCCCAGAGAAGCTCGAGATCCCAAACATTGGATGTTGAAGTAGCCTTACCCGTTACAACTACCTTACCTTTAGAGTTTACAAGATACACGCCTTGAACGCTGTTGGAATTCTCACTCCCTGTGACATAAAAGCCGTTCGTAGCAGCCTTTGAGCAATCCACCTGCAAAACAGTACCAACATACAAGTTGCCGGCATCATTTACTCCGCCGTTCAATTGTTTCAACGATATTTCAGGTCTAATTGCTTCATAGATTGTTTTATCTATCGAATTTTCTTTAGGGTTTGACGCCAATTGTGCCCATCCGCCCTGAACTTCATCGTAATCATTTGCCGTATAGACAATTACCGGATATACGCTGTTTGAAAAAGCCCTGCGGCGGAATCCTAAAGAATACACGTTCACAACAGAATCCCGATCGGCAGTTGCATTTCCTGTTGTATTCGAGTTCCACTTCTTGCACATAGCAAAAGAAGCAGAAAATTCAAGCTTATTTGTATCAAACGAAATAGGACGGTTGTTTTCCTTAACACCTGACCAAGTGATGTATTTGGGTGACTGTAAGCTCTCTATTCCGTAATAGGTATAACCGAAAGAGCGAATCTGCCCTTTGATCGTATCCGAACCACTAGAAAACCAATATACTTTACCACCATCAATTATCTCTGGGTCTACGTCATTCGGTATTGTAGGATCCATATTCAAATAGCTGGAATCGATATCTGCGGTTGAGCCTCCGGAAAAATCGAACTTAACCGTCGGGCGCAGGTAAGAAGAACCATTTTCTCCGAATTGAATGAAATCGACACCGAAAATATATTCATAATACTTCTTACCGACATTGTTAATTGTAAATCCGCCACTTCCGTTTTTGTTAGCGGAAAATTCGGTCCATCCGTAGTATTGATTCGTTGTTTCGTTTTCAGTATGAGGCATTGTCTGATATGTAGCCTTTACGACAGAATTCTCAGGCAACGTAACGTTCCACGTATGTACTCCGTCTGCGACAATGTATCTGTGTTGATTTACTTCACCGAGCATGTCCCAATCTGTCCAATACAATTGCAATGCTCGGTATTTCTCATTCACTTTCGCTTCATCTTTTTCGTTCACAATATCTTTGCGTGAAAAAGAGATTCCTTGCACATTAGGATCCGTATAATAACTGTAACTTCTCGTTTTCGGAAGTTCAACGTACTCTCCAACCAATTTGGAAACATCATCATTACCTTGGTAATTCCATGATGTTGTAGTGGTATCCGAGATCAACGTGTTCTTGTCAACGGACACTTTCCCTGTCAGATCATCACCGTCCGATCCGTTCAGTACTGTTGCAAGCGTTTTGCCGGAATCGTCTGATTTTGCCGAAGGTTCTTTACCCGTGATTATTATAGTTACCTCATCGATGCCGGTTTTACAGATATCATCTTTGCCGCCACCTTTCAGATTCGAGATCTTCAAAGTGAACGCTCGGTCTTCCTCGGTATCGACGTCAATCATCTCAATCGGAATCTCAGCCCTATCGATACTTCCGACTAACGAAATTGTCCCTGTTTTCCTTGCATAATCCACCCCCGCCTTGGCTGTACCGTCAACGGTTTCATAGTCAAAGCTCACGTTGTAGTTCTTGCCTCCGGTACGCACAACCGTAACGCAAAGAGTATTCACATTTCGATCAACTCGAATCTCACCTACATCAAAGGAAATCTCGGAGGCTTCCGGAGCGTCATTGTCCGAAACCATAACTGTATGGGTATTACAAACATCACTAATCTCACCGCCGACACAACTGACGATTGAAAAAAGTCCAAATTCCGGAAGTTCTGCCGTCTCATCTTCCAAAGACTCAACTTCGATGTATTTTACGGTTTCACCATCACTGAACGTGAGATCAAACTCGTACGAATCATAATCACCTTCAAAAACAAGTTCCGTGTAGTCCGGCTCTTCCGGTTCTGAAAAACCTTCCGGAAGCTGCGGCACGCTCTCAATCTCCTTGTACGTCTCTCCCAGAAGAGAGTCCGTGCAATACAACGCGCCGTCAAGTTCATAGATGCATCGATAATCTACACCTTTGAGCGAATCTTTATCAAAGTCCCAGATGGCATTCCAGGTTGTAGGAAGGAAACTCTCCTCGGCTTCCTTCACAAACTGCCATCCAAAGTCAGTTTTCGCCTGCCAATAAAAGCTGTCCGCTTTCACTTCTCCGGAAAGTATCAGCTTCAATTCATCCTCCGGCTTCACGTCCGATTTCGGTTCTTCAAACACAACCATAATGCCGTCTGCCGCCTTCATGGCAAGAAGCTTCGGACTCATGCCGATCTGCTGATAGGTAGCGATGGCCTTCGGATTCTCATACCGAACAATGATATCTTTTTTTCCGGACGCAGCATAGTCAAAGATATAGCCAGTTCCGTTCTCATTTAATGTTACCGCCGGTGTATAGACAATCTTCGCCGTAACACGACCTGAAGTACCACCCAAGCGATACACCGGGATACGCACAACGGAAGGAATCTCTTTCCCGTCTTCCGTCAATGCTCCTTTCTCTGCGATATCAGACTGATAGCTTCCAAATGCAAACGTACCAAACGGATATGCCTCAATCCAATCCGCACTTACTTCTACGTCTCCGTCCGCTGTCTTAATAACCTGCGGAGTTGAAGTTGTTTCAGTCAAGCGTTCTCCCGGATTTCCCGTCTCATCTCCCTCAGCCAATGCTGATGTTGAGATGAGTGAGAACACCATCATGATTGAGAGAATGACTGCGCAAATTCTCTTCTTCAGCATAGAAAATCCTCCTTGGCTTTTCGAAATCGAAGTTCTCTTCGATTTTTCTTTTTTCGCTTTTCATCAACGAAAATGTCTGCAGAAAACGATTTTTCACAACATGCCCATGGTATATGAAAAGCATCCGTGAACAGTATATCTCAAATTGTGACCAACTTGTGAATTCTTGCAGATTTGTAAGCCGTCTTCGAATGTGCAAAACAGACATAAAGAAGTGCCCGAGATTACTCCCCGGCGCCTCAGAAAGGTTCGTTACTTTTATCGCTTTCATATGGACCCGTGTATATAATACCTCACACACATAAAAACCTGCAGAATGCGATGCACACTGCAGGCTTATATAGCGATTATTCACAGATTTACAACTTCTCCAGCGTATACCCTTCAGTTCCGTTGAACACCGCCGCAAGGTTCGCGCCGGCTGCTTCAAGCTTCCGGTTGAGGCGCGAGACCGTTGTGTAGAGGGCGTTGCTGTTGAGCTCCGCGGGTGCGTTCCAGACGTTTTTGTAGAGTTCCTCCTTAGCGACCGGGCGGGTGCCGTGGGTGGCCAGCATCAGGAGCACGGAAAACTCCTTCTTGGTGAGCAGCAGATCCTGTCCGCGGTATTGAGCGACCACGGACACCGTGTCAAGCTCAAGATTCTCATAGTTGATGACGCGGTTCTTGTTGCCGGACTCCCGGAGTCTCGCCTCCACGTGGGCAAGCAGAACGCCGAGGTCGTACGGCTTGGTCATGTAGTCGTCGCCGCCGTCGCGGAGAGCGCGGATGATCTGCTCATTTTCCCCGAGGGCCGAAAGAAACAGGATCGGAACATCGTATTCCTGCTTGATCTGACGGCACAGCGTGTAACCGTCGCTGTCCGGAAGCATGATGTCCAGAACGATCAGGTCCACGTGATGATTGCTCAGCTGCTCCATGCACTCCCGGCCGTCAAATGCCCGGAGCACCGTGTAGTCCTCCATCATCAGCGCCTCATAGTTGATCTCCATGATGTGCGGATTATCTTCCACAAGCAGAACTGTATAGCTCATGGTTAAGCCTCCTTTGGTATCGTAAATCGGAACGTCGTGCCGTCTTCGCCGGTGGAGACAAGCGTCATCTCACCGCCGTGCATCCGGACAGTATCCAGGCAGATGGCCAAGCCGAGGCCGCTGCCTCCGTCCATGGTATAGCCGCGTTCGAAAATGTGTTCAACCGCCTTCGGGTCGATGCCCGTGCCGGTGTCCGTTACGGAAAATGCCGTAAACCGTCCGTCGTCATGCGCTTCCACACGCACTTCCCCGTTCTCGGTATGACGGCTTGCATTGACGATCAGATTGATCAGTACCTGCAGCAACAATTCGAAGTTTCCGTGGATCATGTCCTTCGTGTCGCATGTCGTCACGAGCTGATTGCCCTTCTTCGCGCAGACAGGCTCCGCGATCAGCGCCGCGTTGTGCAGAAGTTCCTGCGGATCGACCATATGAAGCTCCGCCTTGCTGACTTCGCCGTAGGTGTATGACATCAGATTGGCAACCATCGCGCCGAGGCGGTCTGCCTCGGAACGGATCGTCTGCAGACGCTCCGGCATCTGCGGCGACAGCTTGCCTTTTTGTATCTGGATCTCGGTCAGCTGAGCGTATCCCGAGATTACCGACAACGGTGTCCGCAGCTCGTGCGCAACCGTCTGCAGGAAACTGCGGTTCATCTCATTTGCCTGGCCGAGAAGTTCATTTTTCTTCTGCTCCTCTGCAAGCAGCTCCGCCTGGATCCGAATTTTACGGTTCGTGCTGATGGACAGGCCGAAGATGCACATGAGCATACCGAACGGCGTCACGCCGAAGTGTGCGACAATGGAGTTACTGCCGGTGTTGATTCCCTCCCAGAGCATCAGCAGATACAGCGCCAGCAGCACCGCAAGCGTCAGCAGTTCCGAAGCATTCGGGCGTTTTCGCTTGATCGCATACCACACGAAGCGGGCGATGATCGCGCAGGCACAGGCGATACTGATATAGTAACTGATGTGGCACAGTGCCACGAGATCCTGCGTCTTCAGCACGAAATGCAACGCCGCAAGCACCGCAACCACAGCGGAAAATGCAGCCACCGCCTTCTTTCCGATGACCTTCGGGAAAAATGCCGCCGGCAGGAACATGATCATGCAAGGGATCAGGGACACTGTCAGGATGAACAACCGATACTGCAGGATGAACGGGAATGTCGGTCTCACCAGATAATCGTAGACGAAATACGAATTTCGGAACGAAATGAGGATGCAGCATATCGCCAGCGACGTGTACTCGAAGCTTCGCTGATAGACCGCATAGACCATGAAATAGAACGCCATGAACAGAAGTCCGCAGCCGACAAACAACGAGTAGATCGTTATGCCGCGAACATATTCGTCAATCTTCTCCGCCGACGAGATGGTCGTCGCCTGGATAAAGCCGCCCTCGTTATGCATGAAGTTGGCGTATTGGTAGATGATCTCAACTTCACCGTCGCCGGTGTACAGCGGAATCGTCATATACCGCGACTGGTGCTGCGTCTTCTCGGGATCTTCCGAGACCACACCCAATGCCCTCACCTCGGTGCCGTTCACGAAGATCCTCGTACTGTAGTCGATGGAAAAACTGCACAAAGCCAGGTACATGTCCGGTTTCGCAAGGATCTTCAGCCGGTACGTTCCCAGATGCGGGTGCGACTCCTCGTACGGCGTCTCCTCCGGCATATTGTTTTCATCCGCAAAGTCTTCCGGTCCTAAGAGTTTGTCCCCGTAAAATGCCCAGCGGTTTACCAAATGGTAAACTTCCTTCTCCACCGGCACATCACGGATGTCGACAACGCCGTCTTTCGGGCACACTTCGGGCATAGAAAGTGTTCTCCGCCCGTTCACATAGGCGAAGAAAGCTCCGATTCCGATCAGTACCAACATAGGGAGGAGCACTCCCAGGAAAGCACTTCTTTTGGACCTCCGTTCCTTCATCTTCACTCCTTACAACGCGGGGCTGCCCCGCAACCTTCTCCTCTGAAGCCGATTGCTTCTTTTGTGTCCTCTTGTACCATTCCGTATTGCGCGCGCTTCGGGGTAATACCCCAAAATACATTTTCAACCGAATTATACGGGAAAAATGAACGATTTGCCGGATTCTTACACATTTGTAAGCGAATCCTTTTTTGCATAAAAGCAGGAAAAGCCTTGCAATCATCGATTACAAGGCTTTTCTTCTGGAAACAATGGGGCTCGAACCCATGACCTCCCGCGCGTCAGGCGGACGCTCTCCCGGCTGAGCTATATTTCCGTAAATGGGGGCGACGGGGCTCGAACCCGTGACCTCTCGCGTGTGAGGCGAACGCTCTCCCGGCTGAGCTACACTCCCATCTTATGAAATCCGTTCCGGCCGCGGCCCGCGCCGCAGCCTTCCCGCCAATTTCCTATTTACTTGTCATCATGCTGCTCCGGCCGATTCTCAATATCGCAATACGTTCTGTGCGTTCCGACATACTTGTAAGCCGGGCGGATGATCTTGCCGTTGTTGATGATTTCTTCCAGCCGATGGGCTGCCCAACCGCTGATTCGCGAGATTGCGAAGATCGGAGTGTACAACTCTTCGGGGATTCCTAACATATCATACACGAAACCGCTGTAAAAATCAACATTTGCACACAAAGGTTTAAATAAATGTCTGTTTTCGGCGATAACTTCCTTCGCGATGCGCTCCACAGTGAAGTACAACTCAAGCTCTTCGGTGCGGTCTTTCTCCGCCGCAAGCTTGATCGCGTAGTCCCGCAGGATCACCTGGCGAGGGTCGGAAATCGTGTACACCGCGTGTCCGATACCGTATACAAGTCCCGTCTTGTCGAAGGCTTCCTTGCGCACAAGCCGCGTCAGATACTCGCGGATCGCGTTCTCGTCCTTCCAATCCAGAACATTTTCCTTCAGATCGGCAAACATCTGACGAACCTTCAGGTTCGCGCCGCCGTGACGGAAGCCCTTCAACGATGCGATCGCCGCAGCCGTCGCCGAGTATGTGTCCGTTCCGGACGAAGTCACAACATGCGTGGTAAATGTAGAGTTGTTGCCGCCGCCGTGCTCCGCGTGGATCACAAGGCAAATGTCCAAAACCTTCGCCTCAAGCTCCGTAAACCGTCCGTCGGGGCGCAACATCGAGAGAATGTTCTCCGCCGTCGAGTACTCCGGCTTCGGATTGCGGATGATCAGACTCTCATCCATGCGGAAATGCAAATACGACCAATATGCGTAGATTGAGATGACCGGCAGCTTCGCGATCAGATTCATCGACTGACGAAGCACATTTTCCGCCGAGATATCCTCGGCGTTGTCATCGTACGAATACAGCGTCAGAATACTCTTCTGAAGGCTGTTCATGATATTGCCGCTGACGGCCTTCATGATGACGTCGCGGATGAATTTGTTCGAAAGCGACTGGAACGTCGTGATCAGTTCGATGAAATCCTTCAGCTGCGTCTCGTTCGGCAACTCCCCGAAAAGCAGCAGATACGTCGTCTCCTCAAAGGCATACCGGCGATCCGCAAAGCCCTTCACCATGTCCTGCACGTCATAGCCCTGGTAGTACAGCTTGCCGTCCGCAGGCACCTTCTTGCCGTCCTCGAGTTTATATGCCGTGACATCTGAAATCTCCGTGAGTCCGGTCAAAACACCCGCGCCGTTGCTGTCGCGCAAACCGCGCTTGACATCATACTCCACGTACAGGTTCTGATCGATCACGCCCGCATTCCGGCACTCATTGACGAGAAACTGAAAATCCCGTTCCCCTTTCTCGTCCAATTTCATCATTGACGAATCACTCATGCTTCCTAACCTCACTCCGGACTATTATATTCACCGGGGCGCCTGACGTCAACCCCTGCGGATTTCGGACGGTTTTTCCGCCCGCAGCCTCCAGGCGATCCTTACCTATGCGGCTTCCCGGCGACCCTTACTCCGCCTCGACACGGCCCTTCTGGCCCCGGCCGATGATCTTCGTCGCCATCCGGCGCGACACCAGACGGGTTCCGAACAGTCCCGCACGGATTCCCGCACCGGGAACGATCAGCGTCTTGCCCTTTTCCATCTTCTTCACGGCGTAGGCCACAACTTCCTCCGGCGTCTTCGCGCTCGACCACTCCTGTCCGCGCGCCACTTTCGTGAACTCGGTGTACACCGGTCCCGGGCAAAGCGCGCCGACATAGATCTTGCTTCCGGCGTCCGCCAGTTCCTGCGCAAGGCCCTGTGTAAAGCTTGCCACATACGCCTTCGTCGCATAGTATGTATTCAGATACGGTCCGGCCGGCAGCAAACCCGCGCACGATGCCACATTGAGGATCGCACCGGTTCCGGCCTCCCTGCGAAGATCCAGGAAACGTCTGGTCAGAATGTGCACAGCACGCACATTCAGATCGATCATGTTCAATTCTTCTTCGAGCGTATGCCCGACCGTCTCACCCAAAAGACCGAATCCCGCGCAGTTGATGAGCACCGAAGCGCCCTGCCCCGCGATGGTTTCGATAATGCGGTTGCACTCGTCCTCCCTCGACAGATCCGCCGGAAGGATCTCACACGGCACCGAAAGCTCTGCCGCCAGCTCACGCATCCGGGCTTCCCGGCGCGCGACCATGATCAGTCGGCATCCTTTTGCGGAAAATGCCTTTGCAAACTCCCGGCCGAGTCCCGAGCTCGCGCCCGTGATGACAACCGTCTCCCCCGTAAAATCCAGTTTCATATCAACCTCCCCATGCCGGCTCGGCCGACACGGTCTCTCACTTTTTCTTCTTTTTTTCCTTGTCGATCTTGTCAAACACGATCTTCTCCGGCTTCTGCAACAGCAGTTCCGGATGCATGATATAGTTGCGGATCTTCCGGAATCCCACCGCGTAGACAAAGCCGTCCGCCGCGCGCTCGTCGACGACGAACTGCATCTTCAGCTTGACGACACGCTTTGTGGTCCCGTCCGCCTGCGGCTCATACTGAACGTATTTGCGGCCGATGGAGCCGAACACGGTCAGCGTTCCGAACTCATACACATGATGATATACGGCATCCAACCCGATGGAGCCCATGTTGGTCAGGAAGAAACTCGTATGGAACGGGCTCACCTTGATCAGTTTCTTCGGAAGCAACCCGTACCGGTCTAAAACCCGAAGAATGTTGATCGCGAAGGAAAGCAGGAATCCGGGCAAAATGCTGAACGCCGTCTCCACACCGTCAAATGCGCTCTTGTTCTCGTCGTCCTCCACCTTCACGTTCTTGTCGATCCCCGACGTCTCTTCCTCGATCCGGCGGACCACATCGTTGAGCGTATCCTCACACTCAAACTGCGGCATGATGATAGTGCGGTCGCTGTCGCGCGACATGCCCTTCATTACGGTCATCGCGCCCTTGATGTTGTTGCGTGAATACACTCTGGAGTGCTTCACAAAGCGATTGAGCTCCGGAACCTCGACCATCGTGCGCACGATCGCCGCAAAGATCACCTCATACAGCGTGAGATTCGGCATCTCTCCCTTGCGCATCTTCTGGATAAACGCCTCGGCGGCGGAAATATCCAATTCATCTTCAAACAAAACCCACGCATCCAGCTTCTTCGGCATGATGTACGGTTCCATCACGCTCATCGGATCCATGTTGCGAACCTTAAAGCCGTCGCTTCGGTCGCCCCATCTTCTCTTTCTTCCTTCATGTGGTTTCATATTCTGTTGTCTCCCTTGTTAACGGGTTACGAACAACCGTCTCTTCGTAAAATCCTCATTATGTCGGCTTTCGTTCCGCATTTTCCCTCTGTGCCGACACGCTGATATTGTATATTATGTTCCCGTCTCTGTCAATAAAATGAGACCGCCCTCAGGCATTTTCCGCAAAGTGATACAATCTGATGTTTTTTTTGTGATTTGTTTTGACAGACACAGCAGATTTGAATACAATAGCGATAATGGACGATTGTTCCGTTCCTGATGGAGGTTACAACCGATGAAACGACAAATACTTCTCATCCTTGCCCTCTGTGCGGCGGTATTTCTCGCCGGTTGCGGAAGCACGGACGAAAAAAAGATAACCTTTTCCGACGATAAGATCGTCTCGGATCTGATCGGCGTCAGCATCGACGGGACCACCCTCACGATCAACGTGAGCGGAACCTACACGCTGACCGGAAGCTGCGTCGAGGGCAACATCATCATCGATGCACCCGACGGCAAGCCGGTCAACCTGATCCTGGACGATCTGAACCTGACCAGTTCCAAGACTTCACCGATCGTTGTCCGCTCCTGCTCGATGGCGATCCTGACGCTCAAAGAAAAGACCCAGAACATCATCACCGACAACCACACGTACACGGAGATGATCGAACAGGGCGAGCAGAAAGACTCCTCGCTCCTCGACGACGCACCCGATGCGGCAATCCTTTCGAAGTGCCCGCTTCTGATCCGCGGCGACGGTGACGGCAAGCTCGTTGTCAACGCCAACAGTTACAACGGTATCACTTCGAGCGACACCCTCACGATCGAGGGCGGCGTCATCAATGTCACCGCCAAGAATCACGCTCTCCGCGGCAAAGATTACCTCGTAATCTCCGGCGGCGTGCTCACCATCAAGGCCGGCGAGGACGGCATCAAGTCGACCAACAGCGAGAAGGCCAGCCTCGGTTACATCAACATCAAGGGCGGCGTCATCAACGTTAACGCCGGCGACGAAGCGATCTACGCCGTTCACTCCGTGAACTTCACGGGCGGCACGATCACGATCAAATCCAAGAACACCGGCATCAAGAGCGAAGGCACGGTGAACTTTGATTCCGGCATCATCGACATCACCTCCTCGGACGATCCGATCCTCTCGGCTTCCCAAACGCTCAAAGAGGACGCGCTGGTGACGGTCAACGGCAAGAAACTTCAGCCGTAACAACAATAACGAATCCCGAAGAACACAAAAAGGCAATCTCGCGATTGCCTTTTTTACTGCCTTAACCGTCTCTCGGAAAATGATCAATCTTCCTTCGTCGCTATCATGTACAGAATATCCACGCAGCCGTCCAGTCCGCAAGTACTCGAATTCAGCGTAATGTCATAATTCTGCGTCTTGCCCCACTCGGCATCGGTGTAGTACCGATAGTGATTGGCTCTCGCCTTGTCCTTCTTGCGGAGACTCTTCTCCACTCCGTCCGGATCAAAGCCGTAATCCTTGACTGCCCGCTCGATCTTATCTTCCGTCTTCGCATGGATAAACACATGAAGGGCATCTGTCCGATCCTTCAAAATGTAGTCCGCACAACGACCTACGATTACGCAGGCCTCTTTCTCGGCAATCTCCTTGATGATGTCGCTCTGAACGACATACAACTGATCCTGCAGCGGCAGCATATGGCCGCCGAAAACCTGTCCGGCATACGTCATATTGCTTGCGATATTGAACAAAAGGCTTCCGGTAATGTGCTCGCCCTGCTCCTCGATAAACTCCTTCGCAAGTCCGCTCTCCTTGGCTACCCGGTCGATCAGTTCCTTGTCATAGAACGCATACCCGAGTTTCTCCGCCAATTTTCGTCCGATTGTACGTCCGCCGCTTCCGCACTCACGACTGATTGTAATGATTCTCTTCATCGTCTGTTTCGGTCGCATCCCGTCCTCTGCTACACCGCCGCCTGCGACCTCCTCCTTCCCCTGAGGACACCTTTATTGTAACAGACGAACGGCTCATTTGTCAATGCCGGAAGCGTCATCAAGCCTTGTTTCAAGCCGCTTTGCGGCCGCTTATCCGATTGCCCAAAGAAGCGTCAAAAGCAGCCCGAAAAGGACGGAAAGTCCCCCGAAGAAGGAAAGCCACCCCCGGATTCCCTTCTTCTTTTTCGCGGACTGCGGCCTCCCGTACGAAACCTCCGAAACACTGCCGTTCCCGGCGATCGTCGTAATCTCCGCCGGTTCCGCGTACTCCCGGTACTCCTTCGCTCCGGTTGTCGGCGTCTCCGCCACGGTCGAAATCTGCGGCTGTTCCCCGGAAATGGCGCCGAGGATGCGCTGCATCGTGCTTCCCGACTCATGGCTCATGATGTGGAAGGCATAGCCCGAGAACACCGCAGCCGAGTCGGCGGAATCGATGTAAATGAGGAACCAGTCGGACAGCTCCCGCAGTTGAATTGAAATGGACTTCTCATATTCCGGACAGTAGACCAGCTCCGGCGTTCCGGTATCGTTGCGCACGAAAATGCAATCCGGTTTCAGGACATAGCTCTCCTCCCGAAGCAGGTATTTCTTTCCCTCCGCAACGCAGGCAAAGATCATCGTCATCAACCGCCGGAATTCATCTCCCGTCAGTTTCCTGCCGAGCAAACTCTCCTGAAGCGAACTGCACCCGTCCGTCCGATACCGGCGGAGTTTCTCTCCCGCGATCCGCAGCGTCCGCATCGGAAGCATTCCGGCAATTACATTATGCCCGAGCATCTCCTCCTCAAACGAGTCCTCCTCCGGCAGTCCCCGAAAGATCAGGACCGACTCCTCAAGCTCGTTGACTCTCTCATATTGCAACTCATACATATTCCGTCTCCGTATTTCGCCTAACGCCCTTACGGTTTCAGGCGATTCACAATCTCGCTGAGTTTTTCCAAAACCGTACCGATACCCTTGACCTGACTTCCGCTTTCCATGACAGCCGCATATATCCGGGTGCGCAACGGTACATCCACGCATCGTATGTTTCGGCAGATCTCATCGGAAAACCAGCGCTTCGACAGCGCCGTCCCCAGTGCGGGGATCTCGGATTCGGACACCAACCGGATCTTCACCCGGATTTCACTTCCGTCAATCTCGACGTCGCAGAATTCTGCCCGACTGACCCAGAATCGATCTTCGCACAATTCCCGAAGGTATTCTGTCATCGTGTTCGCATCCTCCGTCTTCTGCCCGGCAAACCATCGCTGAAACACGGACTGCTTCAGTTTCCTCTCATACATCACCTGCTTTTTGCGGGGTTCCTCGTCGTTGAGGATCAGTGCTCTGGCGTCTTCGGCAACACGCTCCGCCAAAGCCTCTGCCGCGGAAACATCCCTTAGATACAGTGCCATGTTCACAAGGATCACGATCAGCACCGATACGAAAGGCACGATAAATACTGCTTCAACCGTATAGGAAGCATCCAGCTCCCGCCCGCGGAAAGTTCGATTCTTCAACACTGCCATCACCCCCCGACTCCCGCGCGGATCTGCGTCACGATCGAGACAACCAATATTGCAAATCCCACAGCCGCAAACGGGTAGAACGGTATCGTATCCTTCTTATTTTTCTTCTTAACGGCGACCATCAAAAGGGCCGCCGGCATCAGGCATACAAATGTCATCAGCAGAAAAAGACATGATCTCGTAAAGCCTGTTCCGGCTCCGTACAGAACGACAAGACAGGCGTCTCCTTTTCCGATTGCTTTGCTGAAACAGCTGATAAACACAAGGACAATTCCCGGTATCAGACCGATCAGCCTCTCGTTCCACGGCAACGCACACGGCATAAAACAACCGATTATCACGCCGGTCGCTCCGATGATCAAAAGCCGCAGCGGGACCTTTCTCGTACGCACGTCGTATATGGCTCCTACCGACGTAACCATGCCGATGATCCCCAGTGTAAACCAATCCCCCGGCAACATCTCTTCGCCTCCTCGTTTTAAAGGTCAGGATTCGGATTCTGCGCCGCATTTGCGGCATGCCCGAAGTCCCTTTTCCTCTGCGTCCTCTTTCGTAATCTTCTCATATGTGCGCTTCAATTCGCCGCACGATATCGTGGTGTGATATCGGTTTCCGTAGTCGGTGATAAATACTGTCTTCCCGACGGGAGTGTGATCACAATACGTACAGGGACGGTATTTTTCGCCGTTTTTGTTACGGGCTGTCGATATCTCGGACGGCGCGATTTCCCGGATCACAATCTTCAGGTAGGTGCATGTGCTTGACAAATGATACACCCCGCCGTTGGCAGCTACGTAAACGTACTCGTCTTCCGCATCATCTTCGTCCTCGTCCGGCTTCTCTTTCACTTTTCGCTCTCTGCCGTAGAAACTCTGTGCTTCGGTGCGCTGTTCCACCGAAAGTGCAAGCGCCCCGAACAGAGAATTCTGCGGAGCAAACCGATATTCCACGGCCATCACGACCTTGCCGTCCCGGTCATACATCGAACTGCCGGAAACATCGATCCCGCTTGTCCCGTTCTGTATCCAGCCGATCCATTCCTCATCCTCGATCTCTCGGCGCAGCAGATATCCCATATAGGATTCCCCCGCGACCCGCCCGACCGCGGTGTCGATCCCCATCTTGGCGAACAGGTCCTCCGCCTGCGTATCGGTGAGCGACGACAGCTGCGAGCACGGTGTTCCGTACTCCGCCAACTCGCGAACAACATTGTTCATCGCCGCCTGCATATCGCTCTGGATCCGTTGGAAAATAAACAATTGCAAAAACAGATACACGGCAAAGAACGCCACCGGAACCACGAACGAGGCTTCCACGGTCAATGAGCCGTCCGTCATCGTACGCCGCACATCTGTGTTCCTGTTCTTCATCTTCGTCTCCCCTCGCACAATCCCGCGTGCTCCCCTCAGACAACCATCCCGATACGCCCCCCGGAGAAAGAAAGCAGTAACATGATTACGTTCGGGATAGCTGTCGGAGAGGAGCGCGCCTCAGTATGAGACCGCGCACTTCTCCTGTATGGAGTATTCTGTAATGTCAGCACCTTGATCGTCACCGAATGCGACTCCCGTATACAACGCCGGGATATCCGCTGTCACCGTTGCTTCAAAGCCGTACACACAATCTCGGATCAGGAACTTTGGCTCGTATTTTGCACGAATGTTGAGCTGGATCAGATCGAGCGCCCGTACCGTCAGTGTATCGGAACTTCGGAACATCATTAACAAAAGCAGGTATTGCCGGTATCCGATCCGGAATCCTTTCTCGGCCACGTATTGTTCCGCCCGCTCCAAACGCTTTGCCTTCGTCATGGATACCGCCTCCGTCA
The DNA here is from genome assembly GCA_017441265.1 of Lachnospiraceae bacterium. Lineage (GTDB taxonomy): Bacteria > Bacillota > Clostridia > Lachnospirales > Lachnospiraceae > ISDg. Next base: position 55,745 of record JAFRYE010000049.1, on the reverse strand, counting down.
GGGAAAGCTGGAAGCTTTCGGAAGTGACCGCGAGCGGTACCGACTTTCCCGCGATCAGTTCCGCGGTTTCGAGGTACGCATTTTGAACCGCCCATATGACCAAGATCACGTACTCCGTCAGTTTGATCAGGATCGGCAGCGGGATCACCGACAGCAGTTCCGTCGCTACCGCAAGCGCCTCGGCCTTTTTTGCGGTATCCGTAAACACGTGTAAAATGTTCATCAATACCCGGATTCCCAGGATACTCTTGGTCGCCGATTTCTGGTTGGCGGAATCCGACCTGCTTCCGTACAACAGGTATTCCTGTTCGTAATGCATCACTCCGGAAAATGAGCTGTCCGCAAAGCAGGACATATGGTCCGCCATATACGCGATCAGCAGGATCTTCTCCGACATCTCGACAATTCCGTCCGCCAGCCTGTTCATCAGATTCCGCAGCAGATTGCCCTGCAGAAGGCTCTTTAAAAGCCCGACTCCGACACTTCCGCCCTCTTCCAGTTCCGGAAACACATACAGGCTGTCCAGATCCCCGAGTGACATGGTTGACGGCAGATTCGGTTGAAACCAGATTGATGTTTTTGATAGCTCCGTATCGTCGGAGTACACGCCGCCTACGATCCCACTCGTCACCGCACTTTTCACCATTGCCCAGAACGACGTCTCAGACGCCGATGATTTGCGTAGCAGGGAATAGTCAATCTCCAGATGATCCAGACTGTAGCCGGTAACCTTATTCGGCAGAACCGAGTACAATGTCTTCCACTCTGTCAGCAGCTTCGGCGTGATTGTCACCATGCTTCGAACTTCCGAGAGAATGGCATAATCGTTGCTTAACGTTGCTTTCATCCCGGCAAAATCGTAAGTTTTGGCATCCGGAGTCAAGCCTACGTAAGTCTTCATTGTCTTCAACGTGCTCTCCAGCGATTCGTACAGGTCTTCGTCCACGGCGGATTTCATGTTTTCCAGGAATTTCTCGTACTCCCGGACCATCGGACGCATCGTGTCCTGCAACTCGATCAGTTCGTCAATGATGGGAAGCGCCTTTTCCGCTCCGATCGATGCCGCCTGAACAGCCACCGCAAGTTTCGCATGCCGATATTGGATCAGCGTCCAACGGTCATCGTCGGCAGTGGTAACTGCGGCCAACAACTTTGCTACCGCATTGGCCTCCGCCGTTATGTTCGTGTATTTCGACTCCAGCTGACGAAACACGGCTTCGTTGTTCATGTGAACGCTTTCCGCGCTCACAGTTCCGTTGACGGCTCGTTTCACAAACTGTGAATGAGTCTTAACCGTCCCGTCTTTTTGGAATACAACGCCGGTCTTGTCGGTCTCCAGCCCGTCGATCCACTTCATCAATTCCAGCATCTTTTCATCATATTTCGAAAGCTGCAGTTCCACTTTCTGCTGCCGATCCAAAACATCCACAACACTCTCCGAATCCTTCAGCAGATTCACCGCCCGCAGCAACATTTCCGCCAGATCCTGCGCCCCGGAAACCGCGCCTTCCTCTATCATCTGATTTTTGCAGATACTCGCTCCGCCGTACAACAGTCCCACGGATCGGGCAAGTGCAACATCCGCAATTTCATATGCATATCCGTAATCGGAAGTCTTCCCCGAAGCTTCCGACGGCTTGGCAGAGGCTTCCAGATAGCTGCGAAGCTCCTCTTCAATATCGGTGCCGTACAATCCGTACAGTCCGTATTCGTCAAAGAGCGGAGCATAGTATTCACCCAAAACCGATTCCGCCGCCATCTGCGTGTTCATGCGAACCATCGTCACCGCACCCTGCTGTCGGGCGGATTCCAGGCTCACAAGCACAAGCGACAGGATCAGCATCACCGAGATCGTCGTCAGGATCGTGATCGCGCCATCCAATCGGCACCCTGCCTTGCCGTATTTATTTTCTCTCTTCTCTGACCGGCTGTTCCGGTCGCTGTCTCTCATTTTACGATTGCCTCGGAATTCAACTTGATCGAGTTGAAAGCGGACGTGACAATCGCCGAAATCTCATTTTTGAAAATGAGGACCAGTCCGATCAGGATCACCAATATCAGGATGATCTCGACGACTCCGATTCCCCGTTGGTCTTCGCGGAAACTTTCCGCAACATCTTTCACTTCGTTTATGATCTCTCTCATATGTATTCTCCTCCGTTTTTGTGATTCACGGGCTTGCGCCCTACATTGCAGTAAATGCGGGAATCAGGATCATTGCAAGTATGATCACCAGTATTCCGGCCATCGGAAGGAGCAGTTTCGTCCCGGCTTCCTCGCCTTTCTGCTTCGCCTGTTCCCGGCGGTCGCAAAATGCCTCTTCCGCCTCTTTCTGAAGCAACGGCAGAATACCGGCGGAACCCTTTTTCAGATTCTGAACGATCACGGAAGCCAGGCGAAGATAGCGGATGTTTCCGCACCGTCTGCCGAACTCCTCGTACGCCGTTTCCTCCGGGATGCCCATTGACATCCGGTTGCGGGTATGAAGCATTTCCTCGTAGGCGTATCGCCTGTGAGAGGGACGGCTGTCGCGTTTTCTGAGATAGTCGTTCACGACGCGCTCCCAGGCGAGCCGTATTGTCGACCCGGCCTCTAAAAGCAGCGAGAGTTTGCTGACTACTTCCGGATAGTCCCGAAGCAGTTGACGCTCCCGGTTCTTACGGTTCTGCTTTTTCCGGCTGACTGACCAAAGAAACAGGACGATACCGAGAACAACAGCGTAAAGGATAAAGATTCCCGGATAGGAACGCTGTTCCTCGTAAAACTCGATCTTCTCTCCCCCGAAATTGCCAGGGAGATCGATGGTCTCCCGATACGCCTGCTCCCGCGCGCTCTCCAAAAGAAGTTCCTCGATCTCCTTCGCGCGACCGGACTCATCACCCGAAGCGCTCACGACCCGAAGCGGTAACTGCATGGATTCTTCCCACTCACCGTAAGACAGAACTGCCGTCAGGATAACAATCTCACTCTGTCCCTCAATAGCCTCCGGATGCACGTTTCCCGCATAGTCGATCACGCGGTAATCCGATGTGTTCCACGAAACGGAAATCGGCGTTCCGGGCACTTCGGAGAGAAGTGTCAACGGCTTCGTCACCTCATCCGCGCTCTCATTTTCCCCGAGAATCGCGGCCAGCATCGTCTCTTCCGCCTCCGCGGCACTCTTTCGGATCTCCTCCGGCGTCATCTGCTTCTCCGCGACCGCCAGAGACAGATCATACGTCTCGTCCCCGTATACCGCCCGCAGTTTCGCAACTCCGGTACCGGAATCCGGCCGATCGATCTGCCGAAGCCGGCTCTCCGAGAAGATGCCCGCACGAGCCGCAAGGAAAAGCGACGTCGCAAGGACTGCTGTGATCCCGAGAACCGTCATCCCGAACAGACAATCATCCGCCGTCCGCTTCGCTCCCGGGCGGTCGTTGATGTACATCTCCCGAAAATAAGCCTCCTCGGAATCGTCAATTCGCAGGCGCCGGGACATTCTCCGCCGCAGAACTCCGATCAAATACCCTAGATACAGGCACTTCGCAGAGCCCTGCAGCTTTTCGTCCTCCGGCAAATACCGCATCGCCGTAACACAACCCGCCAGACCGAACAAAAGCACGGCCAGCGCAAGCGCACAGGCTGTCACACTCACCCACATAGTCTCTCCCCTCAAAGCAAATCACACTTCAATGCAGGCGATCCGTTCGGCGATCAGACAGAACATCCGATACGTAAGGAACAGCAAAAGCATCACCGCGTGTCCCGCGATACCGGTGTACAGCGGAGCCAGAAAGCCGGGCGAAAACAAAAGGAAATACCCAAGCATGATGTAAGGCATGGCTTTCATAATGCCGACCTCCAGCTGTTTCGCCAAAAGAACCGTCCGGATCTCCCGGTACACTTCCTGCTTTTGGTACAGCGTTTCCGTGACGGAACGGATCACCTCGATCACATCTCCGCCGGTTCGCTTGGAAATCGTGAAAATGCCCGCAAAATTCTGTATGTCCTCCACACCGCTTCGCTCCGCGAACTCTTCCAGCACCGCCTCCACCGTGCTTCCGCTTTGCATCTTTCGGCTCATTCGCCGAAACTCCTCCACGATCGGCTCCTTCTCGTCAAACATACGCCGCAAGTCTTCCGCCGTGTTTTCCACACTGTTCTCAATGCTGTATCCGGCTTCCAGGGAAGCCAGAAGGCACTGCAGCGCATCCCGAAAATGCTCCTCGAGCTGTCTTCGTCTGACGCCGCCCAGCGCTTCTCTCTCCCTGTACATGCGGATCGCCGTCAGCGGGATCAGCACGAATAAGCTTTTCCAGGTTTGAAAAAACAGAACGGCGGTCGCTATGCATATGCCTGCCCGAAGCAGGACAAACCGTGTAGTTCTCATACCGCTGCCACCGCAACTTCCTTTCCGGAACCTGCCGATCCTGTCGTGCTGCCTCTTCTCGCAGCACTTCCTGCGCCATCCGGCTCTGACAGCGGAAGTCCGGCCGAAACCAGCTTGGTCCTCCGCTGCAGATGATTTCCGGTTGGCTCCAATTCCCCTATGATCATCCCATCCGAAGTCTCGCTGACTTCGCGGAACCGAAACAACGGATTCAGGATAATCTCACCGTCAATACAGGCAAGGACTTCCGCGATCTCCGTCACTTTGCGTGTTTTGTCACGCATTCGTCCCAGCTGTATCACTATTTCGATTGCCGAAGCAATCTGTTTTCGCACCGCCAGCAGCGGTATCTCCTCCCCTAACAGCGTCATCGTCTCGATTCTCGACAACATGTCGGCCGGGGAGTTCGCATGCCCGGTGCTCATACCGTTATGACCCGTGTTCAAACTCTGTAACATATCAATGCTTGCAGCATCCCGAACCTCCCCCACGATGATCCGAGAGGGACGCATCCGCAGCGACGTCTTGATCAGATCCCGAATTGTGACGGCATGATTGCCCGCCACATTGCCATTGCGCATCTCCAGACGCACCAGGTTTTCAATGTTGGATATCTGCAGTTCCGCGGAATCCTCGATCGTAACGACGCGCTCGTCCGAGGGAATGAAATCCGACAGAGCGTTCAACATCGTAGTCTTTCCGCTGCCTGTGCCCCCGCTGACGAAAATATTGTATCCCGCTTTCACGAGAACCCTCAGATAGTCGGCCGCCTCTTTGGAGATCGACCCAAGCCGAATCAGCCGTTCCATCGTGATCCGTTCCTTGGGAAACTTCCGTATCGTCACGGTCGGCCCGTCGAGTGAGATCGGCGGGAGGACCACATTAACCCGGCTTCCGTCCGCCAATCTGGCGTCCACGATCGGATTGGCCTCATTGACGACCCGATTTACGCCGGCCGCGATCTTCTGGATGATATCGCCCAGTTTGCGCTCATTGGAAAAATGCTGCGGGCAACGGGACAGTTCGCCGTTCTTTTCGATGAAAATGTCCTTCGGTCCGTTCACCATGATTTCCGTGATATCGGGGTCGTCCATGAGGTCCTGCAAAACGTCAAGGCCGCGCAGCGAGTTGAATACGTCACGTTTCGCCGTGATCCGTTCCTTCACCGTCATCGTGTGATCCGAAGCGTATTCCCGGATACATTGCTCGATGAGCTGCCGCAATTCGTCGTCACTCAGTTCTTTGGAACCGTCAATCTTCGCAAGAACGTTCTCGTTCAGGCGCTCCCGAAGCTCTTCTCTCCGACATTTCATCCCATTGCCCCCATCGCTTTGGCTGAACACAGGCGTTCTCCGAGACCTTCTTCCCGGAGCATTCTCTCCAGTGCGGAATACCGATTCCCGGCATTCTCGCCGACAACATACAATTCCTCACAATAATCTGCGAGACTCGGCTGCGGTACCGCTCCGAAATCCAGCACCAGGAACCGGTAGCCGGCCGCCTCAAGGCCCGCCAGCAACGCTCCCACATCTTCCTCCGTGAACTGACCGTAGTCCGAAAGGCAGCTGTAGCCGCTGACGGCACGGATCGTTCCGCTTGTCTGAAGGCAGCATTTTTCGCTGCGGTACCAGTCCGCACCATGCTCCTTCAAAAGATAGATCAGCTCGGAGACATCGCTCAGCGCCGGTTTCCAGTCCTTGGTTCCGTCGGGCCAGGGATTCACACACAGAAGCAGCGTCTTCCCGTTGACCGCCTGCCGCCTAGCGAGCTGAAGGGCGCACGCCGTGCTGCTCTCCCCGCTCAGTGACAGGACGCCGATGCACCGGCACTGCGCGGAAAATTCCTCCGAATTCTCCCGCACGCAGGTTGCCGTCGGCGCAAACACTTCCCGAAGCCGTTCCAGAAAGCGGTTGACCGGCTGATAGAGAAACATCTGCCCCGGTTCCTCGCAAAGCGTCTCGTCCTCCGTCAGTGTCCAGACCGGTATCCTGCGGGCCGACAACTCTCCGATGATCTCCGTCATCTCCTCCGAAGGCCCGCAACCGGGTGACAGCAACACGGCCTTAACCCGCGAATGCTCCTCCCACGCCGTGAACTCCTTAAATGTCGTAAACCCCGCTGCCGCATACCCTTCCGGCAAATGTCTCTGCAGCGCCAGGACAAGCCGCTCCAGGTATTTTCCGCCCGAATACAAAACCGCTATCGTCTTCATGTCGTCCCCCCTTCCGCACTCAGCCGATCGTTCCCCGGACGAAGCCGGGTCGCAACCGTTCGCTGTGCCGCCATCATACTGCGAGCCATCCGCCGCGTCAACGTCTATAACGCGTTATGCACCGTTTTCGTCACTTTGCCAGGCCTCGGAAAATCCTTCGTGCATTTTGCCATGCACACTATGCACAACAGATTCCGTGTTCGCGAAAAAAACTCACAAACGCCACCCCGCATTTTTGTGGATAATGTCTTATTTTACAAAGGCGCAAAAAAACCCCGAGCGGTGTTCCCGCCCGGGGCTTTGTTTTCCGTTGCTGTTCCGTTGTAGATCGGAATTAGTACTCAGGCATTGCCGGAGCAGCCGGTGCTGCCGGCTCCTTCTTGATGGCAACAACCGCTTCCGTCGTCAGGAGCGTTGCTGCAACACTTGTCGCATTTTCCAATGCGCAACGGGTTACCTTTACAGGATCGATGATTCCGCTGGCAACCATGTCAACATACTCGCCGGTGTAAGCGTCGAAGCCCATGCCGTCCGCCATGTTCATAACCTTGTCGACGATCACGGTGCCTTCATAGCCCGCATTTTTCGCAATGGTAAGAAGCGGAGCCTGCAGAGCCTTCAGGATGATGTTGGCACCGGTCTTCTCGTCTCCCTCAAGGGAATCCGCCAGAGCCTTAACCTTGCTCATCGTGTGCAGGTAAGCGGAACCGCCGCCCGCGATGATGCCTTCCTCAACCGCTGCCTTAGTAGCTGCCAGAGCATCCTCGACGCGGAGTTTCGCTTCCTTCATCTCGGTCTCCGTCGCAGCGCCTACGCGGATAACGGCAACGCCGCCCGCCAGCTTCGCGATGCGCTCCTGCAGTTTCTCTTTATCGTAGGAGGACGTCGAATTGTCATACTGCGCACGCAGCATGGCGATACGGTCCTCAACAGCCTTCTTGTCGCCTGCGCCGTCAACGATCGTCGTGGTCTCCTTGAGGATCTTGACGCTCTTCGCGCTGCCGAGCATATCGAGCGTTGCATCCTTAAGCGACAGACCGACTTCCTCGGTGATCACCGTGCCGCCCGTGAGGATCGCGATATCCTGCAGCATCTCTTTTCTTCTGTCGCCGTAGCCCGGAGCCTTAACCGCAACAACCGTAAAGGTTCCGCGGAGTTTGTTGAGGATCAGGGTCGAAAGAGCCTCGCCCTCTACGTCCTCGGCGATGATGAGAAGCTGCTTGCCTGTCTTTACGATCTGCTCGAGGATCGGCAAAATGTCCTGAATGTTGCCGATCTTCTTGTCGGTCAGGAGGATGAACGGATCCGTGAGGGTCGCCTCCATCTTGTCCATATCGGTAGCCATGTAAGCGGAAATGTAACCGCGGTCAAACTGCATACCCTGTACAACGTCAAGCTCGGTCTTCATCGTCTTCGACTCTTCGATCGAGATCACGCCGTCCTTGGAAACCTTCTCCATCGCATCCGCAACCAGTTCGCCGACTTCCTCGCTGCCCGAGGAAATCGTCGCAACCTTCGCGATGTGGGATTTGCCGGAAACCTGCGAGCTCATGCCCTTGAGAGCCTCAACCGCAACTTCCGAAGCCTTCTTCATACCCTTGCGCAGAACGATCGGGTTAGCGCCGGCTGCGAGGTTCTTCATGCCCTCGTTGATCATTGCCTGCGCAAGCACGGTCGCGGTCGTCGTACCGTCGCCGGCCACGTCGTTGGTCTTCGTCGCAACTTCCTTCACGAGCTGTGCGCCCATATTTTCAAATTTATCCTCGAGCTCGATCTCCTTTGCAATCGTAACGCCGTCGTTGGTGATCAACGGAGCGCCGTAGCCCTTCTCGAGAACAACGTTTCTTCCTTTCGGTCCGAGCGTCACCTTCACGGTGTCCGCCAGCTGGTTGACGCCGCTCTCCAGAGCCTTTCTTGCGTCAACATCATATTTCAGCATCTTTGCCATAACTATTACTTCCTTTCCTACCGCTTCTTATGCGGAAAATAATCGTCCGTCCAATGCTCAGTCTACAACAAGCGCAATGATATCGCTCTGCTTAACGACGATATACTCGTCCTCGCCGAGCTTCACATTCGTTCCTGCGTACTTCGAATAAATAACCTGATCGCCTTCCTTAACCTGCATCGTGACTTCCTTGCCGTCCACCATTCCGCCGGGGCCGACTGCCACAACGATGGCTTCCTGCGGTTTCTCCTGCGAAGCTGTCGTAAGGATGATGCCCGATTTCGTAGTCTCTTCCGCCGCCTTCTGCTTCAATACAACGCGATCGCTCAAAGGTACTAATTTCATAGTAAAACCCTCTTTCATTCTGAATTTGCCAGTGTTTCCGCCCCCGATTCCCGTGCTCTTCGGTCACTGCCCGTCCCTCGGAAAATGCGGCTTTTCTGGCGACGCTATTGTTATAGCACAAGTTATTAGCACTGTCAAGTGTTGAGTGCTAATTCTTCAGGAAACTTTTCGGAAACTATTAAACGCCGTTGCGGAGATTACCGCAGCGGCGTTATTTACGTTATCTTTATCTACAATATCTCATCCCCAACCCCGAAGTACACAAGCCTCTCCCCGAGCACCGGCTTCATGATCTCATACGCCGGTAGGCTCGTGCAATGCCCCGTATAGTACCGGATCGGCAGTTTGTTCAGTTCCTCCGCTGTCTCATGGATCGTCGCGGTCTCCGCCTCCGTGTACGGCTCGCGCTTCATCATGTGGAAGCCGCTTACCACGGCGTCCGGATAACCCCCGAACAGCTCGAAATACCGGTCCAGGATATTGAGAAGTCCGTTGTGCGCGCAGCCGCCGATCAGCACATTCCGGCCGGCGTCGCGGATCACAAGATACTGCTCGTGGTCGAAGGAATCCTGCACAAACCCGGTGTCCGTGCGACGGGCGAGAATCCTGTTTCCCTCAGGCCACAGCCGGCGCCCGGTTGCGCCTCCGAAGATGCACAATTCCGGATCGATCTCCGTCACGGCGTCGCCGCTCAGGAGATGCGTCTGCGGCAGGGAAAGGATTGCCTTGTCAATGCCGATATACCTCTCCCCGTCGCGAAGGTTGTAATAGTCGAGGCCGGCGCGCTCGTTGAGATAGATCGCCGCCCCGGGGTAGTTCGCGGCGAAGCTCATCACTCCGCCGGTGTGATCGTAGTGACCGTGGCTCAAAACGACGGTGTCGATGTCCGCGAGGGAAATGCCGACAGCTGTCGCATTTTCCCATGTGGCATGACTTGCTCCGGTGTCCGCAAGAAGTTTATGATGCGCTGTCTCCACGTAAAATGACAGCCCGTGCTCGTTGCAGAGTCCTTCTCCGCGGGCCGGCAGGTCTTCCATCAGCACAACAATCCGCATATGATGCCTCCGTCCTTGTCAATTCACCCGCTTCCATTCGCCGAAGCCGACGGGAATGCTTAAGGTGCGTCCGCTCACGCGCTCCGTGATCTCCAGCCAGACGCGATTACGCGCCACCGCCGGAGTGACGATCGTGCCGTCGAGCGTCGTCTGCGCCGCCGAGTAATCGATCGTCAGGCGCACGCGCACCGTCAGATGCGCCGTCTCCGCCGTCGCCACAGCCTCGCCGGGGCAGTAAAGCCCGTTGTTGCTCTCCGCCGTCGCGGGGTTTATGTCAGTTATCGCAAATTCATTGATATGTTTGCCTGCAATGACCGGATATCCTTCTTCGTCAATGCGCAACAGTTCCGCGCCGGCGCCCGTCGCCTTCACGGAAAACTGCAGCGGCTCCGTCGTTCCGTCGTCGCTGATCGACGCCTTTACGTAGAGTTCGGGATCCTCGCCGCCGTAGCGGAATTCGTTGACCTCGCCGTTCCGGGCCGCGCTCGTCACCCTCAGCCGGGACTCGGTCGCCTCCGCCTCTTCGCCGTTGACCGACCCGCATCGGGACGTAACGGTAACCTCGCCGGACTCCGCGGTCTCGGTCAGAGTCGTGCACGTGACAAGCCCGTCGGCGGACTCGTAAAATGCATACCGGATCACGCCGCCGTCTCCCTTCAGAGACTGCGGCATCAGGTTGATCGTGACGGCGCCGTCGTAATTGAGGATGAACCACGCGATCTGCTCATCGTCCTCGGTCCGCACGCGGAAGAACATGCTGTTCAGATCCTTCGCCGTGTCGTATTCTTCCGGCTCGACAAAGCGATCCACCGTAAGCGGCAGCGGACGACCCTGCTCATCCACATCCCAATGATCGATCAGAACGATCTCTTCCTGCCGATAGTATGCGATGACCTGACATACGCCGGACCGACCGAATCCGCGCTTGAGGCGGAACATCTCACCGTTTTCCAGGCGAATGGTCACATCGCCGTCATATTGTTCGCCGGCTCCGAAATCCGTGCTGCCGAGCGTGATCTCGCCGACCGTCGTCGCGGACGGGGAATCCTTCTCGGTTCCCGCAGGGCGGCATTCCAGTTTCCAACCGCTCCGGCCTTCCGGAACGAGGGAGAGCCGCGTCTCCCGAACAGCGTAATCCGCGTTGTCGGGGCGGTACCAAGTGCAGCGCTCGACGGGAACCGACACATTGATGCGGCTGCCCTCACTGCGGCACTCCAGATAATAAACCTTGCGGAATTTCGGAGAGATCAGATAGTGCGAGCTGAGGCGGTCGCCCTCATACACCTCGTCACCGAGCCGGAAGCTGACCTCAATCTCGCCGAAGGTTTCCGTGAACAGGCTCTTCACGGTATCCGCAATGCCGGTCTCGCCATTATAGCGGAAAATGAGTTCCTCATTCATCTGCGTATCCGGCATGCTCCCCGCCGGTCTGACGACTGCGTTGTCCGCATCAACGGTAAACGGGGCATTTCCCGAGAATTCGCATTTTTCGACAGTGACCTTGCCGAGCATCGTCTCCGACGTCTGCAGCAGTACGGTCTGAACGCCGTTGTCCTCGCAGCGCAGCAAATAGCGCGTGCCGTCGTTGCCGAGGCCGGTCTGCCGGTATTCCAAAGCCCGACGGGCCCCGTTCTTCACGATCTCAAGCGTCGTAGCGGCCGTCCCTTCCGTCGTGTCGCCCGTCAGCGAGGTGGGCGCGATGCGCTCGATCACGGCGACGGAACGGTTTTGGCTGTCCCACGCGCGCTCGCCCCACTGATATTCATAGCGATACGTCCGGATCGTAACGATGCCGGCCTGCAGCATGTTGTAAAATGCTTCCACCCGAATCGTCCCATTTTCCGCGATACTGACGGACACGTTGCCGTCTAAGTTCTCCGTGCTCGGAAGAGTGACCCACAGGTACATCTCCCGCGCCGAATCCGTCTCGTCCCAAGGGTTGTACGTCAGGCGAAGATGCTCCGTACTCTCCGTCGAGAGCCAGGAACCGAGCATCACCGTTCCTTCCGGCGTTGTGAGATACACTCGCTGTGTGCCCTTGTCCTCCTCCTGCCAAATGCGGAAGACGCGGTTTCCGTCCGTCTCGATCTGCACCTCACCGGTGTATCCGAGTTCCTTCGCATCGTTGACGTACGGCAGCGCGACGGTTCCGACGATATCACCGTTCTCGCCGAGGGAAATGTCCGCGCCGTTGTCACGCTTCGCAAGATAAAAGGAAGTGTCATCCGCTGTCTTGTTGCCCGCATTGTTGCCGGATCTTAAACACCCGGACAACAGGCAGCTAAGCACCGCCGCCGCGATCAACACGATCGCGATCCGGCGCCGCTGACCGAAGCCGTGACAAGCCTTCCCCGATGTTACATACGTCATTGCAATACTCTCCCGAAAAAACCGAAAAACAATTCTCGCTCAGCCCTGCGGCAAGCATTTTCACTATACCACGGAGACCGTGCATTTTCAACCGAAAAGACCGCTGTTCCGATTTCCAAAAAAAGGCGTCAAACAGTTTTTTTTCGCTTGAAAACGTACCCGTTCGATGTTACAATAATCCCATGAAAACGGGATTCGGGCAAGCGTATCTTCGCCCGAAATAAAAGGAGGTAGCCATTCATGGGAAAATTTGTTATTAAAAAGACTAAGAGCGGGGTTAAGTTTGATCTGAAGGCGACCAACGGTCAGGTGATCGCCACCAGCGAGGTTTACACGACACTCACCAACTGCAAGAAGGGTATCGCAAGCGTTGTGAAGAATGCTCCGATCGCAGCGATCGAGGATCAGACCGTCGCAGACTTCGAAACCAAGAAGAATCCGAAGTTTGAGATGTATGTTGACAAGAAGGGCGAGTATCGTTTCCGCCTGAAAGCAACCAACGGCCAGATCGTAGCTGTCAGCGAAGGCTACACCACGAAGCCGAAGTGCGAGAACGGCATCGCAAGCGTTGCGAAGAATGCTGTTGACGCTCCCATCGAGGTTGAGTAATCCACCAATCGAAGACAACACAGGCGGACAAAGCCACGCGCTTTGCCCGCCTTTTTTATGCCTTTTACGCTTTCTTCCGGCGTCCCGCCCACAGGATCCCGAGCCAGCCGACCAGCCCGAGGAGCGACACCACGATTCCCGCCGTCCGCAGCGGTGCCCGGAATTCCACCCGGAAGTTGTGTTTTCCGGCTTCGATATCACAGCCTAAGAACGCTCCGTCGACGCGGCGCGCCGCCGTTTCCTTGCCGTCGATATACACAGCGTAGGACTCCTCATACGGCAGCGTAAAACAGATCGTTCCGGCCTCGGCGGCCTCGATTCTGCCGGTCACCGCATCGTCCTTGAAGGCGACCGAAGTTCCCATGGTCACGCTCTCGCGAAGCGCCCGTATATCCTTAAGCGCAACCTTGTATACGGAAAATGACTCGCACTCGAACTCGGCGTTCTCCGGGAACGTGAACCGCAGTTCCCGCACCGGCTCCGTCGAGGAAACCGCGAAAACGAAATCGTAATTCCCGTTCGGTCTGGCGTTTCCGCAGCCCGACAGCGTGTTTGTGACACCGTTTACAGTGATGGACGTACGATGGTCCCGCATCTTCGAAAGCCTCGTCGTCACAATGTAAAGATACTCATCCAAAAAGTCGGGGATCGGCACCGTGAACGTCGCATTGGCTCCGGTCTTCACCAAAAGATGTCCGTCCGACGTCTTGGCAAAACCGAAATCCGGCGAGATGTCCGTCTTCACGACCTGCGGAAGCCACGAGATATCCGTGTCCCCGTCCTCCGTGACAACGCATCCCAGCAGGGCGATCCTGCGCTCCCACGGCGTCAGCGACTCGTACACCGAAGTCGACAGCGTCCGGCTCGGCTGAAATGCCAACGAGTAGGCGGCGTCATTTTCCCAAAGCGTAAACCCGTCCGAAGAGCCGGCCGGCCGGTACCCCGCGGGCGCACCGTCCTCGGAGATCAGGTACCGAACGCCCATCAGCGTCTGAAACAGCGTCTCCCCCTGGGGTGAGAACGAAATGTCGTTGACGGAGGGGTTCGGCATTGCCAGATCCCGATACAACAGCGTGATATAGTCTTTATTGTACAGGGACGCGTAAAATCCTGTCGTCGCGTATCCCTCTCCGTTGTTCCGGTTGGCCGCAAACTTCGGTGAGGAGATGTCATCGGTGCGGAAAGCTCCGGTTTCGCCTGCAACGGCAGTGGCAAACAGTTCTTCCTTTGCCGAAGCGTGAAGGCGGTTCGCCTCCTCCCGGCTGACGAGCTCATCGCCCCGGGAATAATGCGCCGTGACAACAAGCGCCAGACACACCGTCGGAACAGCCAGCAACAGCGGTTGCCTTCGCCGCATCGCCGCATAGATCAGCGCCGTCGTAAGAGCCGCGTCCGCGACGAGCAGGATAGTCTCCCGCATATGCCCCTCAAATGCCGCGCTGACGAAAGCCGCGACGATCAGCGCCGGGAGGCCGAACAGGGCGACGTTTCGGATGGGGAAATCCTCATTTTCCACGCGGACATAGGCAAATGCGATCAGCAAAACCGCCAGCGGAAGAAACGGGATCAGCGACTTCCCGCGGGCGTAAAGAAAACCGTTCAAGACATAGCGGACCACCGGCAGCACTGTGCAAAGTGCCAGCGTGACGGCCAAAAACCGCTGCGCAGGCGGGTTTCCGCGAAGCGCGATTGCGATCATCGCGATCAGCACGATTGCCGTCAAGCCGAGACCGTATCCGCTGTAGCAGCACTCGCGAACCGGCATCGTCGGCAAAAGCAGACGCCACAGGCTGACCGGAGCGCCCTCTCCCGCAGCGCGACCGCCGAGGACCGCTCGGATCGTGGGCAGCAACAGGACACCGGCCATCGCCGTACCCGCACAGACACACCCGGCAAACCGGGCTGCGTCCAGCGCAAATGACTTCCTGTTCAGCGTCGACGTCATCGAAAGCCGCCGGTAGATTCCGTACACGGCAACCGCGATGACCGCAGCCACCGCGTGAAGATAGCTCACCAAAAAAAGCAGCGTCACCATCGCGGTCAGCAGACCTCCCCGCCGCTTGGTCAGGAGCCGGTCCGTCCCGATCAGCGCCGCCAGCAAAAACGGCATGTACGACACAAACATGACCTGCTTGTGCGCATGGTACAAAACCGGCGTCGCGAGCGCAAACAGCAGCACCGCCAGCCGGATCGCGCCGTCGCTCAGCCTTCCCTGCTCGATCCGCGCCGCGCCGCGAAGCCATGCATACAAAAGCCACACGGACGCGATCATCAGCACCGCGTGCGCGACCTGGATATATGTCACCATGGGAATATCCGGAAGAGCGTAACTGATCAGGATCACCGGATTCAGAAAACCGTAATACGAAAAATAATAGATATTCTCCCCGGCGCCGATCTCCGGCGCAAACTGCGGAAGCAACTGTCCCGTGCGATAAAAGCGCTGACGGAACAGATCCGGCAGGACGCTGTGCTGACTGATCCAGTCCACCGCGGAGCCGAACAGCCACTCCGTCCCCGTCAACCAGAGCGAGAGCAGCAAAAGTACCGCCGTGGCTCCGAAGAGCACGATCCTGTCGCGGCGGCTCATTGTGCGAAAAAAGCGTATCATTGTCATCCCCCTTGCGGCCGGTTGCCGCATCATGCCCCAGTATACTACAGACCCACCCGCGTACGCAAGTCCGCAACGATACAGCGCCGGTGAAAAAAATAGGGTTTCATTTTTCAAAAAACGTGTTACAATGACCCTGTGTGGTTCGCCTGCCCGGCAGGCGCGGAAATTGTTTCAGAGGGGGAAATGTCATCATGAAAAAAGTCAAAGAAAGCGGCAACAAGCGCCGCCTGATCATTCGTATCATTCTCATTGCCTTGATCGCAGCGGTTCTGATCATCTTCGTTCCGGTCTACGCTGCCAATCGGCACTATCTTTCACTCGAACCCGTTACTAACGAACAACTCGACGCTCTGCAGCTCGACGGTTGCCGCAAATTGATGATCGTAGCGCACCCGGACGACGATTACATCTGGGGCGGTGCCCATCTGTTCGAAGGCGACTACTTTGTCGTTGTGCTCACCAACGCACGCAATGAATGCCGCAGGGCGGAATTTGAAACGATGCTCAAAAACTACGGCGGCAAAGGACTGATCCTCGGCTATCCCGACAAGGTCGGCGGTCGCAAGAGCGACTGGACATTCTGGGAGCCCTCCATCAAAAAAGACATTCAAACACTCATCAATTACAAAGACTGGGATCTGGTCGTCACCCACAACGAGGAAGGCGAGTACGGCCATGTCCACCACAAGGCCACTCACCGTCTGACCGTAGAGGCGTTCCGTGAACTCGGCAATCCGACCGAACTGTACTTCTTCGGAACGTACTATCGCAAGGTCGACCTTCCGGAAGATCTGCCTTCGATCGACGAAGAGGCAGCCGCACGCAAGCTTCAGTACACCGGCGTGTATGAGAGCCAATCCCATGTCATCGAAATGTTCTATCACATGCTTACCCACGAGAACTGGCAGCACTACGAAATACCGGATTGAATTGCCTGCTTTTCCTGACTAAATGCTTCACTCCATGCATTAAAGGCCTCAAAAAAGTCAATTATTTCCTGCACTGTCATTCCGTCGGAAAATTTCTGTTTGGGCAGTTTTTTGCTGCTTTCCGTTGGTTCTTTCCCGCCAACTAAGGCATTGGTGACATCATCAAGATAAGCATTCAATTCATCGATGGGAGAAAACGACACACTGTCCGAAAACGAATCATATCCCGAAATGATTATTCTTCCGTTGTCGATCGGCAAATACTCTGCTACTCCGGCGATATTACACATTGGAAAATAATACGGCTGATCATCAATCATTTGCTTTTCCAATTGAATCATCACCATGTCATGTGCGGTAAATGCCTGAACAACATCAAAACGTACATAAAGCTCATGAATATCGTAAACGGAAGTCACCCCATACTCTCCTGTTTGTCCGTTAAACAGTAATCTCGACGTGTTAAAATGATTCGTATATCGCACACTGCAGTTCACTTTTACATAGTCGACACTTTCATATCCATAATCACGTCTCTCATAAATCTGTCTGATTTCATCGGACACCTGCATGTTTTCCAAAATAACATACGTATTACATACCGCAATTTCCGCTGATATTGGTAACAATGGTTCATTCACTATTTCTTCGGATTTCATACCTTGTGTAACAATGTCCAGTTGAGTCACGTTATCTTCGATTGGCTTAGTAACACTCACCGATATTGAAATCTGTGTAATACGTCTTTCCTGTTCTTTATGCCCACCTTCTCGTGATTTGTGAACTAGTGCTCGATAGACATAAGCGCCCCCGATTATCAAGAATAACGCTAATACAAGAACGA
The DNA here is from genome assembly GCA_017441265.1 of Lachnospiraceae bacterium. Lineage (GTDB taxonomy): Bacteria > Bacillota > Clostridia > Lachnospirales > Lachnospiraceae > ISDg. Next base: position 38,450 of record JAFRYE010000049.1, on the reverse strand, counting down.
CAAATATTACTCCTTTTTTTGCCGTTTTTTTTGTAAATGGTTGTTTTGAAGCATCAGGATCATTTTTGACAAATCCATCGTTGGTTTCACCGGTTACATCTAATAAATCAGTTTCTGCCATATATTGTCACCTCACTCGCATGTAACCTCACTCCTCAAACACCGGGGTCTGGAACAGTTTGCCGATCTCCGCAGTGACGTCCTGCACAACAGCATCGTCATCGGCTATCCACAAATGCCGGCTGCCGCCCCAGCGCACATCGCCGGCCTGTGCCGAAACGCCTGCAACACATTCGGCGAGCGCCACGAGACCGTCGCCTTCATTGTTTTTGGAAAATGAGAAACCGCCTCCGGAAGCCTTCACTGAAGACACCGTTTCCGCTCCGTTTCCGGCGTAGTATTTCACCGGGATCTTATCCAGAACACAAACACCGTCTTTGTATATCTTGCTCATGACGCCCGACGCAGTATTCGCCAGGGACGAGTCAAATGAGCCCATCTTGTTTTTGCATATCTTCAGGAAGTCCGAGTAGCTCGAGCAGCCTTCGACCGCCCCGAGTTTCTCCACCGCGTACGCGGACGGAAGCATTTCATAGATGCTCGGAAGTGTTCCCACGATCTTGCGGATCACACCGTTCTCCATCGATCCGAAGGATCCGAGGCCGAGAGCGTTGCCGAAGCAGTCATTTGCCCACGCCTCCGCGACTCCCGCTGCACCGTTGACCGGCACGCCGATCATGCATGCTAACGCCACCCGGTCTTTGAGGCTCTCGTCGGTCGCCAGCGCCTGCGCGCAGACAAGACCGCCGAAACTGTGCGCGATCAAAACAACGTTGTCGTACTGCTTCTTCTTCAGATACGCCGCCAATGCCTTGCCTGTCGTCTCCGAGGAACGTCTCCAGTCATATGCGTAAAATTCGATCGAATAATCCTGCTTATACGTCTTCGAGATCGTCCGATACAGATTCTTGTACAGATCCAACGCCCCGAAATAATTGTTAAAGGCCGTGATCCCGTCCCCGGAAGCCGGCGATGAAAGCGCCATGAATTTGGATATCCCCGATAGGGAAAGGCTCTCCGACAGGGAATTCAAAAGGGATTCGCACCAGATCTTATCACCGTCTTTGTTCGTCAGTTCCGACCCCATGAAGCCGGGAACGATGATGATCGCATTGTTGCTGACTTTCAGATTGACCGAGTACGTTTTGCCACTGTAGCGGTGACGCGCCGTAACGGTCGTCTCCCCCTTGCCTCGCACTTCGATATTGCCGTTCGGCATAACGCCGATGATCTCCTCATCGTCCGAAACATACGAAAAATCCTCGGCCCGTGCAAACGGTCTCCAGGCAAATCCAAAGAATTCACATAGCGGTGTCTGCGCGGACTTCGCTACCGCCGCAACGACACTCGCTTCCTGCTTCGGCAGATCCTGCACCGCCGACGCTTCTGAAGTTCCGCAGGCCGCCGCGCTGACGATCGTCCAAATGTCCGTTCCCGGTGCTTCCGCAAGCTCCTCATCGCTTCGCAGGCACGGGTTGAATCCCTTGCTGCAGAGGAAACCGCCCGTTGCGACATTGACGATCCGAACGCCGTCGTTAACCTTGATCACGCGCCAGACCGCCTCCGCCGGGATCGCAACCGACCCGGGATAGGATTTCACCTCGACGCCGCTGCCGTACTCGGACCGCGTCAAATACCGGTTCGGCTCATAGAGCGGCCGGATGTAATAGGCTCCGTCCCCCGCCGACGCGAACCAAAACAGGGCAACAGCCGAACCGATGGGGCTACCGCTGTTCTGTGACAGCTGAAGAAGGTTGTAATACAGGCTGTATCCGAGTCTCGCATCCGTGATATAGTACGCGCCCTCCCCGTCGAACATGTACGCGCTGTCCGACTCGGCAGACGCCGATTTTCCGCAGCACAACGCAAGCGTCAGCGCCAGAAGCACCCACGCCGCCCTGCCAAGCATCATTTTCCCGAAATTCCTCATATGTTTGCGCATATTTGCTCCTTTCCCGTGCCGAACGTCCCCCGACATCCGCTTCGGAAAATGTATCATTTTCATGATAGCAAAAAATGACCCCCAATGCAATTGCCATCATTGACGAAACCGCGGCCTTGGTATACAATGGGAATCGGTTGCACACCGTGCGGCTCACAAGCCGATCACGCGCACAAGACAAGGAGTAACGATATGGAAAGAACCTATATCCGCGACGTAGCGTCGAAGGCCGAACAGGAGGTCCTCGTACGCGGCTTTGCATGGAATTACCGCGACGGAAAATCCATGGCATTTCTCGTCCTCAAGGACATCACCGGCAAGGTGCAGGTTACAATAGAAAAGGAGCTTCACCCGGACTGGGCGGACACGCTTGCAATGATCACGCAGGATTCCGTGGTATCCGTGACCGGTATCGTGAAGCTGAGCGAATTCGTCAAATTGGGCGGCATCGAGATCATTCCGACCTCGATCTCCGTGGATTCCGTGGCTGCCCCTCTTCCGATCGCACGGGAATCTATCCCGGCCACCAAGAAGAAGGCTGCCGTTGAGAAGTCTTCCATCGACCAGCGCATCGATTACCGCTGGATCGATCTCCGCACGGACGCCAATCAGCTGATGTTTAAGGCTCAGACCGCAATCGTCCGCGCTATGCGCGACTTTGTTCTCGACCGCGACTTCATCGAGGTTCACACCCCGAAGTTGATCGGTGCGGCTTCCGAGTCCGGAGCCGACGTGTTCCGTCTGGATTATTTTCCGAGCTACAATCTGCCGAACGCCTATCTTGCGCAGAGCCCTCAGTTCTACAAGCAGATGGCCATGGCAAGCGGCTTCGAGCGCTACTTCGAAGTAGGTCCCGTGTTCCGCGCTGAGAAATCCTTCACCAGCAAGCACGCCACCGAGTTCACCTGCTTCGATATCGAGTTCAGCTACATTGATTCCTTCGAGGACGTCATGAAGTTCGAGGAGGAGCTTTTGACCCACGCTCTTCGCAAAGTCAAGGAGCAGTACGGCGACAAGATCAAGGAGACGTTCTCCACCGAGGAATTTGACGCAGAGATCATCGTTCCGACGATGCCGTTCCCGCGCGTGAAGCTCGCAGACCTCTACGACGCTCTCGAGAAAGAGTACGGTTACACCGTTCCCGACGAGGAGAAGGGTGACCTCACCACCGAGGCGGAGCACCTCAGCTACGACTGGGTCAAGAAGCACTACAATCACGAGTTCCTCTTCATCACCGACTACAGCGCCGAGAAGCGTGCGTTCTACCACATGCGCGACGACAACGGCGTTCCGCAGGGCTACGACCTGATCTGGCGCGGTGTCGAGATCACAACCGGTGCACAGCGTGAGCATCGCTACGACGTATTGAAGAAGCAGGCAGAGGAAAAGGGGCTCGGCAACGACGTTGCGTTCTACCTCGAATTCTTCAAATACGGCTGCCCGCCGCACGGCGGCTTCGGCGTCGGCGTTGACCGCCTCACGATGTTACTTCTCGGACTTCCGATCAAAGAGGCCATGTTCCTCTTCCGCGGTCCTTCGAGACTCACACCGTAATTTCAACGCAAATCACAAGCATATAGCGAGCACAAGCCCCCGGAGCAGTTGCACCGGGGGTTTTTTGCGAGCTTGGGAAAGCTCCGGTCGGTTAGGGCAAAGGAGGAGGAAAGCACCCCGAAGGAGACTTCCGGGCTGTCAGCGCGCAGGGGACGGAAAGCCCCCCGAAGGCAACTTCCGGGAGGGCAGGGTGCAAGGGGGCGAAATGCACCCCGAAGGAGACTGCGACCCCCGAAGCCAACCGGCTTCGGGTGGGGAATCTCAGCGCGTGTGAGTGAGCGAAGGGCGCTTCGAGGACTGTTTGAAGCACGCCGCCTGCCAGTGTCGGCGACACTAACCATCAGGGGCGGCGTGCAAGTTCCGCAGAAACGCCCTTGTCATAGCGAACGAACACACGCATAGATTCCCGGAGCTTCTCCTGCGGGGTATTTCCGTCCCCTGAGCCCTTCCGTCCCGGAGCTTCTCCTGCGGGGTGCTTTCCGCCCCCCTGCGCCCTACCTTCCCGGAAGAGAACAAGCCCCGGAGCGGTTGCTCCGGGGGCTTGTGACTTATCTATCATTTTTCGGGGAACGGATACCCCTGGAAGATCAGGAGGTGTCTCCAGTATACGAGCGGATCCTCAAGGTACAGGGTTTCCTCCGCCTCGCTGCGGGCGATGCTTTCGATCATTTCCTTCGGAAGTCCGCTTCGCAGGGATTCCGGAAGATCGGTGTTCACGTCGAAAGTGTAGTCCGTAAACGGGAAACTGAAGTCGTACCAATCCCATTTTAACGACTCCTCGCGCTTATATGACCAGGAGGCCAGATTGATCTCCGCGGCATATGCATATGGCGCCAGAAGCTGAGCAATCGTGCGGGCATTTTCCGCGGTGATCACGGTCTTTTTGTCCGTATGCAATCCGGTAAGCATCTCCGCTAAGAGATCCTCCAAAGGCACGTCCCAGATTTCCGTCTCGGGGATCACCTTGCCGTCCTTGACCCAGAACAGAAGCGACCACGAGTTCGAGTCGACGAGATCATACACTGTCCACGCCAGGTAAGTGTACCCGTTCGGCCAGTATGTCGCCGAGCGGAAGTAGAAGTCACAGTTATCGCCGTAAAGGATTTTCCTCCGGAATGCCCCGTCGGGTGTCCGGTCATTATCGTATTGGCACTCCAGCCCCTGTCGCACCAGCTCGAGCACCCGTTCGTCGGACAGCGGCTCCGTGACGACCTCCTCTTCGGTTTTCAGAACATCCGACGACCACTCAAACTCATCCGGCATAAAGATATGCATCGTTGCGTCGGTGCCTTGGCCGTCCTTCATCTTCACCGGCAGATCGCCGATCTGATGAAAGCCCTTCGGACGATCGAATTCGTCGGCTTTCGCCATCAGAGTACCGAAGGGGCAAAAATAGTATGTCCGATCCTCCTCGTAGATATCTTTGCCCTGATCCAGCTGCGGGATCGGTTTCTTCAGATTGGCGTAACATTCTCCGCCGTTGATCACATGCGGAAAACGAAGCTGACCGCTCATGATCCCGCCGTCAAAATAGAATGGCTCCGACTCTCCCAATCCGGAAAATAAGATCCCGCCGTCGTACTCGCGAAATGCCTCGTACGGATTGCCGTAACGGAACGGCGAAGAAAGTGTTCCGTCCTCCCGGTAGACATAGTCGTCAAACCAGAAGGAATAGCGCCCATTGTCCGTGAGCTGCTTCTTCAGATAGTCCCGGTAGGTTTCCTCCTTCGGGAAGAAATCCGACAGAGAGAGTTCTTTGCCCGTGACGAGATTGAACGCCATACCGACTCGCTCCGTGATCTCATACCGGATCTTGCACTGCGTTTCCCCGGTATATTCTTCTACCTCCAGGTCCTCGTAGTACACATTGAACCGATCGTCATCCCTCGGCCAGTCGATCTGATCCCAGTAGGTTCCGGTATCCTCGTATTTTTCGAATGTCTTCTCTTCCGACCAGCTCCATGTCGCAGTCGTGCACACGGACAGCATACCGTTCCGGTTGTAGCGCACATCGCTGTCGATCCTACGCTCCGGTTCCCCTCGTTTCTCGAGGATGGAAATGATGCCGCTGACATTCGGGATATAGTCCGGGTCCGCCAGCACACGGGTTACCGTCTCGATCCGGCTGTTGATCTTCGCGCACACCGATTTGTCTTTTAACCCGGAAACGGTGATCAGTTTCTGCAGGTTGGCATTCCACGGTTCCTGATCGGAAATAGGTTTTCTCGTCGTCAGATCCACCGTCGTAACCGTCAGCGGGTTCTCCTTGATGATACCGTACGCATAGTCGATACGGTCCGACTCGATCGCCTCCGGAGCTGTTCCCGTCTCCGACGTTGCTACTGCCGGCTGCAGCAGCTGCCGCAATTCCCGGCTCTTCTCAAGTTTTTTGGCAAACTCCGACTCCGTCATCTCTTCGATCAATTCGGTCTCTCCCGGCGTCGGTTTCTCCGTTTCGTTCCCTTTCTTCTCGTCGGAGCACGCCGCAAGCATCAAAAGGCAGAGCACCGCCGCGAAGACCGGTTTCATTTTCCTGAACATAGTAAAAAATCTCATTTCTTCTCGCCCCCCGTCACTTCGATTCACACGGAATATATCCGTTTTCCCGGGCGATACGGACGCCGTTCTCCCCCTGCAGCCATGCGATGATATCGCGCACGATGCTGTCCGAAGGCAAATCCTTTCTCGTCACGATCTGCACGGGAGTAACGAACGGATATTTCCCTTCGGCGATCGTCTCTTTCGCCGGCGCAATTCCGTCGATCGATAACAGTTTCACGTTGGAAGCGTCCGGCACCTGCGATACAAAGCGATAAAAGGTGAACGAGATCGCACCCTTACCGTTGTCATACTCTTTGAACCTGTCGATCGCGCCGCCTATGGAATCGTCCTGTTTGTCGAGAAGAGGCTTCTGCACCCGATCCTTCGGAAGCACGTAATGATACAGCGCATTCTGACTGTCAGACCCCGGATTACGCTGAAACAAGACAATCGGCTCATCTTCGCCGCCGACTTCTTTCCAGTTCTTGATCTTGCCGCGAACGATGTCCTTCAGCTGGTCCTGCGTGATGCTGTTCACCGGATTTCCGGCATTCACGAAGAAGACAAATCCGTCATTCATAAGCGCATGGAACTCGAACTCCGTTCCGGCTTCCTTCGCCGCCTTCTCCTGCTCCTCCGAAGGCGCAGTCGCGAAGATCATGTCCGCCGTCCCCTCCGTCAGTTTTCGATACGCGGCATCCGTGTTGCTGCACGGGAGGAACAGTTTCGCCTCCTCCGCAGGAACACCCATAATTTCCGCAAACGCCGCATCGTAAAATGCCTCCGCATAGAGTGCGCCGTCCACCTTCGGCAGCGTGGCCAGTGTTAACGTCTTTCCGCCCGGCAGCGCCTTGGCTCCGGACGTCTGTTCCTTTCCCGGCTCTTCCGACGGCGTCACCGTCCCCGTCTCTCCGGGCACGTCGGTCTTGTTCCCGCCGGACGTATTCTCCTTTCCGCATGCACACAGCATGACCGGGATCAACATTGCGACAAGGAGGAGTCGCATTTTTCGAAATAACATCTCCTAACACCTCGATTTCCTGAATATTCCCCCATCGTCCGAAAGTATATCACACGAATCGAAAAAATAAGTTACAATCCTGTTACGTTTTCTTGTTTTTTTCTTGTATTTTTCAAACGGCCCGTCGGAAAATGCCCCTGCGCCGAAACAAGGCAGCCCGTCTCCGGACTGCCGTTGTCGTGCTTCTGTGGTTTTTCCGTACTCATTTTCCGGCAAACGGTTGCCGCTGACTCCGGCCGGATATCACTCCGCCATATCATACGGCACATAGCCGTTCTCGCGGGCGATCCTCGCGCCGTTCTCACCCTGCACCCACGCGATGATATCGCGCACGATGCTGTCCTCGGGAAGGTCTTTTCTCGTCACGATCTGCGAGAAGTTGAGGAACGGATACTGTCCCTTGGAGATGGTCTCATCGCTCGGGATCACGCCGTCGATGCCGAGAAGCTTGATCTGATCGCTGCCGTGCATGTTGGCAACATAGTAGTAGTACGAGAACGAGATCGCGCCCTTGCCGTTGTCGTAGTCAACCACGTGGTCGATCGCGCCGGCCATATCGGACACCTGGAGTTCCAGGATCGGCTTCATCACCTGGTCCTTCGGAAGCACGTAGCGGTACAGACCGGTCTGGCTTCCCGAGCCTTCGTTTCTCTGGAACAGAACGATCGGCTCGTCATCGCCGCCGACTTCCTTCCAGTTCTTGATCTTGCCGCTCACGATGTCCTTGAGCTGCTGCTGCGTCACGCTGTCAACCGGGTTGTCCTTGTTGACGAAGAAGACAAATCCGCCGCTTAAGATCGTGTGGTACTCAAACTCGACACCGGCCTGCTTCGCGGTCTCGATCTGCTCCTCGGAAGGAAGCGCGCAGAAGATCATATCCGACTTGCCCTCCGTGAGGTTTTTGTATGCGCCTGGCGTGTTGTTGCACGGCAGGAACAGTTTCGCGTCCTCAACGCTCATGCCGAGAAGCTCCGCGAACACGGCATCGTAGAACGGCTCAAGAGCGAGCGCGCCGTCGACAACCGGAAGCGTGTCAACCGTGAGCGTCTTGCCGCTCGGAAGCACGGCACCCTTCGGCGCCTCCGTAGGCGTTGCTGTCGGCTCCGCGGTAGGCTCTGCAGTCGGTTCCGCTGTGGGTTCCGCCGTGGGCTCTGCCGTCGGTCCCGCCGTAGGCTCACTCGTCGGTGTCACTTCCTGCGCCGCCGTGGGCGTCACATCGGTATTGGACTTGTTGTCCTTCTCACACGCGCACAATGCGCACAACATCGCGATCACAAGGATCACAGCAACTGCTTTTTTCATAGCTTTTTACCTCTTTTCCTTTTTCTCCACACAGTTTGCAGTTTGTTATCATTTGCGGGACACTGCCGGCCTGTTACTGCAATCGGCAGTTTCCCGAAATTTTGAAATCAGTTTTGCGGGAACGGGTACCCCTCATACATTTTCAGATGCCTGAGCAACACATACGGATCCCTGTGCTCCGGATCTTTCCCCGTTTCGCTCAAGGTTATCCACAGTTTATACGGCAGCAGATCCTTCAGTTCCGCCGGGATCTTCTCATTGTTCGGATCAGTTTCATCAGAATACCGGTACGGCACCCCGTTATGCACATAGCTTCCTTCCTGCCAAAGGAACAGAAAATCCCTCCAGTCCCAATAGTCCTGCCGCCTCGCAACAGTATCAAGACCCACGAAATACGGCATCAGCGCTTTGGCTGCCGTCCTTGCGGCCTCCTCGCTGATCTTTGTACCGTCCCCCGTCAACTTCAGATCGCCGATCAGATCAGTCAGAAGGTCCTCATAGGAGACATCCAGAAGCTCCTCCTGGGTAATGATGGTTCCGTCCTTCATCCAGGACTCCTTCCCCCAGTAATCATCATAATACCCTTTCCACTCTCCGTCCGGATACGGGAACTTCTCGTAATCCACATACCAGTCGATGGAATAGTATCCGTTGGGATAGATCCAGGCATTCAAGATGTACAATTCGCAATCCGCTTCCGGATATGCCGCACCCGTCCACATGGACATGCACTGTTTTGCATACTCCAGGATCTTCTCATCCGAAAAATACTTATTGACTTCCTGCTCAAAATTTCTGCCGTAATCCGCCATCCAATACGGGTAACCGATCCCGCGGTACACGGTTACATTGATCTTCTTATCGGTACCGTTTGGACGGATGCGACATTGTCCGATCTCTTCGGCTTCACGCGGACCATCCGTATCCGCGTCGCAGAGAGAAACATGCCCAATCGTACCGTCGGTGTAAACTCCGCTCTGCTCCAGATAGATGTCCCCGTTGCGGTCACGATCGGCAACCGCTGCCGGAAGATCAATCATCTCCCATCCGCCGTGACCGTCCGGAAGGTTCACGTAATACGATCCCGTGCTGAACATTTCGTCGCCGATAATCTTCTCCTGCAGTCGACCTCCGTCATATTCCTTCGTTTCATCATAGTCTTCGTAGAATTTTCCCTGCATCCCGTTCCCGTTCTGGTACTCGTAGTCACTGAACCAGAAGTCATATTTCGACGCCTTTTCCATCTCCTCATTCAGGTACGTAAGATAGTCAAAGCCTGCCGGAAAGAGGTCTGACAACGAAATTTCCTCACCGGTACTCAGGTCGAAATTGTACTCGATCGTTTCCCTGAGTCCGTAGTCGATGCGTATCTCAATCCGGGTTGAGGTTTCACTCAGGAATTTATAATCCATATAGGAGATCGCTCCCTTGTCTCTGTTCTCATCGGCATTGAGATACGAATGCATCTCATCGTAATCCGCGAACACCTTATTCTCATGCCAGATCCATTGGCCTATCACACTTGCACCCAGTATTCCGTTTGAGCTGTAGGCGTAGCACTCCACTCCCGCTTCGGGAAGGCCTCTCTCCTTCACGACAAGCATGATACCGGGTGCATCCGGAAGGTATTCCGGATCGAGCATCGTCCTTGCCGCGGTTTCAATGCGCTCATTGATCTTCGCAAGAACATCCTGATCCTTAAGTCCGGACACGCGTACCGTCCGGCAGCGGTCATCATAGTCCGCTTCCTCTCCGGTCTCCAGGTTGATGTATACGGTGTCCACACCGCTCACGTTTCGGAAACCGTATTCATAATTGATTTTGTCCTGCTCCGACAGCTCCGGTCCCGTTCCCAGCGGATTGGCCGTCAGCTTCGGTGCGATCGCCTCATGAAGCTCCCGGCTTCTCGCAGCCATCGCGGCATAATCCGGCGCCTGCGTCAGTGTCGGTGTAGCCTCCTGTGTCGGCGTTACGGTCGGTGTCGGCGTTACGGTCGGTGTCGTCGCCTGCGTCGGCGTCACAGCCTGCGTCGGCGTCGCGGTCGGCGTCAACTGTTCCGGCTGCCCTTCCGTCGGTGTCAGTGCCTGTGTCGGCGTCGGCGTAGGGTAGTCATCCTCGTTGTGCGGTCCCCTGCTGCATGCGCCAAACACACACATCGCTGCGAGAACGATCGCCGTCTGTAACCATCTCTTTCGTCTCATATTGTAACCCCCCTATTGAATTCTTAGATCGGACCCCCGTATGTCAATCAAACGAAAATCCCTGATACATCCGCAGATGCCGGTAGATCAGATACCCGTCCTCATAAAAAATATCCGTCGATGAGAGCCCCCAGAATGCCATCAGCTGCCTCCACGCCCGATCCGGCATGCTCTCCTTCCATTCGCTCATCCGTTGCTGCGCTTCCTTACGGATCGCTCCGTCAGAGTCATCCCAAAGCTCGAACCAGTACTGGCCTGTGTATAACAACGGATACGTGGAAACATAAGAGTTGAACCCCTTGAAATGAGACAGTAACAGGTCCGCAGCTGCCTTCGCCTGCTCTTCGTCCGAGATCACGGGGATCACTCCCTCATCACTGTCGATACGCATGTTTAAGAGCAGCTCCGTGAACAGCTCCCGGTACGAGACATCGAACAGTTCTTCCTCCGCGATGACCTTGCCGTCTTTCATCAAGACTGTCGCCTCATCGAAATGATCGTAGTGGCCGTTCCCGGTCCACACTCCGTTCTCGTTGGCCGCGCTCCAGAACACCCGGTAAAATCCGTTCGGATATGTCGTCACATACTGGATCACAAATCCGAGATCCCGGTCGGCCAGCGTTTTGTCCGGCCAGCACTCTACGCATTGTTTTGCGAACTCAATGATATTTTCATCCGAAAAATACTGATCGACAATGCTCTGCTGCCTTCCGATATAATCGTCAAGCCACTCCGTGTCTCCCGCTCCGAAACCCTGTGTACCGCACGACGGGTACCACTTCGGAGTATCGTTCCCGCGGAATACGTTCACCGTGATCTCGTGTTCACCGTCAAGGCACGCCCGAAACGAACCGATCTTCTTCGTCTCTCCCGGCATCGGTGTTCCGCACATGACAACCGAGCCGATCGGTGCCAATTCGCTGACATAGTCGGATGTATACAGCTCCTTCCCACGGCTTCTGCCCCGGATCGGGCAGTCAAGCCACAACGTGACAGCTCCGGTGTCTGTCGCAAGGTATATGTCATTATCGTTAATGATATAAAAGCTCTCACTCCCGTCGATCTCGTGAAGCAAGGCTCCGCCGTCATACTCAAGGGTCTCATCGTAATCGTCAGATCCCCGGATCTCGCCCTTGTCCTGATATATTTCATCGAAGAATTCAAATACGTACCGGTTGCTTTCCTCGTATCTTTTCTTCAAATCCTCCAGATAGTACTCCCCTTTCGGAAACAGATCCGACAGGGAAAGCTCCTTGCCGGTGGCAAGGTCAAAATTCAGATATACATTTTCCGAAAGATAATAACGGATCCCTGCCCGGACGTAGCCGTCCTCCTGCTCGTACCATTCCGCCTTAACGCGGTCAAACGGCGGTTGCTCCGGCGGGCTGTAATAGAATTCCGTATAGTCCTCGATTTTGTCGAACCTGACAATCTCCTCCCAATACCACTGACCATTCAGCTCCAGGGAAAGAATACCGTTCTTACTGTACCCGGTCCGATATTCAAACTCCGAAGAAGGCAGCCCGCGTTCCTTCACGATCGTCATAACGCCGGATACGTTCGGCAAATACTCCGGTTTCGCCATCGCCCGCGCGACCGTCCCAATGCGGTCTTCAATCTTCGCCGCAACCTCTTCGTCCTTCAGTCCGGTGATCCGGAACGATATGTTGTCCGAGGACCAGTAGTACGTCTCCATCCCGATATTCTCATCGATGAGCGCGACCCGGAAGTTGTTGGATCTCGTGATCCCGTACTCATAATCAAGCCGTTCCCGTTCCGAGAGTTCCGGCGATGTTCCGAGCGGATTCGCCTTCGTCCCCGGCGCAGTCAGCTCATGGAGCTCACGGTTTCTCGCCGCCACTTCCGCCAGATTCAGCTCTCCCTCCGGGGTAACCGTCGGAGTGACAGTTCCCGTGGGCGTCGTCTCTGCAGTTGTCGGTGTGGCGGTCACTATTGCGGTCGGATCCGCCGCCCCCGTCGGTGTTGCGGTCGGCTCACCCGCGCCCGGCGTGACACTCCCCGTCGCTGCAGCATCCGATGTCCCGTTCGTATCACCGGTGTTGCGGGAACAGGCCGCAGCGAGAACCACACAGACAAGTGCAAGAACCCCCATGATCACCTTTCGTAACATATTTTCCCCCCTTTCGCCGCTCTGCCCTCCGGGCCCTTATCGGCTACCTTGCTCATTGTACCACAGTACGGATAATAATTGGTTACAAAGGTATTACATTTTCCGAATAAATTCTTACATTTGTGTTGCGTTCTGTTACGGGTTTGTTACGATGACGAACCCACGCCCCCCGCGGACAAAAACAGGGCCGAAGGATGTGCTCCTCCGGCCCTGCGGGTTTATTCGGTTTACTTCGAAAATTATCGTGTTGTAAGGTGAGCCAGCTGCTCCTCAACCTGCTTCATCATCGCGGTGTATTTCTCGAGTTTCGCGCGCTCCTCGGCGATCTTCGCCTCGGGTGCCTTGGATACGAAACGCTCGTTGCCAAGCATGCCGTTGACGCGGGCAAGCTCGCCTGTGAGACGCTCCTTCTCCTTCTGAAGTCGCTCGATCTCCTTCGCGATGTCCACAAGATCCGACAGCGGCATATAGATGGTCGCGCCTGCAACCACTACGGACACAGCGTCGTCATCGATGCCGGCCTTGTCGCTCTGAACCGTAACCTCGCTCGCACTGCCGAGTGCCGCAAAGAAGTCCTTGCTTCCCTCGAAAATGCCTCTTACATGCTCCGAATCGGACACAACGAACACCTTCGCCTTGCGCGACGGCGGAACGTTCATGTCGTTTCTGAGTACACGCATCGCGGTAACGGCGTTCTTGATCAGCTCAACCGACTCTTCCTCACGGCTCCATACGAAGGACTTGATGAACTCAGGCCACTCGGAGATCATGATGGAGGTGTTGTCATCGAGATGTCCCTGTGCGTCGGCAAGGGTGCGGTAAATCTCCTCGGTGATGAACGGCATGAACGGATGCAACAGCTTCATGGACGTGGTGAGAACCATGCACAAAGTAAACATCGCAGCCTGCTTTGTCTTCAGCTCCGTACCGTAGAGACGAGGCTTCACCATCTCGATATACCAGTCGCAGAACTCGGACCAGATAAAGTCGTAAATCTTGCCCGCAGCGATACCGAGCTCGAAGTTCTCAAGATTTTCCGTAACATCGGCTACCAGCTGGTTGCACTTGGAAATGATCCAGCGGTCCGCGTCCGTAAGGGCGCTCATATCGAGATCGCCGTTCATGTCAACCTGCTCGAGGTTCATCATGATGAAGCGGCTCGCGTTCCAAACCTTGTTGGCAAAGTTACGGCTTGCCTCCACACGCTCCCAGTAGAAGCGCATGTCGTTGCCGGGCGCATTGCCCGTAACCAGAGTAAAGCGCAAAGCATCCGCGCCGTATTTGTCGATCACCTCGAGAGGATCGATACCGTTTCCGAGGGACTTGCTCATTTTCCGACCCTGGGAGTCACGAACGAGTCCGTGGATGAGAACCGTCTTGAACGGAACGTCACCCATTTGCTCGATGCCGGAGAACATCATTCGCATTACCCAGAACGGGATGATGTCATAGCCGGTAACCAGCGTGCTCGTCGGGTAGAAGTAGTCAAGTTCCGGCGTCTTCTCGGGCCAGCCGAGCGTCGAGAACGGCCACAGTGCCGAGCTGAACCAGGTGTCCAGAGTGTCGGGATCCTGGCGCATGGGCTTGCCGCACTTCGGGCAGATTGCCTGATCGTCCTTGGTTACCACCGTCTCGCCACACGCGTCGCAGTAGAACGCCGGGATCCGGTGACCCCACCACAGCTGGCGGCTGATGCACCAGTCGCGGATATTCTCAAGCCAGTGGAAATAGGTCTTCTCAAAATGCTCCGGAACAAACTGCGTCTTGTCCTGCTTTACGGCGTCGATCGCGGGGCCTGCCAGCGGCTTCATCTTGACGAACCACTGCATCGAAACGCGAGGTTCGATGGTGGTGCCGCAGCGGTAGCAGGTGCCTACATTGTGGGCGTGATCCTCAATCTCCGTGAGGGCGCCGCACTCCTGCAGATCCTTTACGATCGCCTTGCGGGCCTCGTAGCGGTCCATGCCGGCGTACTTCGGATAGTCATCCGTGATCTTCGCGTCGGGAGTCAGAACATTGATCACCGCGAGGTTGTGGCGGAGACCTACCTCAAAGTCGTTCGGGTCGTGCGCCGGTGTAATCTTAACTACGCCGGTACCGAATTCCATGTCAACGTACTCATCGCCGATCACCGGGATCTCGCGGCCTACGAGCGGCAACGTAACGGTCTTGCCGATCAGGTGCTTGTAACGGTCATCGTTGGGGTTAACCGCAACTGCAGTATCGCCGAGCATCGTCTCGGGACGGGTCGTCGCCATCTCGATATAGCCGCTGCCGTCCGTGTAGGGATAGCGCAGATGCCAGAAATGGCCTGCCTGATCCTCGTAGTTAACCTCCGCGTCGGAGATCGTCGTCAAGCAGTGAGGGCACCAGTTGATGATACGGTTTCCGCGGTAAATGAGCCCCTTGTTGTAGAGGTTTACGAACACTTCCTTAACGGCCTTGTTGCAGCCCTCGTCCATCGTGAAACGCTCGCGGTCCCAGTCGCAGGACGAGCCCATTTTCTTCAGCTGGGAAATGATGCGGCCGCCGTACTGGCGCTTCCACTCCCACGCTCTCTCAAGGAATCCCTCACGTCCGAGGTACTCCTTCGTGATGCCTTACTTCGCCATGGCCTCAACGATCTTCGCCTCGGTGGCGATGGACGCATGGTCGGTGCCGGGAAGCCAGAGAGCCTCATAGCCCTGCATGCGCTTAAAGCGGATCAAAATGTCCTGCAGCGTATTGTCGAGTGCATGACCCATGTGCAGCTGTCCGGTGATGTTCGGCGGCGGGATCACGATCGTGTACGGCTTCTTCTCGGGCCGTACTTCCGCATGAAAATACTTCTTGTCCTGCCACATCTGATACAGGCGGTCTTCAATCTCTTTCGGATTGTAGGTCTTAGCCAGTTCCTTCATGTGTTGCTCCTTTCGTTCGGGGGATACCCCGGATAACAGTAAAGCCCCTCGCCGTATAAGGACGAGGGGCTGTTCGTGGTACCACCTTATTTCGCAGCATGCGCTGCCTCTTTACGCCGCTCCAACAAGCGACTCATCGGTAACGGGATTACCCGGAGACCTCTACTCCCGCGCGGGTTTCAAAATCTCGGCTCCGAAGCTACTTCCGCATCCCCGTCTCCGAACTGATCTTGCAGCCGTGAATCAGTCTCTCTGGCGGTCGGTAGAAACGTACTCCTCTTCTTCTGTGCCTTTGTGTTATGAATATGTGCTTACTTTACCGCAGGGCGCGGGCTTTGTCAAGCGGAAAATGAGCATTTTCCGGCCACGCGTCCCCCGGATACCAACCCCGGCTATCGGACGCAGCATACTCCGACCGACCGGAATACGTTCCGCTGATACCCCGGGAACCGTAAACGCCCGGGAGCTGACCGCTTCCGGGCGTATTTTTCGTGCTGTGAGGTTTATCGTGCGGATTGCTGCTGTTCGCGTTCGTGCTCCGCAGCCAGCTCCGCGATGGCTTTCTCCGCCGCAGCCAGTTCCTCTTCGGTCATCTCGGCGGCCGGTGCAGCCGTGATATCCTCCGAGATCTCGTCGTCCGCTCTGCCGTGTTTCCGGCGCCGGAAGAACGTTCCCGTGCCGCCGGGCAGTGCACGCCGGATAGCCCGGACGACACCGGGGTAGCTGACGGAACGCATCTTCGGGAATGCGTAGACAAGTCGCTTCTGCTGATCGGTCAAATGCTCGATCACCTTGCGGAAGAACGTTTCCACCACAACCGTGTCGTACAATGCCGCCATGCGGTCTTTGAGCTTCCCGAGCGACTCCGCGATCTTGCGGATCTTCTTGTCGAAGTCCGCCGCATGCTTCACACTGATGATCAGATCCGTCGCGAACAGCGTGACCGTCGCGATCGTCGCGATCAGTTTCGGGATTGCGGGGATCATGTCGAGGACCCCGGTCGTGAACGGATGGATCCAGCCGACCAGCGCAACGGACAGAAGTCCGAATGCGAAAAATCCTTCGATACAGATGCGGCCGTTTAAGTGCCACAGCATGTCGGTGTAGTCCCACCAGCGGGCGTGAAACAGTTTCTCCATCACATAGCCCGTCAGATACTCCACCGCGCAGCACACGATGCCGCTCACAAAGAAGAGCAGGATCATGTTCTTGATGCCGCCCAGGAACACCAGATCGATCAACGCGCCGACACCGTAGATCGGAATGTACGGTCCGAACATAAATCCGCGGTTGACCAGTTTGTGTTTGTCCCAGAGCGAATAGAAAAAGCTCTCCCATATCCAGCCGATGAAGCTGTATATGAAAAATGACAGGAACACATTTTCAAACCATTCCACGGCTGCGCACTCTCTTTCTCACGGAGATGGCAATGCCCCGTGCAGTCTCATATGTTGCGCAAACCTTGTCGACGAAACACAGAATGCGTCCTTCCGTCGTCCTCGGAAAGCGAAGATTGAGAGGGAACATATGACAGCCGATCATATCCTCCTCAATCTCGGTGATCTCGAAATCCCGCTTCGCGTTGCGAAGCGCACGACCCGCATGCGTGAACCCGTGCAGCCGATGGCTGTCGTCATCCTCATGCCAGTCGTAAAGAAAATAATCGTGCAGCAGCGCGCCGCGGACAAGGCGCCGCAGATCGACGCGCCCCGGCCACACCCTGGCCAGCGCCACACACCGCTCCGCCACAAAGATCGAGTGGTCATACACGCTCATGTCCCCGTGCTGGATCAGCGTCTTCTCCCTCTGCATACCCGGCGAATCTAAGATGTCTCCCCCGTATCGCCGTAAAATCTCGCCATTTGTCAAAATCCGTTCCTCCCCCGCGTCAACGATCGCGGTAACTTTCTTTCAAGCGCTCGACAGTCTCATTGAACAGCCACCAGAAGGCTTCCTCGCCGGTCTCGCCGCTCTCTTTAAGCTCCATCAGGTGCAGATAATTCACATAATCCGGGGAGTACTCGCGGTTCTCCTCCAGAAAATAAAACTGATTCTCAATGCGGCGGACCACATCCGTGTCGTCGCTGTACACCGTGAGCTCACGCTCAAATTCTTCCTCTTTTCCGCCGAGCTTCAGTGCGTAAAGGTACTGGCACAGGCTCTCGCGGTCTCCGCTCTTTTGGTACGCCGTCTGAAAATACCTTGCGGCGCTCCGAAATTGTCCGTTCTGCGCCATCAATACCGCAAGGTTGTGGTACGTCGTCCCCTGTTCCTCCTCGGACAGCTGCGAAAAATCACGGTCATCCAGGATGGTCTGATACTCCAGCAGCGCTTCACGGCGTTTCCCGTACTTAAGGATGGCCGTCGCATGGCGCTTCTTGCGCTCGATCGGCAGGAGTTCGATGTATTTGTCGATCTTCTCGATCAGGGCGTTGATCTCGTCCTGACTGTAGTAGTCCGTACTGCAGAAGATGGAAACGACCATGTCCTTGATCCCGGATTTGCGCTCCATCAAAGTAGCCAGGAAATCCGCGCGCTCCGGCATGTTCAACTCCATGCGGATCCACGGCACCAGCTGGCTCTCCGAAATGTCCTCCTCCATTGTCTCGACATTGTGATACAGGTAGTAGCACAATTCCTCCATCGTGTACACGCAAACGCCCGTCGATTGAAAATAAAACGGGATCTTCGCCTTGTCACCGATGCAGTAAATCAGTCGCCCCATAGTTCCTCCGATAGATGCTTAAATATCGTTCCGCCTCATTTTCCGTCGGAAAATGATGTATCAAAGCGGAATGATCTTCTCCCACACGCGGTAGCTGCAGGGGAAGAATTGTCCGAACCCGAGATCCGTAACCGTGCATACCGCCGTCTCCCGGTCTAAGAATGTCACCTTGACCGAAACGCGGGTTGTCTTGTTCTCGCGGCGGTGAAGGTTCTTTAAGTTCATGATGGAATATTTGGTATCTTTCCGAACCGCATTGGCGATCGTGAGATAAATCTCGTCGGTGTCGTCGAGGATGCCGACGGTGGTCGCCTTCGCGTCCTTCCAGCGCTCCCCGGCGCGGATCAGCGGATAGTCGGCGACCCGGTTATCCTTGAACATGCGGATGGAGATCGTCGAGCGGACCATGTCCTCCGTGAGGAACAGATAGTCCGCATAATATTCGTCGTCCCTGTGCTGCGCGCAGTACGCGGCGCCTTTGGCGTAGATGTTCATGCCCTTGAAGACATGCCGTCCCGTCGCCATCGACCGCAGGATCTCATCCGGCCACGTGCCCTCAAAGCCTTTGCCGGTCACGTAGATGGTGGAGATGATCTGCCGCTGGATCACCTTGTCCCGCACGAGGCGGAAGCTGTACTGCAGACGGCTCTCCTGCATGTTGTCCAACATCGCGGCGTCCATCAGATCACTCAGATCCGCCGTGAACGTCGTCACCGCCGTGGGGCTGCCCTTGCGGCTCGTGGACATCTGGTAATAGAACAGACCGTTCTCATTGTAATCAAACAGGCTCACGTCGTTGACGCGGTATTCCTTGCGCTGGCAGACGGAGTAGTACATGAAACTCATGACGTACGTCTGGAACTCCGCCTTGTCGCGACCGATTCCAGTCTCCTCGATAGCGCGGAGCACCGCCTCCACAACCTGAGGATGCAGGGTTCTCATCGTCACGACGACTTTGACGATGGTGTCGTTGACATATTTCTGACGGACGGTGGAGAGCGTCTTGCGAACAAACCGTGTCAACAGCTCCGCAGCTTGGTACTCAATCTCGTAGATGACTTCACTCTCGCCCCGGATCACCTTGTTGACCAGATCGTCGACATAGTATCCCGCGCCCCGGTTGTTAAACCGCATCGCCTCCTCGCCGAACAGCCAGTCTTTGGAGTCGCTTCGCACGCAAAGAACAGTGGGAATCACCGTATTCCCACTACTCGTGATACTGATGCTCTCCGGCTCTTCCGCCGCCCGGCCGACCGCGATCTGCGTCATCTCAACGCCGAGGTCATAGCCGATGATGATAGCTCTGGGATCCATTCGATGTCTCCTTCGACCTTACGATTCTGTCGCCCGTATCAATTCTTGTTCTTGGAGCTCGCCATGATACGTATGATGCGGATCAGCAGGTTGATCAGATCCACATAGATCATGCACGCGCTGTCGATCGCCGCATCCACCGTCTTCGGACGTTTCTGCGCGACAGCCCAGTCATATCCGATGTAACCGCAGAAGATTGCGATGAACACGAAGTCGAAGATACCGCTCGACAGGCTGAAGCACCACATGATCACCTCGGTGAGAAGCCCGATGCCGAGCGACGCAAACAACAACCGTCCCATGGACAGGAACACCTGCGGATACAGCTTGGAAAGGCCGACCATGAGAAGCGCAACCAGCGCCATGACGAAAAATGCGTAGCGAACCGTCGCAAATCCCACCGCTGCCAACGCCGGTCCGATGACGACCGCCATGGGCACCACGATCAGGTTATAACCGATGAAATCGATCTTCGGATTCTCCGACTTTCTGCACATTGCCATTCCGACGGCAACGCAGATGAAATACCCGATCACCACGACAGGATAGTAGCTCGCGGTAATCTCCAACGGCACTAAGAATGCGATCAGCGCAGTCACGACAAAACCGTAGAGGATCACAGCCCCGATGATGGTATTGTAGGTATTTTCCGAAATCTCGTCGGCATTGTAGGCGTAGCCCTGCTGCTGATCAAACGCAGCGTGCTGCATGAGGGACGTTGCCGTCACTGCCGACGTCGCAAAATCCCGGCGGGCCTCCGCCTCCGATTTTGTCTTGTCATTTTCCACATACTCTGACATAGTATTCTCCTCCCTTTACGTTATTCCGAAGCCCCCTCGTCCATGCTGTGGAACAGCTGTGAGATGGCAAATTCGTTCTTGATGTAGCGGTTCAGCAGATTCATCGCCTTATCGGCGTCCTTCTCCCGCTGCGCCCCGATGATCTCGTTGATCTGCGCAAAACGGCTTCCGGCATTGCCGATCGGCTTGTTTCCGCCCGTCAACGTCGCCTTCTCCGTGATGACAGGCTCGTCGCCTTCCTTCTCGGACTCGTCGCTGATGACGTAATCCACGGTCTCGCCGTCGAACAGGATCAGATCCTTGACGAAGATCCCGTAGCAGATGTCGCGCATCGGGAAGCCCTTGCGGACTTTCTTGCCGCCGGAGCGGTACGAATAGTCGAGAGTCACCTGATGCTTCGGGTTCGTGCGGTACTCGATGAGGAATTTGTCCTCAAGGCTCTCCGGCAGCGTAAAATACTTTCCGAAGTTCAAAAACTCCGGCAGCACTTTTCCCTTCGCCTCCATGCGAAGCAGCCAATACTCCGCAAAATCCTGCTCCTCCTTCGAGAACTCGTCCTGCGCCGCATACTGCCGTAGCAGCGCCAGCACACAGACGTCGTTGTCCTCGCGGTACACGGTCCTTCGGATGATCCCGATGGTCGTGTCGCCCATGAGCACGTCGGCGGTCAGATATTTGTATGCCATGTAGGTCACATACGCACGGATCAGATTGCGATCGCTACCCGGTTTGTCGTAGGAGCGGATCAGATCGTCACCGTACGGAAGATACGACTCCGTGAACAGGATCTGCGCAATCAGCCGCTCTTCCAGGCTGTCCGCCCGCATCCCCGCGGCGTCGGCCTCCTGCCACAGGTGGTACAGCACCTGCGTTCTCGCCTGCAAATGCCGCACAAGGTAGTCCAGAACCCTCTCCGTCCGCCGTCCCTGGCAGAAGAGGTAATACATCACATCCGTGAGGATCGGCGACGCTTCCTCCACCGCCTCTTTCGGCAGATCCATACAGAACTGCTCCAGATGACGGATGTCCACATACTCGCAGCCGTAGCGGTCCAGAAGCGACATCACCTGCGCGGTCTGTCCCCGCAGGATCAACAGTCCGATCATGCGGCCTCGCTGCTTTGCGGGAACCGCCGAGAGGTTCACCCGTCCTAAAAGTCCCTCCAGCGCCTCGTCGCGAAGGTTGTCGTAGTAGTACAGCGCCAACGTGCGAAGCACTTCGTCGCGGAACTCCTCCCGAAGCTCCAGCACACGGCACGCCTTGCGCCGCAGCTCGATCGCCGGGGCGTCAAATCGCCCGGAATTCTGCACCTTCGTCACCAGATTGAGCAGGATCTGTCGGCTCGCATCCGGATACGCGTCGCACACTTCCCCGTAGAGGTCGTCGGCGTACATCAACCTGCGTTTCTTATACGGGATTCCGCTCAGATAGCGGTCGCGGTTGCCGTCCATGAAAGCGACAACGGCGTCGTCCGTGTAAATGTCCACCTGCGCATGCCCGTTCGTGAGAGCCACCACGGACTCCTCCTCGAGCTCCGGATGCGCGATGCACACATAGTGAATGTTCGGCACATTGCACTCGATCTCAACGCGGAACGCGATCTTCTCGAGTTTCTCCAGAATCCTGTCACGGTACTCCGGATCCGTGAGGCAGTCGTTGTACAGGATCGTCAGGAAGTCGTCATTGCGGGCCTCCTTCAGGCGCTCCATCGTATACTCGCGGATCTTAGTCCGGAACGTCTCGTAGATGGCCGGCTTGCTCTCGCGGTGCCGCACGATGTTGGCGTACAGGAACGAAAGCTTGCGGTCATTTAACTTGCTGTTATACGAAAAATAAGTAAACACGTTGTCGTCCAGCGTCTCCTCGACATCCGACGTTCCCGTGTAGATGTAGTACTCATACAGCTCCGCCACGCGCAGTTCCGCCTCGACGCCGCGAGCGAACCAAACCGCGTACTTCGGGTCGCGGCAATGCCCGCGGATGAGCATGGTGCACATGGCCGTGAGCGCTTCACGAAGCTGGAAGCGGTCGTAGATTCCCTGCAGCACCGTGTAATACAGTTGACGGAACTCGCGAACGCTCTCCGCCAGAACCGAGAACTGCAGCGCCAGTTCCTTGCGCGCGAACCGGTGCCGCACGGCAAATGCCACCGTCTGCAGTTCGAACTCTCCGATCTCGTGCAGAAGCTGCGGCTCCTCATTTAACGCGATTGCCGCTTCGAGATACAGAAGAGGCGACGGATTTCCGTTGTCGTAAATTCCCCGAAGCTCGTCAAGACGAAGCTTGCGGTTGCGCTGATACCGGTCGTCGAGCTGCATCAGCAGTAGGGCCGGGATCACTTTATGGGACGCGTCGTTGCAGATCCCGTAGAGCTGCTCCAGCGCCGTGACGCGGTCCGAAGCCGACCTCTCGGCGCGCAGATAGACGTATGCGGCCTTCGCGTCCGGCGAGGCCTTGGCGATCTCGTCGGGCTTGATCTCACGCAGTTTGGCGTTGGCCGGGCTCTCCTTGCCGCTGAGGCGGTCAAGATGGATCCGGTACAGTTTCGCCTCCGTGGACACCTCTCCGGTCTCCTCGCGCAGCTGTGCAAGAAGGCTTTCCGCCTCCGAGACATACCGTCCGACGGGGATTTCGTTCATTCGATACGAGAGCGCATTGGCCATCAGCTCGGCGCGAATGCGGTCGCGGCTGCGCTGACGGATGTCCTCCTGCGTGCGCTCACTCACTCTGCGGCAGAGGACGGGAACCAGGATTGTCTGATTCTGCGCCTCGATGCGCAGTTCGGCGTAATTGTTGCCCGCCGACATCTTCTCGGGAATCACGACATAGCGAATATCGTACGTCCCGCCCGAAAACTGTTCCGGGGACACCTCCCCGAGCTCCACGAGCAGAAACTCCGCGGAGGAGGACACATGAATGTTCACGTACCCCGGGTTGTCCATCGACAATGTGAGTCGATCGGAAAATGCCGTCTCCCTCACATCCGTATATTCGATCGAGTCACGCGCCACGGAGATGGCAACCGGCATTTTCCGCCCGGTCGCGACCAGAAACTCCTCCATCGCACGCTCCGTCGATTCACTCTTTCTCAGGAAATCATACAGGAACAGACTCTGCGGCTCATGGAACTGCAAAAACGGCCGGAAGGACGCGTCCTGGAACATCTTCAGCGCCTCCTTGCGAAGTCTCTTCGCAAGCGCTGCAAACTGCTCCGGGTTGGCGGCCTTCTCGCTGCCCAGCGAGAGCGTCGGGGCCGTCACGTCAACGTGGTACGGCAGCTCCACCTCGCCGCAGTCCGTGATGAACGTGAGCGCACCCTCAAAGGACGTCGTATTCACCATCGACTCCGCATGGATCACATATTCGATACTGTTGGAAACTCCGACAAACTGGTTGGTCACCGGCTCCACGGCGCGGTTGTCCGAGCAGACAAGACCTTTCATCGTCTTCTCCGCGTCGTTGCTGATGATCACGCGGCCGGTCATCTTGCGACCGACCTCCACGGAAGCAACAATCCGGTCTTTGCTGAGGCTGATCCGCGGCAATTCATATTCAATTCTGCCCCGGGCAATCCCGGCGATCTTCTCCTTCACCTTTGCTTCCTCCCGTTTTTGCCGTCAGGGAACGATGCTCTCGAAATCCTCGTCATCCAGTTCCCGCAAGACCAGACTTCCGTCAAGTTTCACGTAGTACGCGCCTACCCGCACTCCGTCCGAGTCCAGCACGTTGACTCCGACACACTCGTGTCCGCGGATGATCGACGTGTAATCGTCCACCTCCAGCGTATACTCCGAAATCTCTTTCGCAAGCTTCAGCTTGTCCTTCGAAATCTTCATCAAAACCGCCTTGGCCGTATCCTGCGGCTTCACCGTAGGCGTCGGCGTCTCGGTGGGATCCGGATCCTCCGGCTCTCCCTGCGTCGGCTTTGTCGACTCCCCGGGTTTCGTCGGTTCCTTGTCGCCGCTCTTACCGCCCTTGCCGGTCGGTGTCTGCGTTACATTGGCCTTGGCGTCCTTGTCTTTTTGGTTCTTCTCGTCCAGTTTCTCAAGCCCCCAGCTCAGCAAACCGAACACCAGCAAAACCAGCAACAGAAACACGATCGCCTTGAGCAAGATCTTGCCGCCGCTGTCATTTCCGCCGGATTTTTTCTTTTTTGTGGTTCTTGTTTTCTTCTGTGCCATGATTGCATTCCCCCATGCTGTCTGCCTTCAGGATACACAGAGTTATTGTACCACATTACTTCGGGTTTGTCACTGTTTTTCGGGCTGCCGGACACAAAGAACGGCATACGCCTCACCGCGCATGCCGCCCGTATAAACTATTTCGATTCGTCCTCCGTCAAAAGCACCGCTGCTTCCTGCCGTACAACTCTCCGGATCATCGGCAATTCGGCCAGAAAAACGATCGCTACCACCGCCCCGGCGATCGCACCCGCTATCAGTATCGCGTCACGGACCTTTGCCTGAACCGTCACCGTGAACACGCCCTCCATCATTTTCGAAAAGAATTCAAACGCATAGACGGAAATAGGCACCGACATGATCATGCAGGGAATTGCGATAACAACGATCTCCAAAAACAGCACACAGCCGATTTCCCGTTGCCGCATGCCGATCGCCTTCAGCATTCCGCAATACGGCGCGCGGACTTCGATGTTTTGCCACAGCGTGTTTACCAGATACAAAAGAACCGCCAGAATGATCAGCACAGCAAACAATCCAAAAACCCGGTTCACGATAACTTCCGCCGTGTAGAGGCTCTGGTATGCCTCCAGCCCGCTGTTGTTCCAGGCCGAGACCTCATCGATCAGTCCGGCTTCATCCAGCCGTTCGTATACGACGCGGATTTTTCCGTAGTCGAGCACGGGGACAATCGCATTCATGTACCACACTCCCCATGCTGCAAGTTCCTGCACGGCAGCACGGTAGAGGACCTGCGATCCGTACAGCTTTCGTTCGGTAAACCGTTGCATCCGGAACAACCTGCTGTCAACTATGCC
Source organism: Lachnospiraceae bacterium (assembly GCA_017441265.1). Classification (GTDB taxonomy): domain Bacteria; phylum Bacillota; class Clostridia; order Lachnospirales; family Lachnospiraceae; genus ISDg. The sequence continues at coordinate 12,960 of JAFRYE010000049.1, read as the reverse complement.
GACCAACACTGCATCTTCGAGGATTGTTTTTCCTCCCGCGGAAAATGTCACCCGTTTTCCGATCAGATCCCCATACTTCTCTCTCGGAACCCCGAAACGCTCCAGATAGTAATCCGAAATAATGAACTCCCCGGGTTCAACCGTATCTTTCCCGCACAACATCATTGGCTCGCTGTACCGGTAATCAAATTCTTTTATATCATTTTCCGTGATGAAATCCCGCTCGCCGAGCAGCGCCAGGTTGAAAATGACAGGATACATCGTTCGCGGAACATCGCTTCGGATCGGTTCCTCAAAATCGTTGGAGTAGTCATTTTCCCCCTGATAGGTCGTATCCCCGACGATCATGGAAACGAAATTCATGTTGATTCTGCTCCACTCGTCCTGTTTTTCAATGTACTCAACGATATCCGGATTAATAATGGTTACGATTCTTTCGCCGACTTCCGGCATCTGCCTCAGCTGCTCAAGCGCCCGGTAATGGTCGTCCTTCACCGGCGTGCCGTCGTCCGCAATCTCAATATCCAGAAAATAATAGCAATCGGACAATTTTCCCTGTAAAAACTTGCGATACAAATCGCTGATACCGTTTCTGAAAACGCACCAAACCGTCAAAAGAACCATTATCAGAAACATCCCGGTAAACAGCGCGATCGTGTATTTTTTCTTTCGAAGCAGGTTCTTACAGGCAATCCGCAAACACAAACCCCAGCGCATAACCACTCTCCTAATCAACTCGCGGACGGCTACTTTTCCGCCTTAAGCAACTGTATTATCTCTCTGCGCCGCACAGACCGAATCGCCACCCGCACCACGATCATCACAATCGCGATCAAAAGGATGTACGCAAGACCGGTCCACAGAGAAAGCGGAGAGATTTTCATTTTGCTGGCGCCGAACACATCAACGATCGTATTCCTCAAATAGCGAACGATCAGCGGCGAAATCAGCAGCGATACCAAAAACGCGACAGTTGTCAACATAAAAAACTGTATGCTGACAAATTCGAAAATACCGTTTCCGGACGCTCCTTCAACTCTGAGCAGCGCTAAGAATCTGCGACGCCTGAGCGCATTCATTTTCACAAGCAGGGCAAGGATTACCACAAACAGCGCGGTGACCAAAGCGGCTGTGACCAACATCGCAAATATGACAAACACATATCCCTTCATCTCGTCTTCGTTATACAGCACTACTTCGATTCCCAATGCTTCCAGTCTGTTGGTTTCACTCCAGTAACCCAGCACTGACTTTGCAGACAAGTACACAAAGTACTCTTGTCCCCCGCTCAGAGCGACCGCAACCCGGTACGGAACAACATACGCGTTACGAAACTCTTCATCCGTGCGATACACGCCTCTGACGCGGCAGCTTGTCGGAAAATCCTTTGCCCGCTCACTGTTTTTCCACGGCCTGTCGAGTTCGATCACATCTCCCGGCTTTAAGCCGTTTAGTTCTGCAAGAACATCGGAAATCCATATATAATCAGAGCGTCCGTCTTCTGCCGTAAACGGCATTCCGCCCTCGATCAATCGCTTGTTTACTTCATTCGCCGCCCATCCGTCGCCGTCGCGAATCAGGTATTCTGTGACTCCGTCCCATAGACCTTCCGGGGCTTCCGTGTGATACACGCCAAGCTCCGGAAAATCTCCCAGATCTGCAGAACAACCGGCGACTCGGGCGTTTAATTTCTCCAGGCTCTCCAGTTGACTGACATCAGTAACAAGCACACCGAACGACATCATACGACCGTCGCTCGCGTATTCATTCAGCTCGTCCGGGACCTGTCTTGCAATGGAGATAACGCTGATCCACGCAGTGATAATAACCAGCAAAATCACCTCGAAGAAAACAAACTCTCCCATATGGCTTCTGAATTCGCTCAAAAGCAATTCGAACTTATTCTTTAGCTTCATCACTCAGGCACCCGTCTTTCATTCGAATAATACGATCAGCCTTTGCAGCATCCTCCGTGCTATGTGTCACCATCAAAACCGCACAACCGTTCTCCGCGATAGATCGGAACAAATCGATAATTTCCGCAGAATTCAACGAATCCAGATTACCGGTCGGCTCATCCGCAAGGATTATCTTCGGGTTGTTTACCAGCGCGCGCGCGATACATGTCCTCTGCTTTTCACCTCCGGAAAGCAGCTTTGCCTTCTGCCCGATGAGGTTCGACAGGCCGACCCGCTGTAAAAGCTCCTCCGCTCTCTTTCTTCTCTCTTTTTTCGGCACTCCCGCTATAACTAAGGGCATCTCGACATTCTCAATCACCGTATAGTCCGGTTCCAGGTAAAATGACTGGAACACATACCCGATCATTTGGTTTCGCAGCAATGCCCGTTCGCGTTCCCCGAGACTTCTAACCTCATTTTCCCCGAACACAATGCTTCCCGATGTCGGACTGTCCAGCATGCCAATGAGGTTTAGCAACGTGGATTTTCCGCTGCCAGAGCTGCCGACGATCGCGACAAACTCCTCTTCGCTGACAGCAAGGTTCGCGTTGTGCAGCACTGCAATTGTCTGTCCGCCTACCGCGAACTCTTTGCAAATACCTTTGCATTCAATTACATTCATAATCCGCCCTCACTTCATTGTCATTGCCAAACAGGCGGCATGAACAATAAGCATGCCGCCCGAATCGGTTGTTGTCTGATTTATTTGTTTTCTTTCGGCAAATACTCCCTCATATCAACCGAAAGGCTTCCTTTACTGATGTCATAGTCCACCATAAAATAGATTCTGTTCCCCGCAAATTCCCTGTTCTCAAACGTATGGGTTCGTTCAAACGTACACCCGAGAATCTCCCTGCCGGTTTCCTCGTCATTGAACAGCCCTGTTTCCCGAATCGTCCATTCCCCGTTAATCTCTACCTGCTTCGCAATCTCTGCCTTATAATAGTTTTGAGCCTCTGTCCGTCGTTCTTCCGTCGCAGCATATCCATTCTTATCGGCAACGGATAATTCCTCGATCACCGCCCGCTGAGTTGCTGCTTGAAGCACATTCTCGTCCCACACAAAGCCCGAAAACACGGCCACGCCATTGTTTATTGTTATCGTTTCGCTCCCATCAATCGCCTGATATGTTCCGTCGGGAATATGTACTGCTTTATCAGTCGGCTCTTTCGAAGTATTCTCGGTCGCATTATTCGTGTTGTTTCCGCACGCAGTCAATAAGATAACAAACGCCAACAGCAATACGATATACCGAATGCTTTTTGCCCTCTGAACACAAGCACCTTTTTCTTTCATGTTCTGACTCCTTATCAAAATAAAAACTTTACAAGTTCTGTTATTCTACTCCAATAATATACATCATTATAGAGAACTCCACAAACAAAGTCAATACAGCCGTCACATTAGAATTCCGCTTCAAAATCATGCTTAAACCTTTGTTTTATCCAACCTTCGATCTATCTGACATATGTCCTTGTATGACTAAGCCCACGCTCATCAATGCAATTGTGTACACCATTATTTCACATTCGGGAGGTTTCTAGTTGTCTCGTAAATAGCATCCCCACGACAAACTCTTTCATTATTTCATAAATGAAACTATAGTTTATTAATCTCAAAGAGCAGTTCGTGCAGCGAACCAACGCTTTCTTCGCCGCCCGAACTGCTCTTTTACTCTTATTGATCGACCTTATATTCGCCGATACTACCCCAATATTTTAATACATTTACACTCGAACAATTCGTATATACACTAACTTCGTTCAATTCGACGGTGAAAACTGATATGTCACCTTTAATTCACCAATAGTACCACTGGTAGGCAATTTGGTAACTTCAAGCAACATAGATCCAGTTCCGTAACCAATAGTCCAAGGATTTCCCGTATATCTGCAGCTCGTAATATTGAATTTGTCACCAACTTTTATATCACGCCCCAAAAAAATACCATATGAACTCGGTCTCGTTATCTGATACTCACCGATTTCTCCGCCTGCTTGAATCCAAACATCTCTGAACGTAATACTCACGCCGCCGCCGGAAGCATAACTACAGTAGAACTCGATCTCATTTCTCTTTCCCGGCAAAAAATCACCCGAATTCATTTTGAAGACCCACTTCCCGTAATTTGAAGTCACTTCACGGTAAGTTCTTGCCGATTCGTTCTCTGTGCCTCTGTGCGGACAGCCGGTGGTTGACAAAACCATCACCACACAAAGCAACAAAGCAGTTACATTTTTGAGTTTTTTCATTGTACTCACCTCTCCATAATTTATTACGGTATCAGAATATATATTCTGTCGAATAACCGCATATTTATGATATGGCTTTTTTGTCTACAAGTCAATACCTATTTCATTTTTCTTATATTATAGGAACTTTTATGAGCGTTTGCGAAACAGAACCATGTATTTATGATTATAATAATCGCATTTAAATAATTTGATATATAGCTGATGCATTAACACTATTACCCTTTTAAAAGGACGCAGACTCCCTCATAACTTAAATGGTTTACCGGGCGATTTCCTTTGAATCTACAACAGAAACATATTTAACAAATGCCTCCCTTGAAAACAAAAAGACGCCCTCCCGTCGGGAAGGCGCCTTCTGAATTCTTCGTATATTCCGCTTTATTGCTTACGCGAGCTTAGCCTTAGCGGTGTCGCAGAGCGAAGTGAAGCCTGCAGCATCGTTGATAGCCATGTCGGAAAGCATCTTGCGGTTGATGTTGATGTCCGCAAGCTTCAGGCCGTACATGAACTTGCTGTAGGACAGACCGTTGAGCTTGCAGCCGGCGCTGATACGAGCGATCCAAAGCTGACGCATCTGTCTCTTTCTCTCCTTGCGGCCTGCAAATGCGGATGCAAGTGCACGCATAACGGACTGCTTAGCAATACGATACTGCTTCGATCTTGCTCCTCTGTAGCCCTTCGCAAGTTTCAATACTCTGTTGTGTTTCTTCTTGGCGTTTAAGCCGCCCTTAATTCTAGCCATGGTATTCGTCCTCCTTCGACAGGTTACTTACAGATACGGTAAGATCTTCTTCATGTTGCCTTCGCTTGCGTGATTCGTGATCGTCGCCTTGCGCAGGTTTCTCTTCAGCTTGGTCGTCTTCTTGGTCAGGATGTGCTGCTTCCCGGCCTTCATTCTCTTCAGCTTACCGGTTCCCGTCTTGGTAAAACGTTTTGCAGCGGAGCTGCTGGTTTTCATCTTCGGCATGGTTTCATATCCTCCTGAAATTATTTTGTTTTTTTCTCCGACAAGATCACGATGAGATTGCGGCCTTCCAGCTTCGCGGGCTTGTCGATGATCGCGATGTCAGATAACTTTTCGCAAAATGCCATCACAATGTCCATACCCGTCTGCTGATGCGCCATCTCACGCCCGCGGAAGCGAAGCGCTACCTTGACCTTGTTGCCCTTAGCGAGAAATTTGCGAGCCATCTCCGCCTTGGTATTCATGTCGTTCGCTGCGATTGTCGCGGAAAGCTGAACCTCTTTGAGCTCCGTGGTCTTTTGTTTCCGACGATTCTCTTTTTCTCTCCGCATTGCGTCGTAGCGGAACTTGCTGTAATCCACCGTCTTACATACCGGCGGTTTGGCGGTAGGAGCTATCAGAACCAGGTCAAGATTCGCATCGTGCGCAATCTTCAATGCCTCAGCAAGCGGCATGATTCCGAGGGTTTCTCCATTTTCACCAAGTGCGCGTACTTCCTTCGCGCGGATCTGCTCATTGATCAAATATTCGCTAATAGCTCACACCTCCTTGTGTGGTTCTCCCAAAAATATAGGGAGTGGATACTATGCATCCACTCCCGGAAAAATCGCACTTCATCGAAATGCCGACTGACTTCCTATGTTGACCTCTTTGCGCAATTGCTGGAGGCGAGAGCGGATACTCTTCTTCGATCGTCGGAACCATGTCTGCACAAGACATCCTCCGACAGCAAAACAGATGATACCACAGCGTCACGCCCTTGTCAAGTACTTTTTGAGGTTGATATTTTTCTGCGGTTTTGAGTCCCTTATCATAATCAAACCCGCTTTCAATCAATTATGCGGGACCAAGTTTTTGGCTCCGCATATAAACAACTTACTCCGTCGAAGAAACCCGGAGAAACTCCGTATTATTCCAGAATATCATACGCTTTTCGATACTATATAGGAATTTTACAGATAAATCATCTCCATTGATTCCCTTCACCCGAATTTCTTCCCCGTTGGAAACGGAAACTACCTGATAATGAAAACTCTCCGATAATCTCGCTCGAATTCCCTGCATATAGATAGCTTTATCCTGCCCTGGCTCTTCTACAAATTCACTTTCAATCAAATCTGCCAAAGCTTCTTGCATCTTCTTAGGAAAAACGATAGTTTCATCTTCTCCGATAACATAATAATCCTTGTTGGTATCCCCATCCTCATAATATTTTCCGGGAAGAATTCTCTCGCTTTCATTTTCACTTATTTCGCTCTCGTTTTCTTTTCCGCAACCGACAATCGACAGAAGGAGAAATACCAGCAAAAAAACGCTCACCAAAGTCTTTCTTTTGATCACCATACATCTCACCTTTTATGTATCTGCGTAGTAAAATATTGTGTGTCCGAAGAAACTTCACTGTATCCGGCAGTAAAGATTCAGCATGTAAATAACATGTTATATTATATGACAAATAAAGTCAAGAGAGGTTCCTTTCATTTCTTCCGAAATTTAGGAGTGCTGATGTTTTACAGCAATTTTGCAGTCAAAATCATATCGATGCAATCGGCAGACAATACGATTCGATAATCTGTACATAACCCTATAAGAAATCGCTCTTAACGAATCTCTTGATTGAAACAAGTGAAAGCAAGGTCACGATGGCAAGCTCACTTCCGTAACTTACTAACCACGAAGACAAGTTAACCTCTTCGGGGTGCAAAAAAAGCACGGTGTATACGGGAGATGTTCCGATATTAGCACAAATGGTATTATGCATTTCTTGACAACAGTAAAACACAACAAGAAAAAGTCCAATGTTAAGCAAAACAGCCACAATACTGTTTCTTGTAAGCACATTAACAAAGAAAAAAGCTATGGAAAACGGAATTATCTGAACGAGCACACTTAATGCTTCTAAGAAACAAGCCATAATTGGCGATCTTCCCGTAACAACAGTACCATTTATGTAAAGTATCTCACGAACCGGAGACGCAAACACCTCGCCAAACAAGAAGCAGATTGATTGAACAACAATAAAAGTTCCAAAAACGAGCACTCCGTATGCCGCTGCTTTATCACACAGAATTCTGACTCGCTTCTGTCCGGCATACAAGAAACGATGTGTTTTGTATGTGAAATCAGAGGTAACCAACAAATCAGAAAAAAAGCAACAGGCAATAAGCATCACCATTAACACTATCAGATCCGTAGACAAAAGGACGCTAACACGATCCTTGCCGACAAACGGGCTTGTTTCAGCATACACGGTAGCCTCTTTTGCAGACAATTCATGTTCAATTGCATATTCAAAGACATATCTCTGGTTGACAATAAATGAAGTATCATAATTGTTCTTCTTATAAAGTTCAATATATCCATCAATTGAATCAATATATTGTTTGTATAGTTCCTGTAATTCTTCTTGATTTTGATAATTACCGAGCCAATCCGAAAGATCCATTGTCCCCTCAGTATCACGAGCACACTTTAAGAACAATATACATATCCCTATTACAAAGAGATAGACAAAAGCTATAAAAGCAGTTCTGGAAACAGCGTTTTTCAACTCACGTTTCATTCTTTTGTCCTCGGTTTACACATTCATAAAACTGTGATTCCAAATAACTCTTAACCAATGAAACCTCGCAAACACCGACGCCGCGCGAAACTATCTTTTGCACCAATCGCGCAACCTCTTCTTCATTTCCCTGAAACAATATTTCATTGTTGCCGCAAAAAATGCACTGTGAAACATCATTCATGTCCGATTGTAACATGTCACCGATCGTTTTTATTCGATATAACCCCTTTTGAGAATCTCCCATTACAACTTCACGAGCAATCACCCCGTCGGACAATATAATCGCTCGCGATGTAACTCTCTGGATTTCTCTTATGTTGTGACTTGAAATCAACACACATCGCTTTTCTTTCTCGGCAGCTAATAAATCGATAAACTCGTCTACCGTATTCGGATCTAGTGAAAGAAACGGTTCGTCAAGAAAAACATAATCGGACTCAAACAAGAGCATCATCCACAGCGCCAATTTTTGCTTCATTCCCAAAGAATACTTTTTTACCTTCTCATCGATAAAGCTGGCGCAAAGGAACGGTGCGTGTTCTAACTCCGTATCTGAGACTTTTCGATTTAGAAAATACTGGAGATTATCTCGCCCCGTCAAGCCGTTAAAGAAACAGGGTTGCTCAATCAGTGCCCTTACTGATCCGTCAAATATGATAGATCCTCGTTCAGGAAAAACCATTTTTGTTGCGAGACGAATCAAAGTGGTTTTACCAGTCCCGTTCAGTCCTAACAAGCCAATTATTTCTCCGCGCTTTAGTTCTAAAGAAACGTTTTTGATCACTTGTTTTCTACCGTAGGAAAAACTGATATTATCTAATCGCACTTGGCATCATCCCCCAACGTACAGACAACTGTTTTGTTCACAAAGTCTATCTCTACATAACTCTCAGTCAACGTTTTTGCCAGTGGTCCGGAATACACTCTGCAACGTATGATTTTATTATCCCTGTCAATATCAACTTCCGGGTATTGAAGATACAAATAAAACGATTCGCAGCAACTATCGAACTCGCCGAACACGAGATCAAAATCGCTTTTAATGCTCTCCGCATCCACTGAATCGTCGGGATAGTAATCCCCCGGAGAAGGATACCAATAAGAACTGTTGATGCGATCGGAATCGATTTTCCAAAACCAAGTACTGCAAGAACGTAGTTGATACGCTCCCGGCGCCCAGTTCATCAACGCAAACAATCCATTGTCATAGTAAAAAATGTCGCATATATTATCTTTGACACCTTCAACCGGAATGTTTTTTTGCCCGACATAATTTTCTTTTGATCGTATTTGCTTTAAAAAAAGCTGTTCATCCTGAGGATAAAAAATATCATTCATAAGATCGGCAATCTCCACCTCACATAGCGTAAATGTTGATTTCCGATGCCAATTCGCAGCTTTTACGGTATATGTATACTTTCGGTTTGCAAAAAGATAAATTGCCGTTCCCGCAACAATCAAAATCAGAGGAATTACAATGAGGATGATTTTCTTTCTCATGCATGATCTCCACTTTTATTTCAATTTTACCAACTCATACACGCAATCAAAGAACACATAACTATGTGTAGTTGCAGCATAGTTTCTCTCAGCAGAATCATTCCATCCGTTGCAAATACGAACAATCTCATAATCATCGGAGAATTTCAGATTGATTCCCAGCACCTTCTTTTTATATGACACGTTCTCAACATAACACGCCGTCGCCAAAACTGAATGATTGCTGTTTTTACCCTCCAAAGATAGCTTTACCGGTCTGATTTTATCATTCAAATAACTCTTTAATGTACTCCAATTACCTATTGTATCAACATTTCCCCTGAGTTTGCTGCCTGATTGGTTTTTCTTGATGTAATTGTCGAGCAATTCAACCTCGCCATCAGCATTTGTTCCGCTATACACTCGCCCGGCATCATCCTTCTTTTTTCCTGAAAAAAAGTTCCCGTCGCCCCAAGCATACTTCATTTGCTTTTCGTAAACTGTATATTTATCTTCGCTTTGCGGTAACCCGGAAATAGTGGTCATATATTTTCTCAAAAGCATTGTGTTGGATACAATACCACATACACCTGTTATTTTTTGAGATGGATGCTCACGATTCCATCTGTCGTTCAAAGCAGTTTGACTAATATTGTCCGCCAATACCCCAAACGAACTATACGTTGTCTCAACGCGAACCGAGGATTTTCCGGAATAGAATCCCTTAATAACTGTATCAATCCGTCCCAGCGTACTCTGCATGTTTAAGTCAGCATCATCATAGTACTTCACTCCTGTGTTAAGCCGTGGCTTGCTTTATTTTGCAAACCCTAACACAAGAAACACAACTCCGATGCCAATAGCACAAATCACAGTTCTGATCAAACAGCTGAATTTCATAATCATCTCTCCTTAAGTTATTTTGAGCCATTCTTAAATGAGATAATATGCTATTTTCAGCTTATTTGTCAACAATAAGACAACACGTTATGCAATCGATGTTAAACCAACCTATTCCCGCTCTACTCGCTCTTTTCGCTCGTCGGCGGCAAGGAGAACAGGCATTCACTCGTCTCCCCGAGGCACTTGCGCTCACGACATTGCATAACGATTTCCAAAATGCTGGCAGCAACAATAATAACGAACAAAAGAATGCCGATTACCTTTTGAGTCGAATCGTCATATTTGAATGAGTTTTTCTCGACATTTTTTATAATGCGCTCCATCACAAGTTTCAAAGCCACAAGCACGATTGCTGTACCGACATATACCTTGAGGGTGAAATCCCACAGCCGTTTCCACAATGCGGAAACTTCCTCGGAAAGAGGCCAGGTGCGTGACGACATCGCAGAATAATATATCCTTCGAAACACAACAGCCATAATCAGAACAACGAATGACTTCGTATAAGAAATCTTAGTGATGACAGAAGCGTAGGACGAGCTGTCAACCCCATACAGAGACGCCATTAATCCGCCATACAAGAACGTGACAATCCCGAGAACGCCTGCGACAAGCAGATTATTATCCAACCGGTTAAGGCACATCAGCTCCGCATAATACAGAAACGCAACTCCTGTCGAGGCAATCGATATGATCATGATAACAGAGTCGTGCTTTTGGATAAACTCTATCCATTTCACCATAAATTCGAAATCAAAATAAATCCCAAGCACGGTGAACAAAAAAATGCCTATTGTTATTCCCTGTAAAATAATAAAATACACCAGCAACGTGCGCAGCCTTCCGATCCTGTCGCAACAGTCCCGAATATCATCGGGTGCCATCATTTGATACTTCTCGCTCATACGTGTAATCTCCTTCTCCGGTTCCCCCCCCGGTCACTGTTTATTGATTTCAACTGCTCTGCAGTCTCATCCGTTCTTCTTTTTGTTCATGATCGCATCGATGCACTCGATGCACGCCGAACGGAATCCGGCTTTCTCAAGCGCCGCTACGCCGCAGATCGTCGTTCCGGACGGTGAGCAGACCGCGTCCTTCAGCACTGCCGGATGCTGTCCGGTCTCAATCTGAAGTTTCGCGCTTCCGAGCACTGTCTGTGCCACGATCTTATATGCGGTGGGACGTGAAATGCCGTATTTGACGGCCGCGTCCGCGTACGCTTCCATAAACAGGTCGACAAATGCCGGTCCGCAACCGCTGATCGCACCGCCGATCCCCATCTGCGCGGTCGGAAGTGTCTCAACCACTCCGAGCCCCGAAAACAGGCGCTTCATCTCGGTGAGCTCCGTCGGCACCAGCGAATTTGTCTCCTCGAAGAGGAATACGCCCTCTCCGACCAGTGCAGGTGTGTTCGGCATCACGCACTGAACATGAACCGAGTCCGCGTTGAGTCCGAGCTCGATAAACAGCGACTCGAACATGTCGCAGGTCCACCCTGCCGCAAGCGACCACAGGGATTTGCCGATGAGCGCCAGGCGCAGTTCCTTCAGGCCGGCCTTGATCTGGTACGGTTTGCATGCGATCACGATCACATCCGATGCCCCCACCATCGCAGCGGCGCTCTCCATCGGAGTGTATCCGATACGCTCCGCATTGGCGATCAGTTTTTCCTGATGCGGTGCGTACGCGCACATATCCTGTGCCTGTACAAGGCCTTTCTTCACCCAGCCTTCCGCAATCGCCTGTGCCATGTTGCCCATGCCCAAAAAACCGATTTTCATCTCATTGTTCCTCCGGTATTCACCATATGTTATTTCATCGCTCAACCGAGTCTCGGCTCGATGAGCGGCTGTTCCCAGTCAATGCTTCCCTCCAGCTGCGCCGCCAGCGCATCCGCATGTTTCCGAAGAGGCTCCAGATACTGCGCGTCGCGCTTTTTCGAGCGGCGCCCTTTGCCTTGGAAAATGACCTCGCTCACATAGCCGTCATAGCTGATCGCGAAATCCTCGGGATCATCGTGAGGGAAAAAGTTCACGCTGTACTCGTACGTGATCTGCCCTGCGTCGGTCGTTGCCGTCAGCTTGACGACCGCCCCGTGGCGCGCGCGGTCGTTGACCGTGGCCTCCGCCGCGTAATAGCACTCAAACACATCGATAACTTTCATACCGCTCTCCTTTTCGGTGTCGTCATTTGACAATATCTTTATACATCGCGAACGTTCTCTCGTCGGCACTCACGAAGATAACCTTGATGCCGTAATCCGGATGTCTCCGCATCCAGCTCTGAACCGTCCGGTTCGCGATCATCGTCGCGGCGCGGAGCGGATAGCCGTAATAGCCCGTGGAGATTGCCGGGAAAGCGATCGAATGAATGTCATACTTCATCGCGAGATTCAGACAGTTCTCATAGCACATCGTCAGGTAAACCGGATCCGTCTCATCGCCGGAGTACTTCGGTCCTACCGTGTGGATGACAAACTGCGCCTTCAGGCGATAGCCGCCGGTGATCTTCGCGCGTCCGATATCGCAGCCCTTGAGAGCCGCGCACTCGCGGACAAGTTCCGGGCCGGCCTCGCGCAGGATCGAGTTGTCCATACCGTTTCCGCCCAAAAGCGTCGTGTTGGTCGCATTGACGACGCAGTCGCAGTCGAGCGCCGTAATGTTGCCGTGGCGGATCACGATCTCGCTGCGAATGTCGTCGCGGTACGTCCTCTGACGGGCGGCAGGCTTGGCTTCCTGCTTCGGGATGAACTGTGTGATCGGAGGCGCTTCCTCTTCGTCCTCTTCTATATCTTCTTCGTCATCCTCATCCTCGTCTTCGTCTTCGTCGTCGTCT
>JAFRYE010000048.1 GCA_017441265.1 Lachnospiraceae bacterium | reverse complement strand
GCCGTACGGCATTTTCTCCGACGGTCTCCATTTCAACACCGTCGTCTTTGTAGGGGATATCTCCGCCTTCTTCCGTAGCCTTGCGGCATTTGTAGATGAGCTCACCGGTATCCGCCTTGTAGAACATGAGCATGCCGTCCGATTCCTCTATACGGATCTGATCAAATTGTTTGACCCGAGAACGCGGCAACTCATATTTACTCCAGCCGTAGACCACGGCATTCTTGTCGGATACAGCGCGAATTGCCACTTCAACATCCTCGAACTGCACCTTTTCCAGATGTTTCGATTCCTCCTGGAACAGTTCCCGCGGGGCTTTTCGTGTACGTTCATGGGTGGTGCCATTACACTCTCGGTCCAACCACTCTAATGCAGCGCTGTTGAGTGAATCAATGCCCGTGAAAAGCCGTCCCTGCAAAAAGCCCTCTTTGATATATCGCACGAAGCTCTCCACCTTCCCCTTCGTCTGTGGATCGCTCTTGTTGCACAAAACAACGCTAAATCCTGCCTGCCGGACGAAGTCTTCAAATGCCGGTACCAAGATGATGTTGCCGTAGTGTTCGCTGACAACAAACACCTTGTCCTGATCGTAGAGGATCGTCTGCGTCCGGCCGCCGAAGTATCGGAAGGCGTATTTGTGTGCGTCGATGGCCGTCTGTGTCCGGAACGGTTCTCGACTGAAATACACAAAGCGCATTCGGCTGTAAGAAAGTACCATGCAGAAGAAGTAGACCCACAGGTTTCGGTCGTACATATCCTTCATTTTGAACTGGCCGAAATCCACCTGCGCCTCGTAACCGGGCGATGTTTCCTCGCGGAATGATGTGGGGCGGTTCTCCGGCTTGATGTAACCGGTTTGCTCCCGCAGCGTTTTTACATACCGGAAAAAGGTGTTCTTCTTGCAATCGAAGTCTGGAAACTGATCCTTGATTCGGTACATGATGTTTGTCGCCGGCGTCTGCGGGCAGATTTTCAGGATACTGAGGATAAAGGCTCGGTACTGTTCCAGATATGGCGTATTGTTCCGCAAGTAATTCTCGAATGCATCCTCATCCATCCGCAGCCATTTGTTCGCGCTGGGGACCGAGATTCCGATTTTTTTGCAAATTGTTGTTGTCGGCACTCCCAGTGACTTCAGGTGCTTGAGTTCTAAAAACTGCTCTTTGGAAATCATAGTTTTTTACCTCCTTTGTTTGTTATTTGATTTCCAAATCAGCTGCGCACAATCATACGCATCACCACCTTTCGTATATACGGCAACAGCCACGGTCTCCCGTGGCTGTGTGCTTCACTACTGCTTCATATGGTTTTTCGGATATAGTAGGTAGATCGCCCACCGCCGCGCTTTTCGATCTCGCCACTGGCGCAGAGCGTCCGGAGATGGCGCTCAACCGATGTGGCACTCATGGACGTGACGAGCTCGGCTATTTCGGCCTTTGTGAACTTGCCGATTTTGGTTTTTACCGCGTTCCGTACGGTATCCAGAGGGGAGGTCGAAACGAGCTCCATCCGTTCCTCAAAATCACGGTATGC
>JAFRYE010000047.1 GCA_017441265.1 Lachnospiraceae bacterium | reverse complement strand
CTGTAGAGATTGTCGTTCCAGTCTCAGCGAATGTCAACAGCAAATCGCGGTAATATTCGTACTGCTTTTGACGGGCATCGATCTCAGCGGGAAGACCAATATTGAGGTCATTACAAATCCCGTCAAAATTCTCCAAGACGTTAACAATCCGAAGCTGCACCTCATAGTTAGGCAAAGGGATTTCAAAATCCAAAACCTTCTGGAAATCCAACGAGTCGACCGTTCCTCCTTGTTTTTTGGCTTTTGATCGAATTCTTTCACCATATGCTTGAAGGGTAAGTGCAACATATCTTGCAGAAATACCTTTTGAAACGGAAAGTGCTTTTATATCTTGATTTATCGTGGTCTTAAACGGAATATATGCTATAGGCAAAGAGTGCTTAAGTATTCCCGACCTCGCAACCAAAGCTACACTTCCCTCATCCAAAAGGTTCATGGATGCCCCTGTTAACGCCTCTTCGGTAATATGATCCTCCGTATCCTCAAGAACAACCGTTTTCATATCCTTTGCAGAAACCCAGGGAATGGTTCCTCCATCCCAAAATCGCTTTTCCTGCATAGACGGTGTTTTACCGCCCTGCCACTTGCCTAAATCAGAGAGGGCAACCATTTTCGTATTACATTTATACCCATCCAGAAGCTTTTCTCTATAATACTCATACTGCTTCTTTCTCGCTGTAAGCTCCGCTGTAAGCTCCGCTGTAAGGAACGTGAAATTGTCCAACACACGGACAATTTCGCGTTGTACCTCCAGGGGAGGTACGGGTATCAAAAGTCTAGAGAACAAACCTTGAGTAAGGTGGCTTATCGTAGAGCCGGTTTTTTGCTGATCTACCACTTTGGAGAAATGATCCGACAGAAGATAGTGTAGAATGAATCTACTATCTAATGCGCCATCTATGCTACGGACAACAAAAACTCCTCCGTTAAGCGTTGCTGGTTTAGGTAGATTATGTACCTGCGCGACCTTGCCAATAGTTCCATCTTTTGTGATAAGAATGTCCTCGTTCTGCAGTTGTATCTTAGGATCTTGGGTGTATCTTTCTTCCCCCACATATACACAACTATTATAGTTTATTTCGTGATCATCCGTAAAATCCGTTCCCGTAATCAGCAGAAAATCACCTTCAGTCTCATACTCAGCTCTTGTCAGGCGTTGCCAACCAATTCTTGCATGCAAAGAACATACCTCGTCAAATCTTTTGTGCGGAACACCATTGGGGCACAAGTCATTTATCAGTTTATCAAGTTTACTCATTTTCAATTTCCTCGATAATCTTATCAATTTCCTCGCGGAGAACTGCTTCACGGGCAACAATCTCCTTAATCTCCGCATTCAACTTCTGAATATCCACCTTCTCCCGCGTATCCTTTGCCTCAACATAAGTGGAGATGGAAAGATTGTAATCATTCTCGGCAACCTCATCATAGGTTGCGAGCTTTGAGAAATGCTCCTTCTCTGTCCGGTTTGCGACCGCGCCAACGATATTGTCGATGTTCTCCCTAGAGAGGCGGTTGTTCTTCGTCACCTTCACACATTCTTCCGAGGCATCAACAAACAGAATCCGATTGTCCTTCTTGTTCTTCCGGAGAATCATAATGTCGACGGAGATCGTCACGTTCAGGAACAGATTCGCCGGCAGCTGGATCACTGCATCTACGAAGTTGTTATCAACGAGGTATTTGCGGATCTTCTGCTCCGCTCCGCTTCGATACATGATACCGGGGAAGCATACGATTGCCGCCGCGCCGTCGGACGCAAGCCACGACAGGCTGTGCATGATGAACGCCATATCGCCCTTGGACTGCGGTGCCAACACGCCAGCTGGAGCAAACCGCGGATCGTTGATGAGAAGCGGGTTCTTATCCCCCTCCCACGGCACGGAGAAGGGCGGATTTGAAACAATCAGGTCGAAGGGCTCGTCGTCCCAATGCTGCGGCGAGATTAACGTATCTTCGCGCACAACGCTGAACTTATCAAAGCCGATATTGTGAAGGAACATATTGATACGGCAGAGGTTGTAGGTCGTAAGATCAATCTCCTGTCCGAAGTATCCGATACGGATGTTGTCGTGACCGAGCACCTGCCCGGCCTTCAGAAGAAGTGAACCGGATCCGCACGCCGGATCATACACTTTGTTAATCGTCTTTTTGCCGATTGTTCCGAGCCGTGTCAGCAGTTCAGAGACATCTGCCGGGGTGAAATACTGACCACCCTTCTTTCCGGCATTGGCTGCGTACATGCCCATCAGATATTCATACGCATCACCGAAGAGATCCGCGTTGATACCCTCCGTGCTGTACAGGGGCATCTTTGCAACGCCGTCCAGAAGCGCTACAAGCACCTTGTTTCGCTTTGCAACGGTCTCGCCGATGGATTTGCTGTTCACATCAAAATCATCGAAAAGACCGGCAAAGCTGTTCTCAGACTCACTGCCCTTCGCGGACTCCTCGATATGGCGGAACACTTGCTCCATCGTTTCATTCAGATTGTCGTTGTTAGCAGCCGCCTCGCGAACATTACAGAACAGCTCGGACGGAAGGATAAAAAAGCCTTTTTCCGAGATCAACCCTTCGCGGGCATCCTCTGCGTCCGCGTCCGACATCTTTGCATAATCGAACCCAACATTCCCCGCAGCATGTTCGCCGTCATTGATATACTTCGCCAAGTTCTCGGAGACGTAGCGATAGAACATCGTAACCAAAACGTAGGACTTAAAATCCCATTCCGACACATGACCGGCGTGTACCAGGTCTGTTGCGATTTTATAGATGGTGCTAAAAAGCGCCGATTGATCTTTGTTAATGTTTGCCATTTTCTTGCTCCTTGTGTGTACTCGTTCTTGTCAAAACAATGTGTCAATAAGTTTTTTTCAAACGAAATCATTTCTATCTATCAACTATTATTTCCCTTAAAACACGAAAAACATCAATAAAGTGTTCAAAGTTCAAACCATCAAATGGTTTGATTCTCTCGTGAATCAATTTAGCAAACATAGATTTGGGGAGAGCATAATTAACTCCGCTATTATCACTAATACTAGTTACCTTCTCGCCGCTAGAACCATCTATTATATCTATTCTCGAGCTACCACACTTGCTTTTTTTCTCGCAAAATCTATCTATCTTATCCGCTATGCCTCTTTCATCAAAGTCCTTTCCCAAATACAGACGTCGAACAATTCCATCTTCAGGACACTTCCATTCGGTCCGGATTTCATCATCAGTATAATAGTGTTCAATGCAAATCATAGGTGTTTCAATTCGATGATTTGGAACAGGAATTAGCATTGAGAAGACATTATTTCCCCAAGATTTATAGGAACTTTCTTCACTGCCCAGCTTATTGTTTGTATTCTGGTTATCCCTGTCTGCAATAAAAATATACTTCACGGGCTGTGGAATCTTGGCAATATTTTCACAGAGTTGTGTTAAGGTTGAGTTCCCCATGTCTATCTTATTGACACATTCGTCACCACTTTGGAGCGGCTCATATTCGTAAAAATCAAAGTCTAATCCTTCAAAAACATTGGCGTATCTTTCATCATCTTTTAGAACATTATATGCATTTTTTAAATGTTTCCAATCTGTAGGACCTTCAGTTATCACTAATGGTTTTTCTTTGGCTCGAACAGAACCAACTAACTTCTTTACTTCACTCTGGAAAGCTTCAGTTTCCTTAACGTAATCGTAAGCTTTTATAAACTCCGTAAACTTTTCTGTGCTTATTTGCTCCGCAGTTGGCATTTCATAAACAGCAAAGCCCTCTTCACCAAATGTCTCTTTCATACCAAGCAGAAATAGAGGTGCATGAGAAGTAATTACAAACTGAATTTTAGGAAAAAGTTTAATCAGTTCCGGTATCACCTTCTTTTGGAAATTCGAATGTAGGTGTAACTCTATTTCATCAATAACAACTATTCCCGTTATATCGTTGAGTTTATAGCTTCGATTAATGTCAATATTGTCAGCATACCTTACAATTGTAGCAAACATATTAAACAACGCTAGTTGCCCTGTTGATAGTGAATCAAGAGAAAAGCAATAAGGGCTATTATCAGTTTCTCTAACAATTCTAAATCTCGAATTCCCTCTATTTCGATAGTTTAGTTGAAAACGAACTTTCTCGCCCAAAATCTTGCTTAAGATTGTTTCAAGACTCTCTCTTGCTAAACAGAGCAATTTCTTCTCACCTACATTGTCATCATCATAATGCAACGAATTCGATTTATTGAAAATATCAAGGCGAGAATCTGTTATAATATCCAAAAGCCATTGAAGGTTTACTGTAGTTACATCTCTCACAGTTAATGGATTAACAAGTTCTCCATCAAAGACTTTTTTAACTGATGGATGAAGCGTTTCATCTGTCTGATAATATCTCTCCCCCATCCACACTGGCTTTTCATATCGATCGGGTCCGAAATAACATATCACATTCTCGTTCCAGATTTGGAATGTTTCATCCGCACTCAAGAAAGCATCCTTATAATTTTCCGTTTCACCCCAATTAGCTTTTTGAGGAACCTCATATCCGAGTTCTTTTATCTTGTCTACAGTTATTTTTCCTGCTTTCAAACAGTATTTAAGGTTAAACGTGTTTCTAAACGAAACATAAGAATACATAAAATCTTCTCCCGCGTGTATTTCAATCGGAGAAATAATCTTATAATACGGATGTCTAAGGACATTGCTATCATTCGTTAAATTACTATATTTTTTACTTGCCATTTCAAAAAAGGCATCAACAATATTAGATAACACTGTTGATTTTCCTGTTCCGTTCTCTCCTACAAAAATGACTGGTTTCGGATTTCCCTCATTATCAAAGGGAAATACAATTTTGACATCCGACAACGGTCCGACGTTTTTCTCGACCAATGATTCCAAGTATATGATATTCGACATAATAGCTGTTCTCCATATCTCCTGTGTTTTTCAACTTCCGATATTCTCTACTCCTCAATCGCGCTCTTCCCGCTCTTCACCCACTCGTCGATCTCCGAGCGCTTGAACTTCCAGCAGCGGCCTATTTTCCGCGCAGGGATTTCGTTCTTCGGGTCCTTGATCCAGGAGCGGATCGTGATCGGTTTTACGTCAAGATATTTTGCGACTTCGTCCAGACTGATGTAGTTATCCTGTGTATTTGTTTCCATCGTAGCCTCCTTACAAAGCGTGCCGGTTTCGGTTGGAAATTATTTGATTTATTATACCACAAGAAGGGGTGGAAGACAATGATACTGATTGATATCGGTTGATATTTTTGAGTATCGGCAGATGTCGGCAATTTGATCATTTTCCGGTTCAATTGTATCATTTTGGACCCAAATGATGTAATTGAAAGCCTACAAATAATTGAATTAGACTGCACACATATTTGTCAAAAGACAGAATCGTAAACTTATCGCCTTATTACGGAACAAGCCCACTTGTAAATGATATGAACCGGAACTATAATAGAAATAAGATATCACTTTCAAGGAGGTCGCACATCCATGAGCTACAAAACCATCGATGGGCTTATGCGACACCTCAGAGACAACGGAATAAAAATCTCCGGAAGCGCCCAAAAACGGTTACTTCGTAACACCGGCTACTTCCATGGATATAAAGGCTATCGCTTTTTTGGCACTTCTTCAAAACGACTTCCATTTACTTCCTACGATGAGGTTTACGCAACTATACAATACGATTCCAAACTGAAAAACCTTTTGTACGGCAAAATGATGTTTATTGAGACTGCCGTAAAAAACATAGCCCTGGAAAGCATCTTGGAATTTACAAAATCTGAAAGCATTCAGGCCATGTATGATAAAGCAGTTACTTCATACAAAAATTGCCCATCGAACTATAATTCAGAGCAAAGGAAAAAATCTCAGCAAAACAAGCTGAATCTCGAAGGCATGATTCAGTCCAATCTTGCTAAAGCATATAGATCCGACAATCCAAAGATTACTCATTTCTACAACAATGTCGGTTATTCAGGCGTTCCTCTTTGGTCTCTTTTTGAAATATTGACACTTGGAGACTTTGGTTTTCTTCTATCTTGCCTGGTATATGACGTACGCGATGATATTTCTCGGCGTCTGAAATTAAACGTTTCTGCAGATACAAATCGTGAACTCGTGTACAAATACATATACACACTAAAAGATTTAAGAAATGCGATCGCACACAATGCAGTCGTGTTTGACACACGCTTTAGAAACATTGATCCTTCTCGTGCTATGAAACGTTGCTTGGAGCAAGAAATCGGACTTCCCTATGTTAATTTCAAAACAATTAGCGATTATGTAATACTTATGTGTTACTATATGAAATTGCTCGGCATTTCCAAATCAGAAATTAAATCTTTCATTCGGGATTACGAAAGGATTACTGATGAGTATAAGAATTCCGTTCAGCCTGCGATAGCCAATATTGTCATACATTCTGACTATAATTCTCGAATGTCTGCACTTAAAAGTTTCGTGTAGCCATTGCTTTTCAGTATGTTTTGCAGTATACTGTATTCAGTAATTGGGGTATGTGTTTGCGGACACATACTTGAAGGGGGTCGGCGTACAGCCGACCCCCTTTCACGTTCACTACTCTCTAAGCACTCATCTCGAGCAAATCCCCGTAAATCTCGACTCTTATCCCATTATTTCCATAATTGCTCTCCCGGCCGTCTCGGACATGTTTCTGCGCGCAACCTCGGGCCGCATGGCGGTGGCGAGGTCGCAGGCGGTGTGGTCGTTGATGCCGTACCAGGCGGTGAAGCCCATTTGGCGGAGGGTGGGCTCGTCGGCGGCGATGCTGCCGGCGAGGGCGATCACGGGGATGCCGTGGGCGCGGGCAAGGGCTGCGACTGCGGCAGGGGCTTTGCCCATGGCGGTTTGGGAGTCGAGGCGACCTTCACCGGTGATGACAAGGTCGGCGTCGGCAAGATATGCGGAGAGTCCGGTCTCCTCGAGAATGAGCTGTGAACCGGGCACTAAGTCGGCACCGAGGACTGTACGGAAGGCAAATCCCAAGCCGCCGGCGGCACCGGAACCGGGTGCGTCGGGATCAGCATTCGGAAAATGACTGCCGAGGAGTTCGGCATAGCGACGTAGCGCTTCGTCCATCACGGGGATGTCGGCTTCCTTCGCGCCCTTCTGAGGCCCGAACACGGCACTGCAGCCAAGCGAACCGCACAGCGGGTTGGTCACGTCGCAGGCTACGCGAATGGTACTGTCAGCATACAACGGTGAGACTGCGGGCGGTTCGATCGCGACCAGCGTCCGAAGACCTTGCGCCCCGCGGCCGATATCGTTGCCGCTTGCATCGATCAGGCGGTAGCCGAGGGCTTGGAGCATGCCGGCGCCACCGTCATTGGTCGAACTTCCGCCGATGCCGATGACGAAGTGGCGGCAACCTTTTGCGACTGCGTCGAGGATCATTTCGCCGAGACCGTGCGTGGTTGTGTTCATGGGATTGCGGAATGCGTCAGGGACAAGCGGGAGGCCGCAGGCGGCGCTGCTCTCGATGACGGCGACAGGAGCCTGACGCCGAAGGATTCCGTATCCGGCGCATACCGACTCGCCCAGCGGGCCGGTGACGGTCACGCTCTCAAATGTTCCGAGCCCTTCCGACGCAGCGTCCGCGGTCAGTGCGTCAACAGTTCCCTCGCCGCCGTCCGCGAGCGGACGCACGATGACCGAGGCATCCGGGCATTGCGCAAGAACGCCTTCCGCTGCGGCGTTTCCGGCCTCAAGGGATGTCAGGCTGCCTTTTAAGGAATCAATGGCGATGACGATTTTCATGGTATTCCGGGTTCCTCTCATTTTCCGTAGTGAGGTTTGTAAAACGGCGGCTCCTGACTGATGTCTTAGCCGCCGCATTCGGTTCGTCTCCTGTTATCGTTTCGACTCCATCCACTGGTGCATCCCGCATCCGGTATCGTCGTTCGGTCTGCGAATAAATCCGAAGCGCTCGTAGAAGGCTTCTTTGCCTTTGGCAGCCTGAAGACTGATCATCACGCGGTAGCCGGGTTTTAGGACGGCGCCGCGGATGAAGGCGATCACGCGGTTCATGAGCTCGCGGCCGAGGCCGTTTTTCTGATAGTCCGGAAGCACGATGACGTCGGCGATATACACAACGTAGCCGTGGTCCCAGATAACGCGAGTGAGGGCAATCGGCTTGCCTTCCCTGCGGAAGCAAGCGATGTAGGCGGAATGCGCGAGGCCTTCCGCGGCCTGCTCAAGCGGGAACTCGCTCCAACCCACCCGGCGGCGCATCTCCATGTACTCCTCCGGCGTGATCGAGTCGGTCACCTCATAATTCAGATTCGCGATGATCGACAGGATATCGGCCTGGCGCTCCGCGTGCGCAAAATCGGGAAAGACCGGACTCGGAACATGCGGTTCAAACATGCCCGGGCGGAACCACAAAGCCTGAACCGCAGGCATTCCGATGTCACGGGCCGTCTGCAGTTCCCTCGAACCGCCGTCGCCGACATAAAGGCATTCGGCCGGCGCGACGCCGAGTTCCTCGAGGATGCTTCGGAAGATTGCCGGGTCGGGCTTGCAAAGGCCGACTTCGTAGGACATCCGCACGGCATCAAAATAAGGGAACAACTCGCTGCCGCGAATCATTTCCCTCTCATCGGAGAAGCAATTGCTGATCAGGCCGACGCGGATTCCTCTCTCGTGAAGGTCGCGAAGCAGCGCTGCCGACTCCGCAGGGATCGCGGAAAATGAGTCTCCGAGCGCCTCCCGGCGCTTGCGCGCGATCATCCGGACCGTATCCTCGTCGTACATCTCAAGCAGGCGGAGCGTCTCCGCAATGCCATCCTCCATGGACAGTTCACCGATGCTCCGCGCGCGTTCCGTCGCATGCCATGCGGCGCGGAACGGTCCCGTCGGAACACCGATGTCCTCCCCGATATTCTCGCTGAAATATGTCCGGCCCTGAAACAGCGTCACCAGAGTCTCGAACATATCGAAAACAACTGCTCTGATCATTGATCATCCCCCATTTTCCGTCGCTTGCGCGGCGGTTTATTTCTTCACGGAAAATCCGAACGTACCGAGTTTTTCTCCGAGCGCGTGGTACACGCCGTGGGAGTACGCGACAAGGTGTGCCGCCTCCAGATCGAACCGGCCTTTTTCGTCCATGTAGCGCTCCGACACCGTCACACCTACAATCTCCGCGATATACATGTCGTGGGAGCCGAGCCGCTCGACTTTGGCCACCTTGCAGTACAGGTTGACCGGACTCTCCGCAATGGCCGGCGTGGCCATGTAATCCGAGACGTACTCGGTCAGATTTTTCTCGCGGAATTTGTCGTAGTCGCGGCCGGAGCGAACGCCGCACCAGTCGCACGCCGCCGTGAGCTCCTCCGTGACGAGATTGACGACGAACTCGCCGGTCTCCTCAATGATGCCATGGGAGAACCGCTCCGGGCGGATCGACACCGAAAGCATCGGCGGATCCGAGCAGATCGTTCCAGCCCACGCAAGCGTCACGATGTCCGGGCGATTCTCATCGCCGGGCTTTTTGCAGCTCACCATCACCACCGGCACCGGGTAGAGCATGTTGCCGGGTTTCCAATTTTGCTTTGTCATAGACAAACCTCCTTTGTTATTCACTCATTTTCCGTAAAATGATCATTGCCGACTTCATTGATCCGCAGCGTCCGTCCGAGCTGATCGGCGACGATATTGCCGCGGTCGGCTGTGTACTCATTCATCTCGGAAAGCAGTAACCCGTAAATTCTACAGCCGTAGAAAATCGGTATTGCCGCGAAGCTGTCACACTTCGGAAGCTCGGTCCTCTCCAGGATACTGCTCACCTGGCAGAGCCGTCTTTGCGGAGCCAGGATCCGAATCTCGTTGTCGCGGACCGAACACATCATACGGATAACCGAAGGGAATTCCAGCGGCTCTCCGTCCCGATAATCAACCGGTTTTTCGAACAAAAACACCGCGATGTTCGGCAGTCCGAGCCGGTCGCAGCACCGCATGATCTTCTCCTCGTCCACCGTTCCCGCTTCGTCGAATGCCATACACTGCACGAAGAAGTCCTGCAGTCTCTCGCGACCTTTCTTTAAGTTCTCTCCGATGCCGTTGATCTCCTCGGACATTGCCAGGATCGCGCGGTCCTTCATGTAGGAAAAGCAGCGGTTATTCATAAGATTCGGATTGACACTCTTCTGCGAACGGTTCATGCCGTTTTGGAGTCTCTCGATGCTCCGCACAAGCCTCGCGGGGTCGGTGTACTTCATCGCGCCGTTCTCGAAGAAAATGTGGATCAAACGCTTCAGTTCCGTGAACTCCTCCATGGTCATTGAGCCTGTGACCATGGCTCGCAGCATTCTCGATATGAACTCAAAGAACAATCTTCGCAGATTCACTTCGTCGTTGTCGTGGATCTCGCTTGCGTACCTGTAGAAGCAGTCGTCGAACATGCGGTAGATGAACGCCGGATCGACCTGGAGCATCTCCATCGTCGTGTACTCGTACATCTCGTACTCCAGTGACTCTCTGCCGTACAGTCTCGTCGGGAGCACCACGGATTCGACGGTCTCGCCCGCCATCTTCGTGAGCAGCAATTCCAACGCCTTCTGTCCGAGCGTGATCCCGTCAGCACCGATCGACGCAAGCGGCGGCATCATCGTACCGGCAAATCTCGTGTTGTCATAGCCGAAAACCTGAACGTCTCTTCCCGGCATGATCCCGCGCTCCTTGAGCACGTCGTACAGCGATACGGCCACCTGATCATTGACACAGAAGATTGCCTGCACGTCGGGATTTCTGTTGATCAACCGCACCGCCGCCTCCCGGGACTCTATAGACATGTCGGTCTTCTCGTACATGTTCTCCGAATAATCCAGTTTGTTGCTCCGCAGACACTCGATGAAGACGCGTTTGCGCTCCTGCGCGTCACCGTTGTCATCGCGACCGCCGAGCATGCAGAGTTTCGTGATCCCTTTGACGTTCACGAGGTAATCGATCGCCTCGCGAAGCCCCTGCGCGTTGTCGTAGCGCACCGTCGTCGAATCCTCGACGTCCGTAGAGATGAATACCTTCGGCACGTCGGCAAATCTCTTATATCTCTCGTCCACAATGTCATTGCCGCTAACGCCGCAGATGTTCGGGAGCGTCAGGATCAATCCGTCGAGATTGAGCATCTCCTCAAGGTGGTACACCGAGTTGTGCACGGTCTTGTACCAGTAATTGCCGTCCTTGCGGTTCTTCTCCTCATCATGGATTCCGGCCAGCACGACAAGGCGCATGTCACTGTGCCCCGCCATGGCCGTGCGCACACTGTGGATGATCTCTTTCGAGTAGTCGACGGAAATATCCTCAAGGATCAGTCCGATCGTCTTCTTCGTTTCTCCGTAACCCGTCATACGCCCACCTTTCTGCCGCTAGACCGCAATGTCCGGCGTCGGCCGTGAGAACAAATACCCCTGGGAGTAGTCGATTCCGTGTTTTAACAGTGTCTTCTGAATCTCCTGATTCTCCACAAACTCGGCAACGATCCGGATCTTCTGCGAACTCATCTTCTTGAAACCCATGATCAGCGTGATCAGAAGCTCCGCCTCCGAGCTCTCACAGCATTTGCGGACGATCGAGCCGTCGATCTTAAGGAAATCCGAGTGGATGCTGAGCACATGCTGCAGATTCGAGTAGCCGCTTCCGAAATCGTCGATGGAGATCATACCGCCCAGCTGGTGCACCCGGTCCACAAAGTTCTCGAGGACGTCGTAGGCTTCCACGTCCTCATTTTCCAAGATCTCAAAGACGAAGTTCTCCGGATGCTTCGCCTCCGCAAGGGAGTCAAACACGAGCTCCATCGTCTCCCGGTTTTTGATGTCCCGCATGCCGAGATTGATGCTCACGCTCACGCCTTCCGAGTCCCGGAACCGCTCAAAGACTTTCCGGATCATGATCCTCGATACGCTGTCATACAGCAGTCCGTAAGAGCGTGCCACATCCAGGAAGCGAAACGGCGAGTACACCGTGCCGTTCTCGTCCACAAGCCGCATCAGTGACTCGTAATGGTGGATCGTGCCCGTCTTGTTGTCGTGGATTCCCTGATAGTACGGGATGATGCGGTCATGCGCGATCGCGTAGTTAATCACGTTGACCATGTGGTAGCGCTCACGAATACTCTCGTCGTCGGTCTGGTAGATCTTCGCGTCGCACACATAGAACTGCATGTTCTTGTTCATCATCTCCATGCGCGCCGAATTGTACACGCTGACCATATTTTCCACCGTGCAGCCGTTGATAATGCAGAACACCGGCACGATGGCCACGAGGCCTTCGGTCGTCAGGAACAGCTCTTTCTGCAGGCTCTCCATGTTCTTCGCCATCACCGGCATGGCGACCGCGTAGGACGGCGCTCCGATAGCCACCTTCCAGTCCTCGAGCAGATAGAGCTTATAATTGAATCGCCTTGCGTAATCGGCGCATTTTGCGACAAATGCCTTCTGCGTCAGACGGATCAGTTCCTCGCTGAACACGACCTTCATCTCCGACGTGTCCGGCACGTGGATGATGCAGATGCGGTCGTAGCCTTTGAGCTTAATGTCCATATTCAATGCCGCCGCGTTCGGAATGTCCTCATTTTCCGAATAGAGAAGTTTCAGCTCGCAGTCGCGAACAAAGGAGCGAAGGCCTTCCACGGCTCCGGCCGCGGCGTCCTGCCCCATGAAGCTTTCGATTTCCGTGAGATAGTTGAGAAGCGCCTGGTTGTCTGCCGCCAGCGAGTCCGTATGGGAAAATGCGAACGGATTGCACTCGATGGTATTGGGCTTCTCCCCGAGGACCGCCACGGTAAATGCGCAGTCCGCAAGCGTGTTCCGCCCGTTCGCGAACAGGATCTCGCCGTTGGTGACGCAGCCGCAAATGTTGGAATTCTCGTATGCGGACAGCTCCCATTTGGCGCAGTTGGAATAGATGAGCGACCGCGCCTCGCCGGAGTATCCGAACAGGGTCTGCGCCTTCTCGAATCCCTCCACGTGGCCGAACATCGCGCGGTTGTCCGCGATGATCTTCCGGTCATAGATAAACGCACGGCGCAGCTTACGGCCCACCGTGATATTGTGATTGGTTACAATGTAGGATCGTTTCGCCTCGGCGTCCAGATCCGGTCTCTCGGAAAACGCCCTCGCATTTGCCGGGTCATCCTTCGGAAACATCTCGCTCAGGCTGCAGTTCTCCACATAGCGGACCGGCACGGGAATGTCCGGCGCGTCCGCGTACACCAGCGGAAACAGCTCCGCCAGCTCGGGCTTTCTGCGAAGCGCCTCGCCGATACCTGTATAATACTCCTGCGCGGCGTCAATGCCGTCCAGTTTCAAAAAGCAGCGTCCGAATGCGTCGGTGATCTCAAACTCGTCGCCGATGGCCTGCACTCCGGTCGCGTACGTGCTGCAGGTCTCCAGTTCCTCGCCGCCGACGGAAGCCATCAACAGTCCGTCGGACGTCCAGCCGTTCTCATCAAAAACAAAGCCCGCCTTGCAGACCGACTGCTGCCCGATCGCGGAGACATTCACGATCCCGCCGATCATCTGAACGCCCGGTTTGCACTCGTTGCTGTGGTTGACCATGCGCTGGATATCCGGATACTGCCCTGCCAAAAAAACGAGGATCAGTTTCGTATGCTCCGTCAAAACGCGACACTGCGCCGTATGGCACACGTCGTCCACGGTGATCGGAAGCCCGGTGGAAATCTCGCGCGTCGGAATTATGGCAGCCTTCACGACACCGCTGTCAAACTGCGTGACCGAGATCACGCACTGGTTCAGGGCAATCTTCCCCCTGTTGATCACAGCGGACGTACTGGTTCCCACAATCTTTGCCTTCGGAACGATGGTCTTGATGAAACGCGCAAGTTCCACCGCCTCATCCTCAAGATGGATCGCCGTGTGGATGCGGATCAGGACATCGCCCGCTCCTTCCTGCAGCCCCATCTGTTCCAGCGACGACGCGAGTCTCGCTTTGGAAATGTATTGGTAATTCCACGTAAACATACCGTGTCCTCCTCTCCGGTCTCGCAACAAGAATTACCCCACAGTGTAATTATATACTACCGTGGGGTAAAATACGAGATTTTTTATCGGAGAGTGCCGTCTCCGGCACGTTTTCAGTCATTTTTTGCGTTAGCCGCAAGATTTTCCGCCATTTTGTGCGGTTTCAAACCTTTTGCAAATACAAATTCACCACAAAGCCGCCGTCATTGTACACTTCCGCGCCGCCGCCCTGTTTTTCCATGTAGGAACGCACAAGATACAGTCCCAGTCCGTAGCCTGTCTGCTCCTTCGCCGCGCTGCCGCGATAGTACTTCTGCATGAGCAGCGGGAGCTCGTCCTCCGGTGCCCCGGGGCCCGAGTCGCGAACGGTGATCCTCACAAACGCCGCGTCGTCACGCTCCGCCGTCTTCATCGACACCTCATCAAAACGCACATGAATATCGGTGCCGGCGTATTTATGCGAGTTGCCGACCACGTTGTCGATCACCTGCTCCATGCGAAGCCGGTCCATGTACACCAGGCAGGCCGGGATGCGGTTGTCCAGTATGATATTGCCGTAATTCCGGAGATTCCGGAAATAATCCTCGATGACTCCCGAATTCTCCTCCGCGCGGTTGACCTCGATGTGATCGAGCTCCTCGAGCGTCGTCTGGAAGACATTTTCCATCAACTGCTGGATCGTGTCGGTCTTGTGGGAGATCGTCTGCGCCTTCTCGAGCACATCCCGGGCGTCCGCGATCGCGGCCGCATTGTCGCCCGTCTCCTCGTCGCCCGTCTCCTCGCGCATCTGCGCAATCCTGCGCTGCTGGCGGAGTTCCATGACCTCGCACGCCGCGCGGATCGTGGCCACCGGCGTCTTGATGTCGTGCGCCAGTTCCGCAACCATTTCTTTCTTCGCCTTCTCCGCCTCGGCCTCACGCTCCCGGGACGCCTTCAGTTCCTCCCGCATCAGGTCGAAGCCTTCCACCAGATTGCCGAAGGGATTGTGCTTGCGGATCGGCAGCGGCACGTCGAGATTTCCTTTCGCGATCTCACCCGCAAGGCTTCGCATCTCCCTCATCGGCCGCAGCAGATACCAGTCGATCGCCGCCAGAAACACCAGACCTGCGACGAAGATCACTCCCCAGAAAATGATCATTTTCCGGCGAAGCGCGTCCTTCGAATCCTCAAAGCCGCCGCTGACGTCCCGCCACACAACTTTTCCGATGACCTCGCCCTGCGGCGCAAAATCCATCACCAGCGCGTACTCGGCGTAGCCCTTCACGATCTCCGCATCACCGTCCTGCTTCAGGATGATCCTGCAGTCGTGCGCGGCCTCAATCTCGCTCTTCGACCTGCCCGCCGCATACTCCTCGCCGATTCTGTGCATCCTGTCGTTGTACTCGACCATATCGCGCTTCGGCGCTGTCCCGCTGTCCTGCAGGAAAAGCAAAAGCCCGAGCGCCGCGAGCATGATCAGAATGTACGCGATCACAATTCTGTTTCGGTATTTCATTGCTCCGTCTCCAATATGTATCCCGTGCCCCAGACGGTCTTGATCATCTTCGGAGCGTTGGGGTCGTCCTCCAGTTTCTCACGCAGTTTCCGGATATGCACATTGAGCGTTCCGTCGCTGTAAAAGGTGTCTCCCCACACCTCGTCGAACAGCACTTCCTTCGTCACGATCGTATTCTTGTGCTCGTACAGACATTTCAAAAGCGCGAACTCCTTCGCCTTCAGCGGTACCCGCACACCCTTGCGGATCGCCGACATCGTCGCCGCATCGAGCACCAGATCCGCTGACCGCTCACTGTCGCCCCGACTGTCGGCTGCGTTCTTCGTCTCTTCCGGGGACGCTTTCTCGGCCGCCTGCGCCGCCTTGAGCTCACCCACGCGCTTTAGGTTCACTCGCACCTTCGCAAGCAGCACCGACAGGCTGTACGGCTTCTTGATGTAATCGTCGCCGCCGATCGTGAGCGCCGCCAGCACATCGTCGTCGCTCTGTCTCGCGCTGATAAACAGGATCGGAAGATTATACTCCTCCCGCAATTTCCTGCATACCGCGAAGCCCGAGCCGTCGCCCAGGTTGATATCCAGCAGGATCAGCTCCGCCGTGTTCTCTTCGAAAAATGAATAGCACGCCGCCGCGCTGTTAACGCACGCCGTCGTCACCTCAAACATCTGAAAATACTCCGCGGTCATCTTCGCGAGATCCGTTTCGTCATCCACGATCAAACATTGATAATGCATATCCTTCTCCCATCTTACTAAGGTCGAACAATCTCTTTTTCATGATACCACATTCCCGAAAAACAAACAATCTTTCCCTTGCATTGCCTATCCCACCTATCGTATAATTAATCAAATAGTCTGAATGCGGTTTCGGAGGCTCATTTTCCGACGGAAAATGCCCCCGGATCTCCGGATTCCTTCATGAGAAAAGGGAAAGGTGAACAGTGCTATGAAGAAGAGACGAATGAAACAGTTTTTTGGGTTACTGTTTGTTGCCGCTGCGGTATTTTTCGCAACACTGCCGACCGACAAACAACACATCGCGACAGCTGCCAACACCTGCGTCGTGACGTTCGACGGAAACGGCGGAACGCCCTCGCAGTCCACCAAAACCGTTACTGTCGGCGGTACGTACGGCACCTTGCCGACTGCATCCCGGTCCGGGCATACCTTTTTAGGATGGTATACCAGTCCGGGCAGCGCCGGTACGCCGGTGGTGTCCACCACAAAAGTGGAATCTCCGTACAGCCATAAGATTTACGCGAAATGGAAAGTAGATACAGTCACCGTTTCGTTCAACAACAACGGCGGTTACGGCAACGTTCCGAGCCAGACATATACCATCGGCTCCACATACGGCAGTCTGCCCTCCGGTTCCACGGCTCCTGCCGGGTATTACTTCGTCGGCTGGTTCACGTCCCCCTCCGGCGGCTCCCAGATCTACGGATCTACGACTGTCTCTGCCTCCTACACAACTCTGTATGCACACTATGAACGCAGTACCTACACGATTTACTTTGACGCCGACGGAGGCAGCGCATCATTTTCCTCTAAAAACGTCACCTACGGCGATACCTACGGAAGTCTCCCGAGTGCTTCCAAACAGTACCATACCTTCCTCGGCTGGTACAAAGACGGATCTCAGGTCACTTCCTCTACGCCCATGAATACGAGCGCGAGTCACACGCTGTACGCCCACTGGCGGCGGGACACCGTAACCGTTGCCTTTGACAGCAACGGCGGCTACGGCAATGTTCCGAGCCAGACGTACAATGTCGGCGCCACGTACGGCTCTCTGCCGACCGGTTCCACACCTCCGGCAGGGTATTCCTTTGTCGGCTGGTTCACCGCAAAATCCGGCGGCTCCCAGATTCAGACTTCAACGACCGTCAGTGCCTCCTACACCACACTGTACGCGCACTATTCGCCCGTCACCTATACGATCACGTTCAATGCCAACGGCGGCACTTGCTCCACGGCGTCCAAAAACGTCACCTACGGAAGCTCCTACGGTACTCTGCCTACACCGTCGCGGGATTACCACACCTTCCTCGGCTGGTTCACCGACAAGACCGGCGGTACTCAGATTTCCGCAGGCACAACGATGTCGACAAATGCAAACCATACCTTGTTTGCGCACTGGAAGCAAAACTCCGTGACCGTTGCCTTTGACAATAACGGCGGTTACGGCAACGTTCCCAGCCAGACCTACCTCGTAGGAAACACCTACGGTTCTCTGCCTACCGGTTCCACGCCTCCGACAGGCTATTCCTTCGTGGGCTGGTTCACCGCAAAATCCGGCGGTTCCCAGATTCAGACAACAACAACCGTCAGCGCCTCCTACACCACTCTGTACGCGCATTACGCGGCCAATTCCTACACGGTAACGTTCAACGCCAACGGCGGCACTTGCTCCACGGCATCGAAAAATGTCACCTACGGAAGCACCTACGGCACCCTGCCGACACCGTCACTGCAGTATTATACATTCCTAGGCTGGTTCACCGACAAGGCCGGCGGCTCACAGGTCTCGGCCTCGACAACGATGAACACCGCCGCCAAACATACGCTCTTCGCTCACTGGAAGCGCAACACAGTAACGGTATCCTTCAATTCCAACGGAGGTTACGGCAACGTTCCGTCGCAGACATACAATGAGGGCGAAACCTACGGAAGTCTTCCGACCGGTTCGACGCCTCCGACGGGCTATACTTTCGCCGGCTGGTTCACCGCCAAATCCGGCGGCACCAAGATTACCACCTCCACAGCCGTCAACCTTTCCTACACAACGTTGTATGCGCATTACAGCGCCAACAAGTACAAAGTGACTTTTGACTGTGACGGCGGTTCCTGCTCCACGACAACCCTGAACGTAACATTTGACAGTGCATACGGAACCCTGCCCACGCCCACGCTGACCAACGGCATTTTCCTCGGCTGGTACACCGCCAAATCCGGCGGCTCGCAGGTTTCGAGTTCCACCGTCGTGTCCACGGCGGCCGATCACACGCTGTACGCGCACTGGCACAAAAACGCGGTCACGGTATCCTTTGACGTCAACGGCGGCTACGGCAACATTCCCGTCTCTGTCTATGACATCGGAAAGCAGTACGGCAAGCTCCCGGCAGCGCCTACACCGCCGACCGGGTACTCGTTTGACGGATGGTATACCGCAAAGACCGGCGGCACCAAGATCACGACAACGTCGACGGTATCCGCGTCCGTCAAGACCCTGTATGCGCATTACAAGGTAAATACCTACACCGTCTCCTTCAGCAGCGAAGGCGGCGATGCGGTAACCACGAAACTCTCGGTTGTCTACGGAACCGTGTACGGAAGCCTTCCGACAACCAAACGGACTTACCACACGTTCCTCGGATGGTATACCGCAAAATCCGGTGGCAATAAAGTCACTTCGACGACCGTTCTGAACACCGCTGCCGACATCACGCTGTACGCTCACTGGCAGCGCAACACCGTAACCGTATCCTTCAACTCCAACGGCGGCTACGGCACCGTTCCGTCCCGCACGTACAACGTCGGCGACACCTACGGCAGCCTTCCTGCCGGCTCTACGCCTCCGACCGGATTCTCCTTTGATGGTTGGTTCACGGCCAAAACCGGCGGTACCAAGATCACGACATCCACAGTCGTGTACTCTTCGAGAACCGTATTTTACGCGCAGTACAAACCGAACGTATATACCGTTACCTTTGACGGCAACGGCGGCGAGCCCGATTTGGACTCGAAGCAAGTCACGTTCGACTGCCCTTACGGTCCTCTTCCCGCTGCAACAAGAAAATACTATACGTTTGCGGGCTGGTCGACGGACAAAGAAGGTACCAACCGCCTTATTCCCTCGACCTACGTGGCGATTGCCTCCAACCACAAACTGTACGCCCAGTGGACGAGAAATACAACCACGGTATCCTTCAACGTCAACGGCGGCACCGGTACCGTTCCTTCCCGCATTTACGAAGTCGGCAACACCTACGGAAAGCTTCCGTCAGGCCCCGTTCCTCCTAAGGGATACGCATTTTCCGGATGGTACACCGCAAGTTCCGGCGGAACATTGATCACCGAATCGACCACCGTCCTGTATTCCCGAAAGACTTTGTACGCGCAGTATACTGTCCAATCGTACACGATCACGTACGACCCTAACGGCGGCAAAGGAAGTACCTGGATCACAACCATCACTTACGGTACGCCGTACGGATTGGTCCCCGTTCCCAATCGTGACAACTACCGGTTCCTCGGCTGGTACACCGCTCCGAACGGCGGCACCCAGATTCTTGAAAGAACCGTTTTGCAAACGGACCATGACCATACGCTGTACGCGCACTGGGCCCCGGATACGATCATTGTTAGATTTGATCCCAACGGAGGACTCGGGGACTTTATCAGCAAGATTTACTCGGTCGGCGCTCCGTTCGACTATTTGCCGGCAGGTCCCACACCGCCGTCAGGGTTATATTTCGACGGATGGTACACCGCAAGCACCGGCGGCACAAAAGTTACGGAAACAACCGTCGTCAACTCTTCCATGACCAAGTTGTACGCGCATTTTATCCGTAAAACGGTCATTGTTACTTTCGACCCGAACGACGGTTCCCCCGTTCCCAAAGGTCTGGCCTATACCTACGGCACGACTTACGGTTCCATGCCGAAACCGAATCGCGCCTACTACACGTTCACCGGTTGGTATACCGCTCGGGAAGGCGGCAGATTGGTAACCCCCGCGACGATCATTCGAAACGCCGAAGACCATACGCTCTACGCACACTGGTCTCGTAACACGGTGACTGTAGGCTTTGACAGCAACGGCGGCTACGGCAATGTTCCTTCCTCCACGTACAACGTCGGCGATACCTACGGTAAACTTCCTGCAGGCTCTACGCCGAAGCCGGGCTATGTCTTTATCGGTTGGTACACCATGAGGGAAGGCGGAACGAAAATCACGACCTCCACCGTAGTATATTCCTCGCGGAAAACATTGTATGCGCACTACGCGCCGAAACAGCTTACCGTCTCCTTCCAAACCGACACAACCGCCACATATCCGGATATTACGGTTACCTACGGCACTCCGTACGGTACGCTCCCGCAGCCCACGCGCACATATTACACATTTGAAGGCTGGTACACTGCCAAGGTCAACGGCGAAAAGGTTTCTTCTACGTCCTACGTAAGCCTGGCTGCCAACCATACGCTGTACGCTCGCTGGAAGCGAAACACGGTTACCGTTTCCTTCAACTTAAACGGTGCCACCGGAAGCATCGCGTCGCGGACGTACAATGTCGGCGATAAATACTATTCACTTCCCGTCGTTACAAACGCGCCCACGGGCTATTACTTCGGCGGCTGGTATACCAGTGTCACCGGCGGAACCAAAGTCACGGAGGACACCACGGTGTACTCTTCACGAAAATGCCTGTATGCGCACTACATTGCAAAGTCGGTATCCGTTTCCTTTGACACGGACGGAGGGGATCCGCTCCCCAACATCTCCGTGACCTACGGAGCCACCTACGGAACGCTGCCGGAACCGACTAAAGAAGGTTACTATTTCGACGACTGGTATACCGCAAAAAGCGGCGGAACCCGCGTAACCGCATCGACAAAAGTTACAAAAGACACAAAGCATACCTTATATGCCCGCTGGCTCGACGAGATTACGGTCGATGTATACTTCGATTATAATCTCGACGGCTATACCGTCTACCCGATCAGGACCTACACCGTTGACAAACCGTATCATGATTTTCCCGAAACCGATCTGGTACCTCACATGTTCTACATTGAAGAAGTATATATATCGCCCCCCAGCGGATATTACTTTGACGGTTGGTACACGGAGCCTGAAGGCGGAACCAAAGTGACAACAAGCACACCGGCCAGCAAAGATATCGAGCGTCTGTATGCTCATTGGGAAAGGATTAAAGTGACCGTCTACTTTGACGCGAAT
Source organism: Lachnospiraceae bacterium (assembly GCA_017441265.1). GTDB lineage: Bacteria > Bacillota > Clostridia > Lachnospirales > Lachnospiraceae > ISDg. The sequence goes on along the minus strand of JAFRYE010000047.1, from coordinate 2,652 downwards.
GACGGTAACGGAATATTCTCCACGAAAACGCTGTATGTCAACGACAAGTTTGAGCTCCCGTCCGATCCCACGCCTCCTGACGGATCGTATTTTGACGGCTGGTATACCGCAAGGAACAACGGTATCAGAGTTACCTGTGAGACGACGGTCAACACCGGATATGCATACAAAACATTATATGCCAAGTATACAACTAAATGTCCGGTAAACCTGATCGTCGAATATCTTGACAACGGTCCTAACTCTCCGGATCGGACCGAATGGTTCGAATATACTATACATGATGTCGCGGAACCGAACGAAACAGTCTTGGAATTCCTTGAAAGACATGGCGAGTCATACACCCCGAACCGTGACGGACTCCGTTTTGTGACGAACAAACTGTACGAAACCAAAGGCGCCGTTGAAGGCGCTAGCGGCTACGATCCGGATGCGATCATCACCACTCCGATGACCATCATTTTGACCGATGTTCCGTAACTGCCACAACAATCAATTCAGTTTTTAGTTTCAAGCCGGGCAACTCGCCCGGCTTGTTTTTTTGTCATCGCGATGCTGCCTACACGAAAAATGAATGAACGGATCGGCAAAGATGGCTGGGGTGATTGGCGCGTCAGCAACAGAGAACCACAGATAATGCATATTCTCGCTTTCAGCCAATACACCCTATTATTCGCTATATGAAATATTTAAGTGCTATAAAGCAAAGCCATCTTTCGCTTGCATTGCACCAATCACCTAATGTATAATTTACCAAATGGAACGTATCATTTCCGCGTAGTTTTTCCCGGACTGCTGACGCTTTGATCTGATACTAACCATTTAATAACGGAAAGGTGAATAACAAAGATGAGAAAGGAAAGAAACAAAAAGCTCCTGTGGTGGTGGTTGCTGATGACAGCGCTCTTATTTGTCGCTGTGATACCTGCCGGCAAACACCATCAAGCACTTGCAGCCAATACCTGCTGGGTCACATTTGACCCATGCGGTGGGAAATGCAGTACAGAAAAAAAGCAGGTAACGGTAAGCGGCACATACGGTACGCTTCCGAAAGCGACCCGAGACGGATATACCTTCCTGGGATGGTTTTCAAGTCCCGGTAGCGCCGGCACGGAAGTAACATCTACTACAAAAGTCAATGCCACGATGAATCACAAAATCTACGCGCATTGGAAGGCATTGACCTGTACCGTCACTTTTAACAATAACGGCGGATACGGAAATCCCGGAAAGAAAACCTATAATCAGGGATCAACCTTCGGCAGTCTTCCCTCCGGAACAACTCCTCCGACCGGTAAACATTTCATCGGATGGTTCTCCGCATCTTCCGGCGGCAGTCAGTACTCGACGTCTTCGACCGTACCGTATCAGAGTTCGCTGACAATGTACGCCCACTATGACTGGAACACCTATTCCATCTCGTTCAACGGAAACGGTTCAACCGGCGGTTCGACGTCCGGAATGCGTTGCACCTACGGTACAACGTATACGCTGACATCTAACGGATTCAGCAAAACGGGATATACCTTCACCGGTTGGAACACCGCTGCCAACGGCAGCGGTACATCGTATTCCAACGGCCAAAGGGTAAGCAATCTGGTATCATCAAACAACGGATCGATCACTCTGTATGCACAATGGAAACGGAATTACTGTAACGTCAGTTTTAATAACAACGGCGGATACGGAACTCCGGGTAATCAATCCTATGCTCAGGGTTCAACTTTCGGCAGTCTGCCTGCCGGAACAACTCCTCCGACCGGCAAACATTTTGTCGGATGGTTTTCCGCTGCTTCCGGCGGCAGTCAGTACTCGACTTCTTCGACCGTACCGTATCAGAGTTCGCTGACCATGTACGCACACTACGATTGGAACACTTATTCCATTTCATTCAACGGAAACGGCTCAACCGGCGGTTCAACATCCGGAATGCGTTGCACCTACGGTACCACGTACACGCTGACCTCCAACGGATTCAGCAAAACGGGATATTCCTTCGCCGGATGGAACACCGCAGCCAACGGCAGCGGTACATCGTATTCCAACGGTCAGAAAGTAAGCAATCTGGTATCCTCCAACAACGGATCGATCACTCTGTATGCACAGTGGAAACGGAACACAGTAAACGTTAGTTTCGATGCCAACGGCGGTTACGGTACCGTTCCGAATCAGACCTACACCATCGGATCCACATACGGCAGTCTGCCTGCCGGCACCACTCCTCCGACAGGCCATGCCTTCAAAGGATGGTTCACCGCAAAATCAGGCGGAACGCAGATTACGACATCATCTACCGTTTCCGCTTCCTACACAACACTGTACGCTCAGTATTCGGCTAAAGCGTATACCATCTCGTATAAGAGCGACGGCGGAATGACGTTCTCCGACAGTATCGTTGTATACGGCACGCCGTATAACATTCCTCATACTCCGGTTCGCAAATACTATACGTTCCTCGGTTGGTTCACGGCAGAAGACGGCGGAAACAAAGTTGTAGCTTCCACGATCATGAACACTGCCGCAAACCACACACTCTACGCGCACTGGAAGCGCAACACAGTGACAGTCACCTTCGACAACAACGGAGGTGCCGGTAATGTTCCGTCGAAGACCTACGACGAAGGCACCACTTACGGCAGTCTCCCTGCGGGT
>JAFRYE010000011.1 GCA_017441265.1 Lachnospiraceae bacterium | reverse complement strand
TTCTGGAATCGTCTGGCGAACGCCGGATCCTTCTCGATATGATTCCGGTACTCGTCAAGCGTCGTCGCACCGATCACATGGACGCGGTTGCCGCTGATCGCCGTCTTGAAAATGTTGGCGGCATCTAAACTCCCCTCTTCGTTGCCGGCACCCATGAGCGTGTGAAGCTCGTCGACAAACAACAGACAGGCGTCATTTTGCTCCACCTCAAGAAGAAGTCGCTTGATGCGCTCCTCAAAGTCGCCGCGGTATCTCGTCCCCGCGACCAGAGACGCTACGTCAAGCACATAAATGCGTTTGCCGGCGATCGCCGGAGGAACATCCCCCGCGAGGATCCTCTCGGCAAGGCCGATCACAACCTGCGTCTTCCCGACGCCGGGCTCACCCACCAGACAGGGATTGTTCTTCGTTCTGCGGCACAGAATCCGGATCATCGCGTCGGTCTCTTCCGTGCGCCCGATGGTCGGTTCCGTGAGTCCGTCCTCCACGTCGTCGGAAAGGCAGCGGCAGTACGTCTCCAGCAAACTGCCTCCGTCCTCGCCGTCGTCAGCCTGGACTCCCTCTGCCCAGACAAGGGCCTCCTTGGCCGGTATGTTCATCGCGGTCGTCACGCGCAGGACCAGCGAGTTCAGCGGACCGACAACATACTTTAAGATCCCGCATCCCGAGCACTCCGGCTCCCGGATCATGCCCATCAGCACGTGTGCCGTACCGATGGAATCCTCACCGTACATGGCCGCGAACTGCGTCGCATTTTCCATCACGAGAGAGACTCTCGGCGTCGTCACCAGATCCTTCGCCGCGCGCTCAGGAGCGCCGTCGCCCTTCAGCGTCGCTATATATTCAACGGTCTTTTTCTTCTCCTCCTCGGAAAATAAAGACCCCGTCAGACATTCTCCTACGATCAGTTCATACGCCAGCAGATCCGTGCCGAGGTATGGCATTCCGTGGCGGATGGCCTCCTCCGCCGCGAGCGCAAGGATTTGATCCAATTCCTTCGTATTCTTCATCGGAACTCCTCCACTACCTCCTTCAAAACTTCCGCGATCTCCTCCTCGGAGACATTGCGGCAGACGGCTCTGGCCACGGCTTCCCGCAGCTGGCTCCGCAGTTCCGCGATCGCTCTCGCCCGGTCGCTGTCGACCGAGACCACCGCACCGCGGCGACGGTCGAGCTTCAGATAGCCTTCCTGCTTTAGGATGGTGTATGCTTTGTTGACCGTATGCATGTTGATCCCGACGGTGTCCGCAAGTTCACGGACGCTGGGCAGATTATCTCCGTCACGGATCTCCGACAGCGCGATCCCCATAATAATCTGGTTGCGCAACTGTACGTAAAATGCCTCGTCACTGTTAAAATCAATCCGGATCAACATAGCTCCACCTCACTTCCCCACCGGGTTCTGCGACGTTATAACTGTTATATGAGCAGTGTAACAAAGAGAGCACACTTTGTCAATTCGCAAAATGCGCTCTCATCACAGGTTCCGAATCTTAAATTCTCTCTCCGCTTCCCGCTGCATATCCTTCTTCGCAATGGATTCGCGCTTGTCATAGAGTTTCTTGCCCCGCGCGACTCCGATTGTGAGTTTTACAAGGTTTCCCTTGAGATACACCGCGAGCGGGACGATCGTGTACCCCTTCTCCTGAAGCTTGCCCCCGATCTTGTTAAGCTCGTGGCGGTTCAGCAAAAGCTTCTTGACACGGAGCGGATCACGGTTGAACAGGTTTCCCTTCTCATAGGGCGAGATGTGCATCCCGTAGATAAACGCCTCGCCGTTCTCAATCCGGATATACGCCTCCTTCACGGACACGCGACCCATGCGGATCGACTTGACCTCGGTTCCGTGCAGCGCGATGCCCGCCTCGTATTGATCCTCGATAAAATAATCATGAAACGCCTTCTTGTTGTTCGCAACCTGACGTATCGATTCTTTTCCCATAGTTCCCCTCATTTCTTCCTGCGCGAAGGTTTCCGGACGACGCTGCCCGCAGCCTTTCGAAATCCCTTCCGCTTCCCGCGAACCGGCGTATCACCGCCTCGCTTCGAGGTCTTCGCGCCGCGTTTTGCGGGCGTTCCCGGCTTGCCCGGGCGCTTCGAGTCCTTCGCATCGACAGGCATGAAATCCACGCTTCTCGCGGCCTTGTCCGCCGCGGCCACCAGCACACGGATCGGCTGTCCGATCTCATAGCGGCGACCCGTTCGCTCTCCCCGGAGCAACATCTCCGACGCACTGTAATTATAGCAATCACCATGCAGATCCGTCAACCGGATTAAGCCCTCTACCGTATTCTCCAGCTCGACATAAATTCCCCAGCTTGTGACACCGGAGATCACGCCGTCAAACTCCTCACCCAGAAAACCGCACATATACTCGGCCTTCTTCATCTTCTCGACTTCGCGCTCCACCTCGTCGCTCCGCCGCTCCGTGACCGAGGAATGTTTAGCAACCTCGCCGAGGATCTCACGGTAATGCGCGCTTCTCCGAGCCGTCAGCCCTCCGCGGAGATGCTCCTTGATGATCCGGTGGATCTGCAGATCCGGATAGCGCCGGATCGGCGACGTAAAATGACAATAGTACTTCGAGGCGAGTCCGAAATGCCCCGCGCACTCCGTTTCGTATCTCGCCTGACGCATCGAGCGAAGCGTAAGACGCGACAACAGCGGTTCCTCGGCTTTGCCGCGGAGCTTGCGCAGAAACTGCTGGATTTCCTTCGCGTGTACTTTGTCGTTGCTCAGATGCAAAAAGTATCCGAAATGCGAGACATATCCCGCCAGATCTTTCATCTTCTCGTAGGAAGGCTCCTCATGAACACGGTACAAAAACGGCGCCGACAGCCAGAAAAACTCCTCCGCCACCGTCTCGTTCGCAAGCACCATAAAACTCTCGATAAGTTCCGTGGCCTCGCACCGAAGTCTCGGCACAATCTCCCTCACGGAGCCGTCTTCGTTCATCAGTATCTTGCACTCCGGAAAATCAAAATCGATCGCTCCGCGCGCCTCGCGGATCCGCTTCAGTTTTGACGCAAGTTCACGCATGCGAAGGAGCATCGAAACCGTCTCCTCCGGAAGGCCGCAGGGCTCGTTTTCCGGAACGAAGTCTTCTTCCGATGCGGTCGCGGCGTCGAAAATGCCCTGCACCTGATTGTAGGACAGGCGGTGATCCACGCGGATCACGGTCTCCTCCACGGAGTGCGCCACCAAAGAGCCTGCTTCGTCAAGCTCCATCAGGCAACTGAGCGCCAGACGGTCCTCACCCTGGTTTAAAGAGCATATCCCGTCCGAGAGCTCGTGCGGAAGCATCGGGATCACACGGTCGGCGAGATAGACGCTCGTGCCGCGCTTTAACGCCTCCGTATCCAACGGAGATCCCTCGCGCACATAGTTGCTCACATCCGCTATGTGCACTCCGAGATAATAATGTCCGTTCTCGATCGTAAGCGAGATGGCGTCGTCCAGATCCTTCGCCTCCTCGCCGTCGACGGTCACCGTGAGAATCGCGCGAAGATCCGTTCTCCTTGCCGCCTCAGCCTCGTCGACCTCCCCCGGAACACCTCCGACTTCGTCGCAAACGTCCTGCGGAAAATCAACCGGCAGATCATAATCACGCACCACCGACAAAATATCCACACCCGGATCGTTGACATGCCCCAGGATCTCCACGACACGGCCTTCCGTGCGCGTGATCCCGTCGCCGTAGGATGTGATCTCCGCGCAGACCTTCTGCCCGGTAACCGCCCCTAGCGTCACATTTTGCGGAATGTTGATAATAAAGTCCAATTTGTCGCGATCGGGAACCACGCATCCGCCGAAGCGGTATTTGCGGAAAATGCCGACCGCCGTCTTCGTGTTCCGCCGGAGCACCGCCACAACGCGGCCTTCCGTGCGGAAGCGGTCTCCGGTCTCCGCTCTGCGCACGGCAGCCACGCGCACGAGATCGCCGTGCATCGCACCGTGCTTCTGCTCCGCCGGGATAAACCAGTCCTCGCTCTCACCCTCGACGGTCACAAACCCGAAGCCGCGGGCATTTGCCGAGAAGACGCCCTCCGCTGTATCCGCACGGCGAGGCGCATATCTCCCCAGCGCGTCAACGGTCACCAGCCCTTCGTTCACCAGATGATCCAGGATCGCGTTCAGTTCTCCGCGCTCCGGCTTCGGCACCTGCAGCATCCCCGCGATCTCCCGAAACCGCATCGCGCGGTACTTCGGATCGCGAAGAAACGCAAGCACGGTCTCCTTCTTATTTTCCTCAAAACCTGCCATCAATTCCCTTTCTTACCAACGTAAAAACGGCACCCTGTTGTCAGGGTGCCGCAAACAATTCATTGCTTACTTATTCCAGAAAGACATGTTCAGGACAATCGAAAGAACAATGAAAACACCTGCGAGAATACGCGTGAAAAGCACCAACTTGCCTTCCATCGAGCGTCCCTTGTTCTTGCCCCAGTAAGACTCAGCTACACCGCCGATCGCGCCGGAAAATCCTGCGTTCTTGCCTTCCTGCATCAACACCAAGATGATCAACAAAATACATACTATAATATAAACTACTTTAGCGGCAATAAACATCTTTATCATCCTCCAAATCCGGGTAACGCTGTATGTTCCGCACACAGCACGATGATTCTAACACAAAAGGCACTCGAATGCAAGAAGAAATTTTCAGGTTCTCCGAAAAATGATATTCATCGGATAATAACTTCTCGATCAGGCTCTTTCCGGTCATTTCCTTCGGCTGCTCCTTGCCCATCAGCTCGATCAGCGTCGGAACGATGTCCGCAAGGCAACCGCCCTCACGAAGCTTAAGGCCTGCGTCCGCGTTCACCAGAATGAAAGGTACCGGGTTCGTCGTGTGAGCCGTGAACGGAGCACCTGTCTCATAGTCGATCAACTGCTCCGCGTTGCCGTGGTCTGCGCAGATGAACATTATGCCGCCGACTTCCTTGACAAAGTTGACGACCTCGCCCACGCATTTGTCGATGACTTCGATCGCTTCCGTAGCAGCCTCAACCACACCGGTGTGGCCGACCATATCGGGGTTCGCGAAGTTGCAGATGATCACATCGTAATATGCGTTGCCGTCCTCGTCCTTCTTCGTGATCGCCTCGCTAAGACGGTCACAAACCGTGTAAGCGCTCATGCGGGGCTTTTTGTCATACGTCGGAACGTACTTCGGGGAATCCACAAGGATTCGGTCCTCTCCCGCGTTCGGAGCCTCAACGCCGCCGTTGAAGAAGAAGGTGACATGCGCATACTTCTCGGTCTCGGCGATACGGGCCTGACGCATTCCCTGCGCTGCGAGCCACTCGCCGAAGGTATTGGTAACCTCAACCTTCTTGAACGCGATGGTCTTGTTCGGGATCGTCACATCATACTCAGAGAAGCATACATACTTCACCGGGAAGAAGCCGTTTCTGCGGGCAAATCCGTAAGTTTCGAAATCCTCGCAGCAGAACGAGCGGGTGATCTCTCTCGCGCGGTCCGGGCGGAAGTTGTAGAAAATGACAGAATCATTTTCCGCGATCGTAGCGGTCGGAACGCCGTTTTTGAGGATTACGGTCGGGATCACAAACTCGTCCGTCACACCGTCGGCATAGGTCTTCTCCATAGCCTCGACAGCGCTGTTTGCCGTGTTGCCTTCCCCGTATACCAAAGCGGCGTACGCCTTCTCGACACGGTCCCAGTTCTTATCGCGGTCCATCGCATAGTAGCGGCCGCTGATCGTAGCAACCTCGCCGACACCGATCTTCGCCATCTCCGCTTCCAGGGCTGCAACATAATCCTTGCCCGAAGCCGGAGGCGTGTCACGACCGTCGAGGAAGCAATGTACGTAAACCTTCGAAAGGCCCTGCTCCTTCGCAAGACGCAGCAATGCGTACAGATGCGTGTTGTGCGAATGAACGCCGCCGTCCGAGAGCAGTCCGAACATATGCAGCGCGCTGTCATGCTTCTTGCAATTCTCCACCGCCGCGAGAAGCTCCTCGTTGCGGAAGAAATCGCCGTCCATGATCTCCTTCGTAATGCGCGTGAGCTCCTGGTAAACGATACGGCCCGCGCCCATGTTCAGATGTCCGACCTCGGAGTTCCCCATCTGTCCGTCCGGAAGGCCGACTGCCATACCGGAAGCGTTGCCTTTGACAAAGGGGCATTCCGCCATCAGTTTATCCATCACCGGTGTCTTCGCCAAAGCCACCGCGTTTCCTTCGATCTTATCATTCAATCCGTAGCCGTCCAAAATCAGCAATACTACCGGCTTCTTTGCCATAGTTGAATCCTCCTGTGCGGATGCCTCTCCGCCTTTTCACATGCAAAACCGTATCGTCCGGTCCGGGATTCCCCCGGACCTTCGGATACGGAAAATGTCGCACTCCGTGTACCGTTACCGGCCACCCGGAATTACTTGTTGTAGTTAACGATCTTGCCGAAGTCGGCCTTCAGGGAAGCGCCGCCGATCAGACCGCCGTCGATGTCAGGCATAGCCAGCAGCTCTGCTGCATTGCCTGCGTTCATGGAGCCGCCGTACTGGATGCGAACAGCCTCAGCCGTCTGCGCATCGTAGAGCTCTGCGATGTACTCGCGGATGAGCTTGCAAACTTCCTCAGCCTGCTCAGCCGTAGCGGTCTCGCCGGTTCCGATCGCCCAGATGGGCTCGTAAGCGATGACAAGGTTCTTCACCTGATCAGCGGTGATGCCGCTCAGATCCCACTTGATCTGACGGCTGATCCACTCTTTGTATGTGCCGGCCTTGCGAAGCGCAAGGGACTCACCGCAGCAGAGGATCGGCTTAAGGCCTGCGGCAAATGCCTTCTTAACCTTAGCGTTGATCAAAATGTCGTTCTCACCGAAGATATCTCTTCTCTCGGAGTGACCGATGATAACATACTCAACACCTGCGTCAAGGAGCATCGGAGCGGAAATCTCGCCCGTGAAAGCACCCTTGTCCTCGATGTAGAAGTTCTCAGCGCCGACCTTTACGTTGCTGCCCTTAACAGCCGCGACAACCGGTACGATATCGATTGCCGGAACACAGTAAACAACATCCACATCATCGTTCTTAACGAGATCCTTGAGCGTTGCGCAAAGCTCAACGGCCTGGGAAGGAGTCATGTTCATCTTCCAGTTGCCGGCAATAATCTTCTTTCTAGCCATACTAGCCTCCATTTAATGAATTCGCCCTGCCATTCGCAAAAATATCGTTTTGAATTATTACTGAGGCAACGATATTTCTGCTCATGGGAGTGGGCGGTAACTATGTTCCCGCCCACTCGTTCAGCACTCACAGCAAATCTGAAAAGCAAGCTTTTCGATTTGGCTGCGAGTACTTCACGAACGGGCGAATTTAATTTACCTTATCAATGATTACATATCGTCCGCTGCTGCAACGCCCGGAAGCTCCTTACCCTCAAGGAA
>JAFRYE010000010.1 GCA_017441265.1 Lachnospiraceae bacterium | reverse complement strand
TGGATGATCGAGCCGGAGATCGCATTTGCCGACCTGAAAGACGACTGTGATCTGGCCGAGGCGATGCTTAAGTACATCATCAACTACGTTTTGGAAAATGCTCCCGAGGAGATGAACTTCTTCAACTCCTTCGTCGACAAGGGCCTGATCGAGAGATTGCAGCATGTGGCTTCCTCGGATTTCGGCCGCGTGACGTACACCGAAGCGGTCAAGCTTCTGGAGCAGAACAACGACAAGTTCGAGTATAAGGTTTACTGGGGCTGCGATCTGCAGACCGAGCATGAGCGGTATCTCACGGAGCAGATCTTCAAGAAGCCGGTATTCGTCACCGACTATCCGAAGGAGATCAAGGCGTTTTATATGAAACTGAATCCGGACGGAAAGACCGTGGCAGCGGCAGACTGCCTGGTACCCGGCATCGGAGAGATCATCGGCGGTTCCCAGCGTGAGGACGACTACGATAAGCTTGTCGCCCGCATCGAGGAGCTCGGCATGAAGAAGGAGGACTACGAGTTCTACTTAGACCTCCGTAAGTACGGTTCCGCGCGCCACGCCGGTTTCGGTCTCGGCTTCGAACGCTGCATCATGTACCTCACGGGCATGAGCAACATCCGTGACGTCATTCCGTTCCCGAGAACCGTAGGAAACTGTGACCTGTAAAAACAAGAAAATACGCGCCGTGCCCGCTTGCTAAGGTGACGGCGCGCATTTTGCGCGATACCAAAGGAAGTTCACTATGTTTGACACGCTCGCTTTTTATTTCAGTCATCAGATCGTGCAATACGCATTTTGCGTTGCCGTCATGATCTCCTTAAGTTCTTCGCTCCTCGGGATCATCCTTGTGCTGAAGCGGTTCTCCTTCATCGGAGACGGCCTTTCGCATGTGGCGTTCGGCGCGATGGCGATCGCGACGGTGCTGAAATTGACGAACAATCTGATCTTTGTTTTTCCGATCACGATCGCTGCGGCAATCATCTTGCTGTGGACCGGAAAGAATCGGAAGATTCACGGTGACGCGGCTCTAGCGATGATTTCCGTCGGAGCCCTTGCCATCGGTTATCTGGTGATGAACGTCTACAATGCGTCCTCGAACGTGTCCGGAGACGTGTGCAGCACTCTCTTCGGAGCCACTGCGATCCTGACGCTTCAGGAGAGCGATGTATGGCTTTGCATCATCATGTCGATCATTGTGATCATCGTATTTATCGTATTCTATCATCGGATCTTTGCCGTGACGTTTGACGAGACGTTCTCCCGTGCGACGGGAATGCGCACATCGGCGTACAACCTGCTGATCGCATCGGTTACGGCGGTGATCATCGTTTTGGCGATGAATCTGGTAGGGTCGCTTCTGGCGTCCGCGCTGATCATTTTCCCGGCGCTCTCGTCGATGCGGGTCTGCAAGAGCTTCCGCGGTGTGACGATCTGCTCGGCGGTACTTGCCGTGGTCACTTCGGCAATCGGCGTGATCATCTCAATTCTGAAGAGCACGCCGGTGGGATCCACAATCGTGGTTTTGGACATCGCATTTTTCGTAGGTATGGCGCTTGTCGGGAAAGCGACCGGCCGCGGTTGATCTGCGGGGAGGAAAGGAGACAGTATGAAACGCAAATGTGGGATTGCGCTGACGATCTTCATGATTGTTATGATGGGCATTCAGATAGCCCTGGCGGCGGATGAGGAGGAGCAGCGTCCGCTGATCAAGATCCGTGTGACCGGAGCCGGATCCGGCATGTGTTATGCCACGCTGTTGAGCAGCGTCGAAAAATACGGCCCGTACACGAGTGCACAGTACGCCGAGAAGGCCAACGCTCCGCAGTATCGCGAAGCTGTCGAGCAGAAATATCTCGCGGAAGGTCGATCCGCCGATGAGGCGAAATCGCTGGCTTCGAAGTATCCGTTCTATTCCGTGTGGAAGCCGTTTGCCGATTTTCAGGACGCGGACGGATACTTCTTCATGCAGAAGACCTGGACGCTGTATAACGGCTCCGGTACGATCGAGTGGAACTATGAACGCCCGGATCCCTTCAAACTGCTGATCTACTCGCCGACGACCGGCCAGTACGTCGTCAGCGATATCATGGAATGCCAATACTTTTACGATTACTACAAAGTCCGTGTGACCGGCATAGGTGAAGGGGAGACGGTTCTGCATATGGATCTCCAACGGGCGGACATGGGCCCGAAGATCTTTATCTCGATCCTGTACCGAACCCTGTTCGCTCTCGCGATGGCCTTTGCAGCCGCAATGATCTTCTGCTTCGCCACAAGACGCGAGTGGACGGTCATCGGTCTGACTACGTTCATCGGAAAAACGGCGCTCTGCATCTTTGCCGTGATGTACGCGGTTCGCAATAACGTGAATGATCAGTACACGAATCTCATGGCGATCATTGCCTTCTTAATGGCCAGCTTCGAGACGGCGCTGTATCTCGTCCTGCTGAAGAAAGAAGGCAGGGAGAAGGGACGGAACATCGCCTATGCCGCGTATGCGGTTGTCGGCAACATGGCAGTCTACTTCGCCACCATGGTGCTGGATGAGAAGATGATGACGTCGATCAAACAGATCTTCTAGAAATGCAAACGCCCGTCGCAGCTTAGCAACGGGCGTTGTTTTGTCTTATTCGGTAATCTCGGCGGAGTCCGCTTTCGGCCTGGACTCATTGTCGTGGCCATACAGTATTTTCCGCGTATACGGATTCAGCAGAAGCGATGCAAGCAAAATGCCTCCGAAGATCCCGCAGGCGATGATCTCGCCGGCGCCGACGGTGCAGACCAGGAACCAGTATGCATCCGGCGCACCGTATGCGTATCTGAGGATCGGAGGAATGATCACCGCATTGGAGAGAATCGGGGGAAGCGCGAACATGATCGTCCAAATGATGATGCGACCATACGTGACGGGACCGCTTGTGTTTTTGCGAACAGCGCGACCGATCAGGTAGGTGCCGACGGCTCCGAGCAGCGTTGCAATCGGGCCGAATGCGATGTCCCATGCCGCGCAACCGGTAATGATGTTCGTGAGCAGACAGCCGATATACAGTCCGGGAATGCTCTCCGCGAGAAATGCAGGGAGAATCGTGAGCGCTTCGGAGATGCGGCACTGGATGACGCCGCTGCACAGTCCGACTGCCTGTGACAGCATCGAAAGCGCGACATAGAGCGCGGCAATCATAGCCGCTCTTGTCAGAAACAGAGTGTAATTGCGTTTCATAAAGAAACCTCCATAGTTTTGTTTTAGGTGAGGATGGTTTCGAACTCACCGTTATTCATCTCACGGCAAATGCCGCAACGCAGAGCATACCACAGCTTTTCCTCGAAGTCAACGGGGAATCTCGCCGCCGCAGCGATTTTGCGATTTCGGCGGAACTATGGTATAATACACAGTATCATTTTCCCGGGAGGAGGAATTGTTATGTTTGGAAAACGCGGAAAATGCCGCTTGCGAACCGCGGCGGCAATCCTGATCCTGATCTTGATCTCGGCTTCCTGTGCCGCATGTTCTTTCGGCAAATCCGGCAACAATGCGAGTGGCGAGCCGACACCCGCGGAAGTCGAGGTGACGCCTACCGGCACACCGACACCGACGAGCACGCCGACACCCACGGAGAAACCGACGCCGACGAGCACGCCGACACCTACGGAAGAGCCGACGCCCACGGAAGAACCGACACCTACGGAAGAGCCGACACCTACGGAAGAACCGGCTCCGACCGATGCTCCTTCACCATCCGGTGAGCCGACGCCCACGATCGTCCCTGAGAAGACGCTGACGATCTGGTGCCCGGACGGTATTGGGGGTATGGATGAAGAGATTGTTCAGGCGGCGATCGAAGCCTTGCAACAGGAATATCCGCAGGTGGCATTTGAGTGTGAACGTTTTGAATCGTTAGATTATTTTGACAGGCTGGACAGAGCGGGCGTTCGGCGGGAACTCCCGGACCTGTTCTTTTTGCCTACTGGATCGGAATCTTTGGCTCAAAGCATACGTAGAGGATGGGCGGCGGACTTGAGCGATACGTATCCGAAGTATTCTGCAATTTTGCCGGAGAGATTGTGTAAAAACCAGATGTTCGACGGAAAACTGTACGCTGTTCCTTTTGGTGTCAATGTCGAAATTCTCTGTGCAAACATGGATGTCCTTGCCAAGGTAGGGTATGATAAGATTCCCGAGACGATCCCCGAGTTGATGGATTGCTGCGCAAAACTGTCGGCAAAGGGAATGATCCCGTTTTATACGGATGGAGAACACGGATTCGACAATGACAAAATACTGGATTCTCTGCAGCTTCGAATGTGCGGAGGCGACGCCCTTTCGGCAATTTATCGCGGTGAGGCTACCTGGGACAATCAGGGACTTGCCAAGGCGATTGACATTTTCTGTGAATTGTTGAATAAACAGTATCTGGTCGGCATCGACAGTTATGATACGTCATTGTCAATGCAAGCTTTATTGCGGGGAGATTGTGCATTCGCTGTCCCGAATCTGTGGGATCTTAAGTATATGCAGGGGCTGGATGACGCAAATATCGGAATTTCCGAATTCCCCGGAGAGAAAGCAAATTCTTCCGACGGCGGGCATCTTGTATCCATGTTGCCGGTATCGGTTGCAGTTTCGGCGACAACGAAAGAGCCGGAACTTGCGGCGGAGGTAGCATTTGAACTTGCTCACGAGATGAGCACGAAAAACTATGAAGTGCTTGAACTGCTTCCGCTGTGGCAAGGCTATGATACGAAACTGCATTCCAAGTTGATCCGGAAAATGGCAAGTTATTTACAGAAGTCCGTAGAACTCTATACAGGAGTCGATGATGTTTTGAATTCCACGGACGCCATGCATTACAATGAGGTGCGCTGGAAAGCTCTCGACGGGGAGATAACCGGCGATGAATTCGTTAAAAAGATGAAAGCAAGCTGTCGGTGAGGCAGTCTGCGCGGCAATGTCGAAGCATTCAGGGGCTGCTGAGCGAGTAGCCTGTCAGGCTGTGTTGAAGCACTCAAGGACTGCTGAGGCTGACTAAGGATGTGCGGTAAGCGCATAGTCAAGGCAGTTTCTGCGGAACTCGCTTCGCTCGAACAGTCCTCGAAACTGCCTAAGCGCTCGCCGCACATCCTAAGTCGCCCTTGCGCGAGAAACTCGCGCAAGCCGCAATGCCCTTTCATGCTTTCGACACAGCCTGCAGACTCGCTCAGGCTTGAACGCTTCGGCACAGGCCCGGCGGACTCGCACAGGTCTTGAACGCGTTGGGCACAGGTCCGGCGGACTCGCTCAGGCTTGAATGTGTTGGGCACAAGTCGGCAGATTTGCACAGACCCCGGGAGGGTTTGGCGAAGACCTATTTGTTCTTACCTGTGTCAAAAGTTGGTTTTGGGCTGCTTTTCAAGGGAAAACGGTCAAAAAGGAGTTTTTCCTGGTTTTATCCTTATAGACGGGTACTTTTTTCAAGGGAGTTGCCCTTCTTTGCTAAAAACACTTGTAAATTATTGTATTTCGCACTTTTCGAATGACTTCAGACAGGTACAAGAAGACTTTGACTTGTTTGATTGTTCTGAGGACGTTGCCTAATACCATAAACGGGGTTGCCGCTGATCGGCAACCCCGTTTGCAATCTACGAAGGACAAAGGATCATTCCGCAGCAGGAGTTCCTTTCCGGCGACGGCGACGGTGGCGCCGCTTCTTGGGAAGTTGCGGCGGATCCGGAATCTCTAAGACGTAGGATTCGTAGACGTTTAAGATTGTTGTGGGACCGTATTGGATCGGTCCTTTTTTCTTGTAGGAATAGTTGGCGTGCACGTGCCCGTGGATGTGGTACTTCGGCCGGTAGCGGTCGAGCATGTGGACGAGGGGCTCAAAACCGGTGTGCGTGAGGTCGTCGCAGTCCCCCAGGCCTTTGGCAGGAGAGTGCGTCACCAAAAGGTCGAAGCCGTGGGTTCGCCACAGTCGGTAGCGCAGCTTTCGGATGCGGTGCGACATCTCGGCGTCCGTGTATTGATGAATGCCCGGCCGATAGCGCATGGAACCACCCAGGCCGACGATGCGCAGCCCGCGGAAAATGTACACCTTCCCGTCAATGTCGGTGCACCCTTCGGGTGGCGTCTGCTCGTAGCAGTCGTCGTGGTTGCCGTGTACATACAAAACCGGCGCCTTCGTAAATGTCGCCAGAAATGAGAGGTACTGCGGCGCCAGATCACCGCACGAGATGATGAGGTCGTACGGGTCTAATTTGCCGGGTTCGTAGTAATCCCAGAGAGCTTTGGATTCTTTGTCGGAGACAACGAGGATCTTCATGCGGTCACCTTTCTTCGGCCTTGCGGCGAGGCGGGATTAGTTGCGGAGGAAAGAGAGTTCGGATCAGGAACCGGAACTGTCGGGGCCGTCGCTCGGCGAGTCGTCGGTAATGCTGTCGGACGCCTGCACGATCGGGGAGACATCCGGGCCGGTCACAGGGCTGGCGTCGCTTAGGTGCGTGTCGGCTTCCGGTCGGAAAATGCCCTGCGCCTCGATGAAAGCGCGGTACTCGTCGCTGATGTCGTCAATCGACGGAATGCTTCCGTGAATGTTGTAAAGAAGCTTGTCCATCTTCAGAATGTCCTCCGGCGCGAGTCCGTCGCCGGCTTCGATCTGCGTGCCGTCGCGGAACTTGAGGAGTTCTGAGAAGGGGTTGAAACCGCCGCTCGTGAGCGAAGCGCGGAGAATCTTCAAAAGGAGTTTGGTCCCGGTCGGGATGCGGTCGGAGTAGATGACGTCGATGGCTCCGGCGGACATGCCCCACCAGTAGTTGAGCGCGCGGTTGCCCGCGGATTCCTCCTCGTTCTTCCAGTTGCCGTTGAGGATGGTGCGGAGGATGTCCTCGTACATTTTCCCCCAATGCCACACGGGGAGGGCGTAATTTTTCGCAACATCCTCGCCGTCGCGACGGAACAGACCGAACTCGCGGGACATGCTGGCGGGCGCGTTCAGGTCGCGGCTGGAGATGAGAGTGATGCCTTTTTCGCGGAAACGCTCCTTCGGCGCGCTTCCCTTGACGGTGGACCATTCAAGATACACTTCGGCCTTGGGATTGACCATGCGGGCGCCCAAGGCAAATGCGTTGATGCTAGCGGTTACGCCGAAGATCGGATAGTCGGCCACGTAGCCGATGCGGTCGTCGGTGGCCAGGGCTCCGGCCAGGGCGCCGATCATGAATTTGGCCTCGTACATGCGCAGATAGTAGGAGCGCACATGGCGGGACGAGAGATTCAGCGAGCAGTTCAGGACTTTAACGTCGGGGTGCTCCACGGCCACTTTGGCGCAAGCGGGGAAGAACTGCGGCGAGGTCGTGAAGAGAATGTTGTAGCCGTCGGCGATGAGCTTTTCCATGGTTTCCACGGCTTCGCACACCGACACGCCGAACACGGCGTCGGTATTGATCTGCTTGCCGAACACGTCCTCAACGTACTCACGGCCAAGCTCGTGGGCGTATGTCCAGGCGCTGATCTCCTTAGGCTTTTCGTACACCCAGGCCGCGGCATACGTCTTCGGTGCGATGAACATCGAAAAAGTGTGCTTTTTTTGTTCCGTGGTGGGATTTAAGGAGATGGAGATCGTCTTATGCCGGCTGTACAGCTCGAATTCATTCCAGATCTTGCCGATATTGTCTCGGAATTCCGACGCGAGCGCCTCCTTGGCCTCGGCGTATCCGAAGATGCTCAGATATACGAGGAAAGCGTCCGACACGGTGAGTGCAAGCTTGCTGCCGCCCCGGGCCGTGAACTCCTTGCTGAAGGTGATGTACGAGGAGCGGAAGTCCGACTTCATCTCGTCGGTCCATGCCTGGTCGGTTGTATCGTAGGTTGCCTTCAGCAAAAGCGTGTAGCTTCCCTCTTTGGAAAATGAGAGATAGTTGATCTGCGTTTTCTCATAGAAATCCAGAAACTCGTAGTACATCTGGATCTCTTTCGTGTCGTTGCGTTTGGGAATGATGCGCGTCACGTAACCTTCGATGGTCACGGCGCCCATGCACCGCGAGACGCTGACGCGCTTATTGCCCTCCTGGACGTAGTACTGATCCAGGAATTCGTAGGCGATGATCGGTTCGCGAAGACCTTCCGCCTCCATCGACTCGTACAGGTTGGCCCACTTCATGGCAAACTCGGAATCTTTATCCAGAAGAGGCATGAAGTTTCTGGCAAATGCGTTGCTCCGGCCTTCATTGTACGTTCCGACGATCTTCTCCATCGGAATGTCCGTGAGACCGAGTTTCACGCGGCTGTCGACCTCAACGCGGGAGAGCATGTCGTCGAGGCACACCAGATAGGGGTGGATACCTTTTGACACGCAGTAGTCATATTCTTTTTCGCCGGCCTTCTTGGCCTTGACGTATTCTTCTATGTTCATAGTTCTTTCCCTTTCTGTCGTTTGTGCGGCCTAACGGATCCGCACCGTCACATCGCCGGAGGCAACGGCCTCCGTGCTGCCGTCGGGCAGCGTGACGATCAATCGTCCGCATTCGTCGATCGCAACGGCGTGCGCCGGTCGTGCGGAGTTCGGATCGGTGATGTCCCCCAAAAGCCATACATCCTTTCCGAAGAGGAAGTCGGACGCGCGGTAGCGCGCAATGTAGGAGAGCTCGCCGAAGGAATCGGGACCTGCGGCGCAGAGCTCATCGTAGTAGGCGAGAAGCCGGTCCGTGATCGCGGCGAGGAGCATTTGCCGCAGGTTGTCGGGAGCTTCTCCGTGCGGATACAGGGAGCCGGCGATGCCTGCTGCCGTGCCGGTGTAGCCGCCCTCCGGTTCCTCGAGGTTGATCCCGATGCCGAGCGCGGTGAACGCCAACCGGTCGGTGCCGGGGCGGAGGGAGGATTCCGCGAGGATGCCGCAGATCTTCCGGTCGCCGAGGTAGAGATCGTTCACCCATTTGATCTCCGGCCGAAGACCGGTGGTCGCTTCAATGCCTTCCGCGACGGCGACGGCCGCCAGAATCGTGATCTGAAGGCTCTGAGCGAGGGTCATGTCCGGCCGCAGCAGAAGCGTAAAATAAAGCCCCGTGCCGGACGGAGACTCGAATCGTCGGCCGAGTCGTCCGCGCCCATGCGTCTGCTCAAGCGCCGTCATCAAAGTGCCCTCGGGTGCGCCCTGTTGTGCCAGCTCCTTCACCAAAAGATTCGTGGAGGTCACGGTGTCGCGCGCAAGCAGATGAATGCGCGAGGGCAGTGCGAATGATGCGTCTGTTGTCGTCTTGTCCATCGATTGCGGCCTCCTTTCCGGTGATTCGGCGGCTGTCCTTCATTTTCCGAAGTACCGCGCACAGTATAGCACACACCGCGGAAAATGTAAAACCGTGCGCCGCCGAGACCGGTTTTCCGAAAAATGAAAAAAACACTTGACAAATTGTTACAAATGATATAATTGTATAAATGACAGTTATACAATTCGAGCAGCTTGTTGTGAAACAGGGGAGACGATGTCAGTGAAAAATCCGGAAAGGAGAGACGCGATGAAGATTGTTATCAGTAATTCGAGTGGGGAACCGATTTATCTGCAGATTGCCGACCAGATCAAGACGCAGATCCTCGAGGGGAAGCTGAGCGCGGGGGAGGCGCTTCCGTCCATGCGGAATCTCGCGACGGAGCTTCGCATCAGCTTTATGACAACCAAGCGGGCATACGAGGAGCTGGAGCAGGACGGATATATCGAATCGTTCACGGGGAAGGGCTCTTTCGTCAAGGGCCAGAATCCGCAGATGTACCGCGAGGAGCAGCTGCGGCGGATTGAAATGCTTTTGGAGGAAGCGTGCGGGAGAGCACGCAAAGCGGGGGTAACGATAGAGGAACTGCAGGAGATGGTAGACGTATTTTACGGAGGTGAAGGCAGATGAACGAATACATGGATGCGGTGCGCCTGGAGGGCGTGTGCAGGTCGAAGAACGGATGTCTGTATGATGTCGGTTTTCGCGTTCCGAAGGGCACGATCATGCTTTTGGTAGGGGCAAACGGCGCAGGGAAGACCACCACTCTCAATGTGCTTGCGGGGCAGTACGGTATCGAGCAGGGGACGGTGTATCTGTTTGAGCGTCCGCAGTCGGCCGAGGATCCGGCCGAGCGCGCCCGGATGAGCGTTGTGTTTGATACGATTCCCTACGGAGGGAGCCTGAATGCGGAGAAGGTCAGAAGGATCTTTGCAGGTCTGTATCCGCAGTGGAATGACGAGGTGTACCGCGGATATCTGGAGCGGTTCGGGCTGGACGAAAAGAAGCGGATCCGGGATTATTCCCGCGGTATGCAGCAGAAACTGCAGGTTGCGTGCGCGCTTTCGCACAATGCCGAACTGCTCGTCATGGATGAACCCACAGCCAACCTCGATCCGGGGTCTCGGGAGATCATACTGCAATGCCTCATGGAGTACATGCAGGAGGGGGAGCGGTCGATCCTGGTGTCCACGAACATGCCCGGTGAACTGGACCGGTATGCGGACGGGGTGACCATGATCCATGACGGCAGAGTCGTGTTCTCGGATGAGATCGATACGATCCTCAACGCCCACGGGATCGTCAAATGCGGCCCCGACGAAGTGTCGGAGCTCGATCGCGCCGACATTGTCGGAATCCGCCACAGCCGTTTCAATGCCGAGGTTATGGTGAGAAACCGGGAGAAAGTTCTGACGGAACACGGCAACATGGCAATGGATCCGGCCACCTTGGATGATATTCTGGTGTTTACCAATGCATATGGGAAGGGGGCAGAACGATGAAGAAAGTCTATCGGGCTTTGCGTTATCATGACAGACTTGCGATCAGCTATGTGTATCTGATTATAATGACGAGCTTATACGTGGGGATGATCCTATGGTCGTTCCATACGGAATATGAACAGTACAAGATCTGTGCGACGACATACGAATGGGGGTTCGGCAGCAGTAAGTTCGCTATGGATGAAAGCCTGAATTCCATGTTTCAGGCAATCGCATTTGCCATACCGGGACTGCTGGTAATGCTCTTTACCGGTGTGTCATGGGACAGTGTTCTCGGCGCAGACCGACTTCGCGGATGGAATCGGGTTGTGAAAGCATCTCCCGTCAGCCCTGCAACCCGCGCAAAATCGTTGCTTTTCGAAAAATGGAAGGTGTTCGGGATCTGTGCTGCAGTGTCGCTTGCGATAGGCTTCGTGTGCAGCATGTTGACCGTCGGTTCGGATTTTGCGATGAGAGTTGTTGTTGCAATTCTCGTCACCCTGTTGATCGTGGGAAGCATTACATTTTTCATTGATGCCGTTGCCACAGTGCTGGTCGCCCATGCGCCGGCCGCATGGTCAAGCGGAATTGTAGTGGCAACGATCGTTCTTACGTTCGTCCCGATTATGGGTATATACATTTTAATGTTTGAAAGTTTGCCTTATGAAGGAGCCGGGATACCGTGGACTCAGTACTCTTCCGGTTACTGCTTCGGCCCGGCCTGGCTTGTGCTGATCGTCATCTTTGCCGCAGTTAACGTGTTTGCGTGGTTTATGCTGAAACATGCCTGCGCACGCAAGGAGTAGAAGCATTATGTGACGAAGCCTTCGCGATTTTGACGGATTATACGGCGAGCCCCGGAGAGTTCGGAAAATTCGTTGAACCGGTGATAATTCATTTGCGAAGAAGGTCATTTTTCGATACAATAGCAAGAGGGTGGAAGCCTGTCGGATCGGAAGACAGGTCCCTGCCCTCTTTATTGTTTGATATTGCGGAGGATTGTATGCGAATCAGAGGAAAATGTTTGAATCCGGTCAGACGCGTTTGTTTGCTCGTGCTGATCGTTGCCCTGATCGGAACGGTTTTCGATTGGGCTTTACTGATGCCGGCGTTCCGGGCGGAAGCGGCGGAGGACGGTGCCCTGACCGGCAAGACCGCGACGGAGATCGTCGACATGATCGGCATGGGCTGGAATCTCGGCAACACGTTTGATGCCACAGGCGGAATCGATATGTCGCACGAAACTTCGTGGGGCAATCCGAAAGTGACGAGGGAACTGATCCACGCGGTGAAGGAAGCCGGTTTTTCCGTAATCCGGATTCCCGTGACGTGGGCGCAGGAACTCGATAAAAACAAGAACTACACCATTCGTGATTCGTTCCTTAACCGGGTGCAGGAAGTCGTCGACTGGAGCCTTGAGGAGGGGTTGTTCGTCATTATCAACGTACACCACGAATCCTGGCTCAATATCAAAGATCTTGACAAGAAATACCGCGAGGTCGGCAAGGAGCTGGAGGCGGTCTGGGCGCAGATTGCGGAGCGGTTCGCAGAGTACGATCAGCATTTGATCTTCGAGGGCATGAACGAGCCCCGAATGGCCGGCTCGGCGGTGGAATGGACCGGCAACAAGGCGGGCTACGCGGCGGTCAACTATCTGCTGCAGGTGTTCGCACAGACCGTGCGCAGCAACGGAAAAGGACACAATTCCGAGCGGTGCCTGATGATCCCCGGATACGCGGCATCCTGCTCGACCAACGTCATGAGTGCGGTCTCCCTGCCGACGTACGAAGGCAAGGTCGTGAACAATCTCATCGCGTCGGTTCATTGCTACTCGCCGTACAACTTCTGCCTGAAGGATTCGCAGAAGTCGTTCGGCAGCGCGGATGCGATGGAGGTCGAGGCGATCTTCAAGTCGATCCGGAGCGTATTTTCCGACCAGGGAATCCCCGTGATCATGGGCGAGACCAGCGCGACCGAGAAAAATAACACCGACGAGCGCGTCAAATGGGCGCAGTGCATGGGGCGCTGCTCGCAGGCTTACGGCATTCCGATCGTCATCTGGGACAACGGAAGCGATACCAAGGCCGGCGGCGAGAGTCACGCATACATCAACCGAAAGACGGCGGAGTGGAACTATCCGACGGTGATCCAGGGACTGTTCGACGGCTTTGCGAGCGTAGAGCGGGGCAGCGCGGTGACCGGCGGCAGCGGAAACGTTTCCGGCAACGCCATCTGGAGCAACGAGAACGGTTTGCGCGCCGAGGAGGCGTGGAACGCGAGCTACATCAAGATGGGCGCGAAGGCAACCTGGTTTGCCGAGGGACGCGAGATCGGGATCACCTACACGAACGAGGGCTCGGGCGAGCCGAAGATCATCCTCGACAGTGAGACCAAGCAGGCGTGGTGGATCCCCGTCGATCCGACGAGAAAAGAGACCGTGGGCGACCGCAGCGTCGTTTGGTACGATTATGCGACCATCCTTGCGGCGATGAAGACGTACAATGTCGACGATCCTTCGGACCTCCGCAACTTCATGGTGATCGCGACCGAGGTAGGCGTGAAGACATACGAGGTTGTCGTGACCGGCAATGCCAAAGTCACGTTTATGGTGAACGGACAGCGGTACGCCTCAGGCAGTGAGTGGCCGGAGGATCCGACGTCCGACGACTGGGTTTTCGTGGGCTGGTATCTGGGCAAAACCTACGACAGTGAATACACCAAAGATACGGTTTTGAGCGGCGACGCGATCGTGTATGCGATGATCCGCTACAAGACCGACGAGGAGCTTGCGCCGGAGCCGACGAAAGCGCCGGAACCGACGGCGACACCGAAACCGACGAAAGAGGCGGAGCCGACAGCAACGATCGCTCCTGCGGACAATACTTCGCCCGCCCCGACAGCGACCGCAGCTCCGGACACGACGACGGACGATGACGGACCGTCGGGCCTCGGATGGAAGATCGTCGCGGCGATCGGGTTGATCACCGTGGTATTGCTCGGGATCGTTGTTTTGAAGATTTCGAATCAAAGAAAATAACACAGTCCGACACGGCGGCGGAGCTTGCGGGTGACCGGGGCTCCGTCGTCATTTTCCGAAGAGTAAGCCGAGGCTAACTTGTTGCGAAGTTTTTGCCGAAGGTGTTGACTTTGAAATGCGACTTAGTGTATAATGATTTTGATTGGGCCAAAACCAATCCGAGGGCGTTTTGCGCTTGTACAAAAAGACCGTCGGGTCTTTAATTGATAAGAAAGAGGTGCACAGCATGGCAAACATTGATTTGACGAAGTATGGCATCACCGGAACGACTGAGATTGTTTACAATCCTTCTTACGAGATGTTGTACGCAGAAGAGACCAAGAAGGATCTTACCGGCTATGAGGTTGGTGTAGATACGGAGCTTGGCGCGGTTAACGTTATGACCGGTATTTACACCGGACGTTCGCCGAAAGACAAGTACATCGTTATGGACGAGAATTCCAAGGACACCGTTTGGTGGACGAGCGATGAGTATAAGAATGACAACCATCCGATGAGCGAAGATGTTTGGGCAGTTGTTAAGGAGATCGCCAAGAAAGAGCTCAGCAACAAGAGACTGTTCGTTGTAGATGCTTTCTGCGGTGCCAACAAGGATACCCGCATGGCAGTTCGTTTCGTTATGGAAGTTGCTTGGCAGGCACATTTCATCAAGAACATGTTCATCCAGCCTACCGAGGATGAGCTTGCGACGTTCGAGCCTGACTTCGTTGTTTACAATGCTTCCAAGGCTAAGGTTGAGAACTACAAGGAACTCGGCCTCAACTCCGAGACCTGTGTCGCCTTCAACTCGACGTCCCGCGAGCATGTTATCATCAACACCTGGTTCGGCGGCGAGATGAAGAAGGGTATGTTCTCCATGATGAACTATTACCTTCCTTTAAAGGGCATCGCCTCGATGCATTGCTCCGCCAACACGGATATGGACGGCAAGCACAC
>JAFRYE010000009.1 GCA_017441265.1 Lachnospiraceae bacterium | reverse complement strand
AGGAGCACCGAAGGGGCGACTTTGCGAATGGGGCGGATATGGGAAAGAGTGCGGCTCGAACGAGCCGCGCCTCCACATGAGCAAAGGAGCACCGAAGGGGCGACTTTGCGAATGGGGCGGATATGGGAAAGAGTGCGGCTCGAACGAGCCGCGCCTCCACATGAGCAAAGGAGCACCGAAGGAGCGACTTTGCGAATGGGGCGGATATGGAAAGAAAGGGTGGATTTTATGACGGAGTTGGAGCAGGCGCGGGCGGTTATCAGCGAGGCCGATCGCGAGATGGCAAAGCTGTTCACAAAGCGGATGGAGGCAGTGCGCACGGTTGCGGCGTACAAGAGGGCGCACGGGCTGCCGATCACGGATCGGTCGCGGGAGGAGGAGATGCTCCGCGAGGAGGCCGGACTCATCGAGGATGAGACGCTCCGCCCGTTCTATGTGAGCTTTTTGAAGGAGACCATCGGGATCTCGAAGAGATACCAGCACCGGCTGATGGACGGGCTGCGCGTGGCGTACAGCGGCGTGGAAGGGGCATTTGCCAATATCGCCGCGCAGAAGATCTTCCCGGATGCGACGGCGATGCCGTACGCGGATTTTGCGGCGGCGTACCGGGCGGTTGAGGAAGGACGATGCGACTGCGCGGTGCTCCCGATTGAGAACAGTTTAAACGGCGACGTGGGCAGGGTCCTGGACCTTGCGTACTTCGGAAAATTATATGTGAGCGGCGTCTACGAGGTTGAGATCGTGCACAACCTGCTCGCCGTCAAAGGGACGACGATGGACGAGGTCAGGACGGTCGTGAGCCACGAGCAGGCGCTCGGGCAGTGTGCGCAGTATCTCGAGAAGCACGGGTTTGCGACGACGGAGGCGGTCAACACGGCCGTGGCGGCGAAGATGGTCGCGGAAGCCGGACGGCATGACCTCGTGGCGATCGGCAGCGCCGAGGCTGCGGAGCGGTTCGGGCTGAAGGTGCTTGAGAGCCACATCAACGACAGCAGCAACAACTCCACGAGATTTGCCGTGTTCACGCGGGAGCGGAGAGAGCCGGGGACGGATGACGGACGGTTTTTGATGTTATTTTCCGTAAACAACGCGGCCGGATCCCTGGGGCGCGCGATCAACGTGATCGGCGAGTACGGATTCAACCTGCTGGCGCTGAAGAGCCGGCCCCGCAAGGAGCTCGCGTGGGAGTATTATTTCTACGCGGAGAGCGAGGGAAATATCGCGAGCGAGCAGGGTCGGAAAATGCTGGATGCTCTTCGGTCGTGCTGCAACGACCTGAAGGTGCTCGGCAGTTATGAGAGGGAAGTCAGAGTGTGATACGACGCCGGAAGGCGGCGTACGGACGACAAAGGAGACAGTAGTATGGTTATTCCGGTGAAGACCCGCGACGGTGGGTATGACATCGTTTTGGAGCGGGGAGCGCTCGCGCGGATCGGCGAACTTCTGGCGGGTACGTCGGAGACGAGCAACCCGGAGCGGTTGTCGCTGATCGTGACGGATGACGGTGTTCCCGAGGTGTATGCGGAGACCGTCGCTAAGGCTGTTCGCAAGTGCGGACGCGCGGAGATTCTGACGCTGCCGCAGGGAGAAGAGAACAAGACGATGGCATCGCTTTCGAAGATCCTGGAGACGCTGGTGAAGCTTCGGGCGACGAGAAAAGACCGTCTGATCGCGGTGGGCGGCGGAGTGGTCGGCGACATGACCGGTCTGGCAGCGGCGCTGTATATGCGCGGTATCGACTGGGTCAACATTCCGACGACGATGCTCTCTCAGGTGGACTCCTCGGTCGGCGGAAAGACGGCAATCGATTTTGCGGGAGTGAAGAACGTTGTCGGGGCATTTTACCCGCCGAAGCTGGTGGTCATCGATCACGACACGCTGGCGACGCTTCCGAAGCGGCAGCTGGCCAACGGGATCGCAGAGGCGCTGAAGATGTCGCTGACCTGCGACGAAGAGTTATTTTCCTTATTTGAAAATGAGGACCCGCTCGCGCATGCGGATGCGATCGGTGAGCGGGCGATACTGATAAAGAAACGGGTGGTCGAGGAGGATGAGCGCGAGAGCGGGTTGCGCCGGGTGCTCAACTTCGGACACACGATCGGGCACGGAATCGAGCTTGCCTGCGGCGGGACGCTTCTCCACGGCGAGTGCGTGGCGATCGGCATGGTCGCGATGAGTTCCGAGGCGGTAGGAAAGCGGTTGCTGCCGGTGCTTGACAAACTGGAACTGCCCCACGAGGCGCTCTGCGACCCGGATGCGGTGCTGGCGCTGTGCGCGCACGACAAGAAGGCGGACGGCAGCCGGGTGACGGCGGTGCTCTGCGATGAGGTGGGGTCATTTTCCTTTGAACCGATGGATGCGGACGCGCTGCGCGGACGGATAGCCAGAGTTGTGAAACAGTAGGCGGATGGGGCGAAGGCCCCGGATGATAAAGGAGTTTGGCGATGAAAAATTCTTTCGGAAATGCGATTTCGGTTACGATTTTCGGCGAGAGCCACGGCCCGGCGATCGGGTGTGTCGTGGACGGACTGCCGGCGGGGCTTCCGGTCTCGGAGAGCGTCATCGACCGCTGTCTGGCGATGCGTCGTCCGAGCGGTGCGATCTCGACGGCCCGCAGGGAGGCTGACCGCTACGTGATCGAGAGCGGCGTCTATGAGGGGCACACGACGGGCACACCGGTGTGTATCGTGATTCCGAATGAGGATACACGCTCGAAGGATTACAAGGCGATGGAGTCGGTCGCAAGACCGTCCCACGCGGATTACGCGGCGTTTGTCCGCTACGGCGGAGCCAATGACACGCGGGGAGGCGGCCATTTCAGCGGCCGGATCACGGCGGCGGTTGTTGCGGCGGGAGCGCTGGTCCTTCCGGCGCTGCAGGCGAAGGGCATCCGCATCGGTACGCACATCGCGGAGATCGCGGGAGTTGCGGACCGCTCGTTCGGCGACGGGGATGCTTTGGTGAAGGATCTGGAGTCGCTGTATGAGAAGGATTTTGCGGCGCTGGACGCGGCGGCCGGCGAGGCGATGCAGGAGGCGATCCTTGCGGCCAAGGCTGATGCGGACAGTGTCGGAGGTGTTTTGGAGACGGCGGTGACGGGGCTTCCGGCCGGCGTCGGAGAACCGTTCTTTGACAGTGTGGAAGGCCTGCTGGCTCACGCGTTGTTCGCGGTTCCGGGAATCAAGGGCATCGAGTTCGGTGCGGGCTTCGGCCTTGCGAAAATGCGCGGCAGCGATGCGAACGACCCGTTCCGCATGGACGGCGGCCGCGTTGTGACGACATCGAACAATGCCGGCGGCATCAACGGAGGACTTACGAACGGAATGCCGGTCATTTTCCGATGCGCGGTGCGACCGACGCCCACGATCGGGAAGGAGCAGGACACCGTGAATTTCCGGGACGGTGAGGAGATTCGCCTTGCGGCAGCGGGGCGCCACGACCCCTGCATCGTGCACCGTGTGCGCGCGGTGGTGGATGCGATGACGGCAATCGTGATCGCGGATCTGCTGGCGGGCGCCGGCAAACTTGTTTAACGGCAGAGGTTTTCGGAGGACAGAATGGAATTCGGTTTGATCGGCGAAAAATTAGGACACAGCTTCTCGCGGGAGATTCATACCCGTCTGTGTGGATATGAGTATGAGTTGCGGGAGTTGAAGCCGGAGGAGCTGACGGAGTTTCTGCGCAAACGGGAGTTTCGCGGCATCAACGTGACGATCCCGTACAAGGAGAGCGTGATCCCGTATCTCGACGGGATCAGTGAGCGGGCGGCTGCGATCGGCGCGGTCAACACCGTTGTAAACCGTGGCGGGAAGCTCTTCGGAGACAACACGGATTTCGCCGGAATGGAGGCTTTGCTGCGGCGCGAGGGTATCGTCCCGGCGGGCCGAAAGGTTCTCATTCTGGGCTCGGGCGGAACGTCGAAGACGGCGACCGCGGTGGCAACCGCGATGGGAGCGGGGAGCATTTTCCGCGTATCCAGAAAAAAACAAGACAATTGTATCACTTACGAAGAAGCGTACGGGAACCACTCGGACGCGGAGATCATCATAAACGCGACTCCCGTCGGGATGTACCCGAACGGTGGGGTGAGCCCGATCGACGTCGCTCGTTTTCCGAAGCTTTGCGGAGTCGTGGACGCGATCTATAACCCGCTTCGCACAAGCCTTGTGCTGGCGGCGAAAGAGCGGGGGATTCCCGCGACGGGAGGGTTGTACATGCTCGTTGCGCAGGCGGCGGCAGCGGCGGAGCTGTTCGTGGGCGGCACTGTCCCGCAGGAGGACACGGAGCGCGTCTACCGCGAGCTGCTCGCGCAGAAGGAGTCGATCGTTCTGACGGGGATGCCCGGCGCGGGCAAGACCACGGTGGGGCGGATGCTGGCAAAGCAGCTCGGACGGGAGTTTGTCGACACCGACGATGTGATCGTCCGGGAGAGCGGGACCGACATTCCGACCATTTTCCGGGAGAGAGGCGAGGCCGGCTTCCGCGAGATTGAGGCGGATGTGATCCGGAGAGTTTCGGCGCAGGGAGGAATCGTGCTGGCGACCGGCGGCGGAGCGGTGCTCCGTGCGGAAAATGTCGCCGCCCTCCGCAGCAACGGCAGGCTTTTCTGGCTGGATCGGCCGATCGAGAAGATCACGGCATTTGACGGAAGACCGCTGTCGGCGGACCGCAAGGCGCTTGAGGCGCGGTTCGCGGAGAGAGAGCCGATCTACCGAGCGACCTGCGATGTGCATATCGCGGCGGACGGATCGCCGGAGGCGGTGGCTGCGCAGATCACGGCGCAGGAGGGGAGTTCGGTATGAGAGTTAAGATTTCGCCGTCGAGGGCGGCCGGCCGGGTGACGGCGCCGCCGTCGAAGAGTGTGGCACACCGCGCGCTGATCTGCGGCGCGTGGTCCGAAAGCTCGACGATCTCCGGCCTGGCGTGGTCGGAGGATATTTCGGCGACCTGCGACTGCCTGACCGCACTCGGTGCGAAGGTGCGACGGATCGCGGACGACACGGTGGCCATCGGGGGCCTGACCCTTGCGGGAATCCCCGAAGGCGCGGTGCTTCCGTGCCGCGAGAGCGGGAGCACGCTCCGGTTTTTGCTGCCGGTGGCGATGCTTTCCGGGAAGACGGTTCATCTGACGGGCAGCGCCAGACTGATGGAGCGCCCGCTTGGCATATACAAGACGATCAGCACGCAAAACGGCGGCGTGTTTGACGCCGAAGAGCAGCGAATCACTGTCCGCGGCGGGCTTTCGGCCGGCGATTTCGAGGTGGCCGGCAATATTTCCAGCCAGTTCATCACGGGACTGATGCTGGCGCTTCCCCTTGCGGGCGGGGCGAGCCGGATCGGTGTGACCGGGCCGTTTGAGAGCCGCTCATACACGGATATCACGGCGAGGGTGATGCGAGAGTTCGGCGTCGCGGTGGACTGCGTCGGGGACACGTTTGAGATCCCTGCCGGCGCGGCGTTTGCAAGCCGCGAGTACGCGGTGGAGGGAGACTGCTCGAACGCGGCGTTTTTGGAGGCATTGGCCCTTCTCTCAGTCGATGACGGCCGAAGAAACCTGGAAGTTCTCGGCGTTCCCGAGGATACCGCGCAGGGCGACCGCGTGTACCGCGGGATGCTTCACAGCCTTGCGGACGGAACGCGCCGCGAGTTTGACCTGTCGGACTGCCCGGATCTGGCGCCGTGCATGTTTGCGATGGCGGCGTACTACGGCGGGGCTCATTTTACGGGGACGGCGCGGCTGGCGCTGAAGGAGAGCGACCGCGCGGCGGTCTGCGCCGAGGAACTTGCGAAATTCGGGGCAAGAATGACGGTCGGCGCGAACGACGTGACCGTGGAGTGTGATGCGCTGCATGCGCCTGCGGAGCCGATCTCGGGACACAATGATCACCGCATCGTGATGGCGACGGCGCTGCTGTGCACGGTGACCGGCGGTGTGATCGACGGCGCGGAGGCGGTTGCGAAGAGCTATCCCGATTTCTTTACGGTGATCGGGAAGGCGGGTATTTCGGTTTCCTCTGTTATGTGACTGTGATTATGGAGGCAATTATGTATACGATTCGAAGAGCGGAAAATGCAGACATTCCGACGATCATGAAGCTTCTCGTTCAGGTGGATATGGTCCATCACAACGGGCGCCCCGACATTTTCCGGGGACCGGTGACGAAGTACACGGAGGAGGAGCTCGCGGAGATTTTGGCCGATGACAAAAGCCCGGTGTATGTGTGCGTCGAGGACGGGCAGGTGCTCGGACATGCGTTCTGCCAGATCAAGGAACTTAAGGGACATAAGATCCTGCAGGACTGCCGCACATTTTACGTCGATGACATCTGCGTCGACGAGGCGGCTCGCGGCAAGGGCGTCGGACGGGCGCTTTATGAGTATGTGAAAGAGGCCGCGAAAGAGCAGAAGTGCGGAAGCATCACGCTGAACGTGTGGGCTTGCAATCCCAACGCGATCCGCTTCTATGAGGCGATGGGAATGAAGCCGCAGAAAATCGGAATGGAAGAGCTGTTATAGGAGGAGCTTGTATGCTTTTGGATAAAAACACCAGAATTTGTATCGTCGGTCTCGGCCTTTTGGGCGGCAGTTACGCTTCGGCGCTCACGAGACAGGGCTACCGGGTGACGGCGATCACGAGACGGCAGTCGAGCATCGACTACGCTGTCGAGAGAGGGATGATCGAAAAGGGAAGCGCGAGCGTCGACGAAGAGCTTCTTCGCGATGCTGATCTGATCGTATTTTCCCTGTATCCCCATGTTTTCTTAGACTGGATCCGCGAGCACGGCGCGAAGCTTCGCCCGGGCTCGATCATCACGGATGTGACCGGCGTGAAGGGCTGTGTGGTCCGGCAGATTCAGGAGATGCTTCCCGCAGGGGTGGAGTTCATTGCGGCGCACCCGATGGCGGGGCGCGAGTCCAGCGGTATCGAGTACAGTGACGACCGCATTTTCCGCGGAGCGAACTACATCGTGGTGCCGACGGAGGCCAACACGGAGCGGGGGATCGCGATGTGCAAGGCGCTGGGCGAGACCCTCGGGTGCAAGGACATCTCCGTGCTGGATGTGGAGAGCCATGACCGGATGATCGCGTTTCTGTCGCAGCTGACGCACTGCATCGCCGTCTCTTTGATGTGCGCGTGCGACGAGCCCGATCTGGAGCGGTACACCGGCGACTCGTTCCGGGACCTCACCCGCATCGCGAACATCAATGACGAGATGTGGAGCGAGCTGTTCCTCGCGAACCGCGACGCGCTCCTTCGGGAAATGGACGATTACCGCGCGTGCTTCGAAGAGCTGTACGATTGCATCAAGACCGGCAACCGCGACCGCATGCGCGAAATGATGCGGCTTTCGACCGAGCGACGCAAGAGATTCAACAAACGGTCCGACGTTTGAGTATAAAGGAGTACACCTGTTATGAACATGACATTTTTCCGCAAATTACCGATCCCGCAGGACGTGAAGGCCGAGCTGCCGGTTAACGACGAGATGGCAGCCGTGAAGGCCGAGCGCGATGAGGAGATCCGACGCATCTTCACCGGCGAGTCCGACCGCTTTCTGCTGATCATCGGGCCCTGCTCGGCGGATCACAGAGAGCCGGTCCTGGAGTACATCTCACGGCTTCGCGGCGTGGCGGACCGCGTGAAGGACAAGATCCTCATCATTCCCCGAATCTACACGAACAAGCCCAGGACCACCGGCGACGGCTACAAGGGAATGCTTCATCAGCCGGATCCCGGCGAGAAGCCCGACCTCTACAAGGGGCTCGTCGCCATCCGTGAACTGCACCGCTCGGCGCTGGCCGACTACGGCTTCACCTGCGCGGATGAGATGCTCTATCCGGAAAATCACCGCTACCTCTCCGACCTGCTTGCCTATGTTGCGGTCGGTGCGCGTTCCGTGGAAAATCAGCAGCATCGTCTGACGGCCAGCGGCCTCAACATCCCCGTCGGCATGAAGAATCCCACCGGCGGCGACATCGGCGTCATGATCAACGCGATCCACGCCGCGCAGAGCGGGCATACGTTTATCTACCGGGGCTGGGAAGTGCAGAGCAAGGGCAATCCGTACACCCACGCGATCCTTCGCGGATACCTTGATTTTGCGGGGAAGAGCGTCTCCAACTACCACTACGAGGACGTGCTCCGCTTAAGCGACGCGTACGCGGCGGCCAACCTCGTCAATCCGGCGGTCATCATCGACACGAACCACAACAACTCCGGCAAGCGCTATCTCGAGCAGATCCGCATCGCCAACGAGGTTGTTGAGAACCGTCGCCTCAACCCGGACATCAAGCGTCTGGTGAAGGGTTTGATGATCGAGAGCTACTTAGTGGACGGCCGTCAGGACGTCGGCGGACAGGTCTTCGGTCAGTCGATCACCGATCCGTGCCTCGGATGGGAGAAGACGGAACAGCTCATCCTGGAGATTGCCGACAAGCTGTAGGTCATTTTCCGAAGAAAGAGAATACGAAGAAGATAAGAAGAGCCCGGTGCGACAGTGCATCGGGCTCTTTGGAGTATTATCATGAAAATGTTATTTGCTTATTACCGGCGGAACACAATCTGCGCGAAATTATAGAATCCGAGGTTCCAGATTCCGAAGTCATGCACACCGGGAAGTTCCTGCCACATGAAGTTCTCGCCCGCACGGAGCTTGTCCGTATAGTCGGGAAGATTCTTCGCGGCCGCGGAGGCGCTCATATACGCCACGTTGTCCTGCAGACCGCAGATGTTGTACATGTAATTGATCTTGTAACCGTCCAACTCGGCGCTTGCCAGCTTCTCGGCGATGACCGCGGACGTGTAGGACGTCGGTGCCGCGGAAAATGCCCCGAACCAGCTGATCTTGTCCAGCATCTCGCACATTCCGATGTTGATCGTCTGCATGCCGCCCATGGACAGGCCGGCCATGGCGCGGTGGTCTCTGGCGGATTCCGTGTCCGTGTCGCGGTAGACTGCGTAGTTGGCCTCGATGTACGGCATCAGGTCGTTGCGAAGCTCCTGGCCGAATACGTAGAAGGAAGCGTAGTCGCCGTTGGTGTTCGCGTAATCCTTGTAGGAGCGGCCGTTCGGTGCGACGACGATGAACGGCTCGATGTCACCGTAGACGATCAGGTTGTCCATGAGGGCCTTGATGTAGGATGTGTATCCGGTCATGCCCCATTCGCGCTCATTGCCGCCGACGCCGTGCATCAGGTAGAGCACGTTGTACTTCTCGGTCTCGTCGTAGTTCGGCGGGAGATAGATAAATGCCGGTTTCGTGTATACCGTCGGGTCGTCGGCGAGGTAATCGTGCGTCTCGTACTCGATCGGCTTAACGGTGCCGCCGTCGCGAAGACGGTAGCCGGTATAGTCAAAGGGAATGGCCGTGTCGATCTTGGCGTGAGGTCCGACGGTGGGCGTCGGGGTGCTTGTCGGTTCCGGTGTCGGGGTGTCGGTGGGAGCTACAGTAGGAGCTTCCGTCGGCGTCGCGATCTCGGTGGGTGTCACGGTTTCGGCAGCGGCAGTAGGCGTGTCGGCCTTGTTGTCGGTCTTGGATTCACATCCGGCGCAGACAGCTGCCAATAGGCCGATTGCAAGTAAAAGAGTCAAACGTCTCATAATGATTTCCAGGTTCCTTCCCACGAGTTTTCTTCCAACTGCGCCTCGATATTGCAGCGGGCGCGTCGCATCAGATCCATCAGCTTGGAGGCTTCTTCGTCGGACATGCCGGCGAGGGCAATGCGGTCGGCCTGAGCGGCCTTGTCCGCCACCTGATGCGCCAGCTTGCGGCCGTGGTCGGTGAGATAGATCGCGTACGCGCGCTTGCCGCCGGAGACGTAGACCGTCTCTTTTTTGATCATGTCCTGCTTCTCCATCTTCGCGAGCAGAGACGTCATCGTGGCGGGCTCGACGCGGCAGCGGACAGCAAGATCCTTCTGGAGATACCCCTCCTCGTCGTACAGCACGTTGAGCACTTTCGGCTGTCCGGAAGTCAGTCCCAGCGAAGCGTAGTAGCGAATATTGTAAGAACGGTGAGCGTAATAGAGCGAAAGCATTTCACGGAAAAAACGTTCCTTATCCTCCGGCATTAGCGGCACCTCCTCGATTAGATGTCTAATTAAACATCTAAATCATAGCACAGGCATTTTTCGATGTCAATCGGAAAAAGAAGTAATTTACGACAAAAAAGCGCCCGCCGCATCAAATCGGTGAGCGCTTTCGTATCTTTTGGGATTTCGGATCCGATGTCGTATCCGAATGTGTTTTATTCGCCGAATGCCTGCTTCAGGTCGGCGAGGATGTCGTCGATGTTCTCGAGACCGACGGAGAGACGGATGAGATCCGGTGCAACTCCGGCTTCAATGAGCTGCTCGTCCGTGAGCTGACGGTGCGTATGGCTTGCCGGATGAAGAAGGCAGGTCTTCGCATCCGCAACGTGGGTTACGATCGTGATGAACTTGAGGCTGTCCATGAAATCGATGGAAGCCTGACGGCCGCCCTTGATGCCGAAGGCGATAACGCCGCAGGTGCCCTTCGGGCAGTACTTCTTGGCGAGCTCGTAATTCTTGTCGCCCTCGAGACCTGCGTAGTGAACCCAGGCAACCTTGTCGTTGCCTGCGAGATACTTCGCAACTGCCAGAGCGTTGCTGCAGTGGCGCTCCATGCGAAGCGGCAGGCTCTCAAGGCCGAGGTTAAGGTAAAATGCATTCTGCGGGGACTGGATGGAACCGAAGTCGCGCATCAGCTGGCTTGTAGCTTTGGTGATGTAAGCGCCCTTGCCGAATTTCTTCGTGTAGGTGAGACCGTGGTAGGACTCGTCGGGCGTCGTGAGACCCGGGAAACGCTCAGCGTTGGCTTCCCAGTCAAAGTTGCCGCTGTCCACGATAGCGCCGCCGACGCACACCGCGTGGCCGTCCATGTACTTTGTCGTCGAGTGCGTCACGATGTCGCAGCCCCACTCGATCGGGCGGCAGTTGACGGGCGTTGCGAAGGTGTTGTCGATGATGAGCGGCATACCGTGCTTGTGAGCCAGTTTTGCGAAGCGCTCGATATCGAAGATCGTCACGGTAGGGTTCGTGATGGTCTCGCCGAAAATGCACTTGGTGTTGGGCTTGATCAGTGCCTCGATCTCCTCGTCGGTGCTGTCCTGATCAAAGAAAATGCACTCGATGCCCATCTTCTTCATCGTCACGCCGAAGAGGTTGTAGGTGCCGCCGTAGATCGCCGTCGACGCGAGGAAGCTGTCACCGCACTCGCAGATGTTAAATACGGCGTAGAAGTTTGCGGCCTGACCGGAAGATGTCAGCATGCCTGCAAAGCCGCCCTCCATCGCGGTAATCTTCGCCGCAACGGCGTCGTTGGTGGGATTCTGAAGTCTCGTGTAGAAGTATCCCGAAGCCTCCAGATCGAACAGCGCGCCCATGGCGTCGCTGGTATCATACTTAAAGGTCGTGCTTTGGTAGATCGGGAGCTGTCTGGGCTCTCCCTGCGAAGGCTTCCAGCCTTCGTGAATACATTTGGTCTCAATTTCGGACATTGTCTCAATACCTCCTTGACCGCATTTTCCGCGGCGGTTTCCGGGTTTTACCCATGATTTACTAAAATACCATAACCTGCAGGGTTTTACAACAGTTTTCGACGGCGGAGGGATTCCTTTTTTACCGCGCTTTCCATAGGTTCAGTCTATCGGACGGTTGCGTTTCAAGCCAAAAACTATTTTTCGGAAAATGACCGCACCGGCGGCCGTCGACCGCAAAAAGAAGGCTGCCGCAGTGTGCGACAGCCCTCTGTGGTTTTTCCGGAATCGTCCGGCTGCGATCCGGTTACTCCGTTGCCGGGAGAATCGGCTCGTTGCCTTCCGCAGCGCCCGCGACAGTCTTGCCGTCCGTAACGATGGTCGTTGCGTTCTCAAGTCCGGTCACGTTGATGTTGCGGTTCACCTTAGCGTCGTAGGACTCGGCGTTGATGATGTTGGCGAGGTCGATGCCGGTTGCCTGCTTCATGGACTCAAACACCTTAGCCATTACTACGGGCACGTTGCCGGCCACCTGATCAACACCGTTCGTGCCGCCTTCGCCGCCGCCGATGATCGTGATCTTGTCAATCTGCTGAAGAGGAGCAGCAACCTGAGCGGCGATCTCGGGAAGAACCCGGATCATCATCTCGGCAACTGCGGCCTTGTTGTACTTCGCGTACGCCTCAGCCTTCTTCTCCATCGCCTGAGCCTCGGCAAGACCCTTGGCCTCGATGGCCTTAGCCTCTGCCTCACCTACGGCGCGGATACCTTCAGCTTCCTGCTCTTTTGCAAAACGATCGGCAGCTG
The DNA here is from genome assembly GCA_017441265.1 of Lachnospiraceae bacterium. Classification (GTDB taxonomy): domain Bacteria; phylum Bacillota; class Clostridia; order Lachnospirales; family Lachnospiraceae; genus ISDg. The sequence goes on along the minus strand of JAFRYE010000009.1, from coordinate 31,268 downwards.
CCTGCGCCTTGCGAGCCTCAGCTTCACGCTGTGCCTCAAACTGCTTAGCCTCTGCGTCTTTCTGACGCTGGTACAGGATGGCGTCGGCCTTCTGCTGTGCAGCATACTTGTCGGCCTCGGCCTGTTTCTTGATCTCTGCTTCGAGGGCGCGTTCCTTAACGGCTACGGCCTTCTCCTGCAATTCGATCTCGCGCTCCTGACGGGCAATGTTAGCATTGGCCGTCGTGATCTCGATCGTCTTACGCTGCTCTTCCTTCTGGATCTCGTATGCCGCGTCGGCCATAGCCTTCTTGGTGTCGGCATCGAGCTGCAGCTCGGATTTCTTGATGGCGAGTTCGTTCTGCTTCTTTGCGATCTCGGTCTGCGCCAGAACCGCTGCATCGTTGGACTCTTTGTCCGCAGCAGCCTGAGCAACCTTGATGTCTCTCTCGGACTCGGCGCGTGCGATCGCAGCAGCCTTCTTGATCTTTACGATATTATCAATACCGAGGTTCTCAATGACTTCATTGCCGTCCACGAAGTTCTGAACGTTGAAGGAGATGATGTCGAGACCCATGGCCGCAAGGTCGGGCTCCGCATTTTCCTTAACGAGGTTAGCGAACTTCTGACGATCGGAAACCATCTCTTCGAGCTTCATCTTACCGACGATCTCACGAACGTTACCTTCGAGCACTTCGCGCGCTACGGCAGCGACATAGTCGGTGGGTTTGTTCAGGAAGTTCTCGGCAGCGAGGCGAAGCTTGTCCGGCTCGTTACTGATCTTGACATTGACAGTTGCATCAACGTTGATGTTGATGTAGTCTGCGGTCGGAACGGCGTTGCTGGTCTTAACGTCGATCGGGATCAAACGGAGATTCAGCTTATCCATACGCTCGAAGAACGGGAAGCGGAAGGAAGCGCGTCCGATGACTACCTTGGACTTGTGTTTCATACCGGAAATGATGTATGCCATATCCGGCGGAGCCTTAACGTAGCCGGCGATAAAGATAAGTACGGCGACGATGGCGATTGCGATCAGCACCAGGGTTGCTACCGAGGTCAGATCGTCAAACAGTAGAAATGATAACATGGAGTATCCCCCTTTCGTTGTGTGCCGGACCAAACACCCCGTTCGTCCGGCGTTTCCACAATTATATAACATTGCAGAGGAAAAAGGAAGGGGAAAATTGTTAAATCTTATTTAACATTTGTTAAACCAAATTTCCGATCCGTATTTATCTGAAAATGAATCGCTTGTCTCATGTTACCGCATACGCGCATTTTCCTATATGTAAAAAAGAAACCTCAACCGCAGTGGATGTTTCCGAGGCGGCTGAGGCCGTTGTGTGCGCGCACGGGGCGCGGAAAATTCGTTCAGTGATCGTCCGAATTGCTGTCGGAACCGGAGCTTTCGGAGTCGTCGGGATCGTCGAAGGCTTCGTATTTGCCGACCCAGGCGTTCTCGTCGATGTAGATGTGGTCGCGGTAGCGGACGGTGTTGATGATGCAGCCCGGGCCGATGTTGACGTCGGCGCCGGTCACGGTTTCCGCCCGCACGTGCTCAATGTCGATATAGTCGCCGGTGATACCGCCGGGAATGTCCAGGAAGGTGCTTTGGGACGCTACGCGGTTTAAGAAAAGCCGCGTCATCAGGCTAAAGGGCGCGCGGTGAATGATGATGTTCGAGCCGGTCAGCTTTGCGATGCGGCTCTGCTCGCGGAAATCGACGACGAAAACTTTGGCGTTGGTGATGCCGAGGCCGAGCTGTGCGCAACCGGTGATCTGGGAGGCCGTGAGGCGCCCGTCGATCCGGATGTTGCCCTCGAGGTCGACGCTTCCGGCGATGATCTCGCTGCGGGAGCGAAAGTTGCCGCTGATCTGCAGCAGGGAGGAGATCGTCATGTTGCCCTGAAGGTCGGAGTAGCCGTGCCAGACGGCATTGCGCGCGCCGATGCCTCCGCGGAAACAGACTTTTCCGGTGGCGTCCAGCGCGCCGACGCGGGCGTTGTAATTGGAGCTGATGACACCGTCCAGAATGAGCGTCTCGCAGGTGACGTTGCAGATGAGCGTAATGACGCCGTCGCAGGTGAGCGACGGCACGTAACTGCCGTTGTACGTGCGGCCGGACGGTGGAATGTAGATCATCGGCGCGACTCCTTTCGGTCGTTTTTCGAAGCATCGGATATTTCGGAAAATGATGATTTCGTCCTATTATATACCGCTGCGCCGCGCTTTTCAAGGGAGGCCGGACTCCGCGCAGGGGGGTGGAATTGATTTTTTCGTTTTTTTCTGTTATACTGTAAGAACTTAGATTTATCCCGCAAGGGAGGAAGGGGGATTGTAACATGAGAACAAAAAAGGTTACGGCAATACTTTTGATGCTCTGCCTGATCGCGAGTCTGCTCGCCGGTTGCGGAGATAAAAAGAAAAAAGAGAAGGAATCGGAGAAGCCCGCGATCGTGAAGGGCACGATCCCGGAGATGATGGAGGCGATGCGGAATACAAAAGCCGGCAAGCTTCATATCGAGGGCAACATCGCGGGAAACGAGACCATCTCCGTTGCGTTGGACATCGTGTATGACAGGGACAGCAAGAAGACGTCCATAGGCCTTGACTATGCGACGGCGAGAGCGGGCGTCGAGAATAAGATTATCTCGGCGGAACTGTTCCGGATCACCGGCAACAAGGCGTACATCAACCTGGCAGCGTTGTTCCCGGAAAACGGCAGTTTGCTGTCGACGAAAGTCGAGGGCGCGAAACTGGACGGATGGTATGAGATCCCGTTGCCGGAAGGTATTATGGACATTATCATTCCGAGCGAGAATAACAGCAATTTCTTCGGATTCTTTGAGAAGATGATCAAGGGGCTGCAGACGCAAGGCGAGGACGGCGATTACAAGGTTATCGTGAAGACCAACGAAGATTACGCCCGCATGTTCACGTCACTGAAGGAGTTTTCGGACGCCGAGCTTAAGAATATTATGACCGAGATGTCGGACGTTCCGGACAAGCTCGGAAAGATCGACTGGAACAAGTATATGGCCGGACTGTTCGAAAGCTACGAGGATGAGCTGACCGCGATCGTCGAAAAATACGCGGCGGACGAAGTAAAGCCCGAACAGTTTGCCGCAATGTTCGAAGAGGTGAAAAAGCAGGATTACGACAAGATCATCGGCGAGAAACTTTCGCAGGCAAAACTTTCTCCGTTCAGCATTTTCGGCTTTGCCGGGGCGACGGAAGAAACGGCGGATCGCACGGTCACCGAGGTTTCGAAACTCCTTGAAGAGGCGGCGGAATCATTTTCCAAATCGACGAAGGATCCGTCCGAGACGACGATCAGCGTTGTTGCGGACGATACCGGTTACACCGTGAAGACCGGTGTTCTGCTGCCTGCGGATACGGCGGCAAAGATCGGCAACATCAATCTTCAATTCCGTCTGGAGCCCGGTACGTTCGCGGTGGCAGCTCCGTCCGATACCAGAAGCCTCACACAGATTGCAGATGCGGTATTCCCGGCCTACAAGGCATATGTTGAGAAGAGCCGGATGTCCACGGATGTCAGTATGCTGGATGAGTGTATCGCGGCTGCGGAAAAAATCGCAGTGGATCCGGAAATCGACGCTCCCGTAGGCGCAAAGTTTACCGTTGTGATCGCCAACGGAGAGATCCAGTTCATCGTTGATGCGAACGGAAATGCCGCGACGGAGGAGAAGGCCCGGAATGAGTGGAAGGACATTGTCTATTTTACGGGGGCTCATTCCGATGTGATGAAGAAGGCAAACGGAAGGCTCACAGGAACGCTCGATGCAAGCGGCTATCTCAACTGGAAAGTTGATCTGGCCGACGAAAACCTTCGCGAGCTGATCGATTTCAGCAGTGCTTTAAAGAGAAGACTGAACGAAGATTGACACTCACAACCGGCGATTGACAAACGCCGCCGGCCGGGTGTATAGTATGAACAATTCCATAGGTCGGCGATGAAGGGAAGAGTATCGATACGAATCCGCTACAGAGAATCCGGGAAGCTGAGAACGGACACGGGGAACGATATCGGGAACATGGTCCCGGAGCCGCGGGGGCGAGGCGCGATGGCGCTTAGGTTCCGCCGGGTGCGCCCGTTAGCGCGCGAGGCTGTCGAGACACTCATTTTCCGGGTGCTCCGCAGTCGCTGAGGCATAGCAATATGCGAAATAAAGTGGTACCACGAAGCGTAACAGCTCTCGTCTTTATACAAGGCGGGAGCTGTATTTTTTTCGCCGGCAAATCCGGGAGACGGAACCGCAGACACGAAACAGGAGGACATTTATCATGGCAGAAAAGACACCGTATTACATCACAACCGCAATCGCGTACGCGTCCGGTGTGCCGCACATCGGCAACACCTACGAGATCGTTCTTGCGGACAGCATCGCCCGCTTCAAGAGAAGCCAGGGCTACGACGTCTTCTTCCAGACCGGAACCGACGAGCACGGTCAGAAGATCGAGGAGAAGGCGGCGGCAAAGGGCATCGAGCCCAAGGCATACGTGGATGATATCGCCGGCAAGATCAAGGCGATCTGCGATCATCTGAATGTGACCTACGACAAATTTATCCGCACCACGGACGATTACCATGTGAAGCAGATGCAGAAGATCTTCCGCAGACTGCACGATCAGGGCGCCCTCTACAAGAGCGAGTAGCACGGAATGTACTGTACGCCGTGCGAGTCCTTCTGGACCGAGTCCCAGCTCAAGGACGGAAAATGCCCCGACTGCGGCCGCGAGGTGCATCCCGCCAGCGAGGAGGCGTATTTCCTGCGCGCAAGCAAGTATGCTCCGCGCCTGATCGAGCACATCAATTCCCATCCGGAGTTCATTCAGCCGGTATCCCGCAAGAACGAGATGATGAACAACTTCCTTCTTCCCGGTCTGCAGGATCTGTGCGTGTCGAGAACGTCCGTAAAATGGGGCATCCCGGTGGATTTCGACGACAGGCACACCATCTTTGTGTGGATGGATGCGCTCACCAACTATATCACCGGCGTCGGTTACGATGCGGACGGCAACAGCACGGAGCAGTACGTGAAGTACTGGCCGGCAAACCTGCATCTGATCGGCAAGGACATCATCCGGTTCCATACGATCTACTGGCCGATCTGGCTGATGGCTCTCGGCGAGCCGCTCCCGAAGCAGGTGTTCGGACACCCATGGCTTCTGCAGGGCGGCGACAAGATGAGCAAATCCAAGGGCAACGTGATCTATGCGGACGATCTGATCTCGCTGTTCGGCGTGGACGCCGTTCGGTATTTCGTGCTGCATGAGATGCCGTTTGACAACGACGGCGTGATCACGTGGGAGCTTGTGACGGAGCGCACGAATTCCGACCTTGCGAACACTCTCGGCAACCTCGTGAACCGCACGATCTCCATGAGCAACAAGTACTTCGGCGGTGTCGTGAGCAGAACCGGCGCGACAGAGGCGGTGGACGACGACCTGAAGGCCGTTGTGACCGGCACGCGCGACCGTGTGAACGCCAAGATGGAAGATCTGCGCGTGGCCGATGCCATCACTGAGATCTTCGCGCTGTTCAAGCGCTGCAACAAATACATCGACGAGACGATGCCGTGGGCGCTGGCCAAGGATGAGGCGAAGAAAGACCGCCTTGCCGAGGTTTTGTACAACCTGACGGAGTCCATCGTGATCGGCGCGAGCCTTCTGGAGAGCTTCCTTCCCGAGACCGCGGCCAAGATCGTCGCACAGCTCAACACCGAGATCCGCGCATACGAGACGCTCGACCGCTTCGGCCTCTACGAGAGCGGCGCGACCGTGACCGACAAGCCCGAGATCCTGTTCGCTCGCATTGATTTTGCGGAGATCGCTCCGAAGATCGCGGAGATCCAGGCAAAGCAGAAGGCCGAGTACGAGGCGGAGCAGGCTGCCGCCGGTGCGGCGCCGGAAGCGAGCGCGGCTTCGGAAAATGCCGTCGCTGTCGTTGATGTGGAGCAAAAACCCGAGGTTTCCTACGACGAGTTCGCGAAACTGCAGTTCCGCGTGGGTGTGATCCTCGCGTGCGAGGAAGTTCCGAAGTCCAAGAAACTCCTGTGCTCGAAGGTGCAGGTGGGCAGCAAAGTCCTGCAGATCGTATCGGGGATCAAGCAGCACTACAGCGCGGCCGAGATGGTCGGAAAGCGCGTCATGGTGCTGGCCAACTTAAAGCCGGCGAAGCTTGCGGGAATCGAGTCCGAAGGCATGCTTCTGTGCGCTGAGGACGCAGACGGAAATCTCTCGCTGATGACGCCGGAGAAGGATATGCCGGCAGGAGCGGAGATCCTGTAACAACCGTCGCCGAAGGGCGTCAAATATGATTTTCCGGCCGCTGCGAGGGCGGGGATCGGGCATTTTCCGAGGAAACGGCTTCGCGGCGGCTTTGATTTGTTAAGTTTATGTTACGATTACCCTCGGAACATTGATATTTTGAGGGATTTGATTTATCATTTGCGTGGTATATTGTCGGCTCCGGGGGGAGCCGTTAGGAAGAATAAATGCGCGGTGTGAGGTTGCTATGCTGAGATTTTGGAAAGAACTCAAGTATTCTATGGGGCTGCGGAAGCATATCCTGTTCATCCTGATGGTGATCATGGGTCTGATTTCGGCAGTATATTTGTTTCGCGAGAGTTTGGAGAATACGCTGAAGAAGTCATTCCCGAGCGATTACGGTGTCGAGTCGACGAAGGAGAACACCTTCCACATCGAGGGCAGCTATGAGGGCATCTCGACGGCGAAGGAGGTCGACATCCAGGCGGAGATGACCATCAACCAGTCCCTTCGTCACGTGTCCTGGATGACCTACGAGGAAGCATTCCTCGATGACCTTTACGTCAGAAAGTACAACGGACCGGACGAGGCGGTTATCGGCTTCGGCACGGACAAGTTTGAGGCGAACAAGAAGGTCTCGATCGAGAAGAGCGAGTATGCCAAGGTGCAGTCGGCCTGGGTTTCCGAGGACGTTCTTCTGAAGCTGAACAGCGACAGCGACTTCGGCGCTGCAGCCGACCGGCTCTTCGCGAGCAGCGACAGCAATTATCTTGACACCATCGACGTCGTGCTCGGCGCCGGTATGAACAACGGCAAATACAAAGTGGACGACGTGATCGACATCCTCGTCCAGAAGATCCCCGTCAAGGCGAGGATCATCGGTTTCCTGAATCCGAACGCCACGATCACCATCGGCGGGAAGGTTGTCAACCTGAATTATTATTTCCTGTGTCCTTTGCTTGACATCGCCCAGATGTACGCCGGCGATTTCGAAGGGGAGCCCGGGGTGACGAACAGTGACTCCGTCTATATCCCGGGGAATTCGATCTACGGTGACAACAAGGATGAGGAAGCAAGAAAAGCGACGATCGAGCAGGGCGGTTCGAAGTACCAAGCCGCAAAATGTCTCTGGATTTCCGAGGAGGATCTGGCCGAGTTCGACGAGACTGCTCCGGAGTGGCTCCGCAACCTGAAGGACCGCAAACCCACGAGAGAGAATTCCTTCATCACGGTGGCGGGCGCCAACTACGAGAAAGAGGGCGAATGGGTACGCGGACAGAACACCAAAGCGACATCACTCTATCGCAAAGACCTGTTTGATCTGGTTTGTATAGCATTTATTCCGGAGGGCGAGACGCTCACTCTGCACGGTCAGAAATATAATCTGGACGACTATCTGGTAATTTCCCTTCGCCAGGTGGAGAAGAAAGAGGATCCTGCTTCGACCAACACGAGCGACAGCGGCAAGGACGGAAAAGACACAAAGGACGGTGAGGGCGAGAGCGGTGAGCTTACGCCGGCCAACCGTATGCTTCTCTTCCGCATGCTGGTCAAGAAGAACAGTTGCTCGTTCACGACGAAGTACACCGCCGATGAGGCGCAGAGAAGCATCGCAGCGATCATCGATGAGGCTTGGGAGAACTACAAGAAGGACAATCCGAAGCTTGAGCGCACATCCTCGTATGTGGTCAAGGAGGCGGACGAGCCGAACAGCGTGATCTACCGCGATAAGATCCGCGAGATCCCGAAGAAACTCGTGAAGATCGATTCCATCGGATATATTGTATGCATCATTTTGCTTTTGGCATATCTGCTTCACAAGATGTACAAAGGCTCGGATTACTACACGATGCTCATCCTGACGGGCGATACCAAGTTTGAGCTCATGCTGCTGTTCGTCTTTGAAGCCGCTGTGCTGTATGCATTTTCCTGCGGACTGGCCTTCGTGCTGTCGTGGGCGGTATGCAAACTGCTGGGACTCGGTACGGTCGCGATCGCGCCGATTCTTTCGAAGAATCTTCGCATTGTCGTGATTCCGTTCGCAGTCAGTCTGGTGCTGATCGCCATTCGGGATTTTGCCAAGGGATTCCGCAGATAATTTGACGGCGCGGCAAGCGTGGGAGGAAACGGTTTATGGCTTTTGAAGTAAAACGACTTAATAAAGCATTCGGCATCGGCGGACACCGCCGCCGCGTCGTGCGCAGCTTTTCGATGAAGGTTTCGGAAGGCGAGATTGTTGCTGTCGTCGGAAAGAAGGGCAGCGGCAAGAGCACGTTGATGAGCATGCTGATCGGTCTGCTTCGACCGGACAGCGGTTCCATCATCGTGGACGGACACAAGATTCATTACTGGAACCCGTTCCAGCGGTCGATCCTTCGCACGAAGCGCGTCGGCGTTGTCACGAAAGATTCGCTGCTGATCGGCGACATGACCGTATACGAAAATCTGATGGCTCCGATGGATCACACCTTCAAGATGGCCAAGGCGAAGATGCGCCGCGCCAAGGAGGTTCTCCGTGCGGTGGGTCTGCGAGGCAAAGGAAAATACTATCCCGCTGACCTCGAGGATATCGACGTGCAGAAGGTTTGTCTTGCCCGGGCATTAATGCTCCGCCCGAAGTATTTGATCCTCGATGAGCCCACGGCCAACCTGCAGTCGGCGGATGTCGACCGCTTCATGGATCTGGTCGAGATCTTGAACAGCAACGGTTTTACCATTATCGTCCTGACACATTCGCGCCGCGTGGCGAACCACTGCCAGCGTCTGATCCCGATTGCTTCAACGGCAGTCAAGGAGGAGCCGGAGGAGGAAGAGGAAGAAGAGGACGAAGAAGAGGAAGAGGATGACGAGTCCGATGAGGATGAAGACGATGAAGAGGAGGAAGAAGTCCTGAAGAAGCCGAGACGCTGGTTCGGCCGCAAAGCCGACGCGGATGAGGCGGAAAGCGACGAGGACGAGGAGGATGCCGAGGAAGCTGAGGACGATGACGTCAAGATAGCTGCCGGCAGCGTGCGCAGAGCCGCATCCCGTTCGACGAGCGAGGACGACGATTATGAGTAAGAAAGCGAAAGAAACTGAACAACAGGTGAGAAGTGCCGGCATTTTAATGCCGGTATTTTCACTGCCGAGCCCTTACGGGATCGGAACTCTCGGAAAGGCGGCAAAGGACTTCGTCGACTTCTTAGGAACGATGAAGCATCGCTATTGGCAGGTGCTCCCGGTGGGACCTACCGGTTACGGCGACAGCCCGTACCAGTCGTACTCGGCCTTCGCCGGAAATCCGTATTTCATCGATCTGGACCTTCTGGTGGAGCAGGGGCTCCTCACAGTCGATGAGATCCGGCAGGGATACTTCGGAACGGAGCCGCGCTACGTTGATTACGGCGCGCAGTTCGGAAGCCGTTTCACGGTGCTCCGCAAGGCGTTTGAGAGAAGCAACTTCCGCGAGACCCCGGAGTTTGCCGCATTTGCGAAAAAGGCGGATTTCTGGCTTCGCGACTATGCGCTCTTCATGGCAATCAAGGAGAGTGAGGGCTTTAAGCCCTGGCAGGAGTGGAGCGATCATGACCTGAAACTGCATAAGAAGGCGGCTCTTGCCGAGGCGGAGGAACGTCTGGCCGACGAGGTGGCATTCCAGGAGTTCATGCAGTTCACATTTTTCGAACAATGGCACGCGATCCGCGCCTACGCAGCGGAAAACGGCGTTGAGATCATCGGCGACATCCCGCTGTATGTGGCGATGGACAGCGCCGACACCTGGGCGCACAGCGAGCTCTTTGAGCTCGATATCGACCGCAATGCGACGAACATCGCCGGAGTGCCGCCGGATGCATTTTCCGACGAGGGACAGCGCTGGGGCAACCCGCTGTACCGCTGGGATGTCATGGAGGCGAAGAATTTCAAGTGGTGGCGCGAGCGCATGAAGGCCAATGCGGAGCTATTCGACGTGATCCGCATCGACCATTTTATCGGTATTGTCAACTACTGGTCCATCCCGGCGAAGTGCAAGACCGCAAAGGGCGGAAAATGGCTCAAAGGCCCGGGCAGAAAGCTCACCGATATCATCGATGAAGCCGCCAAGGGAGCGAAGATCATCGCCGAGGACCTCGGCGTGCTCACGAAGCCCGTGAAGGACCTGATCGCCGCATGCGGTTATCCCGGCATGAAGGTAATCGAATTCGGTGTCGGCGGGGACTCGACCAATCCCTACCTGCCGCACAACTATACGACACCGAACTGCGTAGCCTACATCGGTACGCACGACAACGAGACGCTTGCCGGCTTCCTTGCCGGCTGCCCCGAGTGGCAGATCAACTGGATGATGGGCTATTTCGGCATCCTGAAGCGCGAGGAGCTGCACGACCAGATGATCCGGCGCCTCTACGAGAGCGTTGCAGACACCGTGATCATCCAGATACAGGACCTTCTGCATCTGGACAACTCGGCTCGGATCAACCATCCGTCGACGCTTGGGTCCAACTGGCAGTGGAGACTGCTGCCCGGCGAGCTTCGCAAGATCGACACCGGCTATTACGCGTGGGTTTGCGACATGTTCGGACGTGCCTCGACAACAAAAACAACGGAAACGAAGTAAGCATCGGTATTATGGCCAAGACGAAAGAATAAGAATTGGAATTATTGTCACGACGATTTCAGGCAGGCGTATGCGCTGAGGGCGTCATGCAAGAACGGTCGGAGGACATGCGATATTCGCGGAGAGCAGCGCTCTTCGCGAAGGCGACTCAGCCTTCGCAAGCTCGAATGGACCGTTTCGAGGACTGTTTGAGCGCAGCGAGTTCCGCAGAAACGGTCCGTCCATGAGAGCGCCGGGAAGGCCGAGTCGCCTGGAGCCGTCCGACGACCGTCTTGCATGACGTCCGTCAGTGGCGCACACGCCGTGACTGAATGAGGGGTTTACTATGAAATATGATGTTGTGATCGTCGGCGCAGGGCCGGCGGGTATCTTCACCGCGTATGAGATGATCACCCGCGGTTCGAAGAAGAAAATATTGATGATCGAGAAGGGACAGCCCATCGAAAAACGAAGCTGTCCGAAGGCAAAGATCGGGCATTGCGTGGGGTGCAAGCCCTGTAATATCACCACCGGCTTCTCGGGCGCGGGGGCATTTTCCGACGGAAAATTATCCCTGAGCTATGAGGTTGGCGGCGACTTCCCCGAGCTGATCGGCGCGGACGCCGCACAGGCGCTCATCGATTACACGGACTCCGTGTACCTCGCATTCGGCGCGGATACGCACGTGGAGGGCATCAGCGAACCCGAGAAGGTGAAGGAAATCCGGCGCCGCGCAATCCAGGCCGGCCTGAAGCTCGTGGATTGTCCGATCCGCCATCTCGGAACGGAGAAGGCGCAGGAACTGTATAAGAAACTGGAGCATTTTCTGCAGGAACACGGTGTGGAAATGATCTTCGGCTGCAGCTGTGAGGACCTCATCATCACGGAGGGCGTGTGCAAGGGCGTTGTGATCAACCTGCCCGGCGGACGCACCGAATACGAGGCCGACAGCGTGGTTGTCGCAACCGGGCGTCGCGGCGCGGAGTGGCTCGAAAAACTATGCTCGCGCTATGACATCGCGCACAAACCCGGCACCGTCGACATCGGCGTTCGCGTCGAGGTCCGCAACGAGATCATGGAGGAAGTGAACAGCGTTCTCTACGAATCCAAGCTGGTCGGCTATCCCGCACCGTTCAAAAACAAGGTGCGGACCTTCTGTCAGAATCCCGGCGGTTTCGTCTCGCAGGAAAATTACGACAACAACCTCGCGGTTGTCAACGGCCATTCCTACAAGGAGCTCAAGAGCAACAACACGAATCTCTCGATCCTGTGCTCCCACAATTTTTCGGTGCCGTTCAACAAACCGATCGAGTATGCACAGAAAGTCGGCGAGCTCACCAACATGCTCGCCAACGGTCAGATCCTCGTGCAGCGCTACGGCGATATCCTTTCCGGTAAGCGCACCTGGGCGAAGGAACTCGCACAGTCCAACGTCCGTCCGACGCTGCCTGACGCCGTGGCCGGTGACATCACGGCCGCCATGCCGTACCGTGCGATGACCAACATCATCAACTTCATTCAGGCGGTGGACAAAGTCGTGCCCGGCTTCGCCAGCTACGAGACGCTTCTCTATTCGCCGGAACTCAAGTTCTACAGCAACAAAGTCAAAATGGAGCCGGATCTCTCGACCAACGTGGCCGGTCTCTATTGCCTGGGCGACTCGTCCGGCTGGACGAGAGGCCTTATGATGGCATCCTCCATGGGCGTGCTCATGGGACGGAAACTGGTGTAATATCGGCGGGATCCGGCAAGTTCGGAACAAGACAATGATAAAGGCATAAAAAGCAGCGGCCTGTCACAGGATGACAGGCCGATACTTTTTTAATTCGTATCGTTTTCCACGATAGGAGATGATCAGCGCGATGACTGCGCAGATTGCGGAGATAAAGAATATCGCGAAGCATAGGAGCATTTCCCTTTCGACGCGGGCATCGGTAGCGTTGTCGAAATTATTGCCCAACGGAGAGACTGCAAAGAACAGAACGCCGTTAACGAGGATCGCCGAGAGCTCCGAGCCCCTGATCGAGGGAGTCCTTCCCGATATCCCGGAACTCCCGAATTTTCATCGGGATACATCGCAGGCAGAAGAGCAGGGCAACTGCGCCGGTAACGGCGAAAGCCGCGAAAACCGTGATCGAGAGCCGTTAGAGAGCAGGATGTAACATGGGATCTACTTTCGTCGCAAACACATCGGAAAATGCCCCGATTGATCAGTGGGCGCCTTCCGAAAACCATTTTCCGAAACGGACGAAGACGTCGTCGCCGAAGACTTCCTTCATGGCATCGGTCTTGCGGCGGTAATCCTTCTCGGACATCGGAAGGATGTACGCGTCAACTCTATATCCTGCGGCTCGGAGGACTTTGATATAGTCGCTCAGGAACGACGGACCGTAGGTGTCGTTGAGGAATCGGCAGAGAAGATGGCCCACAACGTACTGCTCGCCGCGGTCGGCGAAACTTATGTCGGTATAATCCGTAAGGAAAATGTCTTCCGCAGTGTCTGCGGTTATCTTCTTCTCGACTGACCCGACAATGTGAGGGGCAGCCAGAACTGTCCGGAACTCCTCCACCTTGTCCGAAAGGACGCCCAGGGCTTTCTCCGAATAGTATTCGGCGCTTCCCTCCGTCATGATATCCGTCATCTGCGTGCTTCGCAGGGTGAGGACATGGGTGAGTTCGTGCGCGATGTCGAGGTATTCCACGAAGTCGTTTCGCCGTTCCGGGTTATCGCGGTAAGAGGGAACGGAATTCCAGACGGCGTCGCTGAACAGACGGAAATCGTATATCGTGGCGCGGCCGGCATTTGCCCCGGTACCGAAATGCTCATCGTTCCGGTCGACCAAAATGTAAATGGGAACTTTCGTGCCGTATTGCAGTGCGTCCCACGGATCTTCGCCGGCGAACTGATCGAGGTTGCTGGACTCCAGTTCCCGGGAAGCGTCAAAACGAAGACCGGTCAGGGATTCGAGAGTGTCCATAATGAGCGCGATGTTGTCCGCGAAGTCACCGGGAAGGTCGACATCCTTGTCCAGAAGGAGGAAGAATTTTTCGCCTTCGATGAAACAGTAACGGTCGGTGATGACGTGGTCGTCCCGGTTTCCGCTGAGGGTGATCGGATGACAGCCGGTGTTTTTGAGACTGCCTTCGGTAATCGGAGGCTCCGTAAAAGGCGTGGGTGTCGGTGTTCCGATCGGTGTTGGCGTCAGCGTCGGCGTCGGGCTTAGGGTCGGGGTGGGCGTTTCCGTCGGTGCGGGTGCCGCCGTGGCCGTCGGATTTTCCGTAGGCGCGGGCGTTTCCGTGGCCGTCGGCGTCTCCGTCGGCTTCTCGCCGGAGTTGTCGGGAGTGCAGGCAGAAAGAGCCAGTGACAGGAGCAGCACAATGGCTGCGGCGAAAGGTTTTTTCATGTGATTTTCCCCCAATACAAGAATACTTGAAACAGCGCGTGTTGTTGATCACAACCGCTTTGTGACGCGGTTTCTCTTGCGCGCGCGGCGCGGCAGAACGACGAAGATAAGGATGACGCAAGGCAGGAAGGTGGCGAAGAAGATCGCGCCGCCGAGAAGCCATGCGCGGGTGCGAATGGAGAGGGAGGAGAAGAGACCGGTGGGCTCTTCAGGCTCTTTTTCGATGATGAGCGAGGAGGACGCGGGCGTAGGAGCGGGCGTCGGAGTCGCTTTTCCGGGAACCGGCGTCGGAGCCGGCGTGATGTTGACCGTGAGATAGGAGTTGTCGATGACGACTCCGCTTCCGCCCTGGGAAGGAAGCATGGTGGGCGGGATCAGGAAGAACGGCCAGACGGCGTCAAATTCCGCCTGAGACAGAGGATATTCCTGGTTGTAATAAATGATGCTCGCATTGCCGACGCGATGGCCGTTGTAACGGTAGATCACGTGGCCGATGATGTTCTCACCGTGGACGTACTCGGAAGGAAGGCTGTACTCGATGGTCTTGACCAGGGAGGACGGATCCGCGCCGCGGGGAAGGACGATGGTGGAGTTGCGGTCGATGTAGATGAGATCGCGCTGACCGTCGTCAAACATCGGGCAATAGTCGAAAAGGCCGGTGTAGTCCTCGTTCAGCGAGCTTTCGATGGAACGCATGGAGTTGGCCTTGTAGTTTTCGAAAACGTAGTTGACGATCGAGATGGTGTCGTCGTAGGAGCTGTCGGAGTTGGCGCTCCCGAGGACGATCGCGACGACGCGGAGACCTTCGCGCTCGGCGTAGGTGCAGAGGGAGTAGGTCTTGTCGGCGGCCTGACCGCCGGATTTGCCGGCGATGGCGTATTCGTATTTCTTTGCGTTCTTGCGGATGAATTTGTGCGTCTGCGCGAGAACGCGGCTCTCCTTCAGGTTTGTGGCCGGAATTTCGTACCAGCTCGCGGAAGCGATCTGGCGGAACAGCGGGTATTGGTACAATTCGCAGGCTACGAGAGCGAGGTCGTAAGCGCATGAAGTCTGCTTGGAACCGCCGGTGCCCGTGGCACTGGAAAATGAGGAGTTGACGCCGCCGAGGGCTTTCACCCGGTCGTTCATCATCTGGTAGAAGTTGTTAATCTTGTTGTTGCTCATCTTCTCGCCGAGAGCATAGGAGACTTCGTCGGCGGAGGCGATCAGCATGGCGTAGAGGGCATCCAGAACGGAGATACGCTCATTTTCCACGATACCCACGCGGGTGACGGAGGAACCGATGCCGTTGATGGCTTTGTAGGAAAATGAGACCGTGTCCGCGGTGGAGAGGTTCTCAAACGCGAGAAGCCCGGTGACGAGCTTGGTCAGGCTCATGGGCGAACAGGAGGCGGTTGCATTTTTCGAATAGAGGACGGCGCCGGAATTGACTTCCATGACGATGGCGTTGGCGGCGCCGATCTGCGGACCGCCGTCGAGAACCGCGGCGGCGACGTTCGAGGGAATGTCGGACGGAGTGTCACCGTCGTTGGAGACGGGGATCCTGCCGGCAGGCGCAGCCATGGAAGACGCGGACATGCCGAAAACGGCGGTCCCCAAGAGAAGAACCGCCGTGAAGGCGCACAGGATAATTTGCAGATTCCGCCGAAGTTTCAAGGGAACTCCTTAGTTGCCGCCCTGACCGTAGTAGGCGTTCGGGCCGTGTTTCCGTAAGAAATGCTTGTCGAGAAGCTCCTGCTGCATCTTGGGAGCGGAGCCGGTGAGAGCCTGGCTGTGCATCGCCATGTAGGCGAGCTCCTCGAGGACTACGGCGTTGTGAACCGCTTCCGCTGCGGAGGTGCCCCAGGTGAAAGGACCGTGGGAGCGAACTAAAACAGCCGGTATGTCGAGAGGCTTGATGCCGCGCTCACGGAAGGTCTCGATGATCACGTTGCCGGTCTCGAGCTCGTACTGACCGCCGATCTCGGCAGGCGTCATGTAGCGGGTGCAGGGAATGTCGCCGTAGAAATAGTCGCCGTGGGTGGTGCCGCCGGCAACGATGTCAAGGCCTGCCTGCGCATAGGTGGTGGCGTTGCGGCTGTGGGTGTGAACGATGCCGCGGACGTCGGGCCATGCGCGGTACAGCGCCAGATGCGTCGGGGTGTCCGAGGAGGGCTTCTTCTTGCCTTCCATGATGTTTCCGTTCAGGTCGAGGACAACCATGTCGTCTGCGGTCATCTCCTCGTAGGATACGCCCGAGGGCTTGATCACGACGAGGCGGGACTGCGGGTCAAATGCGGAGACGTTGCCCCAGGTGAAGGTGACAAGACCGTATTTGGGAAGCTCGAGATTGGCCTCCAGAACTTCTTTCTTCAACTGCTCTAACATAGTGTTATTTCCTTTCCGGCGCGATTGCGCTGTCTTCGGGGAAGAAGACGTTCGATTCGTCGCTGGCCATATATTGTGCTGTGGTTCCGAAAAATGCCCCGTGCTCCTTGACATGAAGGATCTTTGAGGAATTGATGACGGCGCTGTTGATGTCGTGGGTGACCATGATGATGGTCATCCCGTCCTCTTTGTTGAGGAAGCGGAGCGTCTCGTAGAGATCCGCCGCCGCAGAAGGGTCGAGACCGGTGATGGGCTCGTCGAGCATCAGGATCTCATGGGCAGCCAGAAGGCTTCGGGCCAACAGCACGCGCTGTTGCTGGCCGCCGGACAACTCGCGGTAGCTGCGGCCGGCGAGATCCGAGATGCGGAGCTTCTTAAGGACTTCCTCGGCCTGCGCCTTCTCGGCTTTCGAGAAGAAGGGCCACCAGCTCTTGTGATTCAAAAACCCGGTCATGACGACCTCGCGGACCGTCGCCGGAAAATCCCGCTGCATCTCGCTCATCTGCGGAAGATAACCGATGCAACCGCTGCCTTTGGCGCAGTTGATGGTGATCGAGCCGCTGAGAGGGCGGATGAGACCGAGCATCGTCTTCATCAGGGTTGATTTTCCGGAGCCGTTCTCGCCCACAATACTCACATAATCCCCCGGAAAAATCTCAAAATTCAAATCCGTAACAACTACCTGATTGTCGTATCCGAGCGTGGCGTTCACGCACGAAACGATCGGGGAGAGACGGTCGCAGCAACTGTCGCTTGGCATAAGGAAAACCTCCGAAAAACAACGCATTTTCAAACTATTGACATCATAACCATTTACCGTGGGAATGTCAAGATGAGGAACGTATCTCAAGGGGGCTGAGAGTGTGTGACAAAAACACTGAATTGTGACAAAATTGTGTTGCAAACATTCGAAAAATGCGGTATAGTAAACTTGTATGGGTATACGATGCACATAGCGGTATCTTGCGCAAACGGTATCAAACCCAACGAATACAATGAGAAAGGAAGATAACGTTATGTTCTGTACAAAATGTGGAAATCAGGTTCCTGACGGTTCCGCTGTATGCCCGGTTTGCGGTGCACAGTTGGCAGCACCTCAGGCAGCTCCCCAGGCAGCTCCGGTTTCGCCGGTCGCAAAGGCTAAGGCTGCAGGCGGCAAATTGAATAAGAAGATGCTGACGATCATCGGTTGCGCTGCGGCTGCGGTTGTTGTTATCATCGCACTTATTCTGCTTCTTTCCGGTGGTCCGGAGAGCGTTGTTAAGAAGTATATGAAACTGCAGGAGGAGCTTGACGAGGCTCAGGAAGTGAAGAATAAGAAACTCAACGGTGACATCAATGATATCAAGGAAGATATCAATGATCTCACGTACAAGAGCAAGAAAGCTCAGAAAGCTCTTAAACTTCTCAAGGATGATGAGGAGAAAGAGGCCGACATTAAGTGGGAGATCGACGAGAGTGAGACCTACGATGATGATGACGCTGTTTTCAAGGGAATGAAGAACTTGCTTGAGGCTGCGAAAGCTACGACCAAGAGCTTCAAGAAGATGGCTATTGTTTCTGTCAAGGTATATGACAAGAACGACAAGGATAAGAAGCAGTATCTGTATTTTGTAGTTCTTAAGATCGACGGCAATTGGTACTTGTACAATGAAGACCCTATGAGCGGCAAGTCGATCCAGGATGTTGCGAACCAGTTCAAGTCCGGTTCGGATAAAGACTGATTAAAGACTGATCGAACACAGGATTTTCCCCGGGTCGGGACCGGCCCGGGGATTTTTTCAGACGGAAAGCCGGATGAGGGCGTTACATACATGAAGAATTTTTCGAAGAAACAAAGAGTGTTGATCCTGATCGGCGCGGTTTTGATCGCGGCGATCGTTATCATCGCCGTGGCGGCTCGCGTGCTGGGACAGACCAACCGCACGCCGAAAAATGCGGCAAAGTCGGCCTTTGAGGCGGTGTATGGCTGCAACTACGATCTCTTCACGAAGTCCACGATCTACTGTGAGGATTGCCGAACGGAGCTCGTGCTGGATGTCGAGGGATTTCTGCAGAATTCGGTGAAGCCGATGTTCGACGAGATGCGCGCAGAGCTGGAGGAATCCAAGTCCAGGTATCTTGTGGACTCCGCGAAAGCGGTGGAGTTCGGCGCAGGTAGCGACGGCTATGCGGAAGGAGTCCGGCTGCTTTTAGCGGACTATCCGGAAGCGAACACGGAGGCGATCGAGAAGGTTGCCAAGGTGACGATCGAATTCCGCTGGGAGTACACCGTCGATGGCGAAACTGTCCGCGGCAAGGATTCCGATGAATTCTGGTGCTACCGCGTTAAAGGCAAATGGTACGCCTCTCCGACCTCGATCGATATGTAAGTTTCAGACTTCATCGCGGAATTTGTCGGAAAATGCCGAAAAACCTTGATTTTTCCCTTATTTTCCGCGGTTTTGCTACATTTTCGCTTGACTTTGAAGGCTATTCCGTTTATAACTTAACTGTGAGTGCAGTTCGCCGCCGCGCCAGTCGCGAGACCGGCGGATTGGCGGAATCAATAACATTTTCAGGAGGAAGTCACAATGAATAAGACTGAATTGGTTGCGGCTATCGCTGACAAGGCCGGGGTTAAGAAGGAAGACGCTAAGAAGATGGTAGATGCTTTTGTTGAAACCGTTACGGATACCCTTGCTGATGGCAAGAAGGTTGTTCTCGTTGGTTTCGGTACGTTTGAGGTTAATGCAAGACCTGCTCGTAAGGGTCGCAACCCTCTTACCAAGAAGGAGATCACGATCAAGGCTTCCAAGCAGCCTAAGTTCAAGGCCGGCAGCGCTCTTAAGGATGCTGTTAACAAGTAATTTCCGAAAGCGCGTAGATTTGATATAATACGGACGTTGTGGGCCGGTCGGTTTTGACCGGCCCATTGTTCATAAGTGGCAGGATTCTATGAGACTCGACAAATATCTGAAGGTTTCCCGGCTGATCAAGCGCAGGACCGTGGCCAACGAGGCGTGTGACGCCGGCCGTGTCATGCTCAATGACCGCGTGGCAAGAGCTTCCGCGGAAGTTAAGGTCGGCGACGTCATCGAGATCGGATTCGGAAACCGAACGGTCAAAGTGGAGGTGACATCCGTCACCGAGACGGTCCGAAAGGACGAGGCGAAGGAGTTGTTCCGCTACCTGTAGGCGGGCGGCGAAAGATTCGGCAAGAGAGTGAGACTATGAAGAAGGGTATCGTTCCGAAGAATTACCGGTTGGGAAAGCGCGCGGTCACGGCGGTCATTTTCTTTCTGATCGTGATGGTGCTTTCGGCGGTATTTCTCGTGTTGCGCCATTCGGCGCAGGACAAGTACGAGCAGCGACTCGCGGAGAAGCAGAAACTGATCCTCGAGATCGCCAGAGAGCATGAGCGCACGGCTACGATCGAGGAGTATCGAGCGTATGTCCAGACGCGAGGCTATCTGGAGGAGATCGCGCGGGAGCGGCTGGGACTTGTCTACGGGGACGAGATCATTTTCCGACCGGGCGATATCACGCCGACGGCGACGCCGACCCCGGCGCCGTAGGTCGGAAGCGGAGAGAGGTATGGAAACAAGTGCTCTCAAAAAAGTGAAAGAGCAGATGCTTCGGCGTGGAACTTTGGCACAAGGCATGAGCGTGATCGTCGGCTTTTCCGGCGGCAGCGATTCCCTGTGCCTTCTTTTGCTTCTGCGGGAGATCACGCAGGAGCTCGGCATTCCGCTGGCGGCGGTCCACGTGAACCACGGTATCCGCGGCGAGGCCGCGGCGCGGGACGAAGCATTTTGCAGGGAATTCTGCGGAAAACGGGACATTCCCCTGTTTGTCGAAGCCCGCGACGTCCCCGCGATCGCAGCGGAGACGGGAACCGGCATCGAGGAGGCCGGCCGCACGGTGCGGTATCGGATCTTCGAGGAGATTGCCGGCCGGTTCGGAGCCAACCGCGTCGCGGTGGCACACCATGCGGATGACCGCGCGGAGACGGTGCTCTGGAATCTGATCCGCGGGAGCGGACTTCGGGGTCTGACGGGGATTTCGTCGGAGAGCATGCCGTTTGCGGATCCCGAGCTTGTGCTGATCCGCCCGCTTTTGTCCGTCCGGAAGGCGGACATCCTGGCGGAGCTTGCGGCGAGAGGACAGGACTTCTGCGTGGACGAGACAAACTACGGCGAGGAGGGCGCGCGCAATTTTCTTCGGAATCGCGTGATGCCGCTTTTGGCGGAGTGCAATCCCGGGGCACAGAGAAATATCGCCGGCGCCGGCGAGCGTCTGGAGGCGGTACGGCGCTACATGGATTCCCTGGCGGACGAGGCATGCGGGCGGCTGATCCACGACCGTCGCCTGGATGCGGCGGGCTTTTCGGAACTCCCGGAAGCGCTTCGGCCGGAGGTAGCGCTTCGGTATCTGGCGGAGGTGTGCGGGCGCAGGCAGGATCTCACCTATGTGCATACGGCGGCTTTGGAGCGGCTGTGCGAGGGCGCGGTCTCGGCGGAACTCTCGCTTCCGTACGGTGTGACGCTTGTGCGGGAGTATCGGGAGATCGCCGTGAAAGAGACGCCTCTCGACCGGTTTGCGGGCCGGCACGAGGTGGCTCGCAGGGAGCTGGAGCGCGGCGTGAGGCTGCGATTTGCGGGCGAACCGGAGAAAGTGCTGTCATTTTCCGTGCGCAAACGGGAAGAATGCGAGATTTTTCCGAAAAATTCATGTACGAAATGGTTTGATTATGATAAAATAGGCAAGGCGTGCGTTGTAAGAACCCGTCGGCCGGGTGACCGGATCGTCATCACGAGCGACGGCAGGACGCAGTCGGTGCAGGATCTGTTGGTCAATCGCAAGGTTCCGAAGGCGGAGCGGGACGGTATCCCGCTGGTACTGACGTGGGACGAGGGCACGGTCGTGTGGGTTCCGGGAGTCCGCGGGAGCGAGACGTTCCGCATGGACGAGAACACGCGCATGGTGTTGGAGATTCATTTTACGGAAGACGGACAGAGCGAAGCGCAGGAAGACGGAGGTACGTATGGTGCTTAGGGAATCGATCAGTGTGATGATACCGGAGGAGCGCCTGCTGGCGCGGGTTCGGGAGATGGCAGAGCAGATCACGGCGGATTTCGCCGGCGAGGAACTGAAACTGATCTGCATCCTGAAGGGCAGTGTCTTTTTCACGACGGAGCTTGCGAAGCGGATCGATCTGCCGATCAAGCTTGATTTCATGTCGGTTTCAAGTTACGGCGACGAGACGGAGAGTTCGGGGCGCGTGCGGATCGTGAAGGATCTCGACGAGAGCATCCGCGGACAGAACGTGCTTGTGGTCGAGGATATCGTGGACTCGGGGCGGACGCTCGAGTTTTTGCTGGAGATGCTTAACAGCCGCCAGCCGGAGAAGTTGCGGCTGTGCACGCTTTTGGATAAGCCGACGCGCCGCGTTGCGGACGTGAAGGTGGATTATACCGGGTTTGAGATCCCGGATGAATTTGTCGTGGGCTTCGGGCTTGACTACGCTCAGAAGTACCGCGCTCTGCCGTACATCGGCAGACTCAGTATAACGAAGGACGATACGGAGGCGTAATGAACGGAAAATCACGTCGCGGGGGCATGATGTTTTACTTCCTGCTCCTCGGAATTCTTATCATCGGGCTGATCTATTCGAGCAACGCGGACCGCAATGCGGAGCAGTATACGCATGCGGACTTCGTTCAGTGGATCAACGCCAAACAAGTGGAAGCGGTTTATGTGACGCCCTTTGTCGAGGCGCCGAACGGTAACGTTGTTGTGGTTATGGCAGACAAGACTCGCCGCACCTTCAACGTTACGGACGTCAGCGAGATCGTGAAAGAGACGGAGGCTGCAGGCGTAAAAGTCATCGTCAACGACGTCGACAAACCGAGCTGGTTCTGGACGACGGTGTTCCCGTATCTCGTCATCCTGATCGCGGTGATCTTGGTATTTTTCGTGCTCGGCCACTCTCTCGGCGGAGGCGGCAGCAATTCGCAGGTGCTCAACTTCGGTAAGAGCCGTGCGCAAATGACCGACGGCAAAGAAAACCCGACCACATTCAAGGATGTCGCCGGTCTTCAGGAGGAGAAGGAAGAGCTCGAGGAAGTGGTCCGTTTCCTCTCCAACCCGAAGCAGTTCATCCGCGTTGGTGCGCGCATCCCGAAGGGTATCCTGATGGAGGGACCGCCCGGAACCGGTAAGACGCTCCTTGCAAAGGCCGTGGCCGGTGAGGCAGGCGTTCCGTTCTTCTCAATCTCCGGCTCGGATTTCGTGGAGATGTTCGTCGGTGTCGGCGCTTCCCGCGTGCGAGACCTGTTCGCGACAGCGAAGAAAAATGCGCCCTGTATTGTATTTATCGACGAGATCGACGCTGTGGCAAGACGCCGTGGCGCGGGTCTCGGCGGCGGACATGATGAGCGCGAGCAGACGCTCAACCAGCTCCTCGTGGAGATGGACGGTTTCGGCGTCAATGAAGGCATTATCGTCCTCGCGGCGACC
The DNA here is from genome assembly GCA_017441265.1 of Lachnospiraceae bacterium. Taxonomy (GTDB): domain Bacteria; phylum Bacillota; class Clostridia; order Lachnospirales; family Lachnospiraceae; genus ISDg. The sequence goes on along the minus strand of JAFRYE010000009.1, from coordinate 8,150 downwards.
AACCGTGTGGATATTCTCGATCCCGCGATCCTTCGTCCGGGACGTTTCGACCGCAAGGTTATGGTGGGCCGCCCGGATGTTCGCGGCCGCCTGGAGATTTTGAAAGTCCATGTTCGCAACAAGCCTCTCGGCGAGGACGTGAACTTAGAGCACATTGCCCGTTCGACGGCAGGATTTTCCGGAGCCGATCTGGAGAACCTCATGAACGAGGCGGCCATCACGGCAGCCAAGGAAGAACGCGCGTTTATCACCGATGCGGACGTGAAGAAGGCTTTGATCCGTGTCGGCATCGGAACGGAGAAGAAGAGCCGCATCATTTCCGACAAGGAGAAGCGCATCACGGCCTTCCATGAGTCCGGACACGCGATCCTGTTCCACGTTCTGCCGGATGTCGGCCCGGTCTATACCGTTTCCATCATTCCGACCGGCAACGGCGCTGCGGGCTATACGATGCCGCTTCCCGGTGAGGACGAGATGTTCCGCACCCGCGGCGAGATGATCCAGCAGATCATCGTCTCCCTCGGCGGACGTGTCGCAGAGGAGATGGTTTTCGAGGACATCACGACCGGAGCCAGCCAGGATATCAAGCAGGCGACGGCGATGGCTCGTGCGATGGTCACGAAGTACGGCTTTTCCGACAGCCTCGGCCCGGTCAACTACGCCGGCGACGAGGACGAGGTCTTCATCGGCCGCGACTACGGCCATACGAAGAGCTACAGCGAGGCTGTTGCCAACAGTATTGACGAGGAAGTTCGCCGCATCATCGAGGAGTGCTACGCCGAGGCGAAGCGCCTGATCGGTGAGAACCGCGAAATCCTCGACCGCAGTGCAGAGCTTTTGCTTGCGAAGGAACGCATCACCCGCGAGGAGTTCGAGGCGTTGTTCGGGATCGTACCGGAGGAGACTCCGGCCGTGACGGACATCGTTCTGGACGACGCGCCGGATGCGGACAACGAGTAATCAATAAGCAGGAAGCGCCTCCGGGGAACCCGGAGGCGCTTTTGTGCTGATTACGATGCTATTCGCGGTATTTCGTAAGAATTCGTGTTTCTTACCTGTCATAAAAGCCGGTTTTTCCGGAAATTACAAGGGAAAACTGAATTCTTGCGATTTCCCATGAAAAGTTCAAAAATTGTATCCGTCTCGTTGGTTGTGGATCCGACGAGTTTTCAAGTGTTTTCGCTAAATCTGAAAAGTCCCATGAAAAAAACAAAAACGGGCATGGCTTCGAAACTTACAGACAGGTATATTTTTCAAGTGAAATCCTCTTTTTTGATGAAAAACCTTGTAAATGACTCAAAATTGTTTTTCGGAAGCCCGAAAACAAGGTAAGACGGACTTGGTTACCGGCCGGCCCGCCATTCTGCGGCCGGCTATGCCGTGTCCTGCTACACCGCGTCCCGCAGGTGCTTTCGGTAGTACATCCGAAAGAGGATCAGCGCCGTCACGCAGCAGATGAGATCGGCGGTCGGCGTGGCGGCGACGATGCCGAAGAGCGGGTTGACAAGACAGAAGAGGAACATCAGAGGGATATCCAGGAAGCCTTTGCGGAGCACGGCGATCCGGAAGGCATTGCGCCAGAGCCCGACAGCCTGGAAGAAGGAGATAAAGGTGTAGGCAACGGCCGAAAACGGCGCTCCGATACAGAGGATCCGAAGGAAGTGGACGCCCATCGAGTGGGATGTCCCGGGATGGATGAAAAGACCGATCAGCGGCCTTGCGGCGATCAGGCAGGCGGTCATGCAGCCGGCGCTCACGGCGATCGAGATCAGTACGGTGTCGCGGATGACATGCTTCATGCGGGTTTTGTTGCCTGCGGTATGGTTGTATGCGATCAGAGGAAGAATGCCCTGCGTCAGGCCGCGGACGGAGGCGTGGGCGAGCATGTTGATCTTCTTGGCGACGCCAAGACCGGCCTGCGCGGCAGTCCCGTTGGCCATCATCAGACGGTCGAGACAGGCGTAGGAGATGTTTTCAAACAAGGTCATGATACAGGCCGGAAGGCCGGTGCTTATGATGCGGCGGGTCATTTCCCGGTCGGGGGATACGGGGAGTTTGAAGGAGAGCACCGAGGTGCGATGCCGCCGGTATTGAAGGAAAAGCATCAGCAGAAAGGCCATCCAGTTGGAGAGCGCCGTGGCGATCGCGGCGCCGATGATCTCGCGGCCGGGGGGCAGGATTACAAACATGAAAACGGGGTCGAGCACGATGTTTAAGAGACTTCCGAAGACGATGCCGATGCCGGCGTCCATGCTTCGGCCCTCGCTTCGGAACAGGTGAGCCATCACCATGTTCATGGAGGTTCCGAGGCCGCCCAGACCTACGGTGATCAGAAGATAGGAAACGGCAAGGCGGTGCACTTCACTGTCTCCGCCGCCTACGATGTCGATGAACGGATGTCGCAGAAGTACCGCAAGGGAAGTGTATAAAAACGTCAGAGCGGCACATCCCCAGAAGGAAAAGGCGCAGGCTTCCCCTGCGCACTTTCTGTTTCCGCCGCCGAGATTGCGGGCTGCCTCACCGGCACCGCCCACTCCGAATAGGTTGGCGATTGCAGAAAGAAACATGAATGCGGGCAGGCAAACGGTGACCGCGGCCAATGCGGCATCGTTTCCGGTGAGACCGATAAAGAAGGTGTCAGCCATGTTGTAGAGCACAACGATGATCTGCCCGACGATCGTCGGGAGCGCCAGATGCGCGATGGCGACGGGAACCGGCTCCTGCTCGAAAAATCGAATTTCTTTCCTGTCGTTTTTCATGCGATTTCAATCCCCTTTTTTTCAGTAAACTACGGGCGGGGATGATTTGTCAACGGCGAGTCGCCGAGAAAGCGGGCAGAGACTTGCGAAGATGCGGAAAACAAAGGAAAAGTGACAGTATATACGAAATCCGGGCGGATAACGGGAGGGCCGACTTCATGGTTTTTTCATAGACTTAACAAGATTTGACAATATCTGTGAGTAATAATGAGATATCCTACCGATGGCGCGCGTCGGGGGGGAAGGAAAACAAAGGGGAATTTTAACTATGAGGAAAATGAACAAGCAGATCCGTCTTGCCGTGATGCTTTTGGTGCTCGTGCTCCTGACGGCCTGCGGAAAGACGGACAATAACACTTCGAAAGAAAAACCGACGGGGATGCCCGCCGTGACAACGCCGGAGCAGGAGCCCCCGGTGACACCGACCGGGATTCCGGCAACACCCACACCGACGGAGACGCCCACGCCGACGGAGATCCCGGCAACGCCCACGCCGACGGAGGTTCCCGCGACACCGACACCTACGGGCTTTCAGGCACCGGAAAAAGGGTGCGCGATTGATATTCCGACGGGAGAGCGGTATCACTACGACATGGATCTGAAACTGGATACGGACAAAAATACCGTAGTCGGTCATGTCGTGTTCACGTTTTGGAATGATTCGACGGATGTCTGGGATAAACTGTGCATGCGAGATTACTCGAGCCTGTTCACTGACGGAAAGACGGTCGGCTACGATCCGAAGGAAGTCAAGGCTGACGCTGCGATGACGGAGATCACGGGGATCCTTGACGGCAGAGACGGTTCCGCGCTCACGTTTGAGCGGGACACCGACGTATCCGTGCTCTGGCTTGCGCTTTCCAAACCGCTGGCGCCCAATGAAAAAATGACGCTGACGTATGATTTTACGGCGAAGATCCCGAATCTTGCGGACCGCTACGGCTATTACGACGGGATCTACAATGTGACCAGCTTTTATCCGGTTCTTGCGGAGTATGTGAACGGTGCGTGGTCCCACGAGAAATTTGTCATTTCCGGCGAGTGCTTCTACTCGGAGATCGCCGATTTCGATGTCCGCATCACGGTTCCCGAAGGGTTCCTTGTGGCATCGTCCGGAACGGAGAGTTCGAAGCAGACGGTCAACGGAACCACGACGTACACATTGAAGGCGCCGTGCGTTCGAAGCTTCGTGTTCTGTGCTTCGGATTGCTTTGCCGCGGCGGACGGGACGTACGACGGGGTTCGCATCAATGTGTATTACAACGGGAAAAACCCTCCGGCGGACAAGATGGATGAGTGCGTGAAAGTGACGCTGCAGTGCGCAAAGGACTCTTTGGAGGCTTTCGGCCAGGCGTTCGGACGCTATCCTTACGAGGAGCTGGACATCATCTACGCTCCGATCGCGGCCGGCGGTATGGAGTATCCGAACCTGATCATAATCACAAGCGAATACTGTGAGCCGATCGAGCGCGGTCCTGAGGAAGATCCAAAACTCAGCTACGAGGGGATGGAAATCTGCGTTGCCCATGAGATCGGTCACCAGTGGTTCATGGGAATCGTGGGCAGCAACTCGGGACTTGAACCCTGGATGGACGAATCCTTAACGTCGTACACGGAACGAGTGTATGAGGACTATGTAGGATTTGATAACGGGCTGGTACTCCCGATGGATCAGTATTCGGCCGAAATCCTGAGAGAAACATTGCTGGACAGCTGGATCGATGCCGGACATCTCCCGTTAAATCGCTCCTGCTACGAGTACGCGAAAGAATATCAATACATTGCCAGTATCTACGAAACCGGACGCAGAGCGTTCAAGCTTCTGGAGGACAGCGTCGGCACAGAAACCTGGTACGGCATTTTGCGCGAGTATGTTCGGCGCAATGCGTTCAAAAACGCTACCGCGAAGGACTTCCTCGACGTGTTCTATGAAGCGGTTCCCGAGGACAATACGGAGGCGTACATGATCGTCGGAAAGATATTTGATCTGAGCAGGATTCCGGAGTACGCGGGAAAATAACCGCATTTTCCGAAGAAGCGTTGTCAAGATCAAGAGAATAAAAAAGCAGCCCTTGCGCCGGGAAATCCCGTGCCGCAGGGGCTGTTTTGTGCAAAGTCAAACGCTCGCGCGATCACTTGTTCTTCAGATAATGCTCCTTGATCAGCTCGAAGGTCTCGTCGCTGATATCGTGCTCGATCTTGCAGGCATCGGCAGCGGCGATCTCCGCGGGAACGCCGAGGGATTCCAGCATCTTCGAAAGGATTTCGTGGCGCTCGTAAATCTTCTCCGCGATGTTGCGGCCGCGCTCCGTGAACGCGATCCGGCCGGCGGCGTCGATGATGAGGCAGCCCTCGCTCTTCAGGCGGCCCAACGCGCGGCTGACGGAAGCTTTCGAGATGTTCATCGCACCGGCGATGTCGACGGCGTGAACTTCATTTTGCGACTGCGAAAGAATAAGTATCGTTTCGAGATACATTTCACCGGATTCGTAAATCATGACGCACCTCCTGGGTGGTTTAGCCGGTCTGATAACGGCGGAAAACCGTTGCGCGGCGTATAAAGAAATTATACGCTACGAAACGGAATGCGTCAAGCGAACATTGTTCGGAAAATGAATACTTCTTTCCGAAAACTTGCGAAAACGGACTTGACAAGTTGTCTCGTGCTAACTATAATGTCGACGGGGTTACCGCAAGTTAACCAAAGTAAGGACCGGGAGGTGAGTGTATGATTCCTTTGAGTGTAGCGGATCGGAATGTTTTGCTTACGGTAAGGAGAGTCACCGGAAAGCCGGATGTACGGCAGCATTTGGAAACATTGGGATTTGTCGCCGGCGCGACGATACAGATCGTTGCCGAGACGTGCGGCAATGTGATCGTCAATGTGAAGGACTCGCGGATCGCGATCAGCGATGAGGCGGCGCGCCATATCTTTGTGTAGTGCCGCGAACGATGAAACTGAGGGCGCGAGGAGCGCTTTTGAAAAATAAGGAAAGGAAGTAACTGCCATGAAGACATTGCGCGAAGTGGGAATCGGGGAAACCGCGACTGTGATCCGCCTCAACGGCCAGGGAGCGGTCCGCCGCCGGATCATGGACATGGGAATCACCCGCGGTGTTACGGTCTATGTGCGTAAAGTTGCCCCTCTCGGAGATCCGATCGAGGTGACGGTGCGCGGGTATGAACTGAGTCTGCGTAAGGAAGATGCAGAGATGATTTTGGTTGAGTATTTTTTGTGACCCGGGGTTACCTCAGGGCAACTAAGGAAAGGACAACAACATGGGAATCAAGATTGCACTGGCGGGCAACCCCAACAGTGGAAAGACAACGCTTTTCAACGCGCTGACCGGCGCAAACCAGTTCGTCGGAAACTGGCCGGGCGTCACGGTGGAGAAGAAAGAGGGCAAGCTGAAGAAGCACAATGACGTCACGGTCATCGACCTTCCCGGCATTTATTCCCTTTCTCCGTATACGCTGGAGGAGGTCGTTGCGAGAAACTACCTCCTGAACGAGCGCCCCGACGCCATCCTCAACATCATTGACGGCACGAACCTTGAGAGAAACCTGTATCTGACGACGCAGCTTCTCGAGATCGGAATCCCGGTCGTGTGCGCGATCAACATGATGGACGTCGTGAGCAAGGCCGGCGACGTGATCGACACGAAGAAACTGGCTTCCAACCTCGGCTGCGACGTGGTCGAGATCTCCGCGCTCAAGGAAATCGGAATCTCGGCGGCTGCCGACGCGGCAGTGAAGGCGGCGGAGCGGAAGGCTGCCGTGCCGCAGCATTCATTTTCCGGACCGGTTGAGCATGCGCTTGCTCACATCGAGGAGGCGGTCGTGCACAACATGCCCGAGGAGCAGCAGCGCTTCTACGCAGTCAAGATCTTCGAGCGTGACGAGAAGATCCTGGAGAGCCTCAACATTCCGAAGGCTACTCTCGAGCATATCGAGAAGGATATTCAGGCAGCCGAGGCGGAGCTTGACGACGATGCCGAGAGTATCATCACGAACGACCGGTACGTGTATATCGCGGACGTGATCAAAGGCTGCAGCAAGAAGTCTCACGTCGGAAAACTGACGACTTCCGACAAGATCGATAAGATTGTAACCAACCGTTGGCTCGGACTTCCGATCTTTGCACTTGTTATGTTCTTAATCTATTGGATCGCCATGGTCGGCGTGGGTGCTCCGGCAACCGACTGGGCGAACGACGGACTCTTCGGAGACGGATGGCACCTTTTGGGAATCGGTTCCGGCGACACGGAGGACGCCGAGGAAGAGTACGGCGACACCGATGCGATCCTCGAAGGCCTGATCGCGAAGGCACAGGAGGACGGCATAGACACCGAAGCGGTGGAAGCCGCAATGGACTCCGAGGCGGAAGACTACGATTCCAAAGCGGCCGCAGCGGCGCTCAAGGGTCTTGTGGGACAGCTCACCGCAACGGAGATCCCCTACACGCTCGTCGATGAGGAAACTCTCGAGGAGACCGATGAGACGGCGTCCGTTGACGACGTGAACGAGGCGATCGGACTCTATGAAAAATACGAGGGCGGCGTTGATCCCTCAAACTACGGCGTGTGGGTGCCCGGCATCCCTTCGTTGGTGGAGTCGCTTCTTGACAATATCGGCTGTGCCGACTGGCTCAAGGGACTGATCCTTGACGGTATCATCGCAGGTATCGGCGCGGTGCTCGGTTTCGTTCCGCAGATGCTTGTACTGTTCTTCCTGCTCGCAGCCCTCGAGGCGTGCGGCTATATGGCGAGAATCGCGTTCGTTCTGGACCGCATTTTCCGCAAATTTGGTCTCTCCGGCAAATCCTTCATCCCGATGCTGATCGGTGTCGGCTGCGGCGTGCCGGGAATCATGGCGTCGCGTACCATTGAAAATGAGCGCGACCGCCGTATGACCATCATGACAACGACATTTATCCCGTGCAGCGCGAAGGTTCCGTTCATCGGCATGATCGCCGGCGCGATCTTCGGCGGCAGCGCGTGGATTTCGACATCGGCATACTTCATCGGCATGGCTTCCATCATCGTCTCCGGTATCATCCTGAAGAAGACGAAGATCTTCGCGGGCAACCCGGCGCCGTTTGTTATGGAGCTTCCGGCATACCGTATGCCCACCCTGAAGAACGTGCTCCGCTCCATGTGGGAGCGCGGCTGGTCCTTCATCAAGAAGGCCGGCACGATCATCCTGTTGTCGACGATCCTGGTATGGTTCACCTCGTACTTCGGCTTCACGCCGGACGGCTTCCGGATGCTGGCGGAGGACGAGCTTGACATGTCCATCCTGGCGAAGATCGGCAGCGGCATCGCCTGGATCTTCGCTCCGCTCGGCTGGGGTACCTGGCAGGCAGCCGTGGCTTCCATCACCGGCCTGGTT
>JAFRYE010000046.1 GCA_017441265.1 Lachnospiraceae bacterium | reverse complement strand
TTGCGTTTGAAAATTCAAACGCAGGTGTTGATCATACGTAATTACGCTTTTCTGGCCTTGAGCGCGATGCCCATGCCGAGGAGCGAAACGCCGGCGATCACGAGGACCCATACGGCGGTGTCGCCGGTGACGACGGGAGTCGTGCCGGGATCGGTGTTCCCGCCGGTGGGGTTGAGAACCTCAGCCATCTCCGCCGCCGAAAGCACCTTTACCTTATTGGCAAGATCCGCGGAAAGCGCGATGCGGTTCGCGGATCTGTCGCCGGTGACGGTGACTGCCCCGGTTGTCGCATCGGTAGTACTGGTCAGCTGATCGCTGTAAACCTTTGTCGAGCTATCCTGCACATACGCGTCGCAGGCCCAAGAGTAACTCTTAATTCCCTCGATTATTTTGTTGCCCGAGACTCTGTAAGAGGAAGCAGACGCAGAAGAAAGACCGAAGACAACATTATAGTCCTCATTTGCGTTCGTCAGCTTCCCGGCGCCGATACAGTTCTCGATAGTTGTATCAATTACATTCGTATAGGCGATGAAGTGGGAAACGTATGTTCCCTCGGCAGCTCCCGGATTTGACTTGTTATCGGCCTGCCACGCGGCTTTCGCATCGGCCTTGTAGGTTCCGGCAAGGTCTCCGGTATTGACGCAGTTCTTCATCACGGCATACTCGTATGCCTCAACTTTTTCACCTGCAGAATTAACGGGTGAAATACCGTAAACATATCCGATTAGTCCGCCGACATATTTTGCATTCGTTCCGGTGATGGCTCCGGTGTTCTTGCAGTCTGTGAGAGTAATCACGATGTGGCAGGCGGAGAAATTCGCGGGAATTGTTTTGGGAAGATTGGACGAAGATACTACGGGAGAGCCGCTTGTTCCGAGAATGCCGCCGATCTCGCCGACATACCCTGTCTGCTCGGGTCCGGAAACCAGTTTCCCGTTGTTGACGCACTTGGTGAAGTTAAGATCCTGATTGCCGCCCTGGGCGGAAGGAGCTGATTTTCCTACAATACCGCCCATGAAGGCTCCGACCTTGGAGCTGGTTATGGCTCCGTTGTTGACGCACTCGATATAGTCGCCCCCGAAGGATGAGCCGGCGATTCCCGCAACGTATGGAGTTGTCTTGGTCGCAGCAGTCGAAACGTTTCCGTTATTAATGCACTGTTTAAAGGTGCATCTCTGATATCTGGCGGCGTTTCCCACCAGGCCACCGAGACGCCCGTTTCCGGTATCCGCAACGACATTCCCGTTATTAACACAGGAAGTGAACGTGCTGGCTTCAGCTTTTTCGGCAGTGCCGTTTCCGGTCGTAATCGAGCCGATAATCCCCCCGGAATACTTTGAGTCTCCAGTCGACGTTACGTCAGCGTTGTTGGTCACCTTTGTAATCGTCACGTTGGATCCCTGAATGGCGAGCGCGCCGACAGAGCCGCTTCCTTTCGCCGTTCCGGCGAGCTTGAGATTTGATACAGTCGCTCCGGTCAGCGTTTTAAACAGCGGAACGTCAACAAGAGTGATCGTGTGTCCGTCGCCGTCAAAGGTTCCGGTGAATGCTTCGGTGTAGGTAGCCGCGACAGCGATGTCGGCTCCAAGTTTGTAGTTGCCGTCGGCTGCCATGCCGGCGAACTTTTCCGCGGTCGTGATGACTTCCGGTTCGGCGGCGGATATGCCGACGAAGGCCAGCGGGAGGATCATCAGAGCGCAGAGGATGACTGCAAGTGTTTTGCGCATTGTGGTTTCTCCTTTTTGATTAATAAAAATGATTCTTTTCATTTGAGGCTGTCCCGGTCTCCCGGCAGTTGCGGTACGTTCTGTGCCGATGCAATGCCGTTTCCCCGTCACATATTCCTCTTTATTGAGATTATATCACATTTTCACATAACTGTCAACCTAAAAACACTGATAAAATACTACTTATCACAAAAAAATGCTTTACGGCAACACCCCCGCGGGCGTGCCCGCGGGGGTGCTGTTTATCGCGTTTGGATCTTCAAACGCCGGTATGTGTATTTCCTGTAATTACGCTTTTCTGGTCTTGAGCGCGACGCCCATGCCGAGGAGCGAAACGGCGGCAACGACCACTACCCAGACTGTTATATCACCGGTAGGCGTGGTCGGCTCGGAAGGAGCGGGATAATCGACGGAAACCGTCGTGCCCTTGTACAGAGCCGCGTCTTTTACCGAGAAGGAAACACCGTCATTATAAGTGTAAACGATGAATGAAAGAGCGTTCGCGTTGGCGTTGAACTTGTTTTCGGCTGTGCCGAGTTCCTTCATATTGGCTGTCTGTACCTTGGTGAGCTTTCCGGTGGCGGCATCGGTCATATAGAATGTCCAGTTCCATCCGTCAAGTTCGGCGGCGACCTCGGTATATCCGTCACTGTCGATCTTGGGATTGAACGACTGGAACACCATCATAGGATCGTCATTGTAATTGTATCCGGTGAAGTTTGAACCGTCGGCTGCAAGCTTCACTTTAGGATTTGCGTATTTATCGCCGGTCGTGAACACTCCGTACCAGTTGTAACGATAGGAGCTGTTAAGAACAGAGGACTTTCCGTTGTATGCAACGCATCCTGTGTAGTTCACCTGATTGTTCTTGACTTTGTAGATGAATGTATACTTGGTGCTGTCTGTTATGCGGAGGCCGTTGAAGTCGTCTCCGTACCAGTGCGCCTTGCTCGAACCGCTGACCGAAGCCGTAATGGTCTTCCCGCCGTCCGCGATCTCATATTTTACATCGCCGGGGTTCGTGTCCTGGACTCTGTGAGCGACAAACGCGCCTGACTTCGCGTCAAAATTGATGTCAGTGATCTTTGCTCCGAGAGCGAAACTGTCGTAGTTGAACGATTTGTTGTAGATCGTGTTGGAGGCGGCATAGTCGCAGCCCTTCTTGATCACAACGTCCTTGACCGTGACAGAAGCGTTCTTGTTGTAGAGATAGACGGAGAAGCCGAGGTTCGGGCACACATCGTATGAAACCTGATCGACAAGATAGCTGTCGTAAAGCTTGTCGTTGAACCAGACGCTGTAGAAGAATCCGTCGATCTTGATCGTGACATTGACGAAACCTTCGTCGTCGTTGGCAACACCCTCCGGAACAGGAGTATAATCAGCCTGCAGAGAGACCTTCTCGCCGGCCAGCTTGCCGCCTGCACCGTAGGACATCGTCATGCATTTGTCGGACTTGATCTGTCCGTAAAGGCCGAACATATCGAGGTAAGTCGTGTCTTTGGTGGGATCGTAGCCGGAAGAATTGGTAAGGCTGGCAATATTGTAGTATACGCCCGCGTTGCCGGTCGGGAAAGCGACCTTCATTGTCATGGTATACTTTTTGCCCGCTCCTACTGTCAGCCCTTTGATGGCACTTCCGAAGAAGACCGCGCCGGCAGAATCGCTTATAGCGGTTCCGACGAGGGACTTGCCGTCGTCGGAAGCGACCCATGTTGCCTTTGCAACATCAGCATTGAGCGCCCTGAAGACGAACGGAGCGTAGATCCCGTCTGTGCCGCGGAAATCCACGGTATAGAGAACGTCACCGTCATTTGCGGTATCATAGTTCGGATCTGCAGCACCGATGCCGATAAAAAGCATCGGCAGGATCATTAAGGTGCAGAGAATGAGAGACAGTGTTTTGCGCATGATTTGATCTCCTTGTTTTATTGATGTCGGTTTAAATGATATCCCGATTGATAATATTATAACAATTTATCACTTTCTTGTCAACCGCCCGTCACGAAAGAAGTGTCCGCGAATGCGATTTTTGGCGGATTGCTCAAAACGCCTCTTCCGGATTTAGGCACATTTACCAAGCATTCGACGCCCTGTCAGACGTTGCCGGCAGCGCCGGCACGCGCGGCCGTCACTCCCCGCGGTATATCTCCTCGGTCCGGAGTATGAATCCCCTGATTATCGAGGCGAGCATGTTGTTCCCTTCGGCGTCGGTCATCTTGCCCGACTGGCAGTGAGTGCCGGGCAGTTTCATCGAGACCGTGCGCGTCATGTCGTAGCCGAAATGGCGCAGCGCGGTGAGCATGACCTCGGTCTGCTCCGGCCTGTTCGTCATGTCGCGGTCGGCGTACAGGAAGGCCATCGGGGGCAG
>JAFRYE010000045.1 GCA_017441265.1 Lachnospiraceae bacterium | reverse complement strand
TATGAATTTGTGAAAGGCGCAGAGCTTTTCGACGGAAGGAGACGGGAGGTCTCCTTTTGGTGTATAATCCTCGATAGCTCAGTCGGTAGAGCATCCGGCTGTTAACCGGAGTGTCGTAGGTTCGAGTCCTACTCGGGGAGTACGATCGGAGGTTTCCTTCGGTCGCGGCTGTAGAGCGATTACAGCCATATAAGGCGACATAGCCAAGTGGTAAGGCACCGGTCTGCAACACCGTTATCCACCGGTTCAAATCCGGTTGTCGCCTCAAACACAAAGCCCGCAGGGGTTGTCCTGCGGGCTTTTTACATTGTCGGGGTCATTTTCCGAAGAAGAGGTGAAAGACACAAAAATGCCCGCAGGAGCGATGAACTCTTGCGGGCATTTGACGTTTCGGTGTGTTATCTGGGAAGACCGGTCTGGCGGCCGAACTTCTCGTAAGGGATGTAGAGGACGTTGCTGCCGTTCTTTCCGTACTGGATCGTGGTGACGGTTCCGTCGCCGTTGTAGTCAACGACGAGCAGCGAGCCGGGATAATAGTCCTTGTCAACGCAGGTGAACACGAGGCGCCCCTTGGAGTAGTCGGTAACCACGTCCTGAAGGTTGTGGTCGGCGTACCAGGAAGGATCGGAAGAACTCTTCTTCGTGCGCAGCGTGTAGGATACGGCACGGTTGCTGAACAGGATCTGAGCGGTCATGTTCGTGCAGATCCGAAGCTTCGCCATCGAGGACGGATCCGTGATCACGGTGTTCTTGGTCTCACCGTCGCGGCGGATTTCCTTAGCCTCCCAGGTGCCGAAGTAATCCGCGAAATAGCGGCCGCGAGTGTAGCTGTACGGCGAGCTCTCGTCGAATCTGGAGAAGGTGTAGAAGTAGATGTCTTCGCGCTTGCGGGAACTGTCATAACTGAAGAAATCCATGTCCAACTGATGGAAATAATCATCGTATGAGAGAACCATCAGAAGGTTGGAGTTGTTCTTGTCGGTGCAGCAGAATACAAGTTTGCCCTGCGCTGCGTTCGATACATCCGAGGCAACATCGGCGGCCCAGCCTTGCATTTCGTTGTCGTAGGTCGTGATTCCGGCCTTGTCCCACTTCTTGTAAGTGTTGATCTCGGATTCCGAGAAGGAATCGCGAAGCTTAAAATGCAGGACGTTGGTTACTTTGGAGTGATCGCCGGAAACGGTTACATACTCCAGAGTGCCGTCGTCGCGGATCACAAGGCGGACGTCATACGGATCCTCGTCGTCTACTTCAAATGCGTCGCAGTAGTAAGCCGCGCTGGACTTGAGGATCCAGGTGCCGACGTAGTCCTCGTAGTAGTATCCCATGGGATAGGCGGGCGTTTTCGTATATACCGCTTCGACGAAGATCGGGAAGCTGCCGTTGTCCATAACGTAGACGAACTGAGTGTACAGCGAGCCGTCCGCCTGCGCGTCAATGATGAACAGCGCATTTTCGTAATGCTCGCTTGTGCAGGAGAGCACGATGTGGCCCTTGGAAAGGTCCGTCGGTTCGGAAAGGTAATCGATCACGCCGTAGTTCCAGGATTTGTAGAGAGCTTTTTCCGATTCGGAAAATGAGGTGCGAACCTCAAAGGTATCTCTGGTAGCCAGAGGATCGTTCAGATTGTGGGAATCGGTGTGCACACGCACGACCTCGGAATCGTTGATAAACAACCGATAGTCGCAGAAGGGATCTTCCGCGCAGTCGACCTCATCACCTTCGGCGCCGACGAGGGATTTCGCGTACCAGGTGCCGAAGTAATCGGATATATTGCGACCGAAGGAAGGCGTCGGTATCGGAGTGTTCGTAGGCGTAGCCGTCGGCTTCGGCGTAGCGGTCGGAGTCGGGGTAGATGTCGGCGTCGGTGTGACGGTCGGTGTCACAGGGGTTGTCGGAACGGCTGTCGGCTCGGGACTCGGCTCAGCCGTCGGTTCCGGCGAAGGCTCCTCGGTAGGGAGCGGCTCCTCTGTGGGCGACGGGACTTCGGTAGGTTCCGGAGTCGGCTCGGGACTCGGTTCCGCGGTGGGCGACGGCGTCGGTGTTTCGGTCGGTGTCGGCGCCTCCGTTGCGGTAGGCGTCGGTTCGTCCGTCGGAGCTGTCGTTGCGGTAGGCGTCGGCGTGTTCGTCGGCGTTACGGACGTCATTTCGTCTTTCGGATCGCGGGGCTTCGGCTTGTTGTCGCATGCCGCGAGGAGAGAGACGACCATCAGAACAGCGAGCAGAAACGCCATTTGCCGCTTGCTGCGGCGAACGAGTGCTGATACTGCTTTTCTCATAATTTTTTCCTCTCTTATCTCACATATTCACTTGTTATTACACATATGTATGCTTAAACGGGTATTCGTGGTGCTCGCGGAAGTAGCGGCAATCGTCATCGCCCTCGCTGCCTTCGGCGAGGAACGAAACATAGTATTGCGCAAGCTGCTCCGCGGATTCGCGGCAGCCCGTGTTCAGCCAGTACAAAAGGATTCCGCTCATCGCGGACATACTGCAGAAGAAATGGTACACAAGCTTTGCAGGCGGGGCAGACGCCTCGTCCTCATCGCCGGCCCGACCGGTAACGTCATAGAGGAAACGGTCGAGATTTTTCGTGAAGAAGAACAGAAGATCCTGCTTTTGCAGCAACTGCAAAAACGGCAAATGCTCCTGCCAGTACATATAGTACCCCAGACTTGTGTCGTGGAACGTGTACGACGGCTCTTCCTGCATGCGGCGGTACAGACCTTCGAAACGGTCTTTACAGCACGCGAGCAGCACCTCGTCCTTCGTCGGAAAATGCCGATAGAACGTGCAGCGCGCGGTCGACGCCTCCAGGACGATGTCCGGAACACTGATATCGTGGTACGGTTTCTTCTCCATCAATCGGAGCAGCGCGGTTTTGATTCCTTCCCGCGTTGCGGCGGTTTTTCTTGCGGCAGCCTTAGCGTCCATAGGTCCTCCCTTTGTAAAAGGTAATCGAAAAATGACGAACGGTCGTCATTTTCAAAACAAGACTACAGTCGCATTATAGCGCATATGCGCGCAGTAGGCAAGAGATAATGAAGAATCCGCAAGAAAAGAGAAACGAAAGACGGCGGTGAAACACTGTCTTTGACAGAAGTTCACCGCCGTTATGCAAGGCATCGGGAATCGGGTTACTGTTTCTTCCAGACAGCGTACAGTGTCACGTTATCCTTGAGCGTGAGCGTGCTGCCGGTCTTGTAGGTCGCGGTGGTTGCCGTTGCGGACGTCGACCAGCCGAGAAACCAGTATCCGCTTCGGGAGACGGAGCTCTTCTGTACGGTGACGGTTGAGCCGTAGGTTGTTGTCACTTTGGCGGGCGTCGTTCCCGAGCCGCCGTTTACGTTGTATTGCAGGGTGACATTTTTCGCTTTCCAGACGGCGTAGAGAACGGTGTCTTTCGTTAATTTCAGCGTGTCACCGCTCTTGTAAGCGACCGCGCCGCCGCGGGTTGTCGACCAGCCCATGAAGTAGTGGCCTTCGCGGGATACGGAGCATTTGGGGATGGTGACCGTGGTTCCGGACGCCGCCGTGATCTTTGCAGGAGCGTTGCCGGAGCCGCCGTTGCGGTCAAAGGAAAGCGTGTATTTGGTGACGGACGCAGCCTTCCACACGGCGTACAGAGTCATGTCCTTCGTCAGTGTGATCACGGAACCGCTCTTGTAGGTTGCGGTCGTAGCGGTCGAAGAGGTCGACCAGCCCAGGAAATAGTAACCGGTACGGGAGACGGAGGCTTTCGGTACCGTCACAGCGGTGCCGGACGCAGCGGTGATCGTTGCAGGAGCTGTTCCGGTGCCGCCGTTGAGGTTGAACATGAGTTTACAGTTGGTGACCGACTTCTGCTTCCACACGGCGTAAACAACCGTATCCCGAAGCAGAGATACGTCGGAACCGCTCTTTAGATGGGCGGTGGTTGCGTCAGGTACCAAAGCCCAGCCGAGGAACCAGTAGCCGTCGCGGATCGGATTTGATTTCGGGATCGTGACGGTAACGCCGTAAACGTCTGCGGGTGCGCCGGAGGTTCCGCCGTTCAGGTCAAAGGACAGCGTATGCGCCCACTTCGGATGGAGCGGAGCCATATTGCTTACGGGAGTTCCCGCAGAGCCGACGGCCGAAAGGTATACCTGATACTCGGTTCCCCAATCATAGGCAGAATAGCCGGTAGGCAGAGCAAAGGATATGGTTCCGCTTGCGGAGTTGATCTTGAAGGTTTCGGCGTAAAGCAGTTTCGCATTGTTTGCGTTGTCGGTACGGAAGGTCTTGTCGAGGATCCAGACACCCACACGGGATACCCGGGAGGCATCCGGACCGGAGAGTGTATACGGCAGAATCGCAGTTCCTTCCGAGAAAGAAACAGATTCTTCCGAGGCGGCGGTCAGGGTGGTGCCGGTGTAATCCAGTTCTTTCCAGATGGCGAAGAGCCTCTCATCTCCCGAGGGAGTATACGTCGAACCCTTCTGGAGCGTTCCGAAGGAAGCGTTTAAAAGCGGAGACCAGCCGCAGAACCAATATCCGGCTTTGGTGGGGCTAAGGGCCGGGATCTGAATCTGCGTTCCCTGCACCGTGAGGTAGATGTCGTCCTCGAAAACGCCGCCGTTCGGGTGAAAGGTCACGATCGGTTCGTCGGAAAGAACTAACTCCAGAGGAGCGCTGCAGTAATCGGTCTCATGAAGTCCGTTGACGTCTTCGGCAAGGAGGTACACGTGATACGTCCGTCCCCACTGATCTACAGGGTAGTTTGACGGAAGCCGGAATGTGCCGAGACCCTTCGTGAAGCTTGAGGTGCCTTGGAGGGTCAATTCTTCGTAGTACCGGAAGTCGGCATCGTTTGTGTTTCCGGGAGTGTACGGCTTGTTAATGATCAGAACGGAAAGACGATTAACTTTTCCCGCATTGAACCCTTTGACGGTGTAGTATATCTGTACTCCGTCGGCTGTCAGTAACGGCGGTGTGTCCCCGGTGAGACTTACGTTGATCGCCTCGTCCACGAGAGTCAATTTGTACTCGGTTCCGTATTCACCGTACGTGTCGGGATCGTCAGAGACAAGGACTATGGAGGAGAGATCAATGTTGAAGGCCGGACTGAAACATTTGGCAGACTCAACCGATGCAGGCATCAGTGTTGTCCCGACGTTATATGCTACCCGATTCGCGGAACTCTCGTCCTCCTCGTAGTAGGCATTGCGCAACACCCACTCGGACCGATTGTTTAAATTCGGGAGAGTATTCTTCTGTCGGCAAAGAGCTGTAGTTGCTTGGTTGTAACCGTAAGCCGGGTTGGAAGCTTCTTCAACGTCCAGAACAAAGACCTTTTCGCCCGTAAGGGGAACCCTGTACCGATAGGCGGCCGCTGTTTCGGAGGAAACATAGAAGTTGCCGGAGCCGACGCGCAATTCGCGACCGGAGAGGGTGCTTTCTGCAAGGGCTTCTTTTTCAGCCGTGGTAAAGTTGTTGCTGTTCAAAAAAGCTGAATTCAGATGTTTTCTCAGATAACTGTGCGTCCAATCATTGTGAGCATAATCGGTGCTTGGGATATAGTTGTTGTAATAGAAAAGTTGAGCACCTATTACGGAATCGCAGTCCACGAACATCGTTCGGGAGCCGTAACTGACGTTGTACGGTGACAGAATACGGTATTTGACGGGGTTCCCCATGGTTTTGCCGAACCAGAGGTAGCTACCGGTCCAGGGCTCGTTGGCGGATACATTTTTCGGGGATCCGATCACACGTGCGTCAATGCCGCAGAGAGTACCTTTGTCCGGCATTTCCTCTTCGTCTTCCTCTGCGTACGCCGTGACGAAACCGGGTCTGAACATTGTCGTCAGAGTTGTGACCATAAGCGCGCAAAGGAAAATGACTGCTATTCGCGTAAGATGGTTTCCTTTCTTCTTCATATCGCTGATACCTCACATAAATATTTCATACCCGGCAGCGGCGGCGCCGGCCGGGATATGGTCACAGAGTTTTTTTGGGGCGATTTTCCGTTCGGTCCTCGTCGTGAACGACCAGCCCCAGCGCTTTCGCGTTGACGGCGAGCTCCAGACGGTTGGAAAAGCCGGTCTTGTTCAACATGTTTTGAATGTGCCGCTTCACCGTGTTCAGGGAAATGCTGTATTTTTCGGCGATCTCCTCGTTTGAGCGATTGGCGGTCAGCTCCCGCAGGATCTCGAGCTCGCGTTCGGTGAGGCTGATCTTCTGCGTCATGCCGAAATCCAGGTTCGGCGGGCTGCCGGGATACACGGATTCTCCGTGCATCGTGCGGTCCATGATCTCCAAGAGCGGGCTCTCGTCGTACTCCTTGAACCAGAAACTGTCGATGTTGGCGGCTTTCGCCTTCTCAATCCAGTCGTACTCCGCCGTGGATGTCACCAAGATGACACGGATCTTCGGATTGTTGGCCTTGATCGTCTTTGCACAGGTCAGACCGTCGAGCCCGTACCGCATCATGACGTCCATGATGACGAGGTCCACCGGGTTTTTCAGGCAGTAGTTGACGGCCTGCTCCGCGGTTGCGAGGGACGCGGCCAACTCGTATTCCTCGGACATTTTCACATACATCTCGAAAAAACTTCGCGCGACATACTGGTCGTCCGCGATCACCACTTTGATCTTTTCGTTCATTGCATTTACGTCTCCTTCCGCGTCTTACGAAGGCCGTCATTTGGCTACATTATAGGAAAATAAAAGCATTGCCGCATCACCCGAAAGAACCATTTTTCGAATGATCTACAAAGAAATTGTCAGCGTGAGCTCCGAATCCGCCGTGATCTGCATCTCGCCGTTGACATTTTCCACAAGGGAGCGAAGCGATGCCAGACCGCCGGACTCGTTGATGACCGTCCCGGCCTTCGGCCCGATGCTCGTGATGCGGAAGCGGAACCGGTCGTCGGCATCCTCGACGGTGACGTTTAAGTAGTTGCCGTCCGCGTGCTTGCGCGTGTTGGTGGCGCACTCGCTGACGGCGGCGGCAAGGATGGTGCGGCGAACGCCGTCCGAGGGAAGCGCTCCGGCCAGATTGACGGTCACGCCGATGGACTCGGCCATCTCCATCGCGTCGATCAGCGGATCGCGCTCGGTGTCATCGTTCTCGTACTCCTTGAGAAGGCTCGCGTTGGTATTCCGCAGCAGCAAAAGCAGCTTGGCCTCGTCGATGCTGCCGGGGTGGTCGAGGCAGTGGCGGCTCGCCAGAAGGACATGGCCGGTCTCGTTGTGCACCTGCATCCGCGCGTTCAGAAGCTCCTGCGCGATGATGATGCGTTCGGCCTGCCGGTTGTAAATGTCGAGACGGCGGCGTATCTTCTGCAGCCGCTCGTGCTTGCTCTGCAGCTCCTCGTTGGCGCGCACCTGCAGCGTGACGTCGGTTGCGGTCAGCTGAAGATACGGTGTGTCATGTTCCGTGATCTTCGCAAAATGAACCTGCCAGACCTGCGATCCGTCCGGAAATGCCGCCAGCCGGTTGCCGGTCGCCGGATCCTCGCCGCAGGCGTCCCGAAGAGGTTCCGTGTTCATAAGGATCCGGCCGGTCATCGCCTGCGCCACACCGCTCATGGCGAGGTTGGTCAACACCACATTGCCGTTTTCTTCGGCAAAGGCGATGCCCGCCGGGAGCAGATCGAGAGTCTCTTTGACCGCGCCCTCCGTCGGGTTCTGCGCTCGGAAGCTCCGCACCATGTGCCGGGTGAACAGAAGGTACGCCGTCGAGAGGACCTCGTAGCCGATCAGAAGCGCCGCCGGCAGGGCGAAGAGTGCTTCGACAACGCCCGGCCAGGTGCGTACGTAGTAGGAGTCGTTGTAGTGGAAAATGCCGTCGAGCATCATTGTCATCAGTACGCTGAGCGCGAGGAATTGCAACAATGACGGCACGGCGAGTTTTTTCAGCTTTTTGTTGTTCCGCAGCTGCAGGCAGGAATAAAGCTGCAGAAGGAAAAGGATCATCAGCCAGGCGAGAAGGATTTCCCGCAGCGATGTCAGCATTGCTTCACGGATCGTCATATCACTCACCGCCTTTCCGCGAGAGGATCGTCAGATACAGGATTCCCTCGGCAAAATTGGATTCCACCGGCAGAGCGCAGAGCGACCTGTCGGGAGTGATCTCCGTATCCGTCGCAAGTTTGATGCCCTCGTCGGCAAAGGAGATCATCATGAGCGTGGCCCTGCCGATCATCTGCTCCGCGAGGGCTTCAAAAGTGTCGTACAAAGCGATCGCGGTGTCCGCGGGATACCCGGGTTCCTCTTCGTCATCTCCGCTGTTCTGTCGTGCGGCGAGACTGTCGTCAAAGGAGGTCTTGATCCCGACGTACGCGAGGTAGCGGGCGGATTCGGTGACGGCCAGCATGAGCTCGTGCACGCCGATGACAGCCTTCTCGGAGGCCAGCAGAAGCATGTTTGTCTTGCGTTTGACGTAGGCGTTGAGCACCGAGACATAGGCGAGATTGTCGTGGAAGTCCGCAGCTCCCGGCTCGGTTCTGCCGAGCAGCTCCTCAATCCGCTTCTGATACGGGTACATGGTCTCGGCGATCTCGTGGTAAATGTGGTGCCGCGACTTGAGGTAGGCATTTTCCGCTTTCTGTTTGTTCTCGTACTCGATCAGCGTATTCTCGCTCTCGAGCAGCTCGTTTGCCTCCAGCAGGCGCTCGTTCGCCTTGTTCATATCGCTTTCGTCCTCAACCCAGAAGGCGTAACCGCCCGTGATGGGCCGTCCGGAAAGTTTGAGGTCCGGCGTGAGGTACAACGGTTCGCTGAGTGCCTCGGCGAGCCGGCTTTCATCCGCGTCGATGGCGTTGGCGGACCGGTAGAGCGACCGGAAATCCCGGTCCGTGATCATGACCGGCATCGGGAGCTTTGCGAAAAAGCCCGCGTAGTTGTCGTTGTGAGGGATGAGCCGTTGCCAGATGCAGACTTCGAAGATGCCCATCAGGCTGAAAATGATGATCTCCGGCAGCTCATACGGCCTCACATACTCATCGGCCGCCATTCGGTTGTAGAGCAGGATCGCCGCGGTTGCGAGCAGCAGAACTCCGGCGAGAGACAGTGTCTTTCTGAGATTTCGTCCGTTTCCGATGAGCAGCAGTATCATCCCGGCGGCGAGAGCAAGGAACATCCAGGCGTACGACGCATAAAAGAGAAGGCCGTGGGAGTAGCTTCCGCCCTGCCCGTAAAACGGCCGGATGTCGGGCCGAGGCTTGAAAATCCAATGATGGAGATCGTTCGTCATGAAGAGGATCGACAGTGCGACGGCGGGGAGAAGCAACAGGCGCTCGTCCCATTTTCCGCGTCTTCCGCCGCGCCGGATGCACACGCACACCAGCAGAAACAGGCCCGGGATCATCGTCATCGGCACGTAATATGCATACCAGGTCAGGCGAACGATCGCAGGGATTTCGGTGATGCGGTACTTGAACACGCGGAGTGCGAGATAAAAGATCATGAGCGCCGCCGAGGCGATCATATACGTCCGAATGCGCGACGGCAGCAGGCGGTTGTGCACCGACCGGATCCAGAACAGAAGAAGTCCTGCGTAAATGATGAATGTCAGGCAGAACAGCACCGTGACGGCCGAGTAGATCGAGATCGGCATGATGCGATCCCACGACCGGATGTCGTGAACGAATTCTTCGCACGCGTGAATAACTCCGGCAAGCAGAAGAAATCCGAGGAACAACAGAGCGTTTCGGTTCTGCCGGAGCATGCGGCGGAAACCGGACTCCGCCTTTGTATTCCCTTGTCCAAATGTGTTAGCCATACTCGCCTACGCTGCCTTTCCGAAAAATGACAACCGTGAGGTTGCCGGTGCTGATGCTTTTATTATACACAGACGGAGGGAAAACGGAGAAGTTTTTTGGGGAGATTCTCGGATGAGAGAGAGAAGGTTTTCCAGCGTTACTATCGAAGCAGGGTTGACACAGATGACACAACATGATATAACGTATTATACCGGCGTGGGACGGTGAAAATAACACTTAGGGGGACAAAAAAGTGAATAAGAAGGTAACGTCTTTTTTGATGGCGTTGGCAATGTTTGTATGTTTGTTGCCGGTTGCCACAAAGCAGGCAAGTGCTGGTATGTATACCGTGGATCTGACTTGCTATGCGAATGCGGACAATGTGCTGATCGACGGGAAGGCAGTCAGCAGTTCGGTCAATAAGGCGATTTATCGCGGATCATATCTGAAATCGGATTTTAACAGAATTAAAGCCACGCGAAGCGGATATGTTTTTTTGGGCTGGTATACGGCTGCATCCGGCGGACAAAAGGTCACGGGGGACAACGTAGATAGCCTTTACTGCAAGGCGTGCCCGAATCAGACCGGATATCTGAAGATTTATGCGCACTGGGCGAGACTCGTAATTACGTCATCGGGAAAAGGAAAAATCTACCCGGTCGGCGGCTCGACCAACGCTACGCTGCAAAACTTGTATGGTCATACGTGGACTCTCTCAAAGATTGACAGTGTCAGCGGCGGGAGTTGGGCAAATTGGCTTACTCCGTCGTTCTCAAACGGATATGCAACGTTTAAAACAAGGTCGAAGAATAATGAACTTGTCGATCGGAAAGCGACGGCGTGGTTTACGGATCAGTACGGAAATGCGATAAGTATGGAGATCATACACTTGTGCATCGATTCCCTGTTTAAGGACTCCAATGGAAGCTATAACAGCAGATACAAAAATGTGGTAAAGAAAGCGGGAAGCAAGCCGCTGGATTACAATATGGGGTATGCTCGCTGGTTTACCAATTGCTGCACGGATTCGGCAATGATGGATCTTCTTAACAGAAGAATGGCTTACGACGGGTATCTGAAAAAGACTTGCTACTTCGACATTCGTGACGTTCTTGAAGGAATAGCTGTCGGTGGGTACGATGCAAGTAAAGTGACGGTTTCATCCGGCGGAGATCTTACTACGCCCGGTTGGGGTTCTGAGTATACTTATAATTTTCCGTCAAACGCAACAGAATTGACCACAACTTTTAGGAATAAATACGGGACATCGGGGACTCCGAAGAGTTATTCGGTAACGTTTGAAACAATTAAAGGGACAACTGCTGCAAATCGGATTAAGTCTCTGTTGAGGACGCATCCGGAAGGAGTCTTTGTGTATTCCAGTGCAGGTGGAGACCATGCACTTATCATTGTCGGATACGATTCCAAAGGTTTTTGGTATGTAGACAACGGAACATATGATATAGGGCAGATTCAGTATGCTCAGACGTGGTTTAAACTCGGGCATGGGGTTCAGAAAGAGCAACAATTCATTGATGGAATTTTCCGTATTGCATACGTGAACTAAATACAGAATGCAACAGCAAACCGTGCTGATCGGCGCGGTTTACGTGAAGCAGATCCAAAGGACGTGTCCCACGACACGTCCTTTTTGGTCGTCGAAAGAGGAATTCCCGAGGAATCTTGCGGAATATTGTGTGAAGTCGCTTGCCACCGCAGACAATTTGTGATGAGATGTAGAAGAAAGCAATGCGGTGCATTGCCAGGGAAATACGGCAGGTCGACGGACGGAAACGGAGATGAGAGTATGAGGGAATGGTTTGACCGGTGCAGGTTCGGGATCGTGACAGCGCTGATCCTGACGCTGGTGACGGCCTATGCGCTGTTGGATGTATTTGTCATACCGCACGCATACGAGAGCGAGGAGACGAAACCGGTTTCGGTGAAGCGTGTGACGACAAATGAGACCGCAGAGAGCAAGCCGACGCCAAGCGGCGGAGCGACGGAGAACAGCGGAACGGGCGAAAACGGCGAGAATTCGGACTTGACCGAAAGCGGAAATTCGAGCACAATACAAGAGGAGAGCAAGGAGCCGGTTATCACGGAAAATTCGTACAAGGACGAGAACATTTCGATCGTGATCTCGCAGTATCGCGTGAACGAGACCGATGTGTATGTGGCGGATGTCACGGTATCGTCGCCGGAGTATCTGTACTCGGCGCTGGCGAAGGAGACGTACGGGCGCAATGTGAAGGAAGAGACTTCGGAGATCGCGCAGAGAGCAGGCGCGATCCTCGCGATCAACGGCGATTTTTACGGGGCGAGAAGCTACGGGTATGTCATCCGCAACGGTGTGCTTTACCGGAGCAAGTCTTCGAAAAATGAGGATCTCGTCATGTACAAGAGCGGTTTGTTCGGCATCATCAACGAGACTGAGGTGACCGCAGAGCAGCTTTTGGAACAGGGAGCAACGCAGGTGTGGTCCTTCGGGCCGGCGCTGATTCAGGACGGAATGATCTCCGTCGGCAAGAGGCAGGAGGTCGGGCAGGCGATGGCGTCCAACCCGCGGACCGCGATCGCACAGGCGGGACAGAATCATTATCTCTTCGTTGTCGCGGACGGTCGAACCAGCGCGAGCGACGGGCTGACGCTGTATGAGCTGGCGCAGTTTCTGCAGACGCTCGGAGTGCAGACGGCCTACAATCTGGACGGCGGCGGTTCCTCGACCATGGTGTTCATGGGAGAGGTCGTGAACAAGCCGACGACCGGCGGGAGCAAGATCTCGGAGAGGAGCGTGAGCGACATTGTATGCATCGGATACTAGGGAACAGGATTTTCCGAAGGAAAAGCGGCGCGCGGCTGCGCCGTCGTTTGTGAAACTTGCGCGGAACTACCTGCTTGTGGCGCTGGTTGTCGCGCTGTTCGGGGCAATCTACGAGTCGGCGAGCTTCGGTGTGTATTCGTGGTTCATGTTGTACGCGTGGGCGATCCCGATGCTGTTGGGAACGGTGCCTGCGCTGATGGCGGCGACGTCCGCAAAACCGATCCGGATTCATCGGACCGCGGTTCGGTTTTGGAACGCCGGAATTGCGACGCTGACAGTCGGAGCGCTGTTCACGGGCGTGGTGCAGATCTACGGTACGCAGAGCGGTTGGTCGTGGGCGTACGGGATTGCGGGCTCATTTTTGCTGCTGATCGCGATTTTATACGGCTTTTTTAAGTAGATTTAATCTTTGTGACGGAAAATGCGGTGAAGACTTCGTAGGAGGTGCGCGTCATGCGAGTATTGCTTGCAGAAGATGAGAAATCGTTGTCCCGTGTTTTAGTGGCCATTTTCGAGAAAAATCATTATTCGGTTGATCCGGTGTACAACGGGGATGACGCCTTGGCATATCTTCGGTCCGGCAATTACGATGTCGCGGTGCTGGACATCATGATGCCGAAGATGGACGGGATCACCGTGCTTCGGAAAGTGCGTGAGGCCGGAAGTCAGATTCCGGTGCTGATGCTGACGGCCAAGGCGGAGGTTGAGGACAAGGTGCTCGGTTTGGACAGCGGCGCCAACGACTATCTTGCGAAGCCTTTCGACACGAAGGAATTGCTGGCCCGGATCCGGTCGATCACAAGAGGGCGCGAGGTCGCGGACAATAAGCTTCACATGGGAAATGTGGCGCTTGACCGCTCGACCTTTGAACTGTCCTCGCCGACGGGAAGCTTTCGGCTGGCCAACAAGGAATTCCAAATGATGGAGTTCATGATGTCCAACCCGCGGCATATCATTTCCGCGGAGCGGTTTATGGAAAAAATATGGGGATATGACAGTGATGTGGAGATCAATGTTGTCTGGGTGTACATTTCGTACTTGCGCAAGAAACTGGAGGCGCTGCACGCAGACATTCGGATTAAGGCGTCGAGAAATGCCGGTTATTCCCTGGAGGAGATGACATGATCCGAAAACTAAAACGGAAATTCATCGTTCTGGCGCTGGTGGCTTTGTTTGTGTTGCTGGCGTTTGTCGTGGCCGGCATGAACTGGCTGAACTACCGCTCGGTGGTGGAGGAGGCGGACACGACGCTGGATCTTCTGGCGAAGAACAGCGGGGTGTTCCCGGACATGGACGAGGACAAACCGTGGTGGGCGACGTCGGGCATCTCGCCGGAAGTTGCGTTTGAGAGCCGGTTCTTTTCCGTGCTGCTGAGCGAAGTCGGCAATGTTTTGTTTGTAGATACAAGCCGGATCTACGCTGTCGACAAGAATATGGCTGTCGACTATGCCCTCAAGATATGGGAGAGCATGAGCGAGAAAGGATTTTGCGACGACTATCGGTATCGCGCGATCTCCGAGGGACCCCATACAAGAGTATTATTTCTCGACTGCGGTCGGAAAATGGACATGTGCCACGACTTCGTCAAGACCAGCATCGGCATGGCGGTCGCGGGCTATCTCGTCATCGCGCTGATCATTTGCATAGTAGCGGGGCGTTTCGTGCGGCCGGTTGCGGAGAGCTATGACCGGCAGAAGCGGTTTATCACCGACGCAGGGCACGAGATCAAGACGCCGCTCACGATCATCCGCGCGAACGTCGATCTTCTGGAGATGGATCTAGGGGAAAATGAGTGCCTCGAGGAGATCCGGCAGCAGTCCAAGCGCTTGAGCGGGCTGACCAACGACCTCGTCTATCTCGCGAAGATGGAGGAAGCGCAGAGTACGCTGCCGATGGTTGATTTTCCGATGTCCGAGGTCGTTGCGGATACGGCTTCGCCGTTTGCGGCGGTAGCACAGCGGCAGCGAAAAGAGCTTGTGTGCAACATTCAGCCTACGCTCACGCTTCGCGGAAACGAGAAAGCGATTGCCCGGCTGGTGTCCATCCTTTTGGACAATGCCCTCAAGTATTCTCCGGAGGAAAGCAAGATATTGCTCTCCTTAGGGAAGCAGGGGCGCCACATCATTTTGACCGTGAGCAACATAAGCGTCACGCCGGTCAATCCCGATGATCTGCTACATGTGTTTGAGAGATTCTACCGGCTGGATGCGTCGCGCAACTCGGAGACCGGCGGCCACGGGATCGGACTTTCCATGGCGCAGGCCATTGTCGAGGACCACGGCGGAAAGATCGGAGCGTACACGGCGGACGGCCAGTCGTTCACGGTGGCGGCGAGTTTTCCGGGCTGACAGCGGATGAATATGATGAATTCGGTTGGGACGTCGGCTCTTTGCAGGCCGGCGTCTTTTCACCGGGAGGAAACAAAAAATACACAAATTGCTTAAGGTTTACTTAAGATTGCATGTTTACAATGAGGGCAAGTAAAGCAAAGGAGGATGCTTTTATGGAAGAGAATATTTATCTGTCGAACGAAAATGACAATGCAACCGCATCGACTCCGTACACTGAGATGACGGAGATCGCACCGACGGTTTTGAATGCGGAAAATCCTGTGAGCGAAGAGAAGCCCCGCAGGAAACGGGGGTTTGGAATTATCGTGCTGGCTCTGTGCTGCGCATTGCTCGGGGGCCTGATCGGCGCCGGCAGCCTGGCCGCATACAAGGGGTGGTTCGGCGGCAGCAAGCAGACGCCCGACGGCGAGACCAAGACGACGGAACTTCTGCTCGGACAGCACGAGGAGACGCGTCTGCTGCAGACGGCTGTGAGAACCGGCGAGATGTCCGCGGCTGACATTTATGAAGCAAACGTCAAATCCACGGTCGGTATCACGACGCAGGTCACGACCAACTTTTTCGGGTACCAGACAACTTCGGCGGCGTCCGGCTCGGGATTCATCCTCACGGCGGACGGTTATATCGCAACCAACTATCACGTGATCGAGGATGCGAAGAAGATCAAAGTCACGCTGAGCGATGATACATCTTACGACGCGAAGATCGTCGGTTACGATGAGAGCAACGATCTTGCGGTTTTGAAGATCGAAGCGAAAAATCTTACGCCGGTTATTCTCGGGAGTTCCGACAAAATGCGAGTTGGCGACGCTGTATTCGCAATCGGCAATCCTCTCGGAGAATTGACATTTTCCCTAACACACGGTGTTGTCAGCGCGCTGAATCGGAAGATCACGGTTAACAACAATTCCATGAAATTAATTCAGACTGACTGCGCAATCAATGCCGGAAATTCCGGTGGCGCGCTGTTTAACACCTACGGTGAGGTTGTCGGTATCGTTAACGCGAAGTATTCCGGCAGCGGCAGCTCGACATCCGTTGACAACATCGGTTTTGCGATTCCGATCGACTCCGTAGTTGAACTTCTGAAGAGCATCATGGAGAAGGGCTACGTCGAGAAGACCTACATCGGCGTCACCGTCTACGATCTTGACAGCTCCTACGAGGCTTTCGGCCTGGCAGGTGCGGCAGTTTCGGCAGTCGAGGAAGGCAGCCCTGCAGCGGCAGCCGGTCTCAAGGCAAATGACATCATCACGAAGGTTAACGGCAAGGACATCGCCGGCGTCGACGACCTCAAGAGCGAGATCTCCGCAGGCAAGGCAGGCGACAAGGTGAAACTCACCGTATACCGAAAAGGTGATGTTTTGGAAATCGAAGTAACTCTTGCGGTTCGCCGCCAGACCACGGAGCCGTCGCAGAACGACGAGAACGACGAGAACGGACAGAACGGTCAGAATGGACAGAACGGACAAAATGGTCAAAACGGCCAGAATGGCCAGAATGGACAGAACGGTCAACTGCCGTGGGGACAGGATGACTGGAACGGTCAGTTGCCTTGGGGCCAGGACGGTCAAGGCGGAATGGGCGACTTCTGGGATTTTTTCCCGTTCGGTGAATGGTTTAACTGATTGTCATAGATTGTATTTGCCGGTGGGAACAAAGGCAGTGGGGGTCTGAATAGAAATATAGGGGTTTAACACTGAAAAGAGACGGCTTTGGCCGCCTCTTTTCATTTTTCGGAGGAAAAATATACTGTTTTGGAAGAAGGAAATCGAATAATTGGTTATTCATTTTGAAAACATTGATTTCGTCTTTATAATTATGCTAAAATTTATATTGCGTGACTCAACGCTTGTTTTTGTTCGGTCACCGCAAAACAAAGTACTGTCCGTACGAAAGAGAGTGAAAGGAGCAAGTATGGGTATTAGGAAACAACGCAGAAAAGTGTTGCGCGGTGTGATTGTGGCTTTAGCGATGGCAGCAATCATGCTGACAGGAATAGTGAAAATACCGAAAGCAGAAGCGGGCGTGGTACCGGTTTTGCAAGAATACACTATTACCTATAACGCTAATGGCGGTGGAGGGGCACCGTCCAATCAAACGAAGTATCAGGATCAGGATCTGGTTCTTCGGACAACGAAACCTTGGCAAGAAGGGTATGAATTCAAAGGGTGGAGCCTCACTAAAGACGGGGCAGTGGCTTACCAGCCGGGAGACACGTATAAGCGAAATGCAAGTGCTACACTGTATGCGGTGTGGGAAAGAGCCAAGTTTACAATTAAACTGAATCCGGTTGGAGGTTCACTTACCACTACCACGATAACAAAGGGGTACATGGAATCGGTCACACTTCCTTCGCCAACGAAATCCAACTATAAGTTTCTTGGGTGGGCAGAGGAGTCAGGATCTACAACTGTGAAATATGCACCCGGTGACAAGTACTCTGCGAACAGAAGTGTTGAATTATGGGCTGTTTGGCAGTGGGATCCGGCAAAATATAATGTCAGCTTTGATGCTAACGGAGGTACGGGCGCACCATCGCAAGCAACAAAAGTTTACGGAACGACACTTACGTTGCCTTCAACAATACCGTCATATACAGGTCATTATTTCTTGGGATGGTCTGAATCGTCGTCGGCGACAACGGCTACATATAAAGCCGGTGGTTCATATACGGAGAACAGAAATATAAAACTTTATGCCGTATGGAAAACAAAAGAGTATACTGTCTGGTTGTGCAATAATACCGGAGATGATCAGAATCCGGGAAATATGAAACAGTGTAAAAAACTGCATGGTGTTCCGTTGTTACTTGAGGACACGGGGGATCAAACGGATAGTGTCTTTATCGGTTACGACAAAGATCGCAAGGCAACGACACCTCAGTACCCTAAAGGGAGTTATTATACAGAGGACAAAGACGTAACGTTATTTGCTATTTATACGAAGAGGACATACACTGTCACCTACAATCTTAATGGTGGGTCAGGTAATTTTGCTTCACAAGTAAAAACTCATGGAGTGAATCTCGTTCTGAGAACAGGAAGTCCGGCAAAGACAGGATATACGTTCAAGGGATGGGCAACCACCGCAACCGCGACAACAGCAACATATTCCGCAGGCGGAACGTATTCCGGCAATGCAGATATCACATTGTATGCGGTATGGGCAATACAGACGTACACAGTGTCATATAATCTTAACGGCGGAAGTCCGCAGATTGACTCACAGAAGAAAACCTACAACCAGGCACTGAAACTTTCTTCAGTGACTCCGACGAGATCCGGATACGAATTTGCCGGCTGGTCCGGAGGCCCGAATTCTACATCGGTTGCCTATCGCCCGGGAGATACGTACACGCTGAATCAGTCAATTCAATTGTGTGCGGTCTGGACAAGGGTGTATACGATTACGTTATGCAATAATTCCGGAGGATCCGGCAGTCAGAATCAGGGGAACACCACAGTAGTATACAAGCGTCATGGCGAGGCAATAACTCTTCCGGCGACGTCCGAAGGATCCGGACAAATCTTCCTCGGCTACTCCAAGTCCACGGATGCAACTACTGCAACGTATCCGAAGGGCGTGTCGTATACCGAAGAAGGTGACGTAACGTTGTTTGCCGTTTTTACCCTAAAGACATATAAGGTTACCTATAATCTCAACGGAGGTTCGGGCAATTTCCCTACACAGGAAAAGACATATGGGAAAACGCTCACGTTGGCGACCGGAAGTCCTTCGAAAACCGGACATAATTTCAAGGGATGGGGAACCGCTGCGAACGCGACAACGGCAACGTATTCCGCAGGCGATGCTTATTCAGCTAATGCTGATCTTGCGTTGTACGCTATATGGGAAGCGCAGACGTATTCGGTGTCTTACAATATGAATGGCGGAAGCCCTCAAATTGCAAGTCAGACGAAGACATATGGTCAGGATTTAAAATTATCCACTACGACACCTACCAAAACCGGTTACGTGTTTAAGGGATGGTCCGGCGGACCGAATTCAACAACGGTTGCTTTTAAGGCCGGAGATGTATATAAACTGAATCAGCAGATTATGTTATGCGCCGTCTGGGAACCGGCTATATATTCGATTACCTTCAACATTAATGGAGGAACTGGAACGTTACCGTCCAAAATCAGTAAAGCATATGGAACGGAAGTTCAACTGCCGGTACCGAGTATATCTCGCTATGGATACTACTTCGCAGGATGGGCGGAAACAAAGGATGCAACAACGGCACAGTATACGAGTAAGACTCCACTGAAAATCAGCAAGAATACTGTGTTGTATGCGGTGTGGACAAGGCGTACATGGACACTCCTCTTTAATACGAACGGTGGTAACAGCGGTTGTGTACCGCCCAAGATTCGTAAAGTACCCCATGGAGATGAGGTCGTCATCGGATATGCTGCTATGTACCGAACCGGATACTATTTTGCGGGGTGGGCAGACACAGCAACAGCTAAGACGGCAAAATATAATAAAGACAGCAAGATTGTGATGACTGCTGACAAGACGTTATATGCAGTTTGGAGCATTCAGAAATGTACGTTGAGTTTTGATTACAATGGCGGAAAGGGTAAACTGCCGACTCAGATTTCGGCAGATTATGGGAAGACTGTAACTGTACCTACTGTAAAGAAGGAAAGTCTCACTCGTGAAGGGTATTACTTTATGGGATGGTCAACTGACCCGAGTTCTAAGGCAGCGCAATATAAGTCCGGAAGTACAATTACGTTGACAAAGAAGAATACAGTCTTATATGCTTTCTGGCAACCGATGAATTGGACCGTGACATTTGATCTGAATGGAGGAACCGGAACACCTCCGGACAACTTTACTGCAGCAACCGGCATAGGGCATAAAGTCGGAGCGTCTTACTACATGAAAAAAGAAGGCCATTGGTTCATGGGATGGGCTCTTTCGAAAGATGCTACAGAAGCGGAGTATAAGGCGACAGATTACATCACTGTTTCGAAGGATACAACACTCTATGCTGTTTGGCAGCTTTGGGATTGTAGTGTAATTTTCGATTCAAACGGGGGGACGGATCTAAAGATCGCGACACAAAAGGTTCCATACGGTACGGAAATTACAATACCGAAAGTTACGAATTATTCCAGCGAAGATTACTATTTCCTTGGATGGTCTAGAAACAAAGAGCATCCGGGGGTTGTGCAAAAAGCGCAATATGTCGGTGGAGATACTTTAGTGGTAAAAGAGAGTTCGATCATTCTTTATGCTGTTTTGAAGCATAAACACAGGTGGGCATCTGTGGATGTTCGAGGCAAATGCGAAACTCTGGGAACAAGAAAGTATCAGTGTCAAACCTGTGGAACATTTAAGGAAGAAACGGAATTTATTCATCATTTATATTCTGTATCTGAAGCGGGTGATGGTTACGTGAGAGTTCGTTGTGCTTATTGCGAAAAGTTATATGATGAAGGAAACCCTATTGAATTCAGCCAATTCATAGAATTTCTTCATTTTAATGAAGAGAACAATTGGGCATTGTTTTCAGTAAGCGAGAAAGAAAGGGCAACGAGTCTTTGGATTCGTCAATACTTCGGGATTGATAAAGAGACTGCAACTTGGACAATTGATAATTCCAAGAAATGGAAGGGCAACAATGTTCTCTTGATGCAGGTCAACACCGACTTAAGCTTCAATGGGTGGATGACATTTGCCAGTTCTCTCACAACATTGTACACTGAGTTGGAAAAGGATTTTGGTGGTGTACCAGAGAAACTGAAAGAGATCAAAAAAGGCTTTGCGGGAATTGCATGGTTTACAGCTATTAATAAGACACTGCAAACGGGGGATTTAAAACCGGTTTTAGCTCGGGGAATGAAAACAATGCTTACGAAAGTAGTGCCCGGTGCAGGTTCGGTATTAGCATTGGTAAATCTAATCAAGTTTTTTGGTTCAAAAGTTGACGTTTTGATTAACGATGCAATTAATTGTTATTATGCGAACCTTGAACAGGTTTTGGAAGCATTCGATAAGCCGCTTTTGGAGGGGTCATTGTTTGGCGGCAGAGATTTAGCGAATGTTAGTCAGAAAGAATTCCTTAGCAAGCTTAAAGACGTTTATGAGTATATCGTATTAGAAGAGCACACCGAGAATATGAAAAAGGCAAAGGAGAATGTATTTGTATCAATGTTTATAAAATACGGTTGTGATCCTGAAATTGCTGGTTACTTAAAGCAAATGCAGAATTAAGGATACGATTTATAAAGCGGAAGCAATTTAGCAGGGTAATATGTCGTAACTAAGGGGGAACAAGAAGCAATGAAGTAATTCATTAATTTGTTCTTCAGAAACATTTGGCAGTGTATTGACGAGGCTGTTGCAAAGCGGATTATCGCGAAGCGACAGCCTCTTTTGTTGTTCGGTGAAGTATGGACAAATTAGGAATATGCGGTAATTACTGGTAGAGAAGTTAGCAAGGAGAAGAGTTATCGAAAGTGAAGATAATGCAGGCGGCCATATTCCCCTAAATTGTAGCGACATTTTCCGCGAAATCGTATATAATGGGAGTGTTACGGCGTGGCTATTTTGGTGTTGCAGAGGAAGAATTTGATGAAGGAGGGTTTACACGATGAAGGAGATCAAGTGTCCGAATTGCGGAACTGTGTTTCAGGTAGATGAGTCGGGGTATGCGCAGATCGTGCAGCAGGTGCGCGACGAGGAGTTCCGGAAGGAACTGGAGCGGCGCATGGCGGAGATTGAGCGGAAAAATGCGGATGAGCGGCAGATTGCGGAGATGAAGCAATCGCAGTCGCACAGCGCGGATCTGCAGCAGCGGGATCAGGAGATCGCGGCGCTGAAGGCGCAGCTTGAGCGTGCGGAGACGGAGAAGCAGCTCGCTGTGTCGGAGGCGGTTCGCTCCAAGGAGGAGCAGGCGCGGGAGGAACTGTTGAAGAAGGAAGAGCAGGCCCGGGCGGCACTTCGTCAGCAAGAGGAGCAGGCCAGAACGGCACTGGCGGAGCAGGAGGAGAAATCGCGGAAGGAACTTCGGCAGCGGGAGGAGGAGCTCTCCTCGCGGGCGCAGCGGATCGCGCTGCTGGAGGCCAACGAAGAGGCAATCAAGCTGCAGTATGAGGGAAAACTTCAGGCGAAGGATCTTCAGATGGAAAATGAGCGCAATGCCGCGAAAACGCAGCGGGAAACCGAGCTTCGCGCGAAGCAGGAGCAGTATGAGCAGCAGCTCAAGTCCAAGGACGATGAGATCGCATTTTACAAAGATTTCAAGGCCAGACAGTCGACGAAGATGGTCGGCGAGAGCTTGGAGCAGCATTGTATGATCGAGTTCAACAAACTGCGGATGACGGCGTTCCCGACGGCGTATTTCGAGAAGGACAACGACGCGAGCGGCGGCAGCAAGGGCGACTTCATCTTCCGCGAGAATGACGAGGAGGGCAATGAGCTTCTGTCCATCATGTTCGAGATGAAAAATGAGATGGATGAGACGGCGACGAAGCACCGCAACGAAGATTTCTTCGGGAAACTCGACAAGGATCGCAGGGAGAAGAAGTGCGAGTACGCGGTGCTGGTGTCGCTGCTGGAGGCGGACAACGAGTATTACAACAACGGCATCGTCGACGTCTCGTACCGGTATGACAAGATGTATGTGATCCGGCCGCAGTTCTTTATCCCGATGATCACGCTCCTTCGGAATGCGGCGCTCCGCTCTGCGGACTATCGCAGGCAGCTGGCGATCATACAGCGGCAGCAGGTGGATGTGACGAATTTCGAGCGGAACATGAATGCGTTCAAGGAAGGTTTTTCGCGGAATTACCGGCTGGCCAGCGAGAAGTTTGAGAAGGCGATCGACGAGATCGACAAGACGATCGATCATTTGCAGAAGACCAAGGATGCGCTGCTGGGATCGGCCAACCAGCTTCGACTTGCCAACGACAAGGCCGATGACCTCAGCATTAAGAAGCTGACGAAGGGCGCGCCGACGGTGAAGGCGATGTTCGATGCGGCAGCGGAGAGTGAGGGGATCACGGAGGCCGGGGACGAGTGACGACGTTCCGAAACAGAATTTACAGGAGTGAGCCGCGAAGGCGGCAGGATGAGCTATGAGAGCAGGAGACATTGAACTTTACAAAAACTTTTTGTGCACCCTGGACGGTGCGCTGCCGTGCCCGAACCTGAGCGAGGTGAAGCTGGACACGGAGGATACGCTGTATGGATACATCGCCAAATTATGCGCCGCCGCATTGTCGGACAACGGCGCGAAAACGGCGACCTACGGTGAGGAGGACTACGCGGCCACGGTTGTGCCGACGGAGCCGGAAGGGCTGGAGGCCTTTGCGGGCGAAGTGGCGGAGTGCGTGTACGGGCTGATCAGCGAGAATTCGGAGCTTCGCTCGGGATGCGCGATATTCTCATTTTTCATGGCGGAGGAACAGCCGTACGTCGCATTTTTCAAATTGCCGTTCTTGGAGATGTACCAATGCCGGCTGGATGCGGAGGGCAACGTTTCGTGGGTGTTGAACTCGAAGGTGATGCCGAAGGCGACGCTGAAAAACTGCGAGTATTTTGTGGTCGACGGGCTGAACCGCACGGTGCGCGTAGCGGACATTGAGGTCTACATCGGCGAGTGCAAGATGAACTACCTTGCGGAGTGCGTGCTTCAGCTGCGGACGAAAGCGTCCGAGAAGAAGACGGTGGCGATCATGCATGAGGCCGCAACCGACGTCATCCGCGAGTGCTACCCCAAGGAGCAGGTTCCGGAGAAGATCATGGAGTACAAATCTGCGGTCGCGCAGCACGCCGAGGCGACGGGGAGTGTGAGCGTCGTCAATGTCGAGAAGACGGTTTTTGCTGACAGCGAGGAGGCCGGAGGCCGCTACCGCGAGCGCATGGAGCGCGAGCAGGTGCAGCGGGAGCCGATTCCCGTGAGCCCCAAGACGGAGCGGGCGCTGATGCGCAAAACACGCATCGTGACGGACAACGGGATCGAGATCTTGGTTCCGGTGGCGTATCTGAAAAACCCCGACTATGTGGAGTACGTGCAGGACGAGGAGGGCAAGATCACCATCCTCCTGAAAGATATTCATTTGATCGATCTTTGATCGGTCTCGGAAAGAATTAACAGAGGTGAAAAGGCATGTTTGACGAAAATGACTGGCTGGAGTTT
This sequence comes from Lachnospiraceae bacterium, assembly GCA_017441265.1. Lineage (GTDB taxonomy): Bacteria > Bacillota > Clostridia > Lachnospirales > Lachnospiraceae > ISDg. Next base: position 12,035 of record JAFRYE010000045.1, on the reverse strand, counting down.
TTAAACTATGCGGTGACGCCGTATCACAGCGCGGCGATGATACGCGAGCATCTGAAGAGGGCGGGCTTTGCCGAGGTATCGATGGCGAAGCCTTGGAAAATGAAGCCCGGCGCCTATCTCGCAAAGGGACCTGCCGGCGCGATGTTTGCGTGGGTGATCGGCAGAAACTATGAGGCGGGAGACCCGATCTCGCTGGAGCTGGCGCACACGGACTATCCGTGTCTTCACATCAAGCCAAACGGTGAGACCGGTTCGTACTACGCGCTGGTGGACACGGACGTGTACGGCGGTCCGATCCTGAACACCTGGCTTGACCGGCCCCTGGGCGTCGCCGGACGCGTTTTTGTTCGAAAGGAAAAGAAGGCTTCCGCAGGCAAGACGCTTCTGCCGATGACGCTCGCCGGGCGCGCGGTCCGGATCGGTGAGACCGAGCACACGACGGAGTGGCTTGTGGCGAGCAACGGCCCTGTGATGACGATCCCGAATCTTGCGGTTCACTACAACCGCGAGGTCAACAAGGGCGTGGAGCTGAAGCGCCAGACGGACCTTCGTCCGATCGCCGGATTCGGCCTTGAGAAAAACTGGCTTTCGGAGTATGTGGCGACATTGGCCGGCGTTGCACCGGCGGACGTCGTCGAGTCGGACCTCTTCGCGTACGTGGCGGAGCCGGCGCAGGTTGTCGGGATCCACTCGGATATGATCTCCGCACCGCGTCTGGACAATCAGACGTCCTGCTATGCGCTGCTGGCGGCGATCGAGAAGGCGGCTTCCCGCAAGCGCGGATTGTCCGTAGCCATGTGGTTTGACAATGAGGAGATCGGTTCGCAGACCCGCCAGGGCGCGGATTCCGCGTTGGCTCCGATGCTTCTAGAAAAGATTTACGACGGTCTGGAATTCCCGGCTGCCCGCCTCTCGGAGGCGGTATTTGCCGGCCGGTGTCTCTCCCTTGACGTGGCACATGCGCTTCATCCGAACCATCCGGAGAAGTACGACGAGGCCAACTCGGCGCGCTTCGGAGACGGCGTCGTTTTGAAGGTTTCGTCGAACCAGCGCTATACGTACAACCCGGAGTTGATCGCCGAGATGCGCGAGGCGCTGACTGCGGCAAAAGTGCCGTACGCCGTGCACACCAACCATTCCGATCAGCCCGGCGGGAGCACCATGGGACCGCTTCTGTCCTCCCAGCTGCCGATGGCGACGCTGGATGCCGGGGTGCCGATCCTTGCGATGCACTCCGCCCGCGAGTTGATGGCTGCGTCGGACATGGAGGCAGCGGTAAGGCTGGCGGAGATCTTTTTTGGAAAATGAGTCCTGCAGACAGTTGTGCCCCTCCGGGCGGTTCGCCGGGAGGGGCTTTTTGCGTTCTTTATTTTCCGTCGACGTTACGGCACCAGCTCGGGCTTCGGAAGCGAATTGAGGTAATCGACGATGGCGTCAAGGCTCTCGGGCGCAAACGGAAAATCCTTGGAAACCTTGAGGGAGTCGTCGGTGTTTTCGTAGTTGTACGGACCGGGGTAGGTGATGACGCGCAGGCCGCCGATCTTCATTTTGGGGTTGCCTTTGTCGTCGACGCCGTCCTCAATCTTGAAGTTCTCGATGCGGTAGGACAAAGGGCCGTCGCTTCCGTGAAAGGGGCTCAGGCGATAGAAGCCGATGGAGAGAAGATCTTTTCTGAGTACCATGGGTACCTCCTTGCAGTGAAATCCGAAAAACTTATTGCCGGGGCTCCCGGAAGCGGAGCCAAAGGGCTTCGATGACCCAGAGGCACATGTACAAGCACGGCATAAACGAACCGATCACCAGCGCCGGGATAACATACTCGACACCGTTCATCATGACGCCGGAGCGTTGCTTGATCCAGTAGCCTTTGAGCGCGGGATATCCGTAGCAAAGGTAGAACAATCCTACGATGACGCACCAGAGGAAGATGCGACAGAACCTCTGCTTGAGGTCGACATCGCGGTCGAGCCGTTTGACCTTCGCGATGAACTCGGCCAGAAGGAGCAGGATGAAGACAAGGGTGCAGAGCTCCTCCCAGGGAAAATCGGAGGCGTGACCGTGCTCTGCGTTCCAGTCGGCAGCGGTGACCAGTGCATAGCAAACGACGTTGCAAAGCACGGCAATTACAAGAAAACGTTTCATATAAGGTCCCTTTCCCTCGGAAAATGACGCGCTTCATTTTCCGACAGTATACTGCTGATAGTATACTGCAATTCGCGCCGGTGTTCTACTGCATCCACGGCAGAAGTTCCTGAATGTATTTGTAGTAGTTGTTGTTCAGGATGGCGCGGGAGATGTTCAGCTTGGTCTTGGCAGTGCTCTTGCAGGAATCGACGTACGCTTTTTTCTCCTTGTCGGTGAGATTCACGTCCACAAGCCACGTTGTCCTGCCGGTCGACGCGCTGTAGCGGATGTAGTCCGTGACGATGCTGCCGTTTCGCAGCTGGACGAAGCCGGGGGTGTCCGAGAGCATGTCGTGGCCCATGTACAGGCGGGAGTCGTACTCGACGCCCATGAGGTTTAGGATGGTCGGCATCAGATCGAGACTGCAGCAGGCCTTGCTCACGACGACATTTTCCGTGAAAGCGCCGCTCCAGATGATGCAGTGGTTCTCGAAGCGCTCGAACTCCTTCTCGATGGTGTGGCCGGCGAGGTCGTTCAGCTCCTCCTCTGACATCGCATACGGAAAATGATCCCCGGTCATCACGATGAGCGTGTTGTTCAGTTTTCCGGCCTTGGTGAGCTCGTCGATCAGGTAGGCGAGAGCGCGGTCGAGCTCGATGTTGCAGGCGAGGTAGCATTTGCCGGCGGTGGTATAGGGAAGCCCCTTCACCAGATCCTTGTATTTCTTGCAGATCGCGTTGCCGAAGGAGTACGGGGAATGCCCGCTCATGGTCATGAAGTACGCCAGAAAATGATCGTCGTTGATGAACATCGGGATGGCTTTCTCCATCATCTCGATGTCGGACTCGTTGGACTGCTTCGTGATCTCCAGACCGTTGCCGACGGCGATGAATTCGTAGCCGAGGTTCGGGTGCGTCTTGTTGCGCTCGTAGTATTTGTAATCGTGATTGTGGAACGCGCGCGCCGTGTAGCCGAGGGCCTTGAACATCGGAGGGAGCGCGAGGGGCATTGTGTTGGTTGCCGATTTGGCGAAACTCTTGGCGTCCTTCGTGTCCGGCAGGAGCCCGGTGCATATGGTGTACTCGCTGTCGGTGGTGTTGTTCTGCCACTTCGGCGTGTAGAAGTTCTCGAAGACAAATCCGCTGTGCACAAGCTTGTACAGCGTCGGTGTCAACTCCTCGTCCACCGCCAGCTGGCAGAAGGACTCCGCGGTGATGACGATCAGGTTGAAATCCTTGCAAAGACCGGTGTACTCGTTCTTTGCGGTGGCAGTCTCATTGGCAAAATATTGATGGATCGTTTTGATGGTCTTGTTCTTCTCCGTATCCGCCAGTCCCTGAAAATCAATTCTGAGAGAGTGCGGCGACCGGTCGACGGGAGTCGGTGTCGGGGACGGGGAAGGTGTCGGCGTCGGCGTGTTCTCCGGAGCTCGTGTGGGGCCGGGCGTCGGCGTGTTCGTCGGAGTCGGAGACGGCTTCGGTGTGCTTGTGATGGCAACGGGAAGAACCGGGTTTACGGTGGGGATCGTCACGACATCGATGTCGCCGATCTCCAGCGGGTCGTAGGTAATCCGCTCACGCAGATCCTGGACGAAGCCGATGCAGACGCCCATGTTCGTGACGCCGCGGTCATTTTCCCAATCCTTGAAAAACATATTGTACTGACCGTTCTGTCTGCAGTGGTCGCTGATGAGCGCGATCCCGGCGATCAGGAAGCATTCAACGGCGAGAAGCGCCGAGATCACGACGACTTTGCCGCGGACTGAAGAGTGCACGATCACTTTCTTTATAAGGAAAATGACGTAAACCGCCACGGGAACGAGCAAAAGGAGCGCGAGGGGCGTCCGGCGGAGCAGGCAGGTGAAGATATCTCCCCTGAAATCCGCGGCTTCCTCGGTATTTTCCGTGAGGGCGAGCGTGAGATACGACTGGAGCATCCCGTGGCTTACGGCCTGGATCAGAAACCAGCCGGTGACTGCGGCGAGGATAACTCCGTTCGCGATCGGAGTGGCCCTGCGGCCCAGCTTCCCCGTGATCGCGGAGCATAAAAATCCGAATCCCAGCGCAAAAAGCACGAGGAATCCCAGAGATGCATTTTGAAAGCCCTTGTTGATATAGGCGTGAAAAACCAGTTCATCCCAAAGCAGCGCAACCGGGATGACCAATTGTTGCACAAGATTCCGGACGGTCATCCGCCCGGAATCCGCAGTTAATTCGCTGTCCATACTTCCGCTCAAATCTCCCCGAATTATTCAAACTGAGCCTGATACAGGCTGTAATAACGTCCTTTCTTCTCCATCAGCTCGCTGTGCGTGCCGGACTCGATGACGGTGCCGTCGCCGATGACTAAGATGGTGTCGGCGTTTTGGATCGTCGAGAGGCGGTGAGCGATGACGAAGCAGGTTTTGTCTTTCATGAGCGTGCGCATCGCCTTCTGGATCCGGCGCTCCGTGCGCGTGTCGACGTTGCTGGTGGCCTCGTCGAGGATGAGCATCTTCGCGTCGTAGAGCATCGCGCGGGCGATGGTGAGCAACTGTTTCTGTCCCTTCGAGATGTTGCCGCCGTCCTCGGTGATCACGGTGTCGTAGCCCTGCGGCAGACACATGATGTAATGGTGGATGTGAGCGGCTTTAGCGGCCTCAATGACCTCCTCACGGGTGGCGCCGATCCGGCCGTAGGCGATATTGTCATAGATGGTGCCGTGGAAGACCCAGGTGTCCTGCAGCACGAGCGCGTACGCGCGGCGCAGGGATTCCATCGTAAAATGCTCATGCGGAACGTCGTCCACATAGATCTGCCCGGAAACCGGGTCGTAGAAGCGCATCAAAAGGTTGATGATGGTCGTCTTGCCGGAACCGGTCGGCCCGACGATCGCAAACATTTTCCCGGCATCGGCGTGCAGGTTGATATCCCGAAGGATCGGCTTCTCCGGACGATAGGAGAAGTTGACGTCCTCGAGCTCGACCTCGCCGCGGACTTCGGAAAGTTCCTCGGCATCCTTCAGGTCGGCAACTTCGTCCGGCTCATTCAGCAGGTTGAACACGCGCTCGGCGGCCGCCAGGGCGGAGAGAAGCTCGTTCGCGATGTTGGCGACCTCGTTGATCGGCCCGGAGAACTTGCGGGTGTACAGCACGAAGGACGAGATCTGGCCGAGGTTGATGACGCCGTTCATGTAGAAGAGGGATCCGAACATCGCGGTCAACGCCAGCGACAGGTTGTTGATGAAGCTGATGGACGGGCCGATCTTCGAAGCGATGTAGTCGGCGTCGTAAAATGCCTCGCATGTCCGCTCGTTGATGACGTCGAAGTCCGCGATCGTGAGGTCTTCGTGCGCATACGCCTGAATGGTCTTCTGGCCGGAGAACATTTCCTCGGAGTAGCCGTTCATCTCACCGTACATTGCGGAGCGTTTCGAGAGAAGCGGGCGCGCTTTTCTTGTGATGTAACGAGTGTAGAAGACGGACAGCGGGATCGTGATCAGCACTGCCAAAACAAGCGGAGGGCAGACGGTAAGCATCATGATGAACGCGCCGACTACCGTGACGATACTCGACAGTATCTGCACCACGTCGGTGGAGAGCGAGTTGCTGATGACGTCGATGTCATAGGAGACGCGGCTTATGATGTCGCCGGTCTGGTGCGTGTCGAAGTAGCTGACCGGAGTGCGCATCAATTTGTCGAAGACTTCCTTGCGGAGCTTCTTGCCGACAGAGCGTCCGACCTTCATCATCAAAACCGAGAGGACGAAGGAGCAGACAGCGGAAGCCACGTAGATGACGATCATCAATTTGGTGTAGTACGCGACGGTCGCAAAATCCACCTTCCCCTTGCCGAGGCTTACGGCGTCGATGGCGCGTCCTGCCAGCTTCGGGCCGGCGAGCGCCAAAAGATTGGCGCCCAGCGACAAAATAAGCGCTGCGGCCATCGGGATCCAGAATACGGAGAGGTAGGACAAAAGACGAAGAAGCGTTCGCTTGGTGTCTTTCGGGCGGGAGATCTTGTTGCTAAGCAGTGGCATTTGCCTCACCTCCCGTCTGTGAAATGTAAATATCGCGGTAGACCTCGCATGTCGCGAGGAGCTCCTCGTGGGTGCCGTAGCCGAGCATCTGTCCGTTCTCCATCACGAGGATGCGGTCCATGCTCATCACGGAGCTTATGCGCTGCGCGATCGTGATCGTGGTCGTGTCGGGATAATGCTCCCGGATGGCGCGGCGAAGCGCCGCGTCGGTCTTGTAATCGAGGGCGCTTGAGGCGTCGTCGAGGAGAAGCAGGTCCGGATGGCCGGCCAGCGCGCGGGAGATGAGGATGCGCTGCTTCTCGCCGCCGCTTAAGTTCGCACCGGCTTTCGTCGCGGCGTATTGGTAGCGCTCGGCCTGGGACTCGATCATCGTTGCGATGTTGGCGTCCTCCGCAGCCTGACGCATCTCGTCGTCGGTGACTTCGCGGCCGAACTTGATATTAGATTCCAGCGTGTCCGCGAAGATCGTGTCGTTTTGGAAAACGACGCTCATCGGACGGCGCAGGTCTCCCGGAGCGTAGGTGCGCACGTCGCGGCCGTCGTAGAATACCTGGCCATGCTCCGTGTCATAAAAGCGCATCAACAGATTGAGAAGCGTCGTCTTGCCGCATCCCGTGGCTCCGATGACGCCGAGCCGCTCACCGCGGCGGAGCGAGAAGGAGATTCCGCTGATCGCATTTTCCCTTGTGTCATCGACATTCGCATCGCTCAGCACCGGGTAGGAGAAGGAGACGTTGTCAAACACCACCAAAGGCATCCGGCCGTTTTGGTCGCGCATCGACTCGGGCAGCGTGTGGGCTTCGTCCGCGGGAAGAACGGGCGGCTGGTCGTCCGCAAGCAGCAGAACTTCGCCGATACGGTTGGCCGAGGCAGCGGCCTTCGTCGACTGAATGAAGATTCGGTTCATACCCATGATCGCCTGAAGGATCATGTTGAAGTAGGTGAGGAACGCAAGGATGACGCCGGGCGCCATGACGCCTGCGTTTACGCGGCGCGCGCCGAATATGATGACCAGCGTGAGACCGATGTTCAGGCACAGGTTCATCACGGGGTTCGGGATCGCCATCGTGATGCCGGTTCGCAGATCGGTGGAGGTGAGGTCATCGTTGGCTTTTGCGTATCTCTCGGTCTCATGCGGCTCTCGGGAGAGAGCCTTCACGACGCGGATGCCGGTGATATTTTCCCGGAGCACGCGCGTGATAGTGTCCACTTTCTCCTGGACGGCGCGGTACATCGGGATACCTTTGACAGAGATGAACAGGATGATGCCGGCCATAACCGGAACCATGCAAAGCAGCACAAGCGCAAGGAACGGATCCATGAGGGACGACACCATGATGCTTCCCAGAAGAAGAATGCACGCGCGGACGCCCATTCGCTGGATCATGCCGATGAAGTTCTGAACGTTATAGGTGTCGGAGGTCATTCGGGAAATGAGCGACGGCAGCGTGACGTAGTCAAACTGCGAGCCGGTGAGCCTGGTCGTCGTCGTGAAGAGATCGTGCCGCAGATCCCGGATGCAGTCGCGCGCCACGGAAGTCGCACGGCGGTTGGCCGAGACGTTCAGCGTGCGGACGACGACGGCCGTGAGGATCATCAAAAGCCCGTAGAACACGACGGGACCGGTCTTGCCGTCGGGAACGACATCGTCGATGATGTACTCGAGCAGAAAGGGGAGCACAAGTTCACCGATCGTCCCGAAGAACTTGACGCTCATGGTCAGTGCGACGCGAAGCCGGTACCTCCCCATATACTTTAAGATCCATTTCATTCGTTTTCCTCCTCATACGCGCCGGTCAATTCCGGGCGATGGCGTTGATTTCGGCCTCCGTCAGATCAAATGCTTCCGCGAGCTGAGATACCGCAAGCTGCACGCGCTCGGTGACATAGTTGCGGATGTTTTTGCGGGAATTTTCCACATTGTCCAGGCTGGTCCAGATCGAACCGCCGCCCCAGCCCCAGCCGCCGGTGTTGTAAGTCTTCTTCATGGACTCGATGTAAGGCCCGAGCTCTCTGCCCTGCTCGGCCGCCATGGCGTCCAGCTCCTCGTTGACGGATTGCACGGAAAATGCCCCGTTCACCAGAGACATGTACTTTTTGATGAAGTAGTTGCGGCAATCCTCGCGGGCAATGAGATTCGTAAACAGCGGCGAGTAGCGCTGGTCGCCGACTTTTGTGAGTTTCTTTTTGATGTAATTGACGTTGGCGGTGCATTCGTTCGGGCTGCTGTAGATGTTGTAGCAGTAGTCCATGTCGTGCGGCAGACAGCGCCAGCGGCCGTCGTAGACGCCTTCCCCGTAGAGGCCGGACTCGTCGGCGTAGTAGCGGAAGACCTTGTAGTTGTTGTGCGGCCAGTCGGCGTTGCACACGAAGACGTTGAACGCGTAGTAGTCGAGATAATTTTCCACGTCGAGAAACTCGGTGAGCTTCCGGAAGCTTGCGTCGTCGGTCAGGTCGAGCTTGATCAGCTCGTCGTAGGCGGCGTTGAACTCCTCACACTCGGCAACGTCATTTTCATCGGCATCGGGCGACTTTTTCGTCTCCGTCCCTCCGATGACGACGAAATCGCCCCGCAGGGTTTCGGACGGGAACTTCTGCTTGAAGTACGTGTCGCAGTAGCTCTCGTGCATCCACACGAAGTTGTAGAACGACCCGTTGAGATACACGATCGCGGGAACCACGGCCTCGTAGAACGGGAAACCGGATTTGGCAATGAGGCGCTGGTTGAGCTCGTCGCGCAGGAACGCAAACTGCCAGTCGTTGCCGTAGCTGCGAAGCACGAGCTTGTCGTAGGAGTTGACAGTCTCGCCTGCGGTGGTCGGTGTCCCAAAGAAATCGTATTTGAATTTGCCGATGCCGGATCCGTAGGATTTGCGGGCAAAGAGCTTCAGCGACTTCACCTCGTTGCGGCGGGAGTAGGCGCCGTAGACGCGCACGCCGCCGAACTGGCTGACCACAAGGTTGCCTGCCGCATCGAGAATTTCGATATGGGCGGGGCGCTCGCTGGCGTCGCCGCGGGTCTTATAGTTTTCGCGGTAGAGAATGCCGCTCGGGCCGCCCAGAAAGTCGCCGTGTTCGCCGATCAGGCTGACGATGAACAGCTTCTCGGAAGAGTCCGTGAACCGGGTCGTGATGCCCTCGGCAACGAAATACGTGTGCGCCGCCGTCGGGGACACTGTCCCGTCCTCGTAAAATGCCTTCGCCTTGATCACATATGCCTTCGGGTAATCCCCGCTCTTTGCCTCCACCGAAATCGGACCCTCGTAGCGGATCGAGCTGGCGGACGTGTCCGGCTCGCGGCCGTTTTCCGTGTAGTAGATAACGCAGGGCTTTTCCGTGCGGATGATGAGCTCAAAGCCCTCTTCGTAAAATGAGCCCGGCCTCGAGAATTCCGGCGCATCGCCGACCACCTCGGCCTTCGAGTAATCAATCTGCGAAACGTCGAGCCGGACGGTGGGCGTGGGCGTCGACGTCGGCCCTTCGGGTGTCACGGTAGGCGTGGGCTCCGAGGAATTGCCGGCGGAATTGTTCACCTTGGTGCAGGCGGTAAAGAGCGCCAGAGCGAAGAAAAGTGCGAGAAAAAGGCCTGCCTTCACGGCAGGGACAGAACGAAACGTACGCATAAAACTTATGACTTTCGGCCGCGGAATCCGGGCCGTAAGAATCTCCTTTTTGAACTATAGATAATACGTGTGTGCGCGCCCGCGCGCTACGAACCCCATAATATCACAAATCAGGTTGAAATGCGAATGTCTTTTTCTATAAGAATGGTGATAAAACTGTGTACGGCCGGGGCGGCGGGTCGTCGACGGGGGATCCGTCCGGAGGAAAATTTCGGGCGGTCGAAAAAACCGTTATCATACTACGCGTGTAGAACAGAAGCGACGGTTTTGGGGTGATGGCGTGCATTTTTTTACGTAAATAGGTTATTTTCCTACGCAAAACACATTGACTATGCGTTAAATGCATGATATATTCGAAATTAGGTTATCATCGATAGCTTCGCTTGCGTTTTGCCATTTTTCGTACTACGAAAGTAGAACGCGACGACAATCTGAACGGATAGGAACGGTTGCCAATGTCTTTTCCGAGAAAAAAATTGGACATGAGCCTCCTGATTTTGGAGGAGCGCTCCTGTGCGGTGATCGAGCGATGTGCGAAAAAGTTTTATCCGGACTGGGATTTCAACCGGTTCGAAGCAATCCAGTGCAACGCCGCGGACGCCGAACCGGCGGACGGCGGGCGCTATGACGCGTCGTACATTTTCCATATCGCGGGACCCGCTCTGGACGCACTCGACGCCGAGGTTCCGTTTCTGTTTCCGCTGGAGCGCGGGACGCACTATCTGTGGGAATTGTTCACCGAACTTCCCAAGAGCGGCGGCAGCCGGTCGAGCCGGCAATTCTGGAACCGCCTTTCGCGCGCAATGTCGTCAATTGAAATGCCGATAACGCAGGACGAGCTGATCGAGTATTTTGAGCAGGCGTCGCTTGCTCTGCTGGAGCGTTCCGTCGACCTCGGGGACCGGTTCTACATTCAGGAGCTGGACTACGGCGGATGGAACGGAGGAATAGTTACGAAGGATTTTTTGATCGAAGGATTGAAGATGCTCGCGGCCAAGCTCAAAGGGCCGGGCGGCGAGCGCAAGAAAGCCAGTGCCGAAACAAATACCGAAGGGGGTAGTGAGGATGAAGGCGTATCCGGACAGAAAGACTGAGTTGTGCTGCAAAGGAGTATTTATCGCAGGTATCGCTGAGGCGGTGATTGCAATCGGGTTGATCGTGCTCCTTGCTGTAACGGGAGGACTTAAGGGAGAGGGCTCCTGGATGGCCAAGTGCCGCGTGGCTACTTATGTGATGTTTGCTGCGACAGGAATCATTTATGCGTTATGTTCCCGCATCGGTATGCGTCCGAAGTTCAGTCGCTGGGTGTCCGCAGCCGGTATTGTCTTCGGCCTCGGATGTATTCCGATCATGTTTGCTTTAGGCGGTCCGTTCTCGGATAAAGAACTCAGTGCCGTTCTCGGAATCTCGTATTTTGTTGCGGCAGTTCTTCTTGCTTTGGTGGCAATCCTTATCGCTCTGGCCTGCTACGAAGGTATTGCCGGATTTGAAAACCTTCGCAGAGATCAGGTTCAAAGCGGTATCTCCATTATCGCCGCAGTCGTTGCGACAATTATGCTGGCACTCGTTTCGATTATTTATCACTCGACTGCACCGATGAAGTTTTGGGAAGCAATTCCGTTTGTTTTTGTCGTTACGCTTATAGTCGGTATTCCGACTGCCATTTTGCATCTCTGCAGCCGCCTGAATGATCCGATCCTCGACAGAGAGTACGAGTTGGATTATGCAAACAAGGTTGCAGCCACGAAGGATGTCAAGGCGGAGAAGAAGCCGGAAGACAAGAAGGATAAGAAGAACGAGAAGGACGACAGAAATAAAGCGAAAGACAACGTAAAAGAGAATAAGGATAAGAACAAAGACAAGGATAAAGATCGCAAGGATCGCAAGAAGGACAAGAACAAAGATAAGAATAAAGATGCGAAGGACGGTGCCGAGGAAAATGCTGCAGGCGTTATTTCCACAACCCGTCCGAAGTCGGTGAAGAGCACCAACCCGACCGATCTTGATGCATTCCTGCGCAACGCCGAGGAAGAGGAAGAGCGCAAGGAGCGCGACGCCGCATGGGAGGCTGCCCGCGAGAAGAAGGAAGCCGTGAGAAAGGAACTCGAGGCGTCCGCAGAGTCCGTGGAAGCAGCGACCGAAGCTGCGGTAGAGGCGGCGAAGGAAGCGCCTGCTGCGACGGAGACGGTATTTACCGACAAGAATTCGAAGAAGAAAGACAAGAATAAAGAGAAAGAGCGCCGCAGAAAAGAGAAGGAAAAGGAACGCGAG
>JAFRYE010000044.1 GCA_017441265.1 Lachnospiraceae bacterium | reverse complement strand
CCTCGTGTAATTCGTGAGACCGCCGGTATAGTAACCGGAATCCGCTTTGGCCGGTGCATCCGGCGATACCGGTGTCCCGATCATGCCGTCATGCGGCAGGTCAACCAAAACTCCGGGATCCTGCTCCATCATAGTGATGGAATCTAGATACCCCCGGCGAAAAGTCCATTTCCCGTCCAACGAAATGCTCCTCATAACAATCCTCCTGCTTTATATTACTGCTTTCGCGCTTCCTTAGTCCCGAACCGGGATTTCAATCACTTCAATCGCTTTGTACTTATCTTTCAATCTTGATGCTTCCGATTGCTTTTCCGATAATAATCTCATACATCGCTTTTCCCTCCGTAAATGTAACCCTATTTCTTGGCCCTATCCCTATGCCTGAATATTTGCAAGCTTGAGAGCCACCGGTTGCACCCCTTGCGGAAAACCAAAATTGCACCTTGAGTGCCACCAGTCGCTTCTCAGTCAAATACTATATATAGTTTAGTGGACATCCCTGCGGATGTCCACTACTTTGTTTGAGTAGCCGGTCGATCCGGCTCACTTTTAAAGTGTTTCTATAAGCGCCTGGTAACACCGGCAAACTATCACAACGTCCGGAATCCGGTTTTCAAAACCTTCATAGTGCCGCGAGGATCGGCTCGATATACGCGACATCGGTCCAATCGCCTGCTTCGTCCTCCCGGACTTCCATCAGGCCCTTTTCCCACGGTTCGTACTCTTCCGGACTCTTCTTCGCCACAACCTTGCGGAGGAGTCTGCAAAGCGTCCTGTCCTTGAAGGTCATTTCGCTCATGGCAAATGTGCCGCGGCAATAGAAGCACGGGATTCCTTCGAGCTCACCCTTAAAATTGTGCTTCACAACTGCTTCGTACGCCTTTGGCTCATATGGCGACGCCCCGCAGCAGAATACGATGATTTTCTTTCCCGCCAGTTTCCCGATGTTTTTCCGAAGGAACGACAGTCCGGCAATCCCGGAAGCGTAGATGCCGCCGCCCAGCAGGATCGTGTCGTACTGCTCCAGAGTTTTTACGTCGGCTTTGTTCGTCAGCATGCAGGGAAAGCCCGTGCGTTCCGCGATCCATTCGGCGTACTTCTTCGTCGCGCCGTATTTGGATCTGTATAAAATGATTCCGTTCATTTTCCGATTCTCCTATTCTTCCTGCCCGCGCAGGTTCGTTTCGATGTGCGTGATGGTCCGGATGGTCGTCAGGATGTCTTCCTCGGGAATTCCCGCAAACATCTTTCCCATGATGAATTTGCCCGTCTCGTCGTTCTTCGCGCAGAACTCTCTGCAGGCCTTCGTGAGCACGACGCGCTGTTTCCGCCTGTCCGCCGCGTCCTCCTCGAACCGGATAAAGCCCTTGCTCTCCAGCTTTAAAAGGATCTGTTTCACGTTCTGATGCGAGCTGCCGAGGATGTCGGACAGCTCTTTGAGCGTCGGCGCCTCTTTGCACATATTGATGCAGATAACGGCAAAGAACTGCTTCCAGCTGATCTCCTTCAGCGCACTGTCGGCAAATGCCTGAAACCGGTTCTCAAACGCGCTCAGCAAACCGAGCAGGTAGTACGCGGACGGTATTCCCGTAAAATCAACCTTTCCTCTCCGAACGACTTCCTCGATGATCATGATATAATCTCCCTCCAAAAGGTAATATGTTACTTTCTTGAAAAATGGTAACACATTACCTTTATTTTGTCAATACTGCGGAAAATAAAAAAAAAGAACTCGTGATGAATTCTTCTCTTTCAAACAACCGATATCGTTCAGTCTTTTTCCGCGATTGCGCGACAGACTTCCGCCGTGAGTTTCTCGACCGAGATGCCGCAGTCCGCAAGGATCTGCTCCGCATCGTGAACCGCGTGAAATGCCTTGAAGATGCCGTAGCAGCGCACCTTCATATCGCTGTCACCGTAGTTAATCCCCCCGTGTCGGTTCCCATCAGCCCCGCACCGTGGTCAGAACACCCTTGTCCATCTCGTGGACGGTATCGCACAAAACATCGATATCCTCCGCGGAGTGCGAGGCGATGATGATCAATATGAAACTCGACCATATCATGATGTTCGCTTTTGGGAAGAAAGTTGCGGCGTAAAACGCGCTCGAAAAAAAAGCGGCAAGCCCCCGTTAGAAAGACTTGCCGCTTAATTTCTGTAGTTCCTCAAGGACCTCCCGCACGGTATCCTCGATCGTTCCCGTCTCGGTCACGGTGATGTCACCGTAGCGCTCGTACAATGCCGCCCGTTCCGCGAACATCTCCTCCAAGCTCTCCCCCGGGCGGAGCACCACCCCGCGCCCCCGGACATCGGTGAGGCGCTTTTTCAATTTCTCGGGCGTGATCTTCAGGTATACAACCGTTCCGCCCTCCGAAAGATGCTTCATGGCGGCCTCGCTGTAGACAACGCTTCCCCCGGTGGCGATGACCGAATGCCCGGTCTGAATGCCTAAGACCGCCCGCTCTTCTTTCCGCAGGAAGGTGTCAATCCCCTGTGTCTCGATGATCGTCTGCAGCTTAGAGCCCTCTTTTCGCTGCAGGACAATATCGGTATCCAGGAAATCCATTCCGAGCATTTTCGCGAGAATTACGCCGACCGTGCTCTTCCCCGACGTCGGCATGCCGATCAGGATGATGTTGCCTGTTTTCTCTGTCATTGCTCTTCCTCCCTTGTGCCGGCACTCATTTTCCGTAGTCAAACCGCTGCAGGTTACCGTCCGGATCCATGTAATAGATGCTCTTCGTCTCCTGGTCGAACGCGACGTAACGACCGGTCCAGAGGTCCTTGTAGCGCGTGTCATCGGCGTCGAAGGAGTACTTCTTCCGGCTCTCATAAAAACCTGCGCCTCCGATGCCGAAAGAAGCGGCGATGTAACCGTCCCTTGTTTCGCGCAGGTCGTCGGTAAAGAGGAAGTAGGTCAGGTCGGGCTCACGGTTTGCAGTCAACCCCCAAGTCGGGTCGATCAGATACCCCTGACCGTCCAGCTCGAGATAGACCCAGGCGTGGGTCACATCGTCGGGATCCACCGGCACGCCGTCCTCCACGTCCGCACTGACACCGCACTGCATCAAAAGATACACATACAGGGACGCGATCTCCTCACAGATGCCCTTTTTCTCTGTGAGAACACGGTAGGGCGACTGCTTTATGATCCACTCGTATTCACTGTTGTGTTCAAGCATTTCATCGTCGTAAACACAGTATTCCGTGAGGAATTCATAGATCGCGAGGCATTTTTCGATGTCCGTGTAATCATCCTCCAGAACGTCGTTTAAGATGGCGCAGATCCAATCCTCGAACTCCCGCTCTTTCTGCAGGAACTCCTCCTTCGGGATGAGGTACCTGATCGCCGCCTGACCGTCGCCTAAGTAGTCGCAGTCCGTGAAAAGATCGGCAATCGGGAAGCATATTCCCGCGAGAAGCGTTTTGCACCAGAACATCGTATCCGCATCCGGGCACGGGAAGCGGTCTTCCCCGGCGCGAAGCGCGTCAACATAAGCGAAAAATGTCTCCGTCGCATCGCCGTGTTCCTTCCCCAGATACGGCGACATCACATGCGGATTGAAGGTGTAATGGGCGCCGTCGTTAGAGCGCATATTTTCCGGGCGGATCCGATCGTCGGACGCGGCTTTCAGAACGCCGGGATTGTTCTTCACAGCAATTCGGAAAATGTTCGCGGTCGCGATCCGCACCATGACCTCGCCGAGCATCGTATTCGCTTCGACATCCGCCAGGTCCGGCGTGATCTCGATCCCGCAGGTTTCCCGCAATTCCGCAAGATTCTTTTCAAGAACTGCCTCAGGACTGCCCGCTGAGAAATCGCAAAAGCCTTCCACCGGCGCGCTCTTCTCTCCTGCCGTCCACAACAAAACCGTCTTTCCGCCGCCGTCCTGTTCCGCTGCGAACACCACCGTGCTTTCGCCGATGATGCCCCGCGCCGACAGCGACGCGCAACCCGCAAGCTCCGCATCCGACAAAGGATCGGAGACAGTGCCTTTTTTGATGTCATACAGGCGGTACTCCTGCACGGCGGAGCCGTCATCAAACGTGCGAGACGAAGTCGCGCACAATCTGTCATTTTGAATAACGCCGGCACTTTCGCGGAGATTACTCTTCGGAAATGCGATGCCTTCCCTGCCGTAGCCGGGCCTGTGGAAAAACCACGTGGAGTCGGACTGCAGCATTGACCACCCGGATTTCGGCGCATTTTGCCCGACGGACCACTCGCCTGCAAACTCGGGATCGTCGGCTTTTCGCACCTCGATCTCCCCTTCCGACGGAAGGTAAAGAAAGCATTGTTCGTGCTTCTCGTCCGCGGTTGAAACTAAAAAGCACTCCCGATTGTCGATCCGACCTGCGTACTGTCTCACGGTAAACTGCGGATCATAGGCGTATTCCCCGGCAGGTTGTCCCTGCAGATCCGTCGCGATCAGCTTTGCATCTTGCGGATCCGTCGTCCAGACAGTCCCGTCCTCACCGAACCCGATCACGCCCGTGCCTTTGTCGCCGGACACCGGGATTGTCCTGATCTCCGTCAGAGTATTGTTGAAAACATGCATCACGAGGGTTCCCACCTCGCTTACGATAACCGTTCCGTCCGAAAGCACACAGAAGTTTCCGGCGGTAAATGCCGGCTTCATCCGGTACTGCTCGGAAGTCACTTCCGGGCGAAGCAAAACGATGAGATCTTCCGTCATTCCGCCGCCCTCGTCCCGGGTAAGCCAAAGTGCGGCGTACTCCCCGGCGAACTTCGACGACATGACGTCCCAACCATCCGACAGCTCCGCGACCGGCACGCGGTAAACGTCATCCCGACCGCAGGTCTCGTACGCCTGTTTCACAAACGGCACAACCGATGTCGGTGAAAGCGTCGGCACGGGCGTGCCTGTGGGCGTGACCTCCTGCGTAGGCGCCGCGCTCACGGTCGGCTCCGGCGAAGCGTTATTCTCCCTGCCGCAACCGCTCAGCGCTCCGAGACACAACAATAGGGTCAGTACGAAAACACTGACCCGATTGCTTCGAAAACCGTTATTGTTCTTACACATACTGACTCACTCGCGCCCCCACGCGCGAAACTCCTTTCATTCCGGGCGGCCGTTACCGCTTCCCGCCGCACTCCACACAATTGATCGATTTGGTATTGTTGCGCTGGCCGCATTTGCTGCAGTACCAGTACAGTTTTCTCCCGCGAGAGTCCGTATCGTCAATCGTAAAGCGGTGGGGAACATCTTCGGGCTCCTCCTTCTCCGTGAACACCCCGAGCAACTCGATCGCAAGATCGATAACGTCTGTAGGATCTCCCATAGTTTCATCCTCCTCCGATTATAATTCTATCCCTGACACACCCCGGTCAATCAAATGTAAACCGGTCGAACGAACACGTCCCGCCTTCGCTTTGCAGGAACTCAAAGTACAGTGCATGCTTTCCGATCACGCCGGCAGACAGCGATGCGGACTGCACAGCCTCACCGTTCGAAAAATGAAGTCTCGCGATCACACGACCCCTGTGCGAATCCAGACGGACATTCACCGTTGTCTCCGAAGGCTTCGCCAAAACGACGGTCACGGTCTTCGGCGGGTTGGCGCCGAACTGAAGATAACGGAAACCCACGGTTGTCCCGGTCGAAATGTTCACAACTGGTGTCGATATGTCGTCACGCTGCTCGTAGCCGGGCTCAATATATGCCGTCGTGGCGCCGCCGAAGATGTGGCAGGCATAGCCGGCCGAAATCCATTTGCGTGCATCCAGACCGTTTATATGAGCTCCCTGCGAGGTCATCTCCACGGGCTGTGAGGACACGGGCTCGCCGTCAAGGTAACGCACGTCGCCGATGTACAGTCTGCCGTCGCCGCCCAGAGCCACATCGATCGGCTCGAGCATCGCTTGGCGTGAGAACTCGTTCACGCCGGTCTGGCGATGATAGAACACGTACCAATGTCCGTTCACTTCCATGATCGAACCGTGGTTGTTGCCCCAACGGTACGTCATCGTGCCGTGGCCTTCGCCGTCCTTAAGGATCTCGCCGCCGTTTAAGCTGATGTCGCCGCCGTCATGAAACGGTCCGAACGGCGAATCGCTGATGCGGTACGACAGAAAGCCGTTGCACGGCTCGTGAATGCCGTACTGCGGGAGCGGGATCTCGTAGCGCTTTGAGTAGATGAAGACGTATTTGCCGAGCACCTTGCGCGGGCTCGATGCCTCGAAAAATGCGTCGATCAGCGAGATGTGCCCGTCATCACGGGGATCCCAAGGACATGTCGAATGCCCGAGCGGGTTCGCGACGATCGTCTCCTCCTTGATCGTCGCCATGTCATCTTCCATCTCAGCGATATAGCAGGGCGCGGCACAGCCGCCCCAGTAAGCGTAAACCTTGCCGTCATCGTCCACCAGCACACCGGGGTCGAAGCCGAGCTTCGTCGGAACCGGATTGGTGAACGGCCCCCACGGCGTCTTCGCAGAAGCCACCACAACCAGGCTTCCCTTGCGCTCCGCCGCATAGAGATAATACGTGTCACCCTTTTTCACAACGTCGGGCGCATAGAGGACCGAATCCTCATACATCGCCTCGTAAGAAACTCCGTGGTACGTCCAGTCCGTCAGATCCGTCACGGGAGCCGACCAAACGACATAATTCCGGCCGCAATACTGCTCCCTCTCAATATCATGCGAACCGTACACATATACGCGCTTTTCGCCGTTGTGCTCAAACACGCGCGGCTCTCCGTCCGGCACGTGCTCCCAAAGGGGCATGTACGGATTCGCGCCCTTGATGAATTCTTTCATATACAAAAACCTCTTTCCGAAATCATTTTCCGTATGTTCACAATTCCGTTTTGCATTTCGAAGCACCGGCGTCCGGGACGCCGATTCTGCCCTAATTATACGTGTCCGGCGGCTTGTGAGTCAATAGATTCCGCGGAAAATAAGGCCTTTCGCGCGTTTTTATTTTCCTTTTTCATTTTTACAAACTGTTTACAAATTGTTAGTTTCTTCGACAAACTCTGCTAATATTTGTACGATATAATGCAGACATAAGGAACAGGGAAGACAAAGTTCCGAACCAAATAAGCCTATTCAAATTTTCATATAATATCAGCCCGGTAAGGCAACACTTACTCGGGCTTCTCCTCTTTTATGGGGACTTTTTTATGTCTTCCGAAAGGCCTCCGGGTCGCTGCCGATCATCCCGGCCCCCGAATTTTCGTTTTCACATTTTCCTTCGGATTTGTTATGAAATGTTTACAAACTGTTGTCTTTTTTGACAAACTCTGCTCATATTTACTTGTTATAATGCAGACATAGAAAAGAGAGAGAAAAAACTTCTTCATAAAATAAGCCTATTCAAATTTTCATATAATATTAGCCCGGTAAGGCAACACTTACTCGGGCTTCTCCTCTTTTATTGGGAACTTTTTGCAACACAAAAAGCGGGCACGGCGCCCGCTTTTGTTTTTCTGTTATTTTCTTTGTTTCGGTCTGGATTCCATCTTCAGGTCGATCAGCATCCGGATGCGGTTGTAATAGTTCAGTTTTGAGCCCGCCGAGTCCGTCTCCACGACGGTGATCGCCGAATCCGGAAACGCCCGCCGAAGATTCGGATACACTCCGCGCCCCGCGCACACGTTGGGCATGCAACCGAAGGGCGCGATGCACAGCACCTTTTTGATCCCGTTTCGCACATAGTCGATGGTCTCCGCTCCCAGCAGCCATCCGTCGCCCACCGTGAGATTTCGCGACACCAGCTCCCGGGAATTTTTCTCCATCTCCTCGTAGCGGCTCAGGCAATGGAAACCGTTTTCATGCAGCGCGCCGATCATCCAATCCTGCACGCGGATCATCAGCTTCTTCGCCAGCTCAAATCCCACTCTCTCCGGATTCCAGCTTTTGGGTTTGTGCGAATCGATGTAATACAGGCCGTACCAGGAGGCACCGTTGACATGCGCCTCGCAGTTATTTTCCTCAAGATAGCGCACCACTTCCCAGTTCCCGAGAGCGCAGTACTTCACGTAAAACTCCGCCGCAATCCCGATGACCTGGCGCTTCTCCTTCCGCTTCGGCACCTGCCGGAACGACTCCGCGATGCGACGGAAGTTCTTCTTCAGCGCCCACGGCGTCAGATGCTGCCCCAGCCGGATGTCCTTGGAGAGCTCCTTCATCCACCGCTTGCAAAGTGCGTCGGTCTCTCCTTTGTTCACTTCGTACGGCCGCGTCTGATGAACCAAAAGCAACAAAATGTCACCGTAGAACAATCCGAACAGACCTCGAATGCCCATGCTCGGCGTGATCTTTAACGAGATCTCGTCGCACACGTGCCGCACGTTGATCGTCATCACCCGCACGTCGTCAAAATGCGAATTCTTAAGCGACCGCTTCATCAGTCCGATGTAGCATGCCCCGCGGCACGCATCACCGGCCGTAGGCATCAGTATGAACGTCTTCTTCGGATCATACCGTCCGCTCTTTAAGGCACGCACCACCTGCCCCGTCATCAGCACAAACGGATAGCAGATGTCGTAGTTCACATACTTCAGGCCCTCTTCGCGGATCAAAAACTCGTCGCTCTCATCCAACGGCACGACGCGGTATCCCTTTGACCAAAACATAAACCGGATCAGCGGAAAATGCATATCCAACGTCGCCGGGATCAATATCGTGTTCTCCTCACGATTTCGACTGATCTTGTACATTCGCTCTGTTCCCCCGATACTCCCGCCCTCTCCGAACGGTGTCTGTCCTTTCATCATAGATTGCGGAGAAGAAATTGTCAACTGCGGGAATTCGGGACGGTTTGCTTTTGACTTTTCCGCTCCCTGGTAGTATAATATTTAGGGTGCGATCAAGCACATCGTCAAGTTCACTCAGGAGGAAGGAAACAATGGGAAAAGTAGTGATTATGGACCATCCGCTTCTGCAGCACAAGATCGGCATCATGCGGATGAAAGAAACGTCTACGAAGGATTTTCGCGATCTGGTCAACGAGGTCGCGATGTTGATATACTATGAAGCGAGCCGCGATCTCCCGCTTGCGGACAAGGTGATCGAGACTCCTCTTTGCAAGACTACAGTCAAGGAGATCGCCGGTAAGAAGCTCTGTGTTGTCCCGATCCTCCGCGCCGGCATCGGCCTGTGCGACGGTATTCTCCGCATGAACCCCAACGCCAAAGTCGGCCACATCGGCCTCTACCGCGACGAGGAGACTCTGGAGCCCCACGAGTACTTCTGCAAGGTGCCTCACGACGCGGCAGAGCGCGACATCTTTGTCGTGGATCCGATGCTCGCGACCGGCGGTTCCGCCATCGCAGCCATCGACATGCTCAAGAAGCGCGGCATCAACCGCATCCGCTTCCTGTGTCTGATCGCAGCTCCCGAAGGCCTTGAGGCTCTCCGGAAAGCGCATCCGGACGTAGACATCTACATCGGTGCCATGGACGAGCGTCTCAACGAGAACGGCTACATCCTGCCCGGTCTCGGCGACGCCGGCGACCGCATTTTCGGCACGAAGTAATCAAACCAAAAGCAAAGCTGCCCCGGAGGATCCGATCTTCCGGGGCAGTTTTTTCGTTCTTTCAAGTTTTCTATTTCAACATACACTGCACCGCATACAGCGCCAGCAGGTGCACCGGGTAAAATGCGTAGAATGCATATTTCAGGACCTTGCCGCGAATGAAGCCTCTGCGGCCGTTGTACATCGGGATCAATATATAGGCCGGAAATGACCGCCATCCGAGCATGATCATGCCGATCAAACTCATGGCAATGCCGTTCTCACGGATCAGGTAGAACAGCACGATCACACCGTAACCGAAGACACCGTAGTCCGCCCTGAAGAAGTACGCCACCGCAAGCAGCGCGATCACGGACGGTATCTGAAGCTCCAGCCGGTCGCGAAACTGCTCGTAGCAGCAGATCCCGAGATACCCGAACAACAGAGTAAAGAAAACATTTTGCTTTCCCATATCCCAGGCCGAACCGCGAACAAGGTCAAACGGTACTTCGGAGATCAGCGCCGCTATAAACAATGCGCACCCGTACCGCACATGGTTACGGGTGTACAAAAAGCCCTGAACAACCAGAAAGCAAAACAGCGGAAAGGCCGTGCGTCCGACGGTTCGCATGATCCAGTTGACCGTGATTGAACGGCCGGCGACCGTGCCGAAACTGAACTTGAAAAATTCCGGCCGATACGCCGTCAGATACGCCGCCAAATGATCGATCACCATAGTGATAACGGCGATCATTTTCAGAACACTGCCGCTGATCCCGCTCTGTGTTGTGGTTTTCCCGTCCATCCGTTTCCTCTCTGCGGTGATCGTTTTACCAATCTTCCCGATCACCGGTATAATTCGTCAACAGCCCATCGGAGCGTGACTACTTCGTCCGGCGCGCTTATGCTGACTTTGCCGGGCGTCACATCGGCGGTAATCTTACTCCGGTACGTTCCGTCCTCCTTCACCTCTTCGGTCATTGTGAAGCTGTAGTTTTCCTTCTTAGCCTGCAAACGAGCCTCAAACTTTGTTGTGTACCGTTTCTCTTCACGGTACGGATCCTGCATGTTTTCGATCGTTATATCGGTCTCCTTGAGGATTGCATCCCTCAGATCCTCCGCACGCTTCTCTGCGGTCTTTGCGCCGTCCTGATCCTCATGCTTGACACCGAAAAGCATGAGCGTAACGTATTGGTAAAGCGTCTCTGCCGCCACATCGGTCCCGAGGATCTCTTTGAAGTCATCCAGCTGTTTCTCTGTCAGCCCGAGTTCTCCGCCGTGGTCACGGAGAATCTCCCTCAGATCGCTCTCGTAAAAGTTATACAGCGTCTTCAGATACTCCTTCCAATCGATCTCGGACAGATCGTCGAAGACTGCCGTAAAGATCTCTTTCAGATTCGCCGCCTCCCAGTCGCGGACGCTCTTTGTAAAGTCAATTTCCCGATCCGCCTGTACGGAAAATGTGTAATCTCCGTCGGTTCCCGCTTTGTCACCGAGTTCCGCCACATTCCCGCAGGCAGCGATCATGCGCCCGAAGAGTTTCTTCAGTTTCTCGCCGTTCAACGCCTGCGGAAGCGGGATCTCGATCCATTTGGCGCCGTAAGTATTCCGGTTCAGGGCCACCACCGAAGCTGTGCTCTCTTTCAATTGCTTCCTGACCATGTGCGCATTCAGATTGATCCCGATGTTGTAATACAGTTTTCCGTCCTTGAATACAAACAATTCCGTCGGATTCTCGGCAAACGCTTCATTGGCTTTTTTATATGTTTCGGCATTCTCATCATCCTCACGGAAAATATATTGCGTGTATGTCGAGATCGAGGCCGCATTGTCCGGCCAGTTGAAGCGGATCGTAAAGCAGGTATCCGCGATCATGTTTTCTCCGTACTTCCCGGTGATCTCGCCCGAATCCATTGCCGCGATGTCCGCGAGCATCTCGCTCATGCTTCCTTTGACCGTCTTCGCCTTTTTCTCGCTCCGGCAGCCGGCCAAAACGGCGATCATGACCGCGACCAGCCCGACGAGCAGGCTCATTTTCCGATACTTCATACTGTTTTTCCCCCGTAAAATGAATCTGTCAATCTTTCATTGACCGGCTCATTATACCATAAACGGCAATCGTCGCGCAATTGTCGGCGGACGGGATTTCGCTAACATATCCCATTTTTCGGCAACTCCGCATGCGATATGATAACGGTAATAACAAGATGAACTGCTCCTGCCCGGAAGATCGCCGGGCGGTATCCCAAAGGAGGCCCCATGAAGACTCTCTGGAAACTGACCAAGGAAGCGGCCCGGTACAAGGGCTTGTACGTGATCGCGATCCTGTCGACATTTGCCCTCACGGTCATTAACCTCTCGGCGCCGAAGGTGCTGTCCCACATGACGGGAATCGTCGAGAAGGGCGTGGATGACGAGGCGTTATCGTCCATCCGGCTGCTGGCACTGCTCCTGCTCGGGCTTTACCTGCTCCGGGTGCTGTTCCGTTTTTTGAGCAACTATCTGGCGCACCGGGCGGCATGGTATCTGGTGGGAGATCTGCGGAGCCGCCTCTACGACAAGCTGCAGAGCCTGGACCTTGCGTTTTTCCACGACAAGCAGACCGGTGACCTGATGAGCCGCGTGGTCAATGACACGCGCGATTTCGAGCTTCTGTACGCGCATATGATCCCCGACCTGATCACCAACTTCGTGACGTTCGCGGGCGTTTTGGTGATCCTGCTGACCGTCAACTGGAAGCTGGCGCTCATCACCTGCGCTCCGATCCCGCTCATTTTGCTCTCGGGCGTGATCTTCGCCAAGATCGTCCGCCCGTTCTTCCGCGCGTCGCAGAAGACCATGGGCGAGCTCAATGCGCAGCTGCAGGACAGTCTCTCCGGACTCCATGAGATTCAGGCCTTCGGCCAGGAACAATACGAGGGCGAGCGCGTGCGCCGCAAGAGTTTCGAACAGGTGACCGCAATGCTTCGCGCCCTGCGGGCCAGCGCCATTTTCCATCCGTGCGTTGAGCTGCTCTCGGCGGCCGGTACGGTTTTGGTCGTGTTCTTCGGCGGCTATCTCGCCTACAAGGGCCAGCTGACGGTGGCCGACATCGTGGCCTTCGTCCTCTACCTATCGCTGTTCTACGCGCCCGTCTCGGGGCTCGCAAACCTTTTGGAGAACCTTCAGCAGTCTCTGGCCGGAGCCGAGCGTGTGACCGTCATTCTGGAGACGCCCTCCTCCATCACCGATGCCGAGGGCGCGACGGAACTCACGGATGTCCGCGGCTCGATCGCCTTCGACCATGTGAGTTTTGATTACGGCAACGACATCCCCGTTCTCAAGGACATTTCCTTTGAGTGCAAGCCCGGCATGATGGTTGCCCTCGTCGGTCCTACCGGCGTCGGTAAGACCACCGCGACGCAGCTGATCTCCCGCTTCTATGACCCCGTTCAGGGGCGCATTCTCGTCGACGGCACGGACATTCGCACCGTGACGCTTGCCAGCCTGCGCCACAACATTTCGCCGGTTTTGCAGGATACGTTCCTTTTCAACGGCTCGATCGCGGAAAATATCGGTTACGCCAAGCCCGGCGCCTCCGCCGAGGAGATTGAGGCAGCCGCCAAGGCGGCGTACATCCACGAGGACATTCTCGCGATGCCGGACGGCTATGAGACCCAGGTCGGTGAGCGCGGTCTTCGCCTTTCCGGCGGTCAGAAACAGCGCGTCGCCATCGCCCGCGCCATCCTTCGCAACTCGCCGATCATCATTCTCGACGAGGCGACCGCCTCTGTCGACGTGCAGACCGAGCGCCACATTCAGGCCGCCATCAACCGCCTCGCAGGGCAGCGCACCATCGTCGCCATCGCCCACCGCCTCTCCACCATCCAAAACGCGGACCTCATCCGTGTTGTCCGCGAAGGCGAGATCGTGGAGCGCGGCACCCACGCCGAACTCATGGCCGCCGGAGGCTACTATTACGAGCTTCAGAAAGCACAGGAAGTCGGCGTGATGGTGGAAGGATAAAAGAAACGATAAACATAGAAACAGCGACCCTGTCAGGTCGCTGTTTCTGTCTATGGATATTACTTACCGACGATTGATCGCATCGACGATACGGTCTGTCTGCGCTTTCGAATTCTCATTGATCCTGTCCGTCTGCTCCCGCACGTTGGTGTCATCGAGCCGGCCGGACACGATGTCGTTGATCTCATCCGATGCCAAAGCCGCTTTGGCTTTTTCGAAGATCAGAAAATCCACCAGAATATCCTGTCCGCCTGTGGTCGTCACAACCAGATCGATCTCGAAGGCATCGATGAAGGTACCGAAGCCCCAAAGCAACATGATGATCCCGAAAACGGGGGATTTTCCGAGGAAACCGAGTCCGACAAACATACCGAGCAAACCGGCCAAAAAGCTTTTCAGGTTCATTCGGAAGTTGGTTGACGTGGATGCCACCTGGCTGATCGGAACCTTGTTGGTTTTTGCTCCCAGCGGAATGAATCCGAGGATGGTGTTGGGCATGCGGAGAACAATGAAATTGTGTTCGTCCTTGATCTCACCCTTGATGTAAAAAGTCCACAATGAAGTTGCATATCTGATCGGCGTCATATCCTTACCTCCTATAGATGTTTTCTTAAATTATAGCGCCAATCATTTCCCGTGTATTGTGCTGTCAGCATACTTTTGAAAAGAGCAACCCCTGTCCGAAGGCACAAGAAGGCCACTCAAAGTGAGCGGCCTCCGTCTTTGTCGAAATCTAAATTGTCAATCACTCGATCGTGAACGAGTACACCGTGCAGAAATCATAGGGCTCACCGGCCTGGAAGATGCTGGTCGGGAAGCTCGGGATGTTGCAGGAGTTCGGATAGAACTGCGTCTCGAAGCAAACACCGCCGCGCTTTTGGTATTTCACGCCGCCCTTGCCGGGATTGGGATCGCCGGCGGGATCGATGAAGTTACCGGTGTAGAGCTGCATGCCCGGAAGGTCGGTGTAGACCTCCATCTTGCGGCCGCTCTTTTTGTCGTAAAGCGAAGCAACGAGTTCCATCTCGTCGTCCTCGATGTCAAGATCAAGTACGTAGTTGTGGTCGTAGCCGCCGGCAATCTTGAGGCACTCCATGTCCGCCTCAATATCGCGTCCGATCGGCTTCGCGTTCTGGAAATCCATGGCCGTGCCGGTGATGTCCATGATCTCGCCCGTAGGGATTAAAAGATTGTCCGTAGGCGTGATCTGATGGCTGTTGATCCACACTTCCTGATCCAGAATGCTGCCGCTTGCCTGACCTGCAAGGTTGAAGTACGTATGGTTCGTCAGGTTGATCACCGTATCCTTGTCGCTGACCGCAAAATACTCGATCGCAAGGTCGTTGTCATTGGTGAGCGTGTAGGTCACGGAAACATCGAGGTTGCCCGGGAAACCCTGTTCGCCGTCCGGCGAAAGGCGCGAGAACTCAACGCTTACGCTCTCCTCGTCGACAAACGTCTCAACGTCGTAGAAGTACTTGTTGTAGCTCTTCGGACCGCTGTGAAGGTTGTTGACGGCATTGTCATTTTTCGCAAGCTCATACGTCTTGCCGCCCACGGTAAATGTCGCGCCGCCGATGCGGTTCGCATGTCTTCCGATGAAGGAACCGTAACCGGGACCGTTGTCCTCGTAGCCGGTCACACTGTCGTAGCCAAGCGCCACGTCATCGAATTTGCCGTCCTTGTCGGGAACGATAATATTGACGATCACTGCACCGAAGTCGGAGACCGTCACCTTCATGCCGTTCTTGTTCTCCATCGTGTACAGCGTAGCTTCTTTTCCGTCTTTCGTAGTACCAAACCCCGTTTTTGTTACGTTCATTGAATATCTCCTTTTTTCGACTGGTTACGTCCCGCCCGACGGGCGAAACCGTCCATTCCCATAATAACAAATGCTATTCCGTTTGTCACGCGAAGAAAGTCCCGCGAGCCCGCGTGCAGGCTCTTTTTCTCGGAAAATGAGCCCCGCGCCGGGAAAAGTTTGATTTTATAGCGGAAAACCCGTCATCCGCGGCAAAATCGATTATCGAACGGCGTCTGCGAGATCCGCAACCGCCACCGCGCGCTGCTCGCCGTTCTCCATGTTCTTGAGCATGACCGTGCCCGAAGCAGCCTCGTCGCCGCCGATGATGGCCGCATACGGAACGCCGATTTTCGCGGCATATTTCATCTTCTGCTTCATACCCTTGTTCTGGTAGTAGACATCCGCCGGGATGCCCGCGCCGCGGATCGCCGTCGCCGCCATGAGCGCCGCGCCGAAGAGCGTCTCGTCCATCGGGATGACCAGGCAGCGAGCAAGGCAGGAGCTTCCTGCGGTGATGAGCCCGTTCTCCTTGAGCTGGTAGAACAGACGCGTCAGACCGATGCTGATGCCGATGCCGGGAAGTTTCTGATCCGTGTAGTATCCGGCCAGATTGTCGTAGCGTCCGCCGGAGCAGATGCTTCCCATGCTCGGATAATCGTTGAGCATCGTCTCGAACACCGTGCCGGTGTAGTAATCCAAGCCGCGCGCGATCGTGAGGTCGATCTTGAACGCGCTCTCCTCAACGCCGAAGCCGCGGAGATATCCGATGACTTTGGCGAGCTCCTCAACGCCCTCGCGGTAAAGCTCATTTTCCGTCGACTGCGCGCGAAGAGCCGCGATCACATCGTCGTTGCCGCCGCCGATCGCAAGGAACTCCAAGATCTTCGAGACGTCCGCCGAAGCGACGCCGAAGCGCTCCAGTTCCTCTTCCACCGCCTCGCGGCCGATCTTCTCCAGCTTGTCGATCGTGCGTAAGATGTCGCCGATGCGGTCCGCATAACCGAGGGACTCAAAGTAGCCGTTCAGGACTTTACGGTTGTTCATACGGATCGTGAACGCACCGAAATTCAGTTCCTTGAACACCTGATAAATGACCGCCGGCATCTCGGCATCGTACACGATGTCAAGGGAATCCACGCCGATCACATCGATATCGCACTGATAAAACTCGCGGAAACGTCCTTTCTGCGGACGCTCGCCGCGGAACACTTTGCTCATCTGGTAGCGCTTGAACGGGAACGTCAACTCGCCCGCGTGCTGCGCAACGTAACGCGCCAGCGGCACCGTCAGGTCGAAGCGGAGCGACAGGTCATTGTCGCCCTTCTGAAAGCGGTATATCTGCTTCTCGGTCTCACCGCCGGCCTTCGCAAGCAACACCTCCGAAAGCTCGATGGTCGCCGTGTCCAAAGGCAGGAAGCCGTATCTCTCATACACGCGGCGGATCGTGTCGTACATGCGGTTGAACGCGATCTGATCCTCCGGCAGAAGCTCCATGAATCCGGGCAGTATTCTCGGTTGCACTTTGTTGCTCATATATCCTCCTTGCGGCGTCACTGCGCCGATGTTGTCATTTTGCGGTTTCCTTCGCGGCGTCTTCCGCGTCCTGCTGCAGCGCCCGCTCGATCAACTTCCGGACTTCACCGAACTCTTCGCTGTATACGACCTTGAGAAACGCCAGGAACACCTTCATATCGTACTCGCGAACGTCGTCGATCATCATCTCGATCGCGGTATCCACGGAAAATGCCGCCCGGTACCGCCGGTTGCTCACAAGCGCCGCGAACACGTCGCACACCCGCAGGATCCTCGCGCCGTACGGAATGTCCTCGCCCTCCAGGTGGTACGGATAGCCCGTCCCGTCGAAGTTCTCGTGGTGGTTGGCGATGAAGGAGATGACCTCCTCGGAGTAGACGCCCTCCTTGCGGAGCACATCGATGCCCAGCGCCGGATGCATGCGGACGTATTTGGATCGCTCGACCGCCAGGATGTCGCGGCTGTTGCCGTAGATGACGTCCGACAGTTCCAGCTTGCCGATATCATGAAGCATTCCGGCAATCTCGATCTCGCGGCAGAACTCCTCCGACATGCCGAGCTCCTGCGCCACCAAAACGGCAAGCCGGCTCACGACCTCCCCGTGGGCGTAGAAATCCCGCAGGTCTCTCGCTTCCGGCAGGCGCTGTCCCATGCGTCCGATCAGTTGTCGTTCTCTCTCAAGATTCATAGTCCCTCATTTGCCTCGAAAAATGCCTTTTTCCGACCGATCATCTCGTCGATGCGGCCGATGTAGTCCGTCAGGCTCTTCACATTTTCCACGCGCTCGATGCGATCCTCGTCGTGGAAGACGAACTTCGACATCGCACCTGCACCGGCCGCGAGGATCGTCTGCTTCTCCTCCATGATGAGGATGTTGTAGATGCCCTCTTTGCCCAGCCGCGCGTAACCGACATTTTCCAGATTGTCGGCCATGTTCTTCTGGCGGTACAGGTAGTACGGAAGGTACGCATGCTCGCGGCAGAAGTCGATACTTGCGCGGAGCATCTCCGGCACGCCCTGCGCGTCGAGCCCCTCGTACTCCTCTTTATTGGTCGTCAGCCGCGCCGCGCGCTTTCTGGCAAGCGTGTGCACCGTGAGCGAATCCGGATCGAGTTCCGCGATCTGCGCAAGCGTGTCGCGAACGTCGTCCGGGCACTCCCCGGTCAGGCCGATGATAATGTCCATATTGATGTTGTCGTGCCCCGCCGCGCGCGCCATATGCATCGCGTCGACGATCTGCCGCACGGTGTGCCGGCGCCCGATCAGGTCGAGCGTGCGCTGCTGCATGGACTGCGGATTGACGCTGATGCGCGTGACGCCGTACTCCTTCAGCAATTGCAGTTTCCGCTCCGTGATGCTGTCCGGCCGTCCGGCCTCCACGGAAAATTCTATGCAGTCCTGCATCGTAAGGCATCTCCGCACGGTCTGCAGCAACCGCTCCAGCTGCTCCTCCGAGAGGGCCGTCGGCGTTCCGCCGCCGATGTAGATCGTCTGCAGCCGTCTGCCGGGCATACACCCGCCGAGGTACTCCAGTTCCTTTGTAAGCGCGTCCAGGTACGCGTCCCGCATCGCGCCGAAGCGCTCCACGGGGTAGGACGTAAAGGAACAGTAATGACACGTCGTCGGGCAGAACGGTATTCCGATGTAAATGCTGTAGCCGCCGCGATAGTTCATCCCCGTGAGGATTTCCCGCTCGCGCATCGCCACCTGAAATCCGGTCGCGATCTTCTCTTCACTCACAAGATACTCATCCCGCAGCCGCGCCTCCAGCGCCGACCGCGTCTCTCCGGCCTCCAGGCCCTCGTATATGAGTTTCGTGGGGCGCACCCCGGTAAGAATCCCCCAGGGCAGCGCAACACCGGTATCGGCCGCCAGAATGCGGTAGATCTCGCGCGCCACGCGGTTCCGATAAGCTTTGCGTTCCGGGTTGACATTGTCCGCGTCCGCCGAGCCGATCCGCTCGCCCAGGCGATAAACCCGAATGCGGAACCAGTCGTTCATCAGGATACAGGAAAATGTGTACTCATACGCCGCGTTGGCCGCCAGCAGAAGTGTCGGCTCCTCCCTGCAGAGCTCGCGCATGGGTTCCTCCTCAGCCTCGTAGAAGTTCACCTCAAACTCGCTGTGGGGAAGAAACGCGCGGATCAGCGGCCGCAGTTCCTGCTCATAATCCCGCCCGTAAAGATTCAGTTCAATCAGACTGTCCATCGGAATCCTTTCCCGTTGTCTCCGCTTCCGAAGGCTCCGTGTTCCTGGGCTTGCGCCGGAACCACGAACGTCTCTCCTTCGTCTGCGAGCTCACCTGTTCTTTGGTCTGTCCCCTCTCCCAGGTGTATATGTTGTATCGTTTCTCGTAATCAATGTTGGTCGCCGGACCGTGTCCCGGGAACACCAGCGTCTCCCCCGGCAGACGGTACAACTGCTGCCGTATGGACTCGATCAGCACCTTCGCATCTCCGGTCGGCAGATCCGTCCGTCCGATGCTCTCCAAAAACAGCGTGTCCCCGCTGAAGAGCACGCCCTCCGTCGGGAAGAAAAAGCACACGCCGTCCGACGTATGCCCCGGCGTCGCAAAGCACGTGATCGGGAAACCCGCATACTCGATGAGCTCCTCGTCCTCCACATACTTCTTCACCGGAAAATGAAGCTGCTCCCGCGTCAGATGATCTCCGAACATCCCCGGAGCAACCTTGTCGTAATCCTTCAAAAACTCCTCGGCCCCGCGCCCCGCGACGACCGGAATGTCATAGACCTTCAGCAGTTCGCGAACCGCGCCGATATGATCAAAATGACCGTGCGTCAGCAATATCGCCGCAGGCATCATGCCGGTATCGCGGATCTCGTCCCGAATCACATCGGGTTCCGCGCCCGGATCGACGATGAGCAGCTGCTCCGTCTCCGGGTTACCGACAAGATAGCAGTTCGTCTGCACCGGTCCGACGTGCAATGTCCGAATCACCCGCATGATCCGCTCCTTTCCTCTCAGCCGGACGCTCTCTCGACATCCACCACATACTCGATCTGGCGAATGCGGTTCATGACCGTGTTGAGCTGGCTTGTGCCGTGCACTTCGAAACTCACCAAAATGGTGCTGATATCATTTTTCCCCTGACGGGTCGACGTCGCGAGGAGGTTGCAGTTGTTCTCGCTCAGGACCTGCACCACCGCAACGAGCGCCGCCGACTTGTGGGAATTGTTCGCGAAAATGCGAAGTTCCGCGTTGTACAGGCGCTTGTCGTCCGCGTCTCCCGTCTCGGTCGCCGGCCACGTCACCTCACAGATCCTCTGCCGGTCTTCCGCCGAGAGATGCTGAATGTTCACGCAGTCCTTGCGATGGATGGTGATCCCGCGCCCGCGCGTTACAAAGCCGATGATCGGATCGCCCGGAAGCGGCGAACAACACTTGGAGATATGTACGGCAAGGCCTTCCATGCCCTGCACGTTGATGCCGCCCTGCTTCTCGTGAACCTGGCGCGGCTTCTCCTCTAAGAGCAGCTCTTCCGCCCGTTCTTCGGTCGTCATCGTGCGCAGACGTGCCTTGTTCCACTCTTCGTACAGTTTGTTGACGACCTGACCTTCCTTGATGGTCCCGTGGCCGACTGCGGCCATGAGGGAATCCCAATCCCGGAAGCCGTATTTGACGAGGCAGGAATCCATGTACTCGGGCTTGGATATCTCCGCGAGATTCAAACTCTTGGTCTTGGCAAATGCCGCGATCGCGTTCTTGCCCTTCAGTATGTTGTCGTCCTTCAGTTCCGCCTTGAACCACTGATTGATCTTGTTGCGGGCCTGCGCGCTCTTGACGATCTTGAGCCAGTCGCGGCTGGGTCCCTTCGCGTTCGGGGACGTGATGATCTCCACACGGTCGCCGTTCTGGATCTCGTAATCGATGGTCACCAATCGGTCGTTGACCCGCGCACCGATCATCTTGTTGCCGACCGCACTGTGGATGCTGTACGCAAAATCCACCGTGTTGGAGCCGACCGGCAGCGTCTTCACCTCGCCCGTCGGCGTGAAACAGTATACACTGTCGTTAAAGAGGTCGAAGTCACTCTTTAAGCTGTTCAAAAACTCTTTGTTGTCGGACATGTCGCGTTGCCACTCAAGGATCTGACGAAGCCATGCGAGCTTCTCGTCCTCGGCGTTGTCAACGCGCTTGCCGCTCTGGGATTCCTTGTATTTCCAGTGCGCCGCGATACCGTATTCGGCGATACGGTGCATCTCCTCGGTGCGGATCTGGATCTCCACAGGCGTTCCGCCGGGGCCGATCAGCGTCGTGTGCAGCGACTGGTAATTGTTCGCCTTCGGCATCGCGATATAGTCCTTGAAGCGCCCGGGAA
Organism: Lachnospiraceae bacterium; assembly: GCA_017441265.1. Taxonomy (GTDB): domain Bacteria; phylum Bacillota; class Clostridia; order Lachnospirales; family Lachnospiraceae; genus ISDg. The sequence continues at coordinate 8,941 of JAFRYE010000044.1, read as the reverse complement.
CCGGCTTGTACATATCGTGCAAAATGCCGAGAGCCGCATAGCAGTCCTTCACATTTTCCACGATGATGCGCACCGCAAACAGATCGTAAATCTGCTCGATGGTCTTGTTCTGGTTGACCATCTTTCGGTAAATGCTGAAGAAGTGCTTGGCCCGGCCGTCGATCTCGGCCTTGATCCCGGCCTCCTCCATCTTCTTGCCGACCTCATCGGAAATCTTCTGGACAAACGCCTCGCGGTCCGCGCGCGTCGCCTTGATATCCTCTGAAAGCTGCTTGTAAACATCGGGTTTTAAGTATTTGAGGGACAGGTCGTCCAGTTCTTTCTTGATCTTGCTGATACCGAGCCGATGCGCAAGCGGCGAGTAGATCTCCATCGTCTCTCGCGATTTCTCGATCTGCTTCTCCGGCGACTGGTACTGCATCGTCCGCATGTTGTGCAGACGGTCCGCCAGCTTGATCACGATGACGCGGATGTCCTTCGCCATGGCGATGAACATTTTCCGAAGATTCTCCGCCTGTACCTCGATCTTATCCTGCGAATAATTCAATTGCGTCAGCTTTGTGACGCCGTCCACCAAAAGCGTGACCTCCGAACCGAACAGTCTCGTCAGTTCCGCCTCGGTGATCGTCGTATCCTCCACGACGTCGTGCAATATGCCCGCCACGATGGTCTCTTTATCCATCTCCAGCTCCGCCAGAATGATGGCCACCGAAAGCGGATGAATGATGTACGGCTCCCCGCTCTTGCGCTTCTGGTTGCCGTGGGCATCCTTCGCGAGCTTGTACGCCCGCTCTATGATCGAGAGGTCCGTCGTCGGGCGATACAGCCGGATGGTCTCGACCAGTTGATCATACAGTTTTTCCGGATCCGTAAAATCCGATGTCTTTCCGATGCCGTCCACCGTCTCGCTCTCTGCCGGCATCATCTCTTCCGGCATGGTTTCACCGGTCTTTGTCGTCTCGTCCGCCATAACGATCCTCCTTTCCGTCGTAATCTTCAGCTTTCTCAAAGCTGCTCTAACATGAATTGCTTTACACCCTCAAGTTTGCTCTCTCTCCAGGCTCCCTCCGCCTCGCGCTGCGACAGCGGATACACAATCTGCATATCGAGCACCTCACCGGGCACCCTGCCGCTCCGAAGCGGCGTATAGAAGTCGGCAACCCAGTCGTCCTCCGTCGCCTCGGCAAATTTCGCCGGCTGTAGGAAGCGCAGCTGCCTCTTCGTATTCTCGATAAACACCTTAGCCGCAAGCGGCGCGAGCAGCTCGTACTCCTCCGCCTGCACATCCTCGAAGATCCGAGGAAGCTCGCCGGCCGCGATCCGGTCTTTCGTCCGGTCGATCCGGATTCCGAACGGTTCGAACGTAAACCGCTCCTTCGTAAAATGAATCTTCACAAACAGGCCGAGTTCCGTGTTGAACTGCGCCCGCTGATAATCCGTGTCAAAGATGAAATTCCCCAGGGAATAGAAGATGACTTTTTCGCCGACGGTCTCATAGTTCATCGGCACGTGGGGATGATGTCCGACCACGATGTCCGCCCCCATCTCAAGGTAGGCGAGATACCGGTCTCTCGTGTACGGCGACGGAAGCGCCGTAAACTCTTCGCCGCCGTGCGCCACCACGACGCACCACCGGCACTTCTTCTTCACCGCCGCGATCGCCTCACGGATGCGGTCCATATCGCTCCAGGAAAAGCACCCCGGGGTATCCTCGCCGGCTTTCCGGCAGGCGCGCTGGTATCCGACGCCGATCATTCCGATGCCGCCGGCCTCCCGGAACACCAATGGCCGCGATGCCTCTTTAATGTTTCGGCCGGCCCCCAGCGTCAGAGCGCCGTACGCCTCCGCTGCCGCGAGCGTGTCATCCATTCCCACCGCTCCGGCATCCATAATGTGGTTATTGCAGATGTTCCAAACGTCCGCGCCGATCGTCCGAAAGAACTTCGTCGCATTTGGGTGAATGCTGTGCAAAAGACTTGCCACGGCGTTCTTCCCGGCGACTTTGCGCCGTCTGGTGATCGGTCCCTCGACGTTGATGACAAGATGATCTCCGGAGCGAAGGAAGGAAAGCACCTCGTCCGAAACGAGCCGCTTATCGTTCCATTTGCGATGCATGTATTTGTCGAATCCGATGTCTCCCGTAAACAGGAACGTGCTCTCCGCTTTCATCCTCGTCTCCATCCCGGCCGCGCCGGACATGCCTACACTCCGACCAACGCGCGGAACACTTCCCCGCGCTCCTCAAAATCCTTGAAATATCCGTAGGAAGCCGCTGCGGGCGACAATACACAGGCGCGTCCCGCGGGCGTCAGCCGTTTCGCCGTGGCAACCGCCTGCTCCAGATCCTCCACCAGGCAGCACCAGTCGCACTCGCCCACGCTCGCGTAGATCCGTCTTCCGGTCTCATACGCAAGGATGAAACGATACTGCGGATGCTCCTTGATGAAGCTCACCAAAGCGCTGTAATCAATCCCCCGGTCCATTCCGCCGATGATGACCGAATATGCCCCGGGAATCGCCGCCAAAGCCTCGATCGTCGCATTCGGGATCGTCGAGATCGAGTCATCGTAGTACGTGACACCGTCCTTCTCTCCGATGCGCTGCAACCGGTGCGGCAACCCGCAAAATGTCTTAAGGCTCGCTCTCACGGCCTCGTCGCTCGCGCCGTAAACCTGCGTCGCGATGCGATATACAAACTCTGCATTGTAATTGTTGTGCTCACCGAGCACCTGCAGATGATAATTGTCTTCCGAACCGAACGCGATCACGGTCTTCACCGCGTCCGTAGCAACTGCCGGCACCTGCGCGCCGACGAAAAAACGGTCTGCAGGCGTCTGGAACCGGGCGATGTTGCATTTTGCGGCAAAATACCGCTCCATCGTCCCGTAGTAGTCCAAATGCTCCTCAAAGAGATTCAAAAAGACCGCCACATGCGGGGAAACGCGGACATGCGCCAACTGATGGCATGACATCTCGAAAACGATGACCGTGTTCTCGTCGATCTCACCGTAGTAGTCGAGGCACGGTTTGCCGATATTGCCGAGCAAAATGACCTTCTGCTCAAGACACTCGCCGAGCACATGCGCGATCATCGAAGACGTCGTGCTCTTGCCCTTCGTTCCGGTCACACCGATCACGCGGTCGCGGAACTCCTCGAGAAAGATCTCCGTCTGCGACGAATACTTCGGATGATCCTCGGGCATCACAATGCCGGGACTTTTCAAGATCCAGTCGTATTTGTCCTCGTCGATGTCCTCGCGTTTTCCTTCGAACACGGCGATCTCCGCCGGGCTGCAGAACTCCCGCAAAAACCGCTCCGACGAGCGACCTTCGCGGCCATAGCCCCAGATCAACACCCGTTTGCCGTCAAATTTCGAATAATGTTTCATACGCTCCTCGCGTTGGACGCAGCATTTTCCGTCCCGTTGACTGTATGCATATAGAAAATTTCGAAACGCCTGCCGCGAAGTATGATTGTCCGCGATAAACGCGGCTTCGTGGCAGGCGAATCCTGTTTCTGTGTACTTCTTCGATCCTTACTTCACTTCCACGGTCCAGTTGCGGTCATCCGGCAACTTGCCGAGCTGAATGCCTGTGATCGTGTCGTAAAGCTTCTGGCTTACCGGTCCGATGCCGCCGTCGCCGATCTGGAACACATCGTTCTCGAAACGAAGATGGCTGACCGGGCTGATAACTGCCGCAGTACCGGAACCGAAGCACTCCTCGAGCGCTCCCGTGCGGCCGGCTTCAACAAGCTCGTCTACCGAGATCCGGCGTTCTTCCACCGGAAGTCCCCAGCTCTTGCAAACCTCGATAACCGAGTTTCTCGTCACGCCGGGCAGGATGGAACCATTGAGCATAGGCGTTACGATCGTGCCGTTGATCTTGAAGAAAATGTTCATCGCGCCGACTTCCTCGATGTACTTTCTCTCGCGTCCGTCGAGCCACAGTACCTGCGAATATCCCTCATCATGTGCCTTAACCTGCGCAGCCAGCGAGGCAACATAGTTGCCGCCTGTCTTAGCCTCGCCGATACCGCCCTTAACGGCGCGCACATACTCGTCCTCGATCCAGATCTTAACCGGGTTCAAACCCTCTGCATAGTAAGGACCTACCGGTGAAAGAATAACGATGAACAAATACGTATTCGAAACGCGAACTCCGAGGAACGGATCGGTAGCGATCACGAACGGACGGATGTAGAGCGATGTGCCGGGCTTCGTAGGAATCCAGTCCTGATCTACCTTAACAACCGCCTTGCACGCCTCTACAAAATCCTCTTCCGGGATCTGCGGGATGCAAAGTCTCTTGTTGGAGTTGTTTGCACGCTCTGCGTTCTTATACGGACGGAACAGAAGAACACGGCCGTCATCGGTCCGATACGCCTTCATACCCTCGAACATTTCCTGTCCGTAATGGAAAACCATTGCCGACGGCTCGAGGCTGATCTCACCGTAAGGAACGATGCGGGGATTGAACCAACCCTTGCCTTCCTCATAGTTCATGACAAACATATGATCCGTAAAGATCGTGCCGAAACGAAGCGGGTCATCCGCTGCCGGCTTTGCCTTGGGGCTCTTCGTGAGCTCATACTTGATATTCAACATACTCTCACTCTCCTATCCGCCGTATTTTTTCTCTGTCGATACGACTAGCAAACTTGTAGACTATCATAGTCCCATTTGTCGGAAAATGCAATAAAAAATGCTCTGTTTTCCCTTAAAAGTTGTTTCTAAGAACTCCGAAAGCCGGATGAAACTCTCCGAATCCGCAGGGGATGAATCACAAGATGTTGAAAACGGTATGCAAACAAGTGAAAATGTGAAAATTTTGTGAATTTCAGCTCAAAAAGCGAAAAAAACCTTTCTGAAACAGTCATCTAAGTAGAGAATAGAAAGATACGGCTGTTTTCCGAGACCACGGAATCAAAAAAACATCTCAGACTTTGTTTCTGTGGTATAATAGAGCAAAAAAAACAGCCGGAGGTTTTACAATGAAGTGTATCGTAGCAGTAGATCGCAACTGGGCAATCGGAAAAAATAACAAGCTTTTGGTGAGTATCCCCGCCGATATGCGGTTTTTCCGGGAACAGACATCCGGCAAAGTCGTCATCATGGGACGTGCCACGCTCGAAAGTTTCCCCGGCGGCAAGCCCCTCAAGAATCGAGTCAACATTGTCGTCACCCGCGATCCGAAATATTATGTTCCGGACGCAGTCATCGTACACAGCGTTAAGGAAGCCGCCGAGGCTGCTGCCGCTTATGATCCCGAAGATGTTTTCGTCATCGGCGGTGCAAGCATCTATAAGCAGTTTCTGCCCCTGTGCGACACTGCATACGTGACGAAGATTGACTACGCTTACGACGCGGATACGTATTTTCCGAATCTTGACGAGAACCCGGACTGGGAACTCTCCGAGGAAAGTGAGGAGCAGACCTACTATAATCTCACGTACTGTTTCACGACATACCGAAAGACAACGCAAACCGACCAATGAGGTATCGCGTATGAAAAGAAAATCATTTCTTTGTTTTTTACTGATATTGTTTCTCCTGACCGGCTGTAATTCTTCGACCAACGAAGCGAAAAATTCATCCGGCGGAGGCAAATCCAATCCCGATACGGCGCTTTCCGACAGCGTTGACCTGGCGTACGCCGAGGCAGCCGCGCTCGCAACGCATGTGATCACGGCGACATTTCTCGGCACGGAGGAGGTCAACGGAAACACGGAGTATCGGTTTCATCCGGAAACCATCCTGAAGGGAACTCTTCCGGCGGAGGAAACATCTCAGATCTTCCTTGTTTCCGACAAAGTGCTCTCTTACATCCCGAACACCTGTTATCTTCTTGTTCTGGAGAAAAATGTTTCCGTGTATTATCCGCACAGCCGTTTTGTAAGCATCTATGAACCGTTGATCGCACAGGACGATGCCGCATGGTCCGATTATCAGGCTGTCGCAGCGGCTTCCGGCACGCCGAATGCCGAATCGTACGGTAACGCATATACCGAAGCCTCGGATCCCGAAACCGTTTCCGCATTTGCGACGGACATTTACGTGGCGACGGTAGCCGCGGTTTTCGCGGAAGGGCGCGACAATACCACCGCGTATCGCTGCATCGTGACGAAGACGATCCGAAATCAACCCGGCAACACCGGCTACATTTTCATAACGCTCCAAAACGGTACCGTGACCGTAGGTAACGAGTATCTGTTCCTTTTGTCGGATACTTCCGGCTCCGCCCCGGTCTACTCCGTCGCTTCCCGCAACGGCAGCGTTTACGGACTCGACGAAGCCGCTTCCGTTCCGGTTCTTGCCAAACTTCTTTCGGGGGCTGCCGACTATACCGCAGTCGATCCGGATCTCCTTTCGGACTAGCGACAATTGATTAACAACGTTCAAGAAGGAAGGCTCGTAAAAGCCTTCCTTTTTTGATGCCGTATTTGTTCCGTGGCTCAGATCGCCACCGGAATCTTCTCGTTCCAATCGTTGAACTCGTACTCCGTCAATGCGACGTCATTTTTCGTAAAGGAGTAGAAATCCTTGATCTCCGGATTCAGCCAGAACTTCGGTGCCGGATGCGTCGGCCGGGAGATCAGATCCTCCACCAGCGGCACATGACGGTCGTAAATGTGAGCGTCCGCGATCACATGGACAAACTCTCCCACCTGCATATCGCACACCTGCGCGATCATGTGCGTCAGGACGGCGTATTGGCAGACGTTCCAGGCATTTGCCGCAAGCACATCGTTCGAGCGCTGATTGAGGATCGTGTTGAGGACAAGCTTTCCCCCGTCCTTCGGCGCAGTCACATTAAATGTCATGCTGTAAGCGCACGGGTAGAGATTCATCTCATGCAGATCCTGATGCACATAAATGTTCGTCAGGATCCGGCGCGAAAACGGCGTGTGCTTGAGGTCGTAGATGACGCGGTCCACCTGGTCGAACATGCCCTCTTTGTATTGATGTCTCACGCCCAGCTGGTAACCGTAAGCCTTGCCGATGGAACCGTCGGCGTCCGCCCAGGAGTCCCAGATATGTAAACCGAAATCGTTGATGTTATTGCTCTTCTTCTGCCAGATCCACAACAGTTCCTCCGTCGCCGACTTGACCGGCGTCTTGCGGATCGTCAATGCCGGAAATTCCTTGGAGAGATCATACCGGTTCACCACGCCGAAGCGCTTGATGGTATAGGCCTGCGTACCGTCCTCCCAGTGCGGCCGAACCGCCTCTCCTCTCGTGTCGGTCCCGTTCTCGAGAATATCCCGGCACATCCGGATAAAAACATCGTCTGCGTAGCTCATCGCGCAACACCTCCTGCGATATTTTGAATACGGCCCGGTTCGCCTTCCTGCGAGCCGGGCCGCTTTGCTTTACCTTCGAACCGTAATCCGTCCGCGATTATTTTGTATGCTCGTTGACATAACGGCGGATGTTGGATGCATTTGCATACTTCTCAACCTTATCGCCGCCCAGCACCACCAGCGTCGGTGCCTGCATGATGCCGTACTTCATCGCGAGATCGCTGTTCTCTTCCGCGTCCACTACCGTGTAGTCAACGCCCTCGAGGAACTCCTTCGCCAACTTGCAGTTCGGGCACTTCTGCGTCGTGAACAGGAGCAGGGAACCCTTGTCATCCGTTACGATCTCCATTGCGGATTCCGCCGGAGCCGCTGCCGCGGGCTCTTGTTCTACAAGAGTAGTAACTACATCTTCCGATACTTTTGCTCCGCCGCCGGTGCAGCATCCGCTTCCGATCACGCCGGATACATTGTACTCGAGACGATCATGATACTCCTGAAGCTTACCCTCGTTCCAGTTCTGTACCGGACGATAGTAACCGGTGATACGGCTGTAAACCTCGGTTCTCTTGCCGCAGATCGGGCATACCTCAACCTCGCCGGTCAGATAGCCGTGCTCCGTACAAACGGAGTAGGTCGGGGACATCGTATAATACGGCAATTCGTAGTTCTCGGCAATCGTGCGAACCAGCTTCGCAGCCGCCTGCCAATCCGGCAACTTCTCGCCGAGGAAGCAGTGGAATACGGTTCCCGAAGTGTACAATGTCTGAAGCTTATCCTGGATGTCCAGTGCGGTGAACACATCATCCGTGTAGCTTACCGGCAAATGAGAGCTGTTGGTGTAATACGGCTTCTCGCCCTCAGCACCCGCCGTCTTGATATCCGGGAACTGTTCGCGGTCATGCTTTGCCAGACGGTACGACGTGGACTCAGCTGGCGTAGCCTCGAGGTTGTACAGATCTCCGTACATCTCCTGGTAATCGCTCAGGCGCTCGCGCATATGGTTGAGAACCTGCTTCGTGAACTCCTGCGTCTCCGGATGCGTCATATCCTTGCCGATCCACTTCGCGTTCAGACCGGCTTCGTTCATACCGACAAGACCGATCGTCGAAAAATGATTGTTGAACGTTCCGAGGTATCTCTTCGTGTAAGGATACAATCCCTCGTTCAAAAGCTTCGTGATGACAGTTCTCTTCACCTTCAGCGAGCGAGCCGCGATGTCCATCATATGGTCGAGGCGCTTGTAGAAGTCCGCTTCGTCTGCCGCAAGATATGCGATACGAGGCATGTTGATCGTCACAACGCCGATACTTCCGGTGCTCTCGCCGGAACCGAAGTATCCGCCGGTCTTCTTGCGGAGCTCACGGAGATCCAGACGCAGACGGCAGCACATGGAACGAACGTCGCTGGGCTGCATATCGCTGTTGATATAGTTGCTGAAGTAAGGCGTGCCGTACTTCGCGGTCATCTCGAAGAGAAGACGGTTATTTTCCGTATCGGACCAGTCAAAGTCCTTCGTGATGGAGTATGTCGGGATCGGATACTGGAAGCCGCGGCCGTTCGCGTCGCCCTCGATCATGATCTCGATGAACGCCTTGTTGACCATGTCCATCTCCTTCTGGCAGTCGCCGTAGGTGAAGT
>JAFRYE010000043.1 GCA_017441265.1 Lachnospiraceae bacterium | reverse complement strand
TGGCTAAGCCCGGTAGCGTAAAGTGCCACAAGAAGTTCACCGCTCAGGTGTACGTTCTTACCAAGGATGAGGGTGGCCGTCATACGCCTTTCTTCAACAACTATCGTCCTCAGTTCTATTTCCGTACTACGGACGTTACCGGTGTTTGCGAGCTTCCGGCTGGTACCGAGATGTGCATGCCTGGTGATAACGTAGAGATGACCATCGAGCTCATTCACCCGATCGCTATGGAGCAGGGTCTTACCTTCGCTATCCGTGAGGGTGGCCGTACCGTTGGTTCGGGCCGTGTTGCTACGATCATCGAGTAATCTCCGCGTAAATATCCGCGTAAAAATGAGATGAATGCGCACAGCGCATAAACGGACAGCTGCTGCAAGCTTGCTTGCAAGCAGCTGTTTGATTTATGCGCTAAAGTCGCGGCATTCAACGAATGCCGCGACCTCGAAAATGCGCCAGCATTTTCGAGGTGCGCAATCATCGGAATCGAAAATGCGCCAGCATTTTCGAGGTGCGCAATAGTTGCGGCATTCAACCAGTGGGAGACGTTTTTTACCTGTCTGAAAAGGTGCTTTTTTCTGAAATTGCAAGGGAAGAGGCAACCTTTTGTTATTTCCCTTGGAATTTTCGAGAAAAGTATCTGTCTCTCATGTCGCATACTCGTTTGGGGTACATGGGAAACAAGTCAAAACTAAAATTTCACTTGAAAAATAACGAGGGAGTCTTTCAGAGACAGATACAAATTACAAGGTAATTGCTTGTATTCTTTGAAAAAACATGAAAAACGTTGCAAAACCCTTTCATCTGAGGACTCCGAACAGGTAAGATTCCGGCGAGAAGGAGAATGGGAGCGCTTTCCTTGCTCAAACGCATCTAAAGAGCGCATCGACTCGATGAACAGGGAAGATGTTTCAGGCTTCGCATTTATGGGATGCCGTTACGGCATTCAACGCAAAGCTTTTTCGCTTTATTTTCCGAGAAAACATTGCTATAATAAATGTGAGTTTTTCTTCTAAAAGAGAGAAGAATGTGAAAACGGTTGTTGCACTTGCCGTGTTTTTGGGGGCAGTGCGCGGGTTGAGTTGCCCGGCAGGACGGAAAATGGGATTCGGGTTTACGCATTTTCGAAAAGGACAGGCAGACATATGAGAAAGACAAAGATTATTTGCACCATCGGACCGGCCAGTGAGAACGAAGAGACCCTCACCGAGATGTGTCGGGCGGGGATGAATGTGGCGAGATTGAATTTTTCGCACGGAACCCATGAAGAGCACCAGCGGAAGATCGATCTGATCAAGAGTGTGCGGGAAAAACTGAATTACCCGCTTGCGCTGATGCTTGATACGAAGGGGCCGGAGTACCGAATCAAGACGTTCCGCGACAGGAAAGCGGTGCTCACCGAAGGCCAGACCTTCACCTTCACGGTTGCGGATGTGGAGGGCGACGAGACGCGGGTTTCGGTCTCGTACAAGGATCTGATCCGGGAACTCACCGTCGGCGATCGGATTTTGGTCAACAACGGGCTTCTTGTGTTCGAGGTGACCGAGCTGTCCGGGGATGATGCGGTGTGCCGCGTGATCGCCGGAGGAGAGATCTCCGACCGGAAGAGCATGAATTTTCCGGGGCATGTCTTAAAGGGCGCATTCCTGAGCGAGCAGGACAAGGAGGATCTGCTCTTCGGAATCCGAAACGATGTGGATTTCGTGGCGGCATCCTTTGTCTCGACCAAGGCGGACATTGCTTCCATGCGGGAGTTTCTGAACGAAAACGGCGGTGAGAGCATCGACATTATCGCGAAGATCGAGAACCGATCCGGTGTGGATAACATTGACGAAATCTGCGAAATCGCGGACGGCATCATGGTGGCGCGAGGTGATCTCGGTGTGGAAATCCCGTTTGTGGAGGTTCCGGCGATCCAGAAGTATCTCATCAAGAAATGTCGTCTCCTTGGCAAGAGAGTCATCACCGCCACGGAGATGCTGGAGTCCATGATCCATAATCCCAGACCGACGCGTGCGGAGATCTCGGACGTGGCCAATGCCGTGTACGACGGTTCCTCGGCCGTGATGCTCTCGGGAGAGTCCGCGGCGGGACGTTATCCGGTGAACGCCGTTAGAAATATGGCGGAGATCGCGGAGTACACGGAGCGGAATATCGATTACGCGAAGCGGTTCGCCAACATGGAGTATGTCCTGAAGAGCAACATCGACGCGGTTTCCCACGCGACGTGTGCTATGGCGATCGATACGAAGGCCAAAGGCATTGTGATCAGTTCCCTGTCCGGCAACACGGTTCGGATGGTGAGCCGGTTCCGCTGCCCGGTCGATATCATCGGAATGACTACGTCGGAGAAGGCGTGGAGAAAACTGAACTTAAGCTGGGGCGTGACGCCGGTTTTGAGTGAGGAGTTCAATTCCGTCGATGTCATGTTTTATCATGCGCTTCGCCATGCGAAAGACGTCTTCGGCCTGCAAAAAGGGGATAACGTGGTGCTCACCGGCGGCCAGACGAGCGGTCAGTCGGGCAATACGAATACGATTCGCTTAGAGACCATCCGATAGTGTCGGAGTCGCTCCTATAAGGCGGAAAATGAGGGCTTATTTCCCGGAAAATCACGAACGGAATTTCGGTTGATCGGAATTCCGTTCGTTTTGCGTTTTATCTTGTGTATACAACAATTTTCGGATATAATATACCTTGGAATGTTGTAACTGCGAAAGACACGCAGAAGAGAGGAAATCGACAATGAAAAGAATTCTGGTTGTGTTGGTAGTCATCGCGATGGCGGCATTTGCGGTCGGTTGCGAGGATGAAAACGGAACTTCAACGAACAATACCTCGGTGAGCGCGACGCCGGGGACGGTTTTGTCTGCGTCGCCGACGGAGGAACCCAAGGCAACGCCTACGGAAGTCCCGAGCGTGACGCCTACGGAAATCCCGGAGATCACACCGACGCAGATCCCGGATCCGACGCCGACGGAGACGCCGGTGATCACGCCGACGGAGGAGCCGGTGCTCACCCCGACGGAGACGCCCACGGAGACGCCGACGGTGACTCCGACGGAAACTCCCGAGCCGACGCCTACGGAAATTCCGGAGCCCACGCCGACGGAGATTCCCGAACCGACGCCTACGGAGATCCCGGAGCCTACACCGACGGAGATTCCGGAACTGACCCCTTCGGTAAGCCCGGAAGTAACGCCTTCGGCGGAACCGACGCCCGGCGGAGATGTCACGCCTACAGTGACGCCGACCGGAAGCGAGGATCCCACACCGACGGTCACGCCGACGCCCGTGAACTCGCTGCCGCAGGTGGCTGCGATGCAGGGACCGGCATATGTGATCGGCGAACATGTTTGGACACATTATATGATGGAGAACGCCCCGGAGGACAAGGGGTGCCATATCGACTTCTTATATATTACGGAGCCGGGATACGGCAAGCTGGCGGACAATCTGAGTGATGTGAACGGAAAGGCATTTTCCGATTTCCTGTCGTTCAAGAACGAGGCTGTCAAGGCTGCCAACGACGAAGGCACGGACATCAGCGAATGGTTCTACCGCGGAAACTGCCGTGTATCGCGGGCCGATTCCGTTGTGTTCAGCGTCTCGCGGAGCGTCGTTTCCATGATGGGCGGAGCACACGAGAGCAGCTACCGCAGCGGCTACAACTTTGATACGAAAACCGGAAACAAGTTGAGTCTGTACCAGATGGTCAACGATTTCGGTTCCCTTTATACGCTTGTTGTCAAGCAGCTGGAAAATGATCCGAAGTACAAGGATGTCTTCCTCTTCCGGGATTGGAAGAAGACGGTGATGGATGCCTTCCAGACGGAGAAGATCAACTGGGTCGCGACCGACGAAGGACTGGAAATCTGGTGGAATGAGGGCGAGATCGCCGGAATTGCCGTCGGAGAAGTTCTGGTGGAGGTTCGCATTGAGGACTACCCGAGTTTGTTCGCGCCGAAATACGTCGGCGGTTACGACGGCTCGGTGACGCGGAAGGTTCTGAACAGCGCGGAGTATCATACCGACCAGTACAATGAGGTTATGACGAAGCTGATCGCCGGCATCGAGAAGATGACGTGGAAGGAAGTGACGAGTCTCCTCAGAGAAAAGAAGATCGCATTCGACGGCCTGGATGACGATGAGGCGCAGCAGTATGAGACCAATGCCTACGTGGAATTCCGCGATCTTGCCATCGGCCAGTCGTACTATCTCTACTTCTGGTCGTACAACAACGGCGAGAAGCAGCGGTTGATGAGCATCAGTTTCCGGGATTGCGGGACCAATGTCTATATCGATGACGCCTACGGCCTGACGGATATCCGGTACGTCATGTGCGATCCCTGGCTGGCGAAGAGTTTTGATACGGTCATCGATGTTCATTTTGCGAATGCGGATGAACTCGGACTGATCTATTCGGTGACGCTTCCGTACTATTTCCGGAAGGTTTACGAGAATTGAATTATCTGCGCGATGAAAAAGGGTTGCGTATATAAGGGGATAAAAAACTAACGGAGGAACGTTCTTATGGGAAAGGTTAGCAAGATTACGGTGACGGGTGCGGAAAATGTCGCATTCCACAACAATGTCGACTTCTGCGTCGGCACCGGGCGCATGGGGCTCGCGCTCACGGAGGAGTATCTGAAGGAGCTGTCGTTTGTGCAGGACATTATCGGGTTTAAGCACATCCGCGGCCACGGACTCTTCACGGACGATATGGCGATCTATCAAAAGCGCAAGGATTGGAAGACCGGTAAAGTGACAGTCGAGTATAATTTTACGTATCTCGATCGCGTGATGGATGCGTATCTCGCGCGGGGGATCGAGCCGTTTTTGGAACTCGGCTTCATGCCCAAGGCGATGGCGTCCGGTGATAATGCGATCTTCTACTGGAGAGGCAACACGACGCCTCCGACGGATTACGCGGACTGGACGGGAATGGTTACCGCGACGCTTGCGCACCTTGTGAAGCGCTACGGCGAGCGCGTGTACAGCTGGCCGATCGAGGTCTGGAACGAGCCGAACCTTCCGGGATTCTGGAAGGACGCAAGCATGACGGAGTACTTCCGGCTGTTCAAGGAGACGTTCCTCGCCATCAAGGCTCTCGATTCCCGGTTCCGCATCGGCGGACCCGCAATCTGCGGCGTGCGTGACGCGGAGTGGATGAAGGCATTTTTCGATTTCTGCAAAGAGGAAGGGATCAAGCCGGATTTTGCGACGAGACACCATTACACGACGGAGATGCCCGACCATGTCGGACATTACGGATATCAGAAACTTTCGAATCCGAAGGTCGGTTTCGACAACCTTCAGAGCTCCCGCGACATCATCGATTCCTATCCGGAATTCAAGGGTATGGAGATGCATCTGACGGAGTTCAACACGTCGTACATCCCGAACAACCCGCTGCATGATACGAATGAAAATGCGGCGTATCTCGCAGACCAGCTGGCACATCTCGGAGAGACATCCTACTCCTATTCCTACTGGACGTTCGGCGATGTGTTCGAGGAGATGGGCGTGCCGTTCTCGCTGTTCCACGGCGGTTTCGGCCTGGTTGCGCACGGTTGCATTCCGAAGCCGACGTTCTGGACATTTGCATTTTACAAGAGACTGCAGGACGTGACGGACGTCTGTGTATACAAGGGAAAGAACGCGGTTATCGTCCGTAAGCAGGGCGGCGGATACCGCGGCGTGTTTTGGAACATGACCGACGAGGAGACGGAAATCTCCGTGAAGCTCGCGGCCGGTGCGAAAGAGTACACGGTGCTTCGCGAGACGGTCGACGAAGTCACCTGTAATCCCCGCAAGGCATGGCATGATCTCGGCGAGCCGAAGAATCCGTCTGCGGAGCAGGTCGAGCTGATCCGCCGCTTCGCATATCCTTTCGCGGAGAGCGAGATCGCGAAGCGAAGTCGCGGAAGCATCGCACTTTCGGTGCCGGTGCGCGCGCAGGGTGTTGTGTATGTTGATATTACGGAGCGCGAATTCGAGGGCGACCGCGGATTTACGTATGAGCGTCGCTTCTGATCCCGAGTGTTCCGTGTGCTGTCTTGACTTTCGAAGAGAATCGAACGGAGGGGTTTTATGAAGGTCTTGGTTACCGGATTTGAACCGTTTGGAAAACATAAATACGACGCCGCGATGAATGCGGTCGTTGAACTCCCTCGGAAAATGGGCGACCACGAGATCGCAACGGCAATCCTGCCTGCTTCCTACACCAGAAGCGGCCGTGTTTTGATCGACACGATCCGGCGAGTTAAGCCGGACGCCGTGATCTGCGTCGGACAGAATGAGGAATGCAGCAAGATCCGCATCGAGACGACAGCGGAAAATAAGGCGCACTCCGAGCAGGAGGATGCGGACCACAATGTCTGGATGTACCGCGCCATCGATATGGCCGGCAGATCCAGTTACCGCGTAACGATCCCGGTGTCGGCGATCCAGCGCAATCTTCGCACCGCGGGGATCGATTCGGAGGTTTCGGATTCCGCGGGAACGTTCGTCGGAAACTGCCTTTTGTATCAGGTGCTTCAGGCTCGTGAGAAAGATTTTCCGAAGGTTCAGTGCGGCCTGATCCATGTGCCGCTTTTGCCCGAGCAGCGTCAGGAACCGGACAAGGAGCCCTGTATACCGCGTGAGACGATCGTGAAGGCGCTTGAGATCGCAGTAGGAACGGTGATCGATCCGATGGGCGACGGAACGGTTTCGGCGACGGCGCCTGTTGCGGAAGAGAAGGAGCCTGAGGAGCCCAAGAAACTGTCCCGCAAGGCGAAGAAAGCGGCAGCGAAAGCGCGCGCCCGCGAGGAAGCGGCAGCCGAGAGGGCGGCGGAAGCCGAGCGCGAAGCGATCAAACGCAAGGAGCGGGAGGAAGAAGAGGCCCGCAAGGCGGCGGAGGCCGAGGAAGCACGGAAGGCTGAGGAAGAAGCGGAAATGTTACGGGCAGCTGAGGAGGCGAAGAAAGCTGCCGAAGAGGAAGAGGCCCGCAAGGCGGCGGAGGCCGAGGAAGCACGGAAGGCTGAGGAAGAAGCGGAAGCCGAGGAAGCACGTAAGGCTGCAGAAGAAGCGGAAGCGTTGCGCGCAGCCGAGGAGGCGCGGAAAGCTGCAGAGGAAGCAGAAGCGCTGAAGGCATCGGAAGAAGCCGAGGCGACAGACGACGCCGAAGAAGATGAGATGGAACTCCCGATGACGGAGATCTCGGAGGAAGAGGAAACCGACGAGACGGACGGTTGGGATGACGATGAAGACGATGACGATCTGGATATGGAACTGCTTCGCCGTGCGCGCAGCAAGACAGCGCGTGCATGGGACGATGACGACGATGAGTTCGGCGATGCCGGGGCTTTGAGCGCGAACACACCGGACGAATCGGAGGAGTCGGAGATCGAGACCGACGGGGAGAATGAGGAGCCGCAGACTGCGGAGCCGGAACTTCCTGCGGAGGAGACGTTTGAAACTGTCGAGGAGGAGCCTCGGGAGACGGAACAGCCCGGTGTGGAATTCCGGCCGAAGAGCGCTGCCGAGGCGGCGGCCGCTTATTTTGCGAAGACGTCCAAGGGGCGCAAGCTCGGTAAGAAAAATGAAGCCGAAGACAATGAGATCTATTACGGTTCCACGAAGAAGAACTCCACGGATGCCGGAAAGAACAGCGAAGTTCTCCGCCGGATCTCCGCGAGCGTTCCGGAGAAGATCGAATACCTGAGCACGCCGCAGCGAGAGACTCTGTTCGAGCCTGCGCACGAGCGCATGCAGATCGATACGTCGGAGTACCGCGTGTACGCGGTGGACGACAAATTCAAGGGCAGCGGTGCGGAGACGAGCGACCAGATGACGCTCACGGAATTCATGGAAGAGTTCATGCCGGAGCGAAAACTGACCGAGTGGGAGAAGCGCGAGGAAGCCGCGAGAATGCTCATCAAGCCGGATGAGTACCGGCGCGACAAACGGTCGTACGAGGAGCGCAGAGCGCTTCGCAAAAAGGCCCGCGAGGCAGAGGAAGCCAAGGAACACGAGTACTACGGCGATCTGTTCATCATGAATGACATGATGCGCGCGATGGGCAAGACGCTCAACAAGAATGTCCTGGTGGACGGCGAGATCTACCGTCTGTTGTACACCAGCATCGAGGAGAGCGGCGACATCATCGCGTACAAGATCTCCGTGATGGAGCCGCAGAGCCAAAAGGTGGTCCGCGTGCTCGGCGCTTTGCCGGTCTACGCGATGGATTACGAGAAATACTACCTGTTCATGGCATTGGGCGAGAATAAGCGGATCGTGTGCGATCCGGAGACGTACGAAGTACATCTCGAAGACGAACGATAATGTACGGAAAGGGGCATTGAGAGAATGAAGCGTTGGATGACAGCCATAGGAATCTCGGTGCTCCTTTTGCTGTGTTTCGGAGTCTGCGGCGCTTCCGCGGACACCAAGAAAACCAAGACAACGCCGACGCCGGAACCGACTCCGACGCCGCAGACCTACGGGCCGATCTACATCTCCGTGAGCGACGAGCACGAGGAACTGCACGAGGATATGTTTGGAACGGAGATCATCTTAAGCGGCACGATGTGCGCGACCGGCGTGATGCAGTATACCCCGGGAACGGGGCGCGAGCAGGAGGTAACCACGCGGGAGATCGAGCAGATCCTAGGGTGGCCGGATTACGATCCGGAGACCGGTGAGGGGGCGCTGGTACTCGGCAAGGGAGGCGTCATTTTCCTCGACTTCAACGCGATCATCGGGGATTCCTCGGGAAGCTTTCTGCATATCTTCATGGCGGAAGGAGACTCTGACCGGATCAAGGTTTCGGTTTCCAACGACATGGCTACCTGGTGGCCGGTCTCGCTGAAAAGCCGGGATTTTCCGGGGGCAGGGCGGTACGCGGAGATCAGCGGAATGACGAAGCCCAGATACCTTCGGATCGTGGACAACAGTACGAGCGGACATGGTGTGGCGATCGACTCGGTAGTTTTGTTCGGCCCGCAGCCGCTTCAGCCGAAGACGGGCAGTGACGCCGTCAAGAAAAAATGGTATGAGAAGATCGGTATGACGAAGAAATCGGCGACGATACTGGCGGTGACCGTCGGTTCGGTGTTTGGTATTATCCTGATCCTGTGCGTCATCCGGCGGATCAACATCATCCGAAAGAAGAGAAAGAAGCGTATGATCCGCGTGGTTTATTCGAAAAATGACAGAAAGTAGGCGACTATGCAGTTATCGATGTTTGACATGATGCGCGAGCAGAACAGCCAGTCCATGCCGTTGGCGGGGCGGGTTCGACCGAAGACGCTCGCGGAGTTCGTGGGGCAGGAGCATTTGCTCGGGCCCGGCTGCATGCTGCGCAATTTGATTGAAAATGACAGGATTTCCTCGATGATCTTCTGGGGTCCGCCCGGCGTAGGCAAGACGACGCTTGCGAGCATCATTGCCGGGCAGACGAAGTCGGAATTCATCAACTTCAGCGCCGTCACCAGCGGGATCAAGGAGATCAAGGATGTGATGAAGCAGGCCGAGGAAGCGACGCTCCGCGGCATTCGGACCGTCCTGTTTGTGGACGAGATCCATCGCTTCAACAAAGCGCAGCAGGATGCGTTTCTTCCGTACGTGGAGAAGGGCAGCATCATCCTGATCGGCGCCACGACGGAAAATCCCTCCTTCGAGGTCAACGGGGCTTTGCTCTCGCGTTGCAAAGTCTTTGTGCTGAAGCCTCTCACGGAGGACAATATCACCGACCTTTTGAAACATGCCCTCAGCTCGCCGGAAGGATTCGGCAACAACAATGTGACGATGAGCGAGAAGCAGATCCGGGCGATCGCCGCATTTTCCGCAGGAGACGCGCGAACGGCGCTGAACACGCTGGAGATGGCGGTGCTAAACGGCACGATCAGCGCGGAGGGCATCACGGTAACGGATGAGCAGGTGCAGCAGTGCATCAGCCGCAAATCCCTGTTGTACGACAAGAGCGGAGAGGAGCATTACAATCTGATCTCCGCGTTGCATAAATCGATGCGGAACTCCGACCCCGATGCGGCGGTATACTGGGCGCTCCGCATGCTGGACGGCGGCGAGGATCCGCTGTACATCGCAAGGCGCATGGTACGGTTCGCCAGTGAGGATGTCGGCATCGCGGACTCGAATGCCCTGGCGGTGGCGATCAACGTCTATCAGGCATGTCACTATCTGGGTGTGCCGGAGTGCAACGTGCATATCGCCCACGCGGCGGCGTATCTGGCGATGGCGCCGAAGTCCAATGCCCTCGAGGTTGCCTGCATGGAGGTCAATGAGGATATCCGCAACGGGCAGACGGAGCCGGTGCCGCTGTGGATCCGCAACGCGCCGACGAAGCTGATGTCGGACCTGTCCTACGGCAAAGGATATCGTTATGCGCACAACTACGAGGGTGCGCTGACGCCGATGCCCTGTCTTCCGGAATCCCTTGCGGATCGCGAGTATTACCGGCCGAAGGACTCCGGCGCGGAGGCGGAAGTCGCAAAGCGGCTTAAGGAGATCAAAGAGTGGAAGAAGGCTCACCGCGACGAATGGAACGTCGACGGCGAGTGATATACGGAGGTAGCGGAATGGAGACGCGGGTGGCGGTTATCAGCATCATTGTGGAACAGAAGGATTCCGTGGAGCGGCTGAATGCAATCCTGCATGAATACGGCGAATACATCATCGGGCGCATGGGACTGCCGTATCGCGCCTGCGAGATCAGCATCATCTGCGTGGCGATCGACGCTCCGCAGGACGTGATCTCGGCGCTCTCCGGAAAGATCGGGCGTCTGCCCGGCGTGACCGGCAAGACAGCCTACTCGAACGTCGTTCACACGGTCTGACGGGACGGTCGGACAGTCAGCGACTTCTGGCAATGAGGCGGAACGACTTCGGTACCGCTGACGGAAAGGAGTGGTTTTCCATGCGAACATTCAAAGTGACCGGGATGAGTTGCGCGGCGTGCAGCGCGCGCGTCGAGAGAGCGGTTTCCGCGGTGCAGGGGGTGGATTCCTGCGCCGTCAATCTTCTGACGGGACAACTGGGCGTCGAGGGTGACGCGATCGACGAGGCTATCGTCGCGGCGGTGCTTGCCGCGGGGTACGGAATTGCCGGGAAGACAACTCCGGGAGTTTCCGCACAGAGCAGCTGCGAGGACGGTTCCTGCGGGATCCGCGGGGTTGCTGAGGGGGATTTTGCGGGCGAAGACGGTCAGAATACTGCGATCACACCTGCCGCTATGGAGTTTCGGATGCTGCGAAAGTGTCTGATCCTCTCGGCGGCATTTGTCATATTGTTGATGTATATTGCGATGGGGCACATGATCCATGCGCCGCTTCCGTCGGTTTTGCAAAAACCGGCGGTCAACGCGAGCGTGCAGCTGGTTCTGGCGCTGATCGTCATGGGAATCAATGTACGGTTCTTCCGAAACGGAGTGCGTGGAGTTCTGCACGGAGCGCCGAACATGGATACGCTGGTGGCGTTGGGGTCGTTGGCGTCATTTGCCTACAGTACGGCGCGCTATGCAGTGATCCTGCAGAAGACGGCAAATGGCGACATGGCCGGGGCGCACGCGCTGATGGGCGATCTCTATTTTGATTCCGCGGCGATGATCCTGGCGCTGATCACGGTCGGAAAGACGCTGGAGGCGCTCTCGAAAGGGCGCACGACCGATGCGCTGCAAAGCCTTTACAATCTTGCACCGAAGCAGGCCCGTGTTCTTGTGAACGGGGAACTCACGGTGATACCGATCGGAGAACTCCGCGTCGGGGATATCTTCGAAGTGCTTCCCGGCGAGGCAATTCCGACGGACGGTACGGTCATCGAGGGCGAGAGTGCCGTCGATGAGTCCGCGTTGACCGGGGAGAGCATCCCCGTCGACAAGGCGGTGGGCGATGCGGTGGCCTCGGCCACGCTGAACCGCTCGGGTCGCATCCGATGCCGGGCGACGGCCGTCGGCGAGGACAATACGCTGGCTAAGATCATTCGGATGGTGAGCGATGCGACGGCGACGAAAGCGCCGATCGCCAACCTGGCCGACAAGGTCGCGGGGATCTTTGTTCCCGTGGTCATCGGCATCGCGGTGATTACGATCCTCATCTGGCTTCTGGTCGGGCAGACGTTCGGGTATGCGCTGGCGCGCGGAGTGTCGGTGCTCGTCATCAGCTGTCCGTGCGCTCTCGGGCTGGCCACGCCGGTGGCAATCATGGTCGGCAGCGGAGTCGGCGCGAAGCACGGAATCCTGTTTAAGAATGCGACGGCGTTAGAGCAGTGCGGTTACACGGACGCGGTGGCGTTTGACAAGACCGGTACCGTGACGGAAGGGGAACCCCGTGTGACGGACATCTTGCCGGCGGACGGAGTTTCCGAGGACGAACTGTTGCGGAAAGCATACACGGCGGAGCAATACAGCGAACATCCGCTGGCGCGCGCGATCGTCGCGGCTGCGACGGAGCGGGGGATGAAGAACGAAGCGGTCGAACTGACGGAGTTTCGAACGCTCCCGGGCAGCGGAGTTCGGGGCATGGTCGACGGCAGAGAATTGCTGGGCGGCAAAGCGTCGCTGATCGGCGAAGCGCTTCCGGCCGGAGAGGCGGCAAGAGCGGAAACGATGGCAGCGGAGGGCAAGACGCCGCTGATGTTTGCATACGGTGGGCGGTATCTCGGCATGATCGCCGTTGCGGATACGCTGCGGGAGGACAGCCGCGGAGCCATCCGTCTTCTTCGGAAAATGAACCTTCGCACCGTGATGATCACCGGCGACCGGAAGGCGACGGCCGAAGTCATTGCGGAGCGCGCGGGAATCGGCGAGGTGCTTGCGGAAGTGCTTCCGGACGGGAAGCAGCAGGCAATCCGTGACTTGCAGGAGAACGGTGAAACGAGGCAGCGTGTGGCGATGGTCGGCGACGGGATCAACGACGCGCCGGCTCTCACGGAGGCGGATATCGGTATCGCGATCGGGGCGGGCACGGAAGTGGCCATCGATGCGGCCGACGTCGTGGTGATGAACCGGAAGCTTACCGATGTGTGCGCGGCCATTGACTTAAGCCGAGCGACGATCCGGATCATCCGGCAGAACCTGATGTGGGCATTTTGCTACAACATCATCGGAATTCCGCTGGCGGCGGGAGCGTTTGTGCATTTGCTCGGGTGGGAACTCAACCCGATGTTCGGTGCGGCGGCAATGAGCATCTCAAGCTTCTGCGTTGTCATGAACGCACTTCGCCTCAATCGCTGGAAATACCCGGAGATCGATTCGGAGACGACAGAGCCGGAGCTTCCGGCGGAGAAAGAAACGAACGGGAGCGGCTCGTCAGCGGATGCCGCAGACAAGGAGAAGACCATGAAAGAGATCGTTTTGAATGTGAGCGGAATGATGTGTGAGCACTGCGAGGCACGCGTCGTAAAATGCTTGACCGAGATTCCCGGAGTGGAGTCCGCGACGGCCGATCGCAACGCGGGAACTGCGGTCGTTAAAGCTTCGGAGAGCGTGTCGAAAGAGACGCTTGCCGCGGCTGTTGAGGCTCAGGGATACAAGGTCGGCTGAGAGCGGCGGAACGCATGTTTTTTGTTGCATTTGATTTCGGAAACAGATATAATGAAAACAGAGTTACCGCCTGCCGCCGGAATCCGGGGCACGGGGCTCAATCTTAACGGAATACGGAGGCAAGAAACATGTTAGAATCATTGTTGAAGCGCATTTTCCGCCGGCAAGTTGAGAAGAAAGTGGAGCAGAAAGTGGAGCGTGAGGTTGAGAAGGTTGTTGACGCCGCATTGTCGGGCAGCAAGCCTGCATCCGCCGCATCGACCGCGACTGCGACACCGACGGCACCGGCAGCTGTGCAGAACGCTCAGAGTTCGGTTGAAGAGCAAGATGAGTGGGATATTGATTACAATCACGACATCGATTACTTCCGCCCGATCTTGCAGCAGAATTTCCCGGAGTACACGATCGAGGAAAATGTTCCGTTTGCACAGATCGTTCCGGGGCTGAAGAGCTACTATCCGCCGTACACGTTTGTCATGCGCAAGAACGGCGCGATCGCTCTGATCATCTCGCTGCAGAGCAAGTATAAGTACAAGAAGGGTCTTCACACCTATTGCGAATGGAAGGCTCAGCTTCGCCATATCAATTTCTTTATCGAGTATCCGGATCATCCGGACTACGTTGTTAACCGCATCCGCGAGAACCTTGCGTTCTAGTGCGAAGCCCGGTTGACGCATCCGACGGTAAGACGAGACGAACGCGAACAGCACCTGCAGCGGGCGCAGCATGGTCCTTGTGGAACTGTGCAGGTAGTCGGCCATGTATCGTCTGGTAAGTTCGGAAATTTTCCGAACTTTAAGGATTTCGTCTCTTTTACAAATGCTCATCGGGAAGCGCTGCTTTCCGATGGGCGGGATATGATAACTACGGTGTGGGAAGTCCTGTCGGAATCGGAAGGGCCTCTCACACTTCGCTTTCAAAGGATTTTGCGCGGACTGCGCGAATGCGCGTCGCGGGAGGTGGACGATGGAGTTTCTTGACCGTCTGACGGACGCGCAGACGTGGGAACAATTTTACCGCAGCTGCGAGCTGAAAGATTTTATGTCCGTCCGCGAACTTCGCGAGTTACGGCGGATCCTCGACGCCGGGGAGTGCCGGCAGGAGATCACGCAGTGGCTCGGCGGACAATGGCATTTTCCGAATGCGTCGCGCAAGATCATCAACAAACTCTCGTCCGGCAAAAAGCGTGTCGTGTACACGTTTGAACCGACGCAGCGCACCATCCTGAAGGTGCTGGCATGGCATCTGCATGAGTACGACCGGATCTTCACGCCGAATCTGTACTCGTTCCGCGTCAACAGCGGCGTGAAAAAGGCGGTGGCGTACCTGCGAAACCAGCCGCGGCTTTCACTGCGGCACGTTTACAAAGTCGATATTCACGACTATTTCAACTCCGTTAACGTCGACAAAGTCCTTGCGATGTTACGCGGTGTTCTGACGGAAGAACCAAAATTGTGCAGCCTGATCGAGGAGATCCTCACGAACCCCTGTGTCAACGACGACGGCAAAGTTATCTGCGAAGAGCGGGGAATCATGGCGGGAATGCCGATCTCTTCATTTTTGGCCAATCTGTACTTGAGCGGGATGGACCGGGCGATGCACGAGCAGGGAGTGCTCTACGCGCGGTACGCCGACGACATCATCGTGTTTGCGGACACCGCCGAGGAGCTTGCGGAGCGCAAGGAATTCATTCTCGGAACGCTGGCGGAATACGGTCTGACGGTCAATCCGGCCAAGGAGTTCACGGCAGCGCCCCATGAGCCGTGGACGTTTCTGGGCGTAACCTACTGTGACGGTGTGGTGGACGTGTCCGAAGCTTCCGTGACGAAACTGAAGGGCAAGATGAAGCGCCGCGCCCGCAAAGTTTATCGCTGGAAATGTCGCAACCATGTCGCGGACGAGGCTGCGATCCGCGTGTACATCGATCATTTCAACCGCAAATTTTACGAGGCGGACAGCAGTTCGGAGCTTACCTGGGGACGGTGGTTTTTCCCCGTCATCACGCGCTCGGACAGCCTAGCCGTACTCGACCGGTACATGGTGGAGTGCATTCGCTACATCGCCACCGGCCGGTATACCAAGGCAAATTACCGCCTGCGGTACGAGGACATCAAGCGCCTGGGATTCCGCAGTCTGGTTCATGAGTATTATCTCGGCAGCGGAAAGGAATCCGCCGGGGAAGGAAAGGAACAAGCATGAGGTTAGGCAGAACGATAACACTACTTCTTCTTGCAGCATGGATCGTTTGCATTGTGTGCGGCTGCAGGGAGAACAATCCCGGAAATCAGGATGCGGAGCCCACTCCGACCAATATCGTGGTGCTCTCGCCGACGTCATCGCTTCCGACTCCCGCGGATATTCTTACGGTAACTCCGACGGAAGAGCCTACCCCGACTGAGGAACCGACTCCGACGGAAGAGCCTACGCCGACCGAGGAACCGACCCCGAGCGAAGAGCCGACCCCGAGCGAAGAGCCGACCCCGACCGAGGAGCCTACGCCGAGCGAAGAACCGACTCCGAGCGAAGAGCCGACCCCGAGCGAAGAGCCGACCCCGAGCGAAGAGCCGACCCCGACGGAAGAGCCTACGCCGAGTGAGGAGCCGACTCCGACCGAGGAGCCGACCCCGACGGAAGAGCCGACGCCCACCGAGGAGCCGACGCCTACGCCCTACGAAGGTCAGACGTATGAGTTGGAAGGGCTGGCGTACGTGATCCGCGCGACCAAGATCTACGCGGAGCCCGATGAAAATGCTTATGTCCTTGACGATGTTCAGGTTGGTGAGTTTGTCGCGCTGGAGACTGACGAAAGCGTGTTCAGCTCGGACGATTGGTACATCGCTCAGTACCGAAACGGACAGTTCGGATATCTTAGAAAGGATTGTTCGACGAAGCAGATTCCCGCGTCTGTTATAGCTTACAAGAAAGAGCCGATGATCGCGGTCGACTGGTACGGACTGCGCGACGCCATCCGCGATACGGTTTGGCAGAGCCACTCCCGCACAGGCGAGGAAGGGTATCAGACCGTGAAGGCCGCCGATGACGCAAGCGCCGTTGCCGGGTATAAGAAGCGGTTTACGTTCCGTGACGGCTATACCGACCGGACGTTCAATTCCATCACCTACGCGGAGATCGCGACGACTAAATTGTTTGTCAACGTGCTCGATCCCAACCAGAACGTGATCGCTTACGGTTACGATGCGGAAGGGGAGCTGGTGTATCTGCAGGAGTTCAAGATCGGCGATGACGGCGCGATCCCTTATGACAGCTGCCGACTTGCGAAGGACGAGGAAGGCGACCGCCTCAGAGAGTATGAGTTCATGCTCGAGGGCGACAACCGGGTGCTCGTTTTCGGCGAGGCTGACGATCATCCGGAGACCGTACTCACGTACAAGTACGGCGATGATATTTATGTGGTGAAGCCGTACTGCCGTCTGGATATGATCTACGATGAGAACGATCGTCTGGAAAATACGATCATGAGTATCAGCGGTGACACGGAATACCGCTACAACACATTTTACGAGTACGACAGCGAAGGATATCTCAGCCGCCTGATCGAGATCCGGGAGTGCATTGCCGACGGAGAATGGACGGTGCTATACGGGATTGAGGCTAAGAAAGTCGACGCCGAATGATGAAATGTATTTTTGTATACAAGTATTAATTTTGTATTTACAAAAGCTTTGAACGGTGGTATTCTATGTCCTGTGGCAGGCGAAAACCATGTCGAACCTGCAATTTCATTATTTCGGAGGGTGTTGGAATCATGGTAAAGATTGGAATTATCGGATACGGCAATCTCGGCCGCGGAGTCGAGTGTGCCGTTAAGCAGAATCCGGATATGGAGCTCACGGCAGTGTTCACGCGCCGCGATCCCAAAACCGTAACCGTGCTGACGCCGGGTGTGACGGTGGCGTCCGTCAACGACGTTGCCGATTGGAAAGACAAGATCGACGTTATGATCATCTGCGGCGGCAGCGCTACGGATCTTCCGGAGCAGACGCCCGCATACGCGAAGCTGTTCAATGTTGTGGACAGTTTCGATACGCACGCACGCATTCCGGAGCATTTTGCGAATGTGGATGCGTCGGCAAAGGCAGCCGGCAAAGTCGCGCTGATCTCCTGCGGCTGGGACCCGGGTATGTTCTCGTTAAACCGTCTGTACGCAAACTGCATCCTTCCGGACGGCAAGGACTACACGTTCTGGGGCAAGGGCGTGAGCCAGGGTCATTCCGATGCGATCCGCCGCGTGCCGGGCGTTAAGAACGGCAAGCAGTACACCGTGCCGGTTGAGGCGGCTCTTGAGGCGGTTCGCTCCGGCAGCAATCCCGAATTGACGACCCGCGAGAAGCACACCAGAGAGTGCTTTGTGGTGCTCGAGGAGGGAGCCGATGCGGCAGCGGTGGAGAAGGCGATCAAGACGATGCCCAATTATTTTGCGGATTATGACACAACGGTTCACTTCATCTCGGAAGAGGAGCTTGCGAGAGATCATGCGGGCATTCCGCACGGCGGCTTCGTGATCCGCACCGGCCAGACCGGCTGGAACAAGGAAAATAAGCACGTTATCGAGTACAGCCTCAAGCTGGATTCGAACCCCGAGTTCACATCCAGCGTCATCGTTGCATATGCGCGCGCGATCGCGAGACTTGCGAAGGAGGGCGTGAGCGGCTGTAAGACCGTATTCGATATCGCTCCGGCATATTTGAGCCCGCTGAGCGGCGACGAGATTCGTGCACACCTTTTGTAAAACCCTATTACAGAAAAGAGACACTTTGGAGCAAGAGCGCGGTTTCCCACGGGGAGCCGCGCTTATTGCGTTCGGCGAAATGCTCACGGAAGACGTTGCATTATTCCGGCAGCCGTTGTATCATAAATTCCGGAATATAAGACGCCGGAACACGAGGGGAACACCCGGTTGTTTCGGTGTCATTTTCAGATAACAGGAGGACCGAAAATGAGTCTGTTTTTACAAGATGGCGGAACCATCGGTTTTGTCGCACCGTCGTTTGGGTGTGCGACCGAGCCGTATAAGACGGCATTTATCAATGCACAAAAGAAACTGCAGGAGAGAGGATTCCGGCTTGTGCTCGGTCCGAACTGTTACCGCAGCGACGGCATCGGAATCTCGGCGCCGCCCGCGGAATGTGCGTCGGAGCTTACGGAGATGTTCCTGCGGGATGACATCGACGCGCTGATGGCCTGCGGCGGCGGAGAAATGATGTGCGAGACGATCGGGTTCGTCGACTGGGAGAAGATCCGCGCGGCGAAGCCGAAATTGTTGATGGGGTACTCGGACATCACGAATTTCATTTTCCCATATGTCACGAAGTGCGGTGGCTACGGGATCTACGGACCGAGCGCGGCCGCGTTCGGCATGGAGCCGTGGCACGCGGCGCTTGAGGATGCGCTTGCCCTGATGCAGGGAAAAACCGACACGGTTCGGGGGTACGATGCATGGGAAGGGCCAAACGACGGGAAGAAGGATGAGGAGCATCCGTACGAGCCGTACAACTGTGTTCAAACAGCTGGGATCCGCAAGTATATTAGTGGTTCTACGAGCGTAGAACAAACAACGGAAACCATCCGTTTTGAAGGCCGTCTGGTGGGCGGCTGCCTGGATTGCCTTCAGGTGTTGTGCGGCACGCCCTATGCCGACCCGGTAGGGTATGCTAAAGAGCATGCGGACGAGGGAATCGTGTGGGTCATCGAGTCCTGTGACCTGAGCGTCTTCGGGATCCGCAGAGCGCTGTGGCAGCTCCGCGAGGCAGGGTGGTTTGCGAACGTGAAGGGCTTTCTGATCGGGCGCCCTTTGTGGTACGGGCAGGAAATGATGGGGCTTGACCATTACCGGGCGGTCACCGATGTGCTCGGCGGGTTCGGTGTGCCGATCGTGATGGACACAGACATCGGGCATTTGCCGCCGGCCATGCCGCTTCTCATGGGCAGTTACGCGAAGGTGACGGCGGATGAGAAAATAACCGTCACAATGAAGGTGTGATATGAGTTCATTGACGCTTCGACAATGTAATCTCTGCCCCCGGGGGTGCGGCGTGGACCGCACACAAAAACCGGGAGTCTGCGGCTGTAAAGACACCATGCGCGTAGCGCGCGCGGCGCTTCACATGTGGGAGGAGCCGTGCATCAGCGGGAAGAAAGGCTCGGGCGCCGTGTTTTTCGCGGGCTGTGCTCTGCATTGCGTCTTCTGTCAGAATGCGGCCATCAGCGGCGGAGATACCGGGCGTGCATATACGTCGGAGGAGCTGGCGGCGGAGATGATTCGGCTTCAGGGCGAGGGTGCCGCGAATATCAATCTGGTGACGGCGGGGCAGTGGGCAACGGGAGTGCACGAGACGATCGCGATCGCAAAGGAACGCGGGCTCACAATTCCGATCGTGTGGAATTCCGGCGGCTACGAGAGCGTGGAGACGCTTGCGCTGCTGAGGGATGATATCGACATTTATCTGCCGGATTACAAGTATCGGGATGCCGGGCTTGCGGCTTCATTTTCCCACGCGAAAGACTATCCGGAAGTTGCCGCGAAGGCGATCGCGCGGATGGTTGAGGCGGCCGGCGAGCCTGTATTTGACGAGGACGGCTACATGACGCGGGGCGTGATCGTCAGAGTGCTGGTTTTGCCGGGACATCGCGACGATGCCTGTGAGGTGATTAGCTACCTCCATGAGACGTACGGCGATCGGATCTATATCAGTATTATGAATCAATATACACCTCCGAAAAAGCCACTCCCGTATCCCGAACTGAACCGTCGGCTGACGCGGTACGAGTATGAAAAGGTCGTCGGATTTGCCCGGAGTCTTCCCGTGGAAAACGGCTTTATTCAAGTCGGAGCGACGGCTTCGGAGAGCTTCATTCCGGAGTTTTCAACGACGGAATAAAATCCCTCGTCGGAAAATGCAAACGGTGCGGAAAATTCTTGCGTTTTTCCATGAATATGTTATAATAAACGCTGTGCATGCATTGCGACCCGGCCGCGGTATACCGGCCGCTGTCCGGCGGTGTATGATTCAGAAAAAAAGCAACACGGATGAGGAGAAAGCGGTATGAGTATTGAGAACCGTCTCGCGGCAAAAAAGAGAAGTGCAAAGGCGCGCAAACGCGCGAAGATGAAATCGGCAATCGAGCTGGGATTGATCATTCTGATCCCGGTCGTTATTTTGCTTATCGTATTGTTGATCTACAACAACATTAAGTCGAAAGAAAAGAATTACAGCAAGTATTTGACTTCCGAGGGTGTGATCGAAGGTTACAACGCTCTTGACAGCGTAACGCTTCCGGACTTCAAGGATCTCGGCATCAAGTATGATGATTATGCACCTACGAACGCGCAGGTGGATGCGCAGATCGTTTCGGCACTGCGGGAGAAGTTGGAGCAGCCTTCCAAGGAGAACATGTCCGCGGAAGAAAAGACAGAGGACGATAAGAGAGTTCTCAATTTGCTGACCGATGCGGTTGTGGAGGAACATTTTGCCTCGGTGATGACCGGCGACTATCCGCACACGAAGGAAGGTTATCGCCGTTTTGTAGCGGATAAGATGCAGAAAGACTCGTACAGCTCCGAATTGGAGTCGGCAGTTGGTGCGGCGTTGCTGGAGAAGTCAACGGTGGATAAGAATCCTCCGAAGAAGTTCATCAAGAACCAGGAACAGATTATCCGCAACGAAATGATTGACGATTATGAGTTCTACAAAAGTTACAATATAACCGAAGCGGAAAATGCATACATTTACTACGGCGGTAAGGATGAGTTCAACAAGTCTGTTACGAGCAAGGCAGAAGACAATGTGAAGATGTATGCGGTTTATCAGGCAGCGTTTGAAAAACTCGGACTGGTATATGATGCAACGGCTGCAGATACGTTCATTCGCAGCAATTTAGCATACGGGGACGATGAGACATACGATAAATACATGAAGGAGTACGGCGCAGGATATCTCACATTCCTCTGGAGACGTCACGAGGTTGTGGAGCACATTGCCGAGATATACGAGATCAAGGATGATACCGAGACCACGGAGGATCCTGAAGTAACACCTTCGGTAACGCCCGAGGCAACACCTTCGGTAACTCCGGAAGCTACCCCTGAGGTAACACCTTCGGTTACTCCGGAAGCTACTCCGGAGCCTACGCCTACCGAAACTGCTGCAGAGTAATGACAACCTGATCTAGACAACAATAAAGGAGTTGATCCGCGGGATCAACTCCTTTTCTTGTTCAGTGTTTTCTATTCGTCGCGTTCGGCGGCGTAAATCCGATAGATGGTGACTTTTTCGTCCTCACCGTCTTCACCGTCGTGTGTGATATTAACGAACTTGTAATGACCGGTAGGGTATTCCTCGTCAATCCGGACATATACGGGATCACCGCTCAGGGTGGGAGACTTCAGCTCATACACCGCGACGGTAGTAAGAGGGATAGGACCGCAAATCGTCACATCACGGAGCGTAGTCTTCGTTAACGGTTCGGCGAACGAGTGCAGGGTAATACTTTTATCATCTACCGACCAACCGAAAAACGAACTCGGGGTGGGAGCGATTCCGCCGGGAGCATAGGCATCCCATCGGTACCCGTAATGCTCGGGGTCTTTTGCTCTCGGTGCTTCCTCCGAAGGGAACTGAGGAGAAAGATCCTGATGGAGTGTGTCTTCCTCGTGTTCTGATTTTATCGAAGCGCTAGGCCATGTCGAAGGAGTTATCTCGTCATTGTAACTCGATGTGTTGTCCGCGCTGTTCTCGTGACTGATTCCCCGGAACAGGCTGAAGCAGATAGCTACTGCGAGCACTGCCGCGGCGACGCAGGAAGCGCGGAACAGGAAAGGGATCATTTTCCCGGTGCGCCCCTTCGAAGGCGGGCTTTCAGTCACCGGCTTCTCGGCGGGCTTGCGGGATGCCTCACCGGAGTCGATCTTCGCAAGGATGCCGGGCAGAAGATCCGGCGCCGTCTCCTTGGCGTATTGCTGAAATGCTGCTTCCCACTCCGGCATCGGCGGAAAATCCTCCGTGTCGGGGGTGGTTTCAGGGATGGCGCGGTTGGCTGTCTCTGATGTTAAACGATATTTGTCATCGGTCATATCCGCACCTCCTTATCTTAGCTAATGCTTCCCGGTAGACCCAGGCGACGGTTCCCTGAGGACGGCCGGTTGCCTCGGCGATCTCACGGAATGTCAATCCCATCAAATGCTTCATCGAAACTATCTCGCGCTCCGAAGGCGAGAGTTTTGCCAAAATCTGTTCCACGGCCATCTCGTTGACAAGTTCCTCTTCCGAAGACGGTACGGCGCCGAGCTGCGGCTCCTCGAGAAAGTCCGTCGGAATTACACGCTGCGACGCACGCAGACTGTCAATGGCCCGGTTCCGGGCGATGGTCGCCAAATATCCTTTATGTCCGTTGCCGGGTCGGTACGCCGGCGGCGTTTCCCAAAGTTTCAGGAAAAGGTCCGACGTGATGTCCTCGGCGTCCTCCTTGCTGCCGACCACGGAAAAGACGATCTGATACAAATACGCGGAATACTCGTTGTAAATCCGGATCAGACCGCTCTGGTCGCGTGCGCGGATCGCTTCGAGGGACTCGGCAAATTCCCGGTCCGTCATGCAAACTCCTTCCCGATTTCCCCGGCAGGGCATTTTGGAAAATGCAGGTCTCATCGTCCATTCTGCAATAGATACGGGGGAACCGCGTTGTTTTATGGAGAAAAATACGCAACCGGAGAAAAAGAAAATGCGTCCCGGTGCGTGTTCGGAAAAACAATATTCAACATAAAGTGTATTCCTAATTACATTGAAAATCAAGTGAAACAGTTTTAGTGTAGGGTACAGCGGTATCAAAGAGGAATTCATCGTTGCTCAGAAAAAATCCTCCATGTGCGGCTCCGATCTGATTCCGACGCTTCTGCGGGATCAGATCGCGACTGCTGCCGAAAGGTTTTTCGGTTTGAGGTTTCTTTTCAGCATAGTTTGTTATACAATAATGGGAAAGGTAGGACAACGGTATGTATGACGTCAAAGGAAAATGGGCGCTGATCACCGGCGCGGCCCGCGGCATCGGCTTTCTCACCGCGCAGTTTATGGCGCGGCAGGGATGCAATCTGATCTTGCACAGCCGCAGTTTGGAGCACACGGAGAAGGTGCTTCGGGAAGTAAAAGCGTACGGCGTTCAGGCGTATGCCGTGGAGGCGGATCTGGGTGACCTTGACGCGGTTAAACGCATGTGCGAGGAGATCGACGGACTCGAGGTTCCGGTGGACATCGTGCTCAACAATGCGGGACTTCAGATCGCGTACCGGAAGAATCATTTTTCGACGCCGGTGGAGGATTTCACCGTCAGCTTCGCCGTCAACACGATCGCTCCGGCCATGATCTGCTATCATTTCATGCCGAAAATGATCGCCCGCGGTACCGGGCGCATCGTCAACACGACCAGCGGCATTGCTCTTGACGTATGTCAGGCCGGCTACTCGGCCAGCAAGGCGGCTTTGGACAAGTTCACGATTGACCTCGGTTCGACGGTTCAGGGCACCGACGTCATGATCAACCTTGCCGATCCCGGCTGGTGCCGTACCGATCTCGGCGGCCCCGCGGCTCCGAATTCTCCGGAGAGCACCATTCCCGGCATCGTGGTTGGCGTCTTTGCCGATGACAAAAAATCCGGACGGCACCTTGGGGCGCAGTCGTTCACCGGGATGACTTTGGAAAATGCAGTGAAGAAGTGCGAAACTGAGTTTGACAGCCCTTACGCAAGGTAATCCGCCGTGCGCCTCACCCGCACAGCGAAAGCCGGATTTGAGTGACTGCATCCGCGCATCAGCTGCACGCAATCCGCCGTGCGCTTCACCCGCACAGCGAAAGCCGGATTTGCGCGACTGTATCCGCGCATCAGCCGCACGGCAATCCGACATTCGCTTCACCCGCAAAGCGAAAGCCGTTTCGGCGCAACTCGCTTCGCTCGGACAGACTTGAAACGGCTTTCTGCGGCCTCGCGCATGTCTGGATTGCCAAAGTGCAATGCCTCTGCGCAGCTACAGTCATGCAAATCGGTTTCGCTGCGGTCTCGCGCATATCTGGATTGCCAAAGTGCAATGCCTCCGCGCGGCTACAGTCATGCAAATCGGTTTCGCTGCGGCCTCGCGCATGTCTGGATTGCTAAAGTGCAATGCCTCCGCGCGGCTACAGTCATGCAAATCGGTTTCGCCGCGGTCTCACGCATGTCTGGATTGCCAAAGTGCAATGCCTCCGCGCGGCTACAGTCATGCAAATCGATTTCGCTGCGGCCGTGCGTACAGCCGGATTGCCGAGACGTCCGTTGCACAGTCACAGCCGTGCCCAAGCCGGAAATGCCGCAGGGTGAATCGTTCATTAACTGTGGCGGCAATCATCATTCACTTCATTGCGGTAGTAAGTGCAATCAGATATTCCGGGCGTTTTTATCGAAAGGAGTTTTTATGAATAACTTTACGTTTTATTCTCCTACGTTTTTTGTGTTCGGTAAAGAGAGTGAAAATAAGGCCGGCTCTTATGTGAAGAGATTCGGCGGTTCGAAGGTTTTGATCCATTACGGCGGCGGCAGCGTCGTGCGCTCCGGGCTGCTTGACAGGGTTAAGGCGTCGCTTGCGGCGGAGGGAATCGAGTTCGTCGAGCTCGGCGGCGTAAAGCCGAATCCGCGCAGCGGTCTGGTTTATGAAGGAATTGAACTGTGCCGTAAGGAGGGCGTGGATTTTGTTCTTGCGGTCGGCGGCGGCAGCACGATCGACTCGTCGAAGGCGATTGCGGCGGGTGTGTGCTACGATGGTGATTTCTGGGATTTCTACAGCGGCAAGGCGTATGTGAAGCAGGCGCTTCCGGTGGGAACGGTTCTCACGATCGCGGCGGCCGGCAGTGAAGGGAGCCCGGACAGTGTGATCACGAAGGAAGAGGGAATGTTCAAGCGCGGCACGGGCAGCGATGTTCTGCGGCCGAAGTTCAGCATTCTGAATCCGGCGCTGACGCAGACGCTTCCGCCGTATCAGACGGCGGCGGGCATCACCGATATTATGGCTCATTTGTATGAGAGATATATCACGCACACCGAGGATGTCGAGGTGACCGACCGCATGATCGAGGCACTCATGATGACGCTGATCCATGAGGGCCCGCGTGTGATCGAGGATCCGAACAACTATGAGGCCCGCGCCAACATTATGTGGGCGGGCACGATGGCTCACAACAATTCCTGCGGCGTCGGCCGCAGCCAGGACTGGATCAGCCATATGATGGAGCATGAGCTCTCGGCACTGTATGACTGCGCACACGGCGCTGGTCTTGCGGTGGCGATGCCGGCAGTGTTCACGTACGAGCTTCCGCATGCCGTGATGCGCTTTGCCCAGGTGGCGAACCGCGTCTGGGGCTGCCCGATGGATTTTGCGAATCCCGAGGCGACCGCGAAGGCGGGTATCGAGGCGCTCCGCAGCTTCCTGATGTCACTCGGCATGCCTCGCACGATCGGCGAGCTCGGCGGCAGTGAGGCGGACATCGAGAAACTCACGGAAGTGCTCTGCTACGGCGACGGCGGCAACGGCAGCATCCAGGGCTTCCTGAAGCTCGATGCGGCGCAGTGCGCGGAGATTTATCGCGCGATGCTGTGATATTTGCGTGGAAATCATTTCCGAAAAATGATATGATGAACAGAACGGGGCGCCCCTGCGGGATTTGCGTATCGGGCGCTCCGATCAGGTCTGATCTATTTGATTACGCACAAAACAAGGACACAAAGGGGATTACACAACATGATGGAGAATGAAAAGAAGCCGTTGCGCTGGCAGGAGCCGGGCAAGGGGGAGCCGCTTCCGGTGATCCGCGTCAACCAGCTCGGCTATGCGCCGAACCTTCCGAAGAAAGTGGTTGTGACGGCTGCAGGGGACTATGTGCTGACGGATGCGAACGGGGCTGAGGTGAAGCATTTTCCGAAGGTAGAGACGAAGGAGGATGTTGCGTCCGGCGATTCGGTCGCGATGCTGGAGCTCGGCGAGCTGCAGCCGGGGAAGTACACGCTCACGGGATGCGGCGAGAGCCGTGCGATCGAGGTGACGGAGCGCCCGTGGCAGGCGGTGACGGACGCGCTCATCAAGGGACTGTATTACCAGCGGTGCGACGAGCTTTTGGAGGAGCATGCGGGGGTCTACAAGCACCCGGCGTGCCACACCGGCCTTGCGGAGGAGTGGCGCAAGCCCGATCCGCCGATCCCGGAGGATGTGAGGGCACAGATTCCGGCTCACTTCCTGAAGATGCTGGAAATCCCGTTGGAGGAACCGTACGGCGAGGCACCCGCTCCGCGAAGGCTCAAGGGCGGTTGGCACGATGCCGGCGACTACGGCAAATACGTCGGACCCGGCGCGGTGACGGTCGCTCATCTTCTGTATGCGTGGAAACTGTTCCCGCAGGGCTGCAGTGACGATCTGAACATTCCGGAGACCGGCAACGGTGTGCCGGATATTCTGAACGAGACGCGCTTCGAGCTCGAGTGGATGTTACAGATGCAGCGCGGCGACGGCGCATTTTACCATAAACTGACGTCGGATCATTTTCCTCCGTTTATCATGCCCGAGGATGACACCCAGCAGGAGTATCTCTCGCCGATCTCGCGCACCGCGACTGCGGATGCGGTGGCGGCGCTGGCGCTGGCATCCCGCGTGTATCGTCCGTATGATGCGGAGTTTGCGGATCGGTGTCTGAGCACGGCGCTCTTTGGCTGGAAATGGCTGACGGAGCATCCGGAGAGACGGCCGTACCGCAATCCGTTCGAACTGCAGTCCGGGTTCTACGGCGACGGCGAGGACCACGACGAGCGGTTCTGGGCGGCTTGTGAGCTCTATGCGGCGACCGGTGAGACAGCGTACCGCGAGGCGGCGGAGGGCTTCTACCGCGAGGTGAGAAAACTCACGCAGTTCGGCTGGGCGGAAGTGTCCGGACTCGGCGCGTTGTGCTGCCTGTTTGATCTGAAGGAAAACGGCGGCGAGCTGCTGTATGACGATCTGAAGCAGGCGTTCCTGCGCAGAAGCGAATGGGCGCTGCTGGTAGTGAAGGCGTCCGGCTACGGCACGGCGATTCCCGCGAACGACTATGTCTGGGGCAGCATCCTGACCTCGATGAGCAACGCGATGGCGATGATCATGAATACGCTTCTCACGGGGCGCGAGGATATGCGCGACGCGGCGCTTTTGCAGCTTGATTACGCGCTCGGACTCAACGCGATGGACATCTCTTTCGTCACCGGCTACGGTGAGCGTCAGGTCATGTTCCCGCACCATCGCCCTTCGGAGGCGGACGGGATCGAGGCGCCGGTACCCGGCCTGATCTCGGGCGGCCCGAACAATAAGATGAACTATTCGACCGTGAAGAATCGCCTCGGCGACATTCCTGCGGCTAAATCCTTCATCGATGAGACTGATTTTGCGGACATGAACGAGATCGCGATCTACTGGAACTCGCCGACGATCTTCACGGCAGCGTATTTCCACTCGCTCTGTGTGAAGAATGACTGATCGGAAAATGCCTACACGGGAGCATGATGTTCCCATATACCGATAAAGCAGCAAGACGAAGACGTCCGGGGGCGCGATGGCGCGTGACCGGGCGTCTTTCATTTTCCGAAAAGACGGCTGACGCGCGGCAAATTGATATGGTATTGAGGCGGGTTCTGTGATATACTGATAAAGCGCGGATTTCATCGGCGCGTCGCGGAACGAGTGAAAAGGAGAATTACTGCCATGCCTTCGTGTTATGCACACAGACGATTCGGAGCGGATGTTTATAAAGCGCTTCCGAAGGATACGAGATTGTTGATCCGGAACAACATGCCGCTGTTTTTGATCGGCCTGCACGGACCGGATCTGTTGTTTTATCATCATTTCGGGATGGAGACTGCGGTGTCGAAGTTCGGACATAAGCTCCACCATACGCAGTTTGCGGAGTTTTACGCCAATGCGTCCATGGTGATCCGCAATTCGGAGGACGATCGGCAGCTGGTGTACTACTACGGCGTGTTGTGCCACCTGTACCTTGATGCGTACTGCCATCCGATCGTGAACGGTCGAAAGGAAGAGATCGGCGTGACCCACGGCAAGCTGGAGATGGAGTATGAGCGCTATCTCATGCAGCTCGACGGCCGCGATCCGATGACGTTCAAGGCGGCGAGCCACATCGGAGTGTTCCGTGATTATGCGGAGGTGATCGCCCCATTCTATCTCGGGGTTGATGCGGATGCGATCATGCAGTGCCTGATCGGAATGAAGGCTTCGCTTCATCTGACGCGGACGGACAATCCGATCCTGCGCAAGACCGTATGCACGGTGTGCAAACTGGCGGACAAGAATGATATGGTGGCAAGCCTGTTGCTGACGAAGGATGCAAGCTCCGTATGCAAGCCGGTGATGAAGGAACTGCAGGCGGCGTACAAGGAAGCCGTCGGGCCGGCAGCGGAAGCCATCTGTGAATATATGGACTATTTGACGAGACGCACGGAACTCCCGGATTACGCGGAGTTCACCTTCGGGGGAAGACCTGAGCGAGAGGATACGGAACAATGATTATTACGGTGACAATGAACCCCGCGATCGATAAGACGGCGGATGTGGACGAACTGATCATCGGCGGCGTAAACCGCCTCAAGGACATTCGCATCGACGCCGGCGGCAAGGGGATAAATGTGTCCAAGACGCTGCGTGTGCTGAACAAACCGAACATGGCTTGCGGATTCATCGGCGGAAATATGGGAAGCCGGATCCAGACGACGCTGCAGAAGCAGATGATCATGGCGGATTTCGTTCTCATTGAGGGCGAGACGAGAAGTAATCTGAAGGTTCGCAGCATTTTCGGAATGACCGCCTTCGACGAGCCGGGCCCGGTGATCAAGCCGGAGGAATTAAAGCAGCTGTTCGACAAGGTCAAGGCTCATGCGAAGCCGGGAACGCTGTTTGTCTTAAGCGGAAGTGCGCCGGCAGGCGTTCCGGACGACACGTACAAGAAGATGACGGAGTTGCTTCACCAGTGCGGATGCAAGGTGTTCCTCGACACGAGCGGAGCTCTGCTGCGATTGGGACTGGAAGCGTCGCCGGATTACATCAAGCCGAATCTTACCGAGCTGATGTCCCTGTACGGGATCAAGAACAAATTCGAGAGCCGCGAGGCGATGATTGCGTGGGCGGTGGAGAAAGCCTCGGAGCTGCAGTCCAAGGGACCGAAGCTTGTGGCAATTTCCCTCGGCGCGGACGGAGCGGTGTTCTGCGACGGTTTTGAGAGCATTCATGTGCCTGCAAAACAAGTCGAAGTAGAGTCCCCGGTGGGGGCCGGTGACGCCATGACAGCCGCGATCGCGTATTGCATTGACTCCAATATGATGTTCCGTGACATCATTCGGTATGCGATGGCTGTTTCCGCGGGAGCATGTATGATGGAGGGCTCGCAGCCCCCGACCAAAGAGATAATCGTCAAACTCTTACGACAAGAGTAGAACATAGTGAAAGAAGAGAAACAAGGAATTGATCGGCGCAAGCTGCGCCGCGTGATCTTAGTTGTTCTGATCATCCTGCTTTTTGTATGTGTGATGATCGCGCTGATCGTTTTTTCGGATTTTTCGAAAAATCATGTGATCGTTCGACTGGGAAATTATAAGCACCTGACCGTCAATTCCGGCTCGAGCGAGCCGGAGGATGCCATCGTCGACGCGGTTGTCAAAAAGTCATGGTTCGGCAAGGCACTGAAGACCAAGGTAGAGGAAAAGACCGAGGAGTCGATCGACTACTTCAAACAGCAGGCGGAGTTCTATGGCATGGACTACGCGGAGTATCTGGATCGTTTTTACGCGATGAGCGAGACCGAGTTTCGCAAGCATGTCGAGGAGGTGTCCGACACGGAAGTCCGGCGTTCGTCGGTTCTCCATGCGATCGCGGACGAAGAGGGAATTGAGCTGACGGACGATGACATGATCAAGCTGAAGCCCGAGATTCTGAAGGCGTACAGCTATGCCGATTGGGACACCCTTGTGAAGGAAGTCGACCTGACGAGTCTTATGGACGAACTCCTGATGGAGAGAGTCATTTTGTATTTGCTGGAGCAGAACACTGTCAAATGACGGTGCGGTATTATTTTACGTGAGGCGAGGAAACATGGCGGATTTTGAATCATTTTCCAGGGAGATCCGAAGCAAACACCCGGCAGTTCACGGCGTCGAATTTTACGAGAACGGCCGCCTGTCCGGGTGCTGTGGTGACACGGAGATCAATCGATATCCGATTTATTCCGCGACAAAGTCTGTTTTGGCGCTTGCCGTCGGCATTGCGTCTGACCGGGGACTGATCGACATCGGGCGGTCAGTCCTTGATTATGTTCCGGAAAACTATGTACAGGAGATGTCGCAAAAACAGGCTGAGGCGTTTCGCGCGCTCACGCTCCATCGCCTGATGACGATGTCCGTAGAGGGATTCCCGTTTCGTGCGGAGGGCGACAGTTACCTGCGGTTTGCGTTGGCCTGCCCGATTGAGAATCCGAAAAAACGGGCATTCAACTACTCCAACATCCCTGCATATCTCGTGGGTGTCGCGCTGGCGACCGCGGTCGGCGGGGATGCGTGGGCATTTATCGAGGAGAATCTTCTGAAGCCTCTGCACATCGAAGGCGCGGCGTACACTCGCTGCCCGGAGGGTTGGTTCTACGGCGCGTCCGGCATGGAATTGACCGTGAACGAGTTAAGCCGCATCGGAATGCTGATCTATCAAGACGGTGTTTATGAAGGACGCCGGATCGTCTCGGAAGAGTACCTCAACCGCATGCGCGCTCCGCTTATGCCTGTGCGGGAAGGCGGCTACGGATATTTCCTGTGGTGTTACCGAGGCGGATCCCGCATCAGCGGAAAATGCGGCCAGCGCTGTTTCATCCTTC
This sequence comes from Lachnospiraceae bacterium, assembly GCA_017441265.1. Lineage (GTDB taxonomy): Bacteria > Bacillota > Clostridia > Lachnospirales > Lachnospiraceae > ISDg. The sequence goes on along the minus strand of JAFRYE010000043.1, from coordinate 49,462 downwards.
CGAAAGAAGGTATTCTCATCACGTTTTTGTCCGACCTTCCGGACGGAGCCGATGCGGTGGAACTGGGTTGCATGACAAAGTATCTTTTGCCGCCGGATCCAAACGCCGCAGGAGCCGGCGAGGCCGTTCTTGCAGGGAAGAAGACGGAGGCAGCGCCTGCGAAGACGGCGCCCGGAACAGCAGTGTCCGCCTCGCCCTGCCCGGTTGCGAAAAAGTGCGGCGGCTGCGCATATCAGGGGACTCCGTACGAGGAGCAGCTTCGCAGGAAGCAGAAAAATGTGAGGATTCTTCTGGACCGCTTCTGCAGTGTAGCCCCGATCCTGGGCGCGGAGAATCCGGAGAGGTACCGCAACAAAGTGCACGGCGTATTCGGCCGTGACAAGAAAGGAAACGTGTTCACCGGAATCTACGAGGAGAAGAGCCACCGCGTTGTGCCGGTTGCCGACTGCCGTATCGAGGATCCCAAAGCGACGGCGATCTTGCGGACGCTCTGCGAGCTGGCAAAGACGTTCAAGATCCGCATTTACGACGAGGATCGCGGCACGGGGCTCCTTCGCCATGCGCTGATCCGCGTCGGACGCACGACCGGCGAGATCATGGTCGTCCTGGTCATTGCGGATCCCATTTTCCCCTCGAAAAATAACTTCACAAAAGAGCTTCTCCGCCGTCATCCCGAGATTACGACGGTGGTTCTCAACATCAACGACCGCGACACCAGCATGGTACTCGGAGAGCGCAATATTCCGCTGTACGGCAGAGGTTACATTGAGGACGTGCTGTGCGGGCTCCGCTTCCGGATCTCGCCGTCCTCCTTCTATCAGATCAACCCTGCACAGACCGAAGTCCTCTACGGCAAAGCGATGGAATTTGCCGGTTTGACGGGGAGCGAGCGCGTGATCGACGCGTACTGCGGCATCGGTACGATCGGCATGTGCGCCGCGCCGAAGGCCGGTGAAGTCATCGGCGTGGAATTGAATCGGGACGCCGTTCGCGACGCGATCGCCAACGCCAAAGCCAACGGACTCAAGAACATCCGATTCTTCAACGAGGATGCCGGAGCGTATATGATGCGTCTTGCGGCGAGCGGAGAGAAGGCAGACGTCGTCATAATGGACCCGCCGCGCAGCGGAAGTACGCCGGAGTTCATCAACGCGGTCAATACGCTGAAACCAACCCGTGTCGTCTATGTCTCCTGCGATCCGGAGACGCTTCAGCGCGACCTTGCCCTGTTCGTAAAGAAGGGCTGGAAAGTCACTGCGATCCAGCCGGTGGATATGTTTCCGTTTACGGTTCACGTCGAGACTGTGGTAGGACTACAACGCACAAATAGTCATAAGTAAAACGGTAATCACAGATGGCAAATATCATAACCTTCTTCAGAATAATACTCAGCGTTGCTTTACTGTTCTGCCCGGTATTCTCTCCTGTGTTTTTTGTGCTTTATATAGTGGCCGGTGTTTCCGATATGATCGATGGTCTTGTGGCAAGGAAAACCGATACCGTCAGCAAGTTCGGTTCAAGACTGGATACGGTCGCAGATATTGTATTTGTATTGGTCTGCCTGATAAAAGCGCTTCCGGTATTAGATGTTCCGGGCTGGCTTTATATATGGATTGCCATCATTGCAATCATTAAGGGGGCAAATATCGCATCAGGATATATCCGGAAAAAAGAGTTCGCATCGGTTCATTCCCTGATAAATAAGGTGACCGGAGCTTTGTTGTTTGTTTTCCCGCTGACACTGGCGTTCATAGACTTGAGATACAGTGCTGCAGTCATATGTACTGTTGCGTCTGTGGCGGCGATTCATGAAGGGTATCTGATTAATCGCAATGTGATGAATAGAACGGAATCATTGCCCGGATGATATAATTATTTGTTTGAGGAGTGATTGCTTTGGCGAGGAGAGAGTATAATTCAAAATAAACATGAGAGAGAAAAAGAATATGGGAATAGAAGATTTTTTGAGTTCGGGAAATCCGAGACTGGACAGTCAGCTGAGGTTTTCCGCGGAGATCGATAAGATGACCGGCATTTACAGAAGAACAATGCTGCTTTCCGGAGAAAGACGTGAGAACGACGCTGAGCATTCATGGCACATCGCGGTCATGGCACTGCTCTTCAAAGAATATTGTGTTGAGGAACCTGATGTCGAACGCGCTGTAAAGATGCTGGTAGTTCATGACCTTATCGAGATCTACGCGGGCGATACTTTCGCATACGATATTGAAGGCAACTCAAGCAAGGCTGAACGTGAGGCCAAAGCCGCCAACAGACTCTATTCGCAGCTTCCTTCAGAGCAGGGGGCGGAGCTTAGATGTCTCTGGGAGGAATTCGACGCGATGGAGACTGTTGACGCAAAGTACGCGGCATGTATGGACAGGCTCCAGCCGCTGCTCCATAACACTCTGACCGAAGGCCATACCTGGCGCGAAGGCAGTACGGTAAGAGCCCAGGTTGAAGAGAGAATGAAGGTCATAAAGGAATTCATGCCTGAGGTGTATGAGTGGATCAGAAAGAACCTCGACAGAAGCGTGGAGACCGGATGGCTTAAAGCGTGATCCGGTTTTCGCGAATGACATCATTCATGATCAAAGATCAGGGTGCGAAAAATGAATATAATTGCACGCCAGAAAGGAGAATGCGATTGTTGCTGCACTTCAGTACTTTATGATGATCGGTTGAAAATAAATATAACAAAAGCAACGATTGTCAGAATGATATAATCTTAATATCTGAGGTTAATCGTTAGGCAGGAAATTCATCAGGATAACAGTTTATGAGAAAACAGTTTATTGACAATTTAAGATGGATGGATGTGTTCCTGCTTATTCCCTATCATGCAGCACAGGCTTTTAATACATGGGGGGAATTGAACTATATCTGTTTTACCCCAAACAAAATTATAAGCAGCTTCATTGTGTTCTTAAGTCCGTTCTTCATGCCACTCTTATTTCTTCTTGCCGGCATGAGTAGCAGATATGCCCTAGCAAAACGAACATATGGACAATACATTTTCGAAAGGATAAAAAGGCTGCTGATACCCCTCGTATTTGGAGCGGTGTGTTTTTGTCCGGTTCTTGCGTACTTCGGGGATAAGAACAATTACGGATACAGCGGAGGTTTCTTTGAACACTACGGAGTGTTTTTTACAAAATGGACGGATCTGACAGGGTTTGACGGCGGCTTCAATGTTGGACAGTTTTGGTTTTTGTTATATCTGTTTATTATCTCGCTGCTTTTCATTGGGATAATTGCAATTACGAATAGAGTAATAAAAAGACAAGGCAGAATGGAAAACATACCATTTGGGGTGATTTGTCTTATGGTTATCCCGCTGCCGTTTTTATATGATCTGCTGTCAATTGGCGGGAAGAGTTTTGCTGAGTATATCTATATATTCCTAATCGGTTTTTATGTCTTGTCACATGATAAAGTTATAGTAAAGATCGAAAAGTATCGTTACATATCATTAACGGTCGGACTTGTGGCCGCAATCACCAATGTATATATGTTCATATGGTCGGGGAGTGACCTCGGCATACTAAACGTGATCGCAAAGGCATTTGCGGAATGGTTTATGATTTTGGCGCTTATCGGAATCGGAAAGAATAAGCTTGATTTCAGAAATAGAATTACTACTTATATGTCACAGAGGTCATTTCCGTTTTTCAGCATTCATTTTATATGGATAATTCTTTTTCAATATTGGTTCTCGGGCATTGGGGTAAACAATATTGTTCTAGTATTCATCGTGCCGATCGTATGTGCGTATCTGGCTACACTGGTTTTGGCAGAGATATGTTTAAGAATTCCGATACTATGCTTTTTAATGGGGGCTAAGAATACTCGGGGGAGAGGTTGATGGATGTGCCGGAACTGATGAAGAAACTGGGCAAGAAGGCTCCATCGCAAGGGAACGAAGCGAAGAAAGAGGACGAAACCTCTGGAAATACGGCACTTTGGGTGCAGGCGCAGCAAAAAAAAGAGTAAACAATGGATGCGGTCAGAGGAAATCGATTTCTCTGATTTCATGGAGACAGAGTGACGGTATTTACTTTCACTCCCGTAATCGTTAGAATAAGAGTGCGGCGATACCAGGATTGTTTCTCATTTTATGAGAAAACGGCTTTTAATGCCCGGTTCGCCATCTGTGCTGTATACTGTTGCCGGGCCTGCATAAAGAGAGAAACACTATGAGAACACGAGAAGAAGCCTTGAAATACGGACTTTCATTTTCCAACGCATATCAGGACGCTCCGTTTCATGATCCGAACTGGCAGCTGGTCCGGTACGGCGGAAACAGGAAAGCCTTTCTTTGGACATACGAACGGGACGGGTATGTCAATCTGAATGTGAAAGTCGATCCCGAAAAGGCATTTTACTGGCGAAGGATCTATAAATCGGTCCTTCCCGGGTATCATCAGAACAAGGATCACTGGAATACGATAATCCTTGACGGGAGCATTCCGGACGAGGCGATCAAACTTATGATCGCCGAGAGCTATGATCTTATCAGCGATTGTCCCTCGAAGAGAATCTATGAAGCGGTGAAGAAAATCCCGTACGGTCATGTGGCCACATACTCGCAGGTTGCCGAACTAGCCGGTGATCGGAAAATGGCCCGTGCTGTCGGAAACGCGCTTCACAAAAACCCGGACCCCGGCAGTATTCCCTGCTTTCGCGTCGTGAACGCCAGGGGAGAACTGTCAGGCGAATTTGCATTCGGCGGGGCGGGAGCACAGGAGAAACTGTTGGAAGCGGAAGGCATAACCGTTTCCGACGGGAAGGTTGACCTTGCGGTATTTCAGTGGAAATACTGATTCATATTCTGTTGAGAATCTCGAGGGAAACTGGTATAATCGGTTCGGTTGTCTTCCGGCAGCGGTGAAGATCGGAGGTCAGGACAGGGGATTCCCGAGCCGGAGAAAGTGGCCGGTACATCAGAGGGGTGAACAAATTTGAAAATAGCGGTAAGTGCATGTTTGCTCGGCGAGAACTGCAAATACAACGGCGGAAACAATTACAGTGAGACGACTGCGGAGTTTTTGAAGGGACACGAGGTGATCGCTGTCTGCCCCGAGGTAATGGGCGGCCTGCCGACGCCGAGGGAGTCTTCCGAGATCGTGAACGGCGTCGTGAGGCACCGGGACGGTTCGTCGGTCGACGCCGAGTTTCGCAGAGGGGCGGAGTCGGCGCTTCAAAAGGTGATCGACAGCGGTGCGGAGCTTGTGATACTGCAGTCCCGCAGTCCTTCCTGCGGTGTGAAGTCGGTCTATGACGGAACTTTCACGGGAACGCTGATCCCCGGTCGGGGAGTTTTTGCGCAGATGCTGGTCGAACGCGGCATCAAGGTGACGGACGTCGCCGAGCTGAGCAAGACGACTGCAACGACTGAGAAATGACGGATCGAGAAAAGGGATATTACTGACATCACGGGTTTTAACGATATGAATCTGATTGAGATAAAAGACGTCGATGCACCGGAACTTGAGGTGTTTACGAAGTGCTCCGAACCGCAGTTGTACCGGTATTTCGAGCCGGAGATGGGGATTTTCCTCGCGGAGAGCGCGAGTGTGATCCTGCGGGCGCTGGAGGCGGGCTATGAGCCGCTTTCGATCCTGGTGGAAACCGGTCGCATGGAAGCGGAGGCCGCTCCGGTATTTGAGGCGGTCAAGACCTTTTGGGGCGAAGAAAAACTGGAGTCGATCCCGGTGTATACCGCGGAAAAGGACATTGTTACCCGGTTGACCGGGTATGCGTTGGTCCGTGGGCTGTGGATGACGATGCGGCGGCGGAAGGAACCCACCATGGAAGAGTTCTGCCGGGGCAAAAAGCGCATTGCCGTTTTGTATGATGTTGTGAATCCGGCCAACGCCGGGGCGATCATTCGCTCGGCAGCGGCGCTTGGAATGGACGGAGTGCTTCTGTCGCATGCTTCCGTGGATCCCCTGGCAAGGCGCGCTTCGCGCGTCAGCATGGGAACGGTATTCCAGATTCCCTGGGCAATTGCGACGAAGGAGGAGTCCGAGGAACTCAATCTGATCCGGCTGCTGCACTCGTACGGCTTTAAAACGCTTGCGATGGCGCTGACCGAGGATTCGACCAACATTGACAACGATGTGATCCGGGCTAATGAGCGGCTCGCCGTGTTCTTGGGGTCCGAAGGACCGGGCCTTCCGAAGGATATCATCGCAGCGTGCGATTACCGGGTTATGATACCGATGCACTACGGCGTGGATTCGCTGAACGTAGCTGCGGCCAGCGCGATCAGCTTCTGGGAGTTGATGAAGCAGAAAGACCGATACGGATCGGAGACGGAATTGTAAGAGGAGCCTTACCGGGCAACCGCCCGGAAAGCATATAGAGAAAGCGCGTATTTAATGGGGAAAGCGGAATAATTGTAACGGGGATTACAGACAATTATTTCGAAAAATGAGAGGTAGTGTTGTGAAGAAAGCAAAGTTTGTTGTACTGTTGTGCCTGTTGGTCGGAATGGTCGCGGCGCTCGTTGCGTGCGGCTCCGACAAGAGCGACTCCGACAATGACGATAAGCCGTCGGAAACGCAGTCCGGAAATGTGACGAACGAGCCGACTCCGTCGAACAGCGGGGTGACTTCGACGCCTACGGTGACCCCTACGGAAGGACCGTCATTTTCCTTTAAGACGGCCACCGAAGAGACGGAAGCGATGATCAAGGAGGCGGTTGCGCAGTTTAACGCGAACGACTACACGCCGTTGGATGAGCCCGTCAAATACTATGTGCTCTGGCTCGGATTTACGCATGTAACGTTCGAGGATCTGGATTTCCGGATGACCGATTTCGACCGGGAGTATCTGGAGGCAGTGGCGCTCAACTACGAGAAGTCGGTAGAGAGCATCTCCGGCCACAATGTGGATATCATCGTGGACCTTCATTTTGTGGATGACGTGATGCCGCTCACGCAGTATCCCGGCGAGGATTGGCTGTATCTCGCGCAGGAGACGGTAATGCCGATCATCAGCCAGTACACGGCAAAGCAGGAAGTGGACACCGTCCTGACGACCGTGCAGACGTCTGGGGATGAGAATGATCTCCGCAACGAAGACAAGGACGGCTTCGGCGTTCATGACGTCATTCTGGGGCTGGAACTGGCAGGGATCACCTCGGATCTCGGCTATTCGACATTTAACCTGACGAAGCCGAAAGAGGGCACGTATCCGCTGGCCGATCCGGAGATTCCGTCGCTGTATGCGACGGCGGTTGCGGTTCACGAGTGGATGCATCAGCTCGAGGCGCTCAAGGATCTGTTGGGAGTTGAGTATCCCAACACGCATGCATACATGGGACCGGCGTCGTTCCCGGGATATCAGCAGTATATCTCAGACGCCAACGATTACGACTTTTTCGAGTTCTACAAGCTCGTTTTGCAGGGCAAACTGCCGTACACGGGTAACGGCGATGTCAAGCTTGTCGGAATGTATCCGAAGATGTGGCCGTTGATCAAACGCAGCCGCCTCTTCCTCGGAACATTTACCGTGGAAGCGGCCGACGGCAGCGGATATCTGACCGGACAGTCCGCAGAACCGACACTGACGCTTGCCGACGAGCCCTGCATTTGGAATATCCGGTATATCGGAAACGGTCATTATGTGCTGTGCCCGAAGGAGCTTCCGACGCTGCTGATCGACTTAGGAAACGCCTGGGATATGGAGGGCAACACGATCAGCATTTGGCCGTATACGGGCTATGTCGACGCGCAGAGCTGGTATTTGACGGAAAATGAAGACGGCAGCTATTCGGTGAAGACGCCTTACCAAAGCGGTCGTGTGCTCACGGCAAAGAAGGGGGCGCAGGCGCTGTTGTGCTCTTTCGGTGCAGACGGCGTGCAGAAGTGGTACTTCAAAAAAGCGAAGTGACAGGTTTCGCCGTCGGTTTTTACAAAGCCGGCGGCGTTTTTTGCCCTGCGGCGAAAAATAAAGAGCGATTTTCCGGAAACTATGGTAGAATATACACCATGGAAGAACGGTAAGCGTGAAAAATCGGCTTTTATGAAAACAACAAGGAATAGGTTTAGGGAACATCGATGAAGATCTTGAGCCTCATGTGGAATTATTTCTTCTACTGCGGAATCGGCAAGGAAGAATACAACGCGATCAAGAAAAATGCCTACATCTCGAACTGCGTGGTGTGGCGTATTTTGCATTTCCTGATGGCGGCGGTATTCGGATTCCTTTTCGTGACGTCGCTGTTCAATGACCTTCTCGCGTCCAACCGTGTGTTTTATCTGGTGTCGTTTGTGTATTCGGTCATCGTCATCAGCCTGTTTTATATTCTGCGAAACGACTCGATCGTTGCGCAGTTGATCATTTATCTGTCGATCTCGCTGCTGTTTTTGTTTGCCTGCCTGATCACCCAGAACAAGCCGGAGATCCCGGCCACGACATTCATCGTGTTTCTGCTGATCGCCCCGATGTTCATGATCGACCGGCCGTTTTTCATGGCGATCGAGCTGTGCGCCGCATCGACCGTGTTCTTAGTCTGGATGCACAGCGTCAAACCGCATGATGTGTGGGAGATGGATGCGATCAATGTCATCATTTTCACGATCGTCGGCATTTTCCTCAATATCATTGCAAACTCGGTGCGTATCCGCGAGTTCACCCTGACGCGGAAGATTAACATCCAGAAGGACACCGACGAGCTGACGGGACTGAACAATAAAGGCGCGCTGACAAGAGAGATCACGCGCTTCCTCGAGGACGAAACGACGGACGGCGGGATCATGTTCATGATGGACGTCGACAAATTCAAATCGATCAACGACACGTACGGCCACGATATCGGAGACGATGTCATCGGGCAGCTGGGGCGTTTTCTGGGGCGCAAGTTCGTCGGAGATGAAATTGTCGGACGCTTCGGAGGCGACGAGTTTATCGTCTTCATCAAAAATAACGGAGATCCGGACGAGGCGTGCCGGATCGCGGCGGACATTGTCGCGGGCGCCTCGGACAATGTCATCCTGCCGACCACGGGACAGAAGCTTGGGGTGAGCATCGGAGTCGCCGTGTACGGGGGCGGCGAGCAGAACTATCACGAACTGTTCAAAAAGGCCGATATGGCCTTGTACAAGGCGAAGGCCGATCCGCAGAACAATTATTGGCTGGCGGACTGAGCATCGCAATGTTCGCGTCCGGCGGACATTACTAAAGATCAGAACCGATGAGGTCGTATGATTCGGTTTTGTATAGAAGAGCGGTCAGAAATGATGAAAAGGAGAGACGGTATGGGATTGTTTGACATTTTCAAAAAGAAAAAGAAGAAGGCGGAAGAAGTAACCGTGGAGATCCCGCATGCGGAAGAGAATACGGACGACACTTCGGCGGTCGGTTGGGACGCGATCACGGAGGAGTTTACCCGTGTGTATCCGGGGCAGACCGATCCGAAGCATTACGGAACGATCGTCAAATGGTCCCTCGGCGGCAACGATCCGCTGGACGGGATCAGCATCTATGACGGCGGGGATTACTATCATTTTGTCACGTACGGGCTGACGGAGCTCTACGAGAAGCAGAGCCGCAACACCGAACTCAGCGGCTACGGCTATGAGATGACGCTGAAGCTGAAGAAGGCGGGGCTTGAGGATGAGGAAGCCGAGATCCGCAATATCTGCGTGATTTTGCAGAGCATCGCGCGAGTTACGTTTACGAACAATGAGGTCTTCTTCCCCAACGAATTCATCCGCACCGGGCAGACCAAGGGCATGGATGTCAATCAGAAATCGAAGCTGACCGGATTCATCGTGATCAAGGATCCCACCGTGGAGACGATCGAAACCTTCAACGGCCGGGTCGAATTCCGCGAGTTGGTCGGTATGACGGACGCCGAACTGCTGACATTGAAGAGCCGTGATTCCGTTGCGGAGATCTATCAGAAACTCGGTTCGGACATCACCGACTGGTCGAGAGATTCCATCGTATAAGCGCGTTGCCCTGCGATGCGCGATATTCCCGAAGGGATCATCGGAAAGGATAAGAAACCAATGCTGGAAGTCGGAACGAAAGCACCGGCGTTTACACTGCCGGATCAGAACGGGACAATGCACTCGCTTGCGGATTACCGGGGAAAGAAGGTCATCCTGTATTTCTACCCCAAGGACAATACTTCGGGCTGTACGAAGCAGGCATGCGGCTTCTCCGAGAGATATCCTCATTTTACGGAGAAGGGCGTCGAAGTGCTCGGCGTCAGCAAGGACAGCGTGGAGTCGCACAAGCGATTTGAGGAGAAGTACGGCCTCGCGTTCACGCTGCTCTCGGACACGGAGCGCAAAGTGCTTGAGGCGTACGATGTCTGGAAGGAAAAGAAAAACTACGGCAAAGTCTCCATGGGCGTAGTGCGCACGACGTACCTGATTGACGAGAACGGGATCATCATCCGCGCCAATGACAAGGTGAAAGCGGCGGATGACGCGGAGATCATGCTCGGAGAAGTATAAATAAACCGATTCGCTTGGATCGGGGAAGGAAGCGGTAGATTGGGTTCATGAGCAGGAAGAAAATCGTCGGAGAGTGGCTGAAGATCGTGGTGGGATTGCTGGTGTTCGCCTTCGGAGTGCATTTGACAATCTTTGCGGACATCGGTCTGGCGCCGTGGGATTGCCTTGGAATGGGCATCGCGAAACATACGCCGCTCAATTACGGGGTGTCGATGACGCTGATCGCCGTCACGGTTTTGTTCATCGATATCGCGCTGAAGGAACGGATCGGCTTCGGAACGATCATCGATGCTCTGTTGACGGGCAATTTCGTGCAGATGTTCAACAGTCTGAACCCCTTTCCTCTGAACACGGTCGTGTGGTACGGGATCGGTTTCATGCTGATCGGATTCGTGTTCATGGCGCTCGGAATGTGGATCTACATGTCGGCGCAGCAGTGCTGCGGACCGAGGGACGCACTGCTTGTGGGACTCGGGAAGCGCATGCCGAGGGTGCCCATCGGAGTCGTGGAGATCCTGCTGTGGGCGGTGGTCCTGCTGATCGGGTTTCTGCTCGGAGGCCCCGTAGGGATCGGCACACTGATCAGCACGTTCGGAGCCGGGCTGGTGATGCAGTTTGTCTATTCGATGATCCGGTTCGAGCCGAGAAAAATGAAGCACCGCGACGTGTTTGCGGTGGCGCGGGAACTCAAGGGCTGACGGCTTCGGAAAATGCTCATTTTCCGAAAAAAAGCGGTTGACAGATGGCAGGTTTGGGAGTAGACTGAACGAAAAAATCGAAGGGGAGTTCTGTTCATGCATTTCAACGGTATGGAAACATTGTATAACATCGACCGAATCGTGCGCGAAAACGTTCACGATTATTTCGGCGTGCACAAAGTTTTCCATCCATGAAAAGAATAGGTCCTCAGAGGGTGTACCCGTAAATACTGACTGCTTATCTTTTCCGGATGAGCAGTCTTTTTTATTTCCGGGATGAAAGGAGAGCACACCATGGAAAATGCGAAAAAACTGATCTGGCCGGACTATGAAAACTGCAATGCGAACCTGCCGAACTCCATCCTGCGCTATTTCGGCGCGGAGACGGCGGGCAAGACGCTGCCGCTTCTGGACCGATATCTGGATAAGGAATACAAAAACGTGGTTGTGTTTCTTTTAGACGGCATGGGGAAAGCGATCGTGGAGCGGCATTTGGCGGAAAACGGGCCGTTTCGGTCGAACCAAAAAGGAATCTACCGGTCGGTCTTCCTCTCGACGACCGTGGCGGCAACAACGTCGATCATGTCGGGACTGCAGCCCTGCGAGCACAGCTGGCTCGGCTGGGACTGTTATTATCCGCAGGTGGACAAGAACATCACCGTCTTCTTCAATTACGAGCAGGGGACGGAAACACCGGCGGCGGACTATGACGTTCCCCGCACGGTGACGCCGTATGAAACCGTGTTTGACCGGATTCACAAGGTCGGAAAACAGGCGTATATGTTCGCGCCGTTCTGGGAGCCGAAGACGGACGATATCGGCGAGATGTGCGAGCGGGTACGCGGGTTGTGCGGCGAGCCGGGACAGAAGTTTATCTACGTGTACTGGAATCAGCCTGACGGGCTGCTCCACAAGACGGGCTGCGGCTCGGAGGAGGTTCACGAGGCGATGCTCACTTTGGAAGCGACCGTCTCCGCGCTGGCCGAAAGCCTCGAGGATTCGCTTGTCATCGTGACGGCGGACCACGGGCATATCGATACGGAAGCAGCCGAACTGTACGACTATCCGGAACTGACGGACTGCCTTATCCGGCGGCCGTCGCTGGAACCGCGGGTTCTGAATCTTTTCGTCAAAGAAGAGAAGAAGGAATTCTTCGAGCGCGAGTGGGATCGCCTCTTCGGCGACCGGTTTTTGCTGATGCCGACGGAGGAAGTGATCGAGCGGAAACTCATGGGAACGGGACTGCCCCACGCCATGTTCCGCCGGATGCTCGGAGACTATCTCGCGATCGCGACCGGCAATCTGACTGTTTTCTATACAGGGGAGAAACGCTGGCTCTCCAACCACGGAAGCCTGACGGAGGACGAGATGCTGATTCCCCTGATCATATTCGGGAAAGAATGAGGATATAACTATGGATTTGATCGTTATCATCGGAAGCGGCGCCGTCGGAAAGATGACGGTGGGCCAGGAGCTTCGGGAAATCACGGATTTTAGGCTGTTTCACAATCACATGATGATCGAGCCTGTCATCGAGATCTTCGGCAATTACGACGGGGCGGCGGTATCCCGGCTGCGCGAGGTTGTCTTCGAGGAGTTTATGCGGACGGACTACCAGGGGATGATCTTCACATACATGTGGGCGTTCGATCTGCAGTCCGACTGGGATTACATTGCCGATGTCGCAAAGCGGTTTACGGACACCGGAGGAACCGTGTACTACGTTGAGCTGGTGGCCGACAGGGAGGTTCGCCTGCAGCGGAACAGGACCGAGAACCGCCTGCTGAACAAGGCGTCCAAACGCAATATCGCGGTCTCCGACGACCGCATGATCCGGGAGGAGACAAAGTACCGCCTCGTCAGCAATGAGGGCGAGATCCCGTTCCCGAACTACATCAAGATCGACAACACGAACCTGGAGCCGGATGAGGTTGCGCGGATGATCAAGAAGCATTTTTCGCTGCCGGGGCCGAAGAGCGCGCTGTTGATGAAACAGACGAAGATCGAGCCGGCTCGCGAGGACGAGCTTCCGCTTTTACACCGCATGCAAGTCGAGAGTTTCCTTCCGCTGTACGAAAAATACCACGACGAGGGGTCGCCGGCGATCGAGTCTCTGGAGCGCATACAAGCGCGGGCCGCGCAGCCCGGACGCCAATACTATTTCGTCGTCTGGAACGGCGCGCGCGTCGGTGCGATCAACATTGCGGACCGTTCGACGGATGCGGAGAAGATCTTTACCGTGAGCCCGCTGTTCATCCTGCCGCGGTACCAAAACCGGGGGCTTGGGTACGCCGCGATGCAGCACGCGTTTTCGCTGCATCCGGAGGCGGATGTGTGGCGCCTCGACACGATCGCTCAGGAGAAGGGGAATTGCCACCTCTACGAAAAATGCGGTTTCGTCCGCACCGGGGAGGAGCACGTCATCAACGAAACGATGACGCTGGTGGATTACGAATTCCGAAAATAGAAAACAGCGTTCGCTATTGCATTTTCCGAAGAATCAGTGTATAATCCGTCCTCGCATAGAAGATTACTCGTGACCCGGAACACCGGGAATTACGATTTCGGAGGTGTTCGGATATGGGCATTGGCGTGATTGTCGGATTATTGATCCCGTTGGGCGGAACGGCGGCCGGGGCTGCGTGCGTGTTTCTGATGCGCAAGGAGTTGAATGCGACGGTTCAGCGGGCGCTGACCGGATTTGCCGCGGGAGTCATGGTGGCTGCGTCGTTTTGGAGTCTGCTGCTGCCGGCGATGGAACAGTCGAAAGATCTGGGGCATTGGGCCTTCTTCCCTTCGGCACTGGGATTTTGGCTGGGAATCGGGCTGGTGCTTTTGCTTGACTCGGTCATCCCGCATCTGCATATTGACAACGATAAGCCTGAGGGCGTAAAGAGCCGCCTGGGACGCGCGACGATGATGGTTCTGGCGGTGACGCTTCACAACATTCCCGAGGGTATGGCCGTCGGAGTCGTGTACGCGGGTTTCCTTGCGGAGAATACCGAGATCACGGTCGGTGCCGCTCTGGCGTTGTCCATCGGTATCGCGATCCAGAATTTTCCGGAGGGCGCGATCATTTCCATGCCTCTTTGTGCGAACGGCAAAAGCCGCCGCGGTGCGTTTTTGAGCGGTACGCTCTCCGGCGTGGTGGAGCCGGTGTTCGGTTTTCTGACGATCGTCGCAGCCGGTCTGCTTGTGCCGATGCTTCCGTATTTGCTGAGTTTTGCGGCGGGCGCCATGATCTATGTTGTTGTGGAAGATCTGATCCCGGAGATGGCTGCGGGCGATCACTCCAATCTCGGCGTTCTGATGTTTTCGCTCGGTTTTACGCTGATGATGATCCTTGACGTAGCGCTCGGCTGATCGCCGATCGGTTTGGTCGATATGATGAAAAGACGGTCCCTTCGGGCAGAAACGACATACAATATGCCGATTTCTGCGTCGGAGGGGCTTTTTGTCTTGATTTTCCGCATCGGAAAATGTATACTGTCCCCATGTGTAGCCGTGCATTTCCGGCTGCGCGAATATAGAAAGGAGGCGCGCAAGCGCAACGATGATTATGAAGAGAGTAGTGAAGATTTTGGGTCTTGTGCTCATCGCTGCAGCATTCATGGCAATGGCAGTGGCATGCGGCGACAAGCAGAAAGATTACGAAGAGCTGTTGAAGAATCCTTCCAAGATTGAGGCAGCAGGCAAGAGTGCAAAGTTGACCACGGAGTCGAACGGCCTTAAGCTGGTTGAGACGGTTGCTGAGAACGGCGATGTTGAGATCGCCATGAAGAACGATAAGTTCGACGCAACGATCTACAAGATCAGCGGAAAGACCTACCTTAAGGCTTCCCTGACCGGCGAGGACGGACAGAAGAAGGAATATGCATTGGCAATTCCGGAGAGCTCCAGCATGAGCGGTGCATCGGATAACTTTGATATGAATCCGCAGGAATTCCTGTCTGTGATCCAGGGCGCAGAGAACAGCGAGCTCACCAACATCAAGTATGTTAAGACTGAGAAGGATCTTGACATTGTTACCGTTGATGTTAAGGGCGGCGAGGGTGAAGCAATGCCTGCAACGCTCAAGTTCAACAAGTCCTCCAAGAAGCTTGCAGCTTTTGAAACTAAGATTGATGGACAGGATATGGCGATCGAGTACGGCGATATGAAGGTCAGCGCTGATGTTTCTTCCTATCAGGAAGGCAGCGAGTCTGATATCATGGCTGTATTCATGGCTATGATGTCGGTTATGGCCGGCGGCGAGGAGTAATTCCCGGCGCGCAAAGATCAATAGGATTGCAAGAGGGTCGGACGTTTGTCCGGCCCTTTTTTGTGCGTAAAATGAAAAAAGACTTGCAAGTCCGGGCAAAGGAGAGTATACTATATTACAACGATAGTTTAATATCGTTGAACGATAGCTTAAGAAAGTTAAACGAACGGTTCATTTTTCGAAGAAACAGCGGCGAAGGAGTGTGCAGATGGAGACGTACGAGGAACATATCGGCGGCAACATCCGCGAAGTGCGGCAGCGAAAACAGTATTCGCAGGAGAAACTGGCGGGTCTGTGCGGGATTTCCAATACGACTTTGTGTGCGTATGAGAATTCCAAGAAGATTCCCAACCTGATGACGATCGCGAAGATTGCGAAAGCGCTCGGCGTGTCGATTGAGCGGCTGTACTACGGGGAAGAGAATACGGTTGCGGCAGTTCCGGCGGACAAGGGCAGACAGATCGTGAATTCGGTCTATACGCTTTGGAGCGCCGGGGCAATCGCGTACTATGAGAGCTACATGGCCGGCGTGATGATCCAGCTGGACCAGAAGGAAGCCATAGGGACGATGCTGGTGCTGTGCCGTTTCAAAGAACCGATCAAGCGGCTGATCGGACTGCTGGACGAGTTTAAGCTGCGAAAGAGTACGTACCCCGAGCCGGAGCGGTATCTGGAGATGATCTTCGCGTCGGTGGCGGCGGAGATCAATGAGGAGATCCGCAAAGGGGCATGAAGGTAACAAAGGTTGTTCAAACTGAAGGTCATGCGCAGGAAACGCAGAAAAATAAGTAGACTACAGGAGTAGAATGTTATGTGCGGAATTATCGGTTATGTAGGAAAGTCGGAAGCTGTTCCGATTTTGTTGGACGGTCTTGAGAGACTGGAATATCGCGGATATGATTCGGCGGGCGTTGCTGTTGTATCTCCGGAGAGTGAGCTTCGGGTAGTGAAGACCAAGGGGCGTTTGTCGGTGCTTCGCGAGCATTTGGAACAGCAGGATCCGCTTCGCGGGACGATCGGTATCGGTCACACCCGCTGGGCAACCCACGGCGAGCCCAACGACACGAACGCGCATCCTCACATCGGTCAGGACGGTAAGATTGCTGTCGTGCACAACGGTATCATTGAGAACTATCTTGAGATCCGCGAACTTTTGGAGCGGAAGGGAATCATTTTCCAGTCGGAGACGGACACGGAAGTTATCGCGCAGCTGATGGAGTATTACTATCGCAAGCTCGGCAATCTCATGGATGCCGTGTATGCGGTGCTCGGCCGGATCGAAGGCGCATATGCGATGGGAATCCTGTGCAAGGATTTTCCGGGGCAAATGATCGCGGCACGCAAGGATGCGCCCCTGCTGATCGGCTACGGCGAGGACGGCAATTACATCGCGTCCGACGTGACGGCGCTGCTTCGGTACACGCGCACCGTGACGTACATGGAGGACGGTGAAGTTGCGGTTTTGACGGCGGACGGAGTGCAGATCTTTGATCAGGATCGCACCGCGATCGACAAGCCGCGCCACACGATCGAGTGGGACGTGAGTGCTGCGGAAAAGGGCGGTTATGCTCATTTTATGCTGAAGGAGATCATGGAGCAGGGCGAGGCGGTTCGCAAGACGATTTCCCCGCGCGTTCATGACGGACGGGTTGTCATTGAGGAACTTGCCGGGATGGAGCCCTATTTGCAGGGGCTTCGCAAGATCTGCATCGTGGCCTGCGGTTCCGCATACCATGTCGGCATGATCGGAAAATACGCCCTTGAGCGTCTTCTCCGCATCCCCGTGGATGCATATCTTGCGTCGGAATTCCGCTACAGTGAGCCGCTGCTCGGTGATGACACCCTGGTGATCGTCATCAGCCAGTCCGGCGAGACGCTGGATTCGATGGCGGCGCTCCGCGAGGCGAAGAAGCGCGGTTCGAAGGTGCTTTCCATCGTAAACGTTGTCGGCAGCAGCATTGCCCGTGAGTCCGACATTACGCTCTATACATGGGCCGGTCCGGAGATCGCGGTTGCGACGACCAAGGCGTACACGACACAGATGGCTCTGTTGATCCTGCTCGGCGTATACTGCGCAGAGTGCAACGGAAAGATTGACGCCGAAGAGCGCAAGGCAATCCTCGACGAATTCGACAAATTACCGGAGAAGATCGACGGAGTTCTCTCAGATTTAAAGATTTATCAGGAGGCGGCTGCCCGCTATTTCAATCAGGACAGTGTCTTCTTTATCGGGCGGAATCTCGATTATGCGCTTGGCCTTGAGGGATCGTTGAAGCTCAAGGAGATTTCTTACATTCACTCCGAGTCCTATGCGGCAGGAGAGTTGAAGCACGGAACCATTTCCCTGATCGAACCCGGCACGCTCGTGATCGCGCTCGCGACATATACGCCTCTCATCGAGAAGACGCGTTCCAACATTGTGGAGGTTCGCGCCCGCGGCGCGGATGTGATCGCGGTCGCTACGGAGGAGACGGCACCGTATGTGAAAGATCAGGCCGACGAGCTGATGATTCTTCCGAAAACGCACCCGCTTCTTCAGTCGGTGCTCGGCGTGCTTCCGCTGCAGTTGTTCGCGTACTATGTGGCGCTCAACCGCGGCTGCGATATCGACAAGCCGAGAAACCTTGCCAAGTCGGTTACAGTGGAATAAGTATGAAGACAGCACTAAGCGCCCGGCGGAAACCGGGCGCTTTTTGATGAATCAGTGAAGCATTCGATTGAAGAGCCGATAGATCCGGTAGCGGGCAGGATCCTGCTCGCGGAATTGCTTCCGGAGGCATTCGTTGGCGTCTTCCATGAGAGCCACGGTGGTGATCTCCGTGGCGGAGTCGTCGGCATCGCCGTAGATGCAGGCTTCGTAGGAAGGAATCCATTTGACGGCCTGCGGGGGCAGGATGCCGCTCAGGCGTTCGGCGTATTCGGTGAGGGTCTCATCCTCGGCGCACGGAAGGTTGATCCACGCGAGGAGGTTGCGGTTCCGGCGGTAGAGCGTCGCCATTTGCTCTCGATAGGACATGCGGTCGTAGCGGCGGTTGGTGATCCACCGGTCAAGGACAAGAACGATCACGGCAAAGAGCAGGAGCAGGACGAATGCGGCGGTGATAAACAGCGGCGCACTCGAGGACGTCTGCTTGGTCGTCGAGGTTGTCGAAGGCTCTGTGGTACCCGGTGCGCCGGGCGTCGGAATGCTCGGGCGAGGCACATACGGGGTGGGAACGCTCGGCTCGACCCCGCCGTCGCCGGAGACTGCCCAGTAGGCGTCGGAGGCAAATCCGGGGGTTGCTTCGAAGATGATCCAGCCGACATTTTCAAAATAAACCTCACACCAGGCGTGGGCCATGTCGCCGGTCACATCGATCTCACGGTCGTTGAGGAACGGAACCAGGAAACCCTGGACATAACGGGCGGGGTATCCTTCGGCGCGGGCGAGAAGCGTCATTGCCGTCGCATAGTGGATGCAGAATCCGGTGCGGGAATCCACGAAGTAGTCAAGGTAGGATTCGCCGTCGGTCACGGTTTCCGGAAGGGCGCCCGGGGAGCGTGAGTAGGTGAATCCGGACAGCGCCTGGGAAAGGCGAAGGAGCCGGGCGTAGCCGTCGGTCTCATCCTCACAGACCGTGTCGATGAAATCACGTACTTTCGAGGAAACGTTGACAGGCTGCAGGTAAGTGTCGCGGATGCGCTGCCGATACGCTTCGAGATCCGAGAAGTTCGGATCCTCGTGAGTGGAGATGGACCAGCCGGTCCAGGACTCTTCGGTGATTGCCTCCCGTGTCGCCATGAATTCGGAAAATGCCGGATGCAGCCGGTTCATGCGAATTCCTTCGATATCGTACCGGAAATTGACGCCCTTGAGCTCGTCAAAGAAAAGGTTTTCTCCCTGCGCGACGGCTTTGAGTTGTCCGAGGGTCCAGGGGCGCGTGGCGGGCTTTTCGGGCGTGAACACATGCTTCGTCGTAAAATCACGGTACGTGACCTCGAGTTCGATGCTGCGGATATAGTCGTTGACATGCCCGTGCTGCCAGAAGGCACTCATGGTTTCCAGATAATCGAATTCCCCCTCGCGGAAGTCGTCTTCGACGGTGCTGATCCAGGTGAGACCGTCCAGCGTGTCGCAGGTCTGGCCGCCGAGATGCAGGGAAACCGGAAGATGGCCGTTGAGAAGCCGCAGATGCATGAGGACAGTGCTGTTTTCCGAGATACCGCCGGTGCCGACGTCGGCATTTTGCGAGAAGCCGGTCATATAGTTCTTGAAATCATCACTGCGGCCGAAGCGCTGTGAGAAGAAGAGACCGAAATCCTCAATCCGGTTCCAGATCTTCCGGAAGAAGTTCCAGTCGTATGGTTTGGAACTCACGGGGAAGAGCAGCGCGATGAAAAGCCACAGCGCCACGAACGGGGCGATGCAGACGAGGTGCTGCGTGGGCGATGTGTCGCCCTGCTTCACCCAGCGGCGCTGAATGCTGTCCGCAAAGACGAGGATCAGTACCGTGAGGAAGAGCATGACGCAGATCTTCGGCACGGTCAGTTCGTTCACGAGCAGAAAGACAAGGCAGGTGACGATCCCGGCTGCGGTGAGCATTCGGACGGCGAAAAACCGGTTCAGGATCGCGATGAGGTAGCACCCGACGGCGAGCAGCGGGATCAGCCACAGGTAGCGATGGTTGTAAGCATAGTCCGCGCTGTCGGAGTAGCGAGCGTAAAGCCCGGAGAGGAGCAACACGATCGCGGCCGCGCCGAGGAGGATCAGGCGGTTGTTGCCTTTGCGGTATTGATACAGAGCACAAAAAGCGCAGGCTGCGGCGGCAAAGAGACAATGCACGACGCTGACCTTGGATAGGCCGAGTTCCTCGCGGAGGAGGTACAACAGGGCGATGGACAGCGGAGCCGCAAGTATGGTTTCGTAAAGGAAGTGTTTCGGCGATCTCATCATAACACCTCCTGCAGATCCGCTTCCGGCGAGATCACGAAAATCTCGGTGAGCGGAAGATGTGCGGTGTCGGGCGCCTCTTTGCGGTCGGAGACGAGGTAGACGATCACCGGGACACTGCCGGCGTTGAGAAGGCTTGCGAGACGCTCTGCTTTCGCGGTCCAGGTGTTCAGGATCAGGAAGGCCGCACGGCCGTCGGCTACACCGGGCTGGCGGATCGTCTCGGCAAAGAGATTGCCGTCGCCGTAGATGGGATTAAAGAGAATATCGGAGCAATGCTCGTAGAACAGATCGAAGGAATCGCGGTCGACAATGTCCGTGCGGGTGAGCATGTCCGTGCGGAAAAAGGCCGCACTCGGAATGCCCTGACGCAGGAAAAAGTCTGCGAGGGCGAGAGCGATCTCAAGCATCTTATTTTCGGTCGGAAGGTAGTCGGTAATCTCCTTTTGAAAGCGGAAGGCACTCAGTAAAATGCTGACGTTCGGCTGTGCTTCGCCGGTCACGCGGCGAACCATCAGACGCTGTTCGCGGGCGGTTGCCTTCCACTGAATGCGGCGGTACGGGTCACCGGGGGCGTACTCGCGGACCGTGAAGTCCGGAACCGTTGCGCCGAAGGGGTAGTCGCGCGAGAGAACCCGCGCAAGCTGAAGTCCGGAAGGGTCGGCGAGGGTCACCACATTCGGGCGGATGGAGACTTCCACAGGCTCGCGGTTCGTGTACCGGAAGCGGAAGAGACGAAGAAAATCCGTGATCTCCACGGTGCGGATGCCGACGCGGTAGGTGCCGCGGTAGCGGCCGATGACGGTCGTATCCCGCTCAATGCGGGTGCCGGGCAGAAGTTCGTACTCAACTCCGTCGGGCAGACCGGTCACGGTGGAAAAATCGGCATAGAAAAAAGTGCGAATGCTCGCGAACGCAAAGCGATCCTCGTTTTGCAAAGTGAAGAAATAGGGGATCGCGTGATTGCTTACAAAGGATTTGCCCTCGAGACGCTGGTAGATCTTGAAGCGCCAGCGAACGACGCAGAGGTACACAAGCGAGATCACCGGGAGCAGGGTGATCATGATGAAGAAACCGTAGGAGACGGGGCCGCCGTAGAAGGAGATGCCGACGAGCGACAGAACCCACAGAAGACCTACGATGATACGGCGTAGTTTCACGTTGGTACCTACTCTTTCGGGATCCGGGCCTGGCGGATGATCACGGCGAGCACATCGTCTGCCTGTTCTTTGGCGATGCGCGCTTCGGGCGTCAAAACGACGCGGTGGTGCAAAACCGGAACGGCCACGTCGCGTACATCGTCGGGCTTGACGAAGCCGCGTCCGGCCAGGTATGCGTGAGCCTGGGAAGCGCGTGTCAGGGCGAGCAGAGCGCGCGGACTGGCACCCAGAGCGAGTTTACCTTCGGTCCGGGTGAGCGCGATGATCTCCTGAAGATATCCGAGGATGCCCTCGCTCACATGCACGTCGGCAACCTCCTGCTTCATGCGCTCGATGTCCTCTGCGGAGCAGACGCCTTCTACGGATTCCTCCGAGGCGTTCTGCAGGAAATTGCGGGTCATCGTGAGCTCCGCCTCGCGGTCGGGATAGCCGATACTGAGGCGCATCATGAAACGGTCGAGCTGCGCTTCGGGAAGCGGATAGGTTCCGACAAATTCGATCGGGTTCTGGGTGGCGATCACCAAAAACGGCGCCGGCAGCGGGTAGCGAACACCGTCCACCGTGACCTGGCTTTCCGCCATGGCCTCGAGGAGAGCGGCCTGCGTCTTCGGTGAGGTGCGGTTGATCTCGTCGGCGAGGAGGATCTGGTTCATCACCGTGCCCTCGCGATATTCGAAACTGCCCGTCTTCTGATTGTACACGGTCATACCGGTCACGTCGGAGGGCAGGGTGTCGGGCGTAAACTGAATGCGGCCGAAACTGCAGCGAACCGCCTGCGCGAGAGTGCGGGCGAGCGTGGTCTTGCCAACGCCGGGGACGTCCTCGAGAAGAACGTGCCCGCCTGCCAGAAGGCAGATCAGAACGTTGTCAACGACGTCTTTTTTGCCGACGAAAACCTTGTTGATGCGGTCGCGAAGAGATTGGATCATGGAAAGCCTCCCTGTAGATGCCCGCGCACGTACGCGTGCGCGCAAACTTTCAAAATAGTATAACACAATATTCGAAAAACTACAAGGGAAAAGGTCATTTTCCGAAGGGGAGGGAGGCGGAAAAACAGCGGAGCAGGTAGTGACATTTGCCGCGGAAAATGCTATACTTAGCACATCTCAAACGATGAGGTAAACAACTCATGGAATTATATCACGGACGCCCCGCGGACAGTGAGGGGCGGCTGCCGCGTGAAATGCGCGTTTACGATTGTCTGGACGCCCTCGGCATTTCCTATGAAAGGACCGATCACGAGGCGGCGGGCACGATGGAAATGTGTAACGAGATCGACTCCGTTCTCGGAGTGCTGATCTGCAAGAATCTGTTTTTGTGCAACCGGCAGAAGACGGCGTATTATCTGTTGATGATGCCGGGGGACAAGAAGTTTAAGACCAAGGAGCTTTCGGCTCAGATCAATTCGGCGAGGCTTTCATTTGCGGACGCCGACGACATGCTGCGGTATCTCGACATCGAGCCCGGTTCGGTCAGCGTCATGGGACTGATGAACGACCCGGAGCACCGCGTGCAGTTGCTTGTGGACGAGGACGTGCTCAAAGACGAGTACGTCGGGTGCCATCCGTGCGTCAACACCTCAAGCCTTAAACTTCGCACGCAGGACGTGTTCGGACCGTACCTTCGCGCCGTCGGGCATGATTACAAGACGGTGCATCTGGTCGGAGAGGACTGAGCCGGTTGTTCGGACGGTGATTCGCGGAGGAAATCATGGTTGTTGCGTTATATCAGATCCTGCTTGTTATATCCGCGGCGTTGACGCTCGCGTATGTGATCACATGGCATAAGCATTTTGATGTGCACATCACGCTGATCTTTGCCATGGTGCCGATCTCGATTCTCGGCAACGTGATGATGGCGCAGTCGAGGAATCCGGAGGAGGCGATCCTGGCCAACAAGATCATCTACTTCGGGGGGACGTATCTCGAGATGGTGATCACGCTGGCGATCCTCAACCTGTGTGCCATCAAGGTGCCGAAGATGCTTCGACTTGCGATGTTCGGAATGAGTACCGCCGTGTATTTCTCGGTTTTGAGCATCGGGCACAGGGATTGGTTTTACAAGGCCTGTGAGTTTACCGACGAGGGCGGCTTCGGCCGGCTCGTGAACAAGCAGTACGGATTCATGCACGGGGTATTTTCCGTGTTGACGCTGTCGTACTTCGCCGTGGGCTTCGGCGCGATGGTGTACAGTTATTTCCGGAAGAAAAATGTCTCCAACAAGATCATCCGGCTGTTGTTCATTCCGGAGCTCGTGGCGATCATCGCATTTTACGGAGGACGGTCGCTGATCACGAAGGATCTGGAACTGCTGCCGATCGCCTATGTGTTCGCGCAGATCATGTACCTGATCATCATACATCAGGTGTGTCTGTACGACATCACCGACACGGGCATCGACACGCTGGTGCAGACCGGAGACAAAGCGTTTATCTCCTTTGACTTTAAGCGACATTACCTCGGGTGTAATGAGACTGCGCTCACGATCTTTCCGGAGCTGGCTGACGTCACGGTTGACACCGTGCTTCCGAAGGAGAAGTCCGTGGCGGTTCAGGTCAACCGCTGGCTGGATGCCTTCGAGAAGGACAAGGCGAACAACAGCTTCCGTTACAAATTCGGGGAGAACAGCTATCTGGTGACGCTCGCGTATCTCTATGACGGGATCCGCAAGGGCGGGTATCAGTTCTTCCTGACGGACAATACGAAACAGCAGCAGTACGTGACGCTGCTCAACAACTTCAATACCAAACTGCGCGATCAGGTCGCGGAGAAGACGCAGCACCTCGTGGAGATGCACGAGAAACTGATCATCGGAATGGCGACCATGGTGGAAAGCCGCGACAACTCCACCGGCGGCCATATCCGGCGTACCAGCGAGGGCGTCCGGATACTGACGGACGAGATCCGCAAGGACAATGCGCCGGGATTCACGGACGAGTTCATCCACAATATGATAAAGGCGGCGCCGATGCACGACCTCGGAAAGATCGCGGTTGACGATGTCATTTTACGAAAGCCCGGGCGCTTTGAACCGGAGGAGTTCGAGAAGATGAAGGCGCATGCGAAGGAAGGCGCGCGCATTGTGCACGCGATCTTGGAAGGCACCGACGACGAGGCGTTCCATCATGTCGCGGAAAATATGGCGCACTATCACCACGAGCGCTGGGACGGTTCCGGTTACCCGGAGGGGCTGAAGGGTGAGGAGATCCCCATCGAGGCGCGTGTTATGGCGATCGCCGACGTGTATGACGCGCTCGTGAGCAAGCGGGTGTACAAGGACAGCATGCCGTTCGACAAGGCGGACAGCATCATCTTAAGCGGCATGGGAACACAGTTCGATCCGCAGCTGCAGCGCTACTATGAGGCTGCGAGACCGCGCCTTGAGGCGTACTATGACGCGCAGGATGCGGTGGCGGACGGATCCGGACTGGTCGGCAGCGGGACAATGTGCATGCCCGGCAGGAATTGACTTCCGGGCGGGGAGACAGTATGATAATACAGTTCACCGACAAGGAGAGAGCGTATCTGACGGAACATCCGGAGGATGCCATGTTTATACCGCCGTTTCCGGGCACGGGAGTCATGGTGACGGCTTTGATCGTCATGCCGGTGCTGGCGGCGGGCGCAGTATTTGCAATCGCGGCGCTGTGCGGCCTCGGGGACGCCGGAGGGTTCGTCGTTGCGTTGACGGTCGTTCTGATGCTTGCGGCGGCCGTGGGAGCTACATTTGGTTTTCTGCGGATCCGGGATCGGATGTTTAATAACCGGGTCGCGAGGGAGTATGAGTTGAAAACGCTTGCCGGAGAGCTCGTCGGCAAGGCGGTGTCCGTCAACGGATTTGTGCCGGAGGAGGCGGAAGTCTACTGCGACGACGAGGGGACGGAGATCAGTTTCTGCATCGCGGCGATGCGCAACATGTTCCGGCCGGAGAAAGGCGAGCGGCTCGTGCTGCTGATGAATTCTGCGGGGGCGTTTCTGGTCGTTCGCAGGGATGTGTGGGACCGGATCGGAGACGAACGGTAACTTTTTTAAGGAATGCGAAAGGAATACGTTTCATGTTGTATATCATGCGTCACGGGAAGACGGACTGGAATGTGATGCACAAGCTGCAGGGCCGCACCGATATCCCACTCAACGATGAGGGGCGCCGGATGGCGGAGCGGGCTGCGAAGGAATACCGGAATGTGCATCTTGACATTTGTTTCTGCTCGCCGCTTTCCCGGGCGAAGGAGACGGCGGAGATCCTGCTCCGCGGACGAAATGTGCCGATCGTGTGCGACGACCGGCTGCAGGAGATGAGTTTCGGGATTTACGAGGGGATCGTCGAGTCGTTTTCCGTCCCCGACTGCCCGGTGAACGTCATTTTCCAAAGACCGGCCGAATATAAGGAAGCGTTTGAGCGCGCGGAAAGTTTTGAGGATCTGTTCGCGCGCACGGGCGAGTTTTTGGAGGAACGTGTGGAGCCGGAACTGGCGAAGGGGCGCGATGTGCTCATCGTGGGGCACGGGGCGATGAATCTGAGCATCGTCAGTCGCATCCGCAAACTTCCGAGAGAAGAGTTTTGGAGCACGGGGATTGAGAATTGTAAAATGATACGTTTGATCTAGGAGAGTGTGGAGGAAGATACGATGAAGAAACCGATACCCGCATGGGCGATCATCTTCGGCGTGCTGCTGGCGTCGTACACGGCCTACGTGATGCTGGACGTGTTCGTCATCCGCAGACCGATGCAGGAAAATGCGACGGGGATGAACATGGCCCTGTTCGCGCTCACGCCGTCGCCGACGCCGATCGCGAAGACGACGCCGACGCCCGAACCGACAGCGACACCGAAGCCCACGGTCCCGTTGACCCCGGGCACGACACCGCCACCGACGGCAACGCCGGAACCCACGGAGCCGCCGACACCGACGCCTTCGCCGGAGCCGACGTATTTTACGGCGGACGTGGTTGAGACGGAGACGACATATTCGAACGATCATCTGTGGATCGAGATTTCCGAAATCCGCGAGCATGACACGCAGATTCACATCGCGGAGATCCGGGTGACGTCGGCACAGTATATACTGTCGGCATTTGCCGAGGACAAATACGGCCGCAACATCTTCGCGAAGACATCGGAGATGGCGGCAGCCAACGATGCGGTGTTCGCCATCAACGGCGACAACTACGGTGCGCGCGAGGGCGGCTATTGCATCCGCAACGGTATTCTGTACCGAAAGACCGGAAACCGCCGCAAGGACGTGCTCTGCATCATGCCGGACGGCGACTTTAAATTCAGTCACTATGAGAAAGCAACGGCACAGGAACTTCTGAATATGGGAACCTGGCAGGCGCTCACGTTCGGACCGGTGCTGATCGATGACAGCGAGATCAAGGTCGATGTGAACGCGGAGGTCGATTTCTGTTATGCGACCAACCCGCGGACGGCTATCGGAATGATCGAGCCGCTTCATTACTATGTCATTGTCGCGGACGGCCGCACCAAGACGAGCCATGGGCTCTCGGTGTATCAGGTGGCGGATCTGTTTAAGCGCCTCGGCTGCACGAAGGCGTTCAACCTCGACGGCGGCGGATCGTCCACGATGGTTTTCCGGGGAAAGGTGATCAACTTCCCGACGTCGGACGGAGGATACTATGAGAGAGGGGTGACGGACATTGTATACTTCCGCTGATGTGTTTCGGAAACACTGGAAGATCTTTCTCGGAGTGTCGCTGTTCACGGGAATGTTCGCCGCCATCTATGAACATTTCAGCCATCAGGTGTACTCCTGGCCGATGATGCTTGCATTTCTCGTGCCGCTGGTGCTCGGAGTCACGCCCACCGCGATCCTTTCAACGCGGAAAATGCTGCGCCGCAAGCCCTACGAGGGCAAGCTCCGCGCGGGCGTTAACCTGTATTACGCGGGAGTCGCCACGCTGACGGTCGGAATGGTCGCTACGGGAGTCGTGGAGATCTACGGAACGACGAACCGCCTTCTGGCAACGTATTGGTACGTCGCGGGAGTGTTGCTGGTCGCCGGAATTGCGGTGACGATCGCGGCACTGGTCGAGCGCCGCAGGGAGATCGAGGAGAAGAAAGCGGCGAGAAGAGCCGCGAAGAAGGCCGAGAGACGGAAAAAACCGGAGTGACGCTCCGGTTTACTGTGAAAAATAAGCAAAAAAACAGGGGATTCGTTCCCCTTTTTTGCGTCCTGTTTCAAAAAATAAGTCTTGACATTTGCCAAAAGCAGCAGTACAATGAATGATGCGCTATTGTGGTGTCATAGACCCGAACACCATCATTTTACCACTTTTCAGAGTAAAATGCAAGCCTTTTTCCGACGGAACTTCAGGGCGGTTTTCCAAAACCGAACATCTGTCGGATACTACATCTGTAGTATAAAGGGTCAGAAATAAATCAAGGGGTGATTACGTTAATGGAAAAAAGCAGAATTCATCCGGTACAAGTAGGAAAGAATGTTCGAATGAGCTTCGCGAGACAGAAGGATATCCTCGAGATGCCGAACCTGATCGAAGTTCAGAAAAATTCTTACCGCTGGTTCCTTGAGAAGGGAATCTACGAAGTATTTACCGACATTTCGCCGATCACGGACCATGATGGGCGCTACAGTCTGGAATTCGTGGATTACCAGCTTTGCAAGGACGACGCAAAGTATACGATCGATGAATGCAAAGAGCGCGACGCAACCTACGCTGCGCCTTTGAAAGTGCTTGTTCGCCTCCATAACAACGAGACGGGCGAGATCAATGAGCATAATATCTTTATGGGTGACTTCCCCCTGATGACCGAGACCGGAACGTTCGTGATCAACGGTGCTGAGCGTGTAATCGTTAGCCAGTTGGTTCGTTCTCCGGGCATTTACTATGCAATGACGAAGGATAAGCTCGGCAAGGCAATGTACTCGGCAACGGTGATCCCGAACCGCGGTGCATGGCTGGAGTACGAGACGGATGCCAACGATGTATTTTATGTACACGTAGACCGCAACCGCAAGGTTCCGATCACGGTGTTCATCCGTTCCCTCGGCGTCGGCTCAAATGCGGAGATCCGCGAGATGTTCGGCGATGAGGATGTTCTTGAGGCTTCCTTGAAGAAGGATACCACCGAGGATTACGAGAGCGGTCTGTTGGAACTCTACCGCAAACTGCGTCCGGGCGAGCCTCTTTCCGTGGAGAGCGCGGAGTCGCATCTGCACGGCATGTTCTTTGATCCGAAGAGATACGACCTTGCAAAGGTCGGCCGTTATAAATTCAACAAGAAGCTTCTCCTGAAGAAGCGTATCACCGGACAGCGTCTGGCCGAGGACGTCGTGGATGCGACGACCGGCGAGGTGCTTGCGACCGAGGGTACCATCGTGACGGAAGCTTTGGCAGATCAGATCCAGAACGCAGCCGTGCCGTATGTATACGTTGCGGTTGAGAAGGTCATCGGCCAGAATCTCATCAATCATAAGTGCAAGGTTCTCTCCAACCTCATGGTTGAGCTGACGAACTTTGTGGATTGCGATAAGGAAGCGCTGGGCGTTACGGAGCTGGTTTACTATCCGGTTCTCCGCGAGATCCTCGACACCTGCACGAGCAAGGAGGAGATCGAGGCTGCGATCCGTTCCCGCATCAACGAACTGATTCCCAAGCACATCACCAAGGAAGACATTTTCGCTTCCATCAACTACAATCTGCACATCGGCTGGGGCGTCGGTACCACGGATGATATCGACCACCTCGGAAACCGTCGTATCCGTGCGGTCGGCGAGTTGCTGCAGAACCAGTATCGTCTTGGTATGTCCCGTATGGAGCGTGTCGTACGCGAGCGTATGACGACTCTCGATCCGGATTCGATGCAGCCGCAGTCGCTGATCAACATCAAGCCGGTAACCGCAGCGATCAAGGAGTTCTTCGGAAGCTCCCAGCTGTCCCAGTTCATGGATCAGCACAACCCGCTCGGCGAGCTGACGCATAAGAGACGTCTCTCGGCCCTCGGTCCCGGCGGTCTGACGAGAGACCGTGCAGGTTTCCAGGTTCGAGACGTTCACTATACGCACTACGGTCGTATGTGCCCGATCGAGACCCCCGAAGGTCCTAACATCGGTTTGATCAACTCTCTGGCATCGTACGCGAGGATCAACGAGTACGGTTTCATTGAGGCTCCGTACCGCAAGGTAGACAAGAGCCAGCCGAACGAGCCGGTGGTTACGAACGAGATCGTATACCTCACGGCCGACGAGGAAGACCGGTATCACGTTGCTCAGGCAAATGAGCCTCTCGACGAGAACAACCACTTCGTCAACACGAAGGTTTCCGGTCGTTTCCGCACGGAGATCGCGCAGTTCGCGCGTGAGTCCATCGATTTGATGGACGTCTCCCCTAAGATGGTATTTTCCGTGGCTACGGCCATGATCCCTTTCCTGCAGCATGACGATGCGAACCGTGCACTCATGGGTTCCAACATGCAGCGTCAGGCAGTGCCGCTTCTCTTCACGCAGGCACCGGTTGTCGATACCGGTATGGCGCTGAAGACGGCAATCGACTCCGGCGTTTGCGTTGTCGCTAAGAACGACGGTGTTGTCGAGCGCGCAGAGGCGAGCCGCATCATCGTTCGCACGGCTGACGGCCGCGACGAGTACAAACTGCAGAAGTTCGCAAGAAGCAACCAGGGTACGAGCATCAACCAGCGTCCGATCGTCATGAAGGGCGAGCAGGTTAAGGCCGGTCAGGTTATCGCCGACGGTCCTTCCACCTCGGGCGGTGAGCTTGCTCTGGGTAAGAACCCGTTGATCGGTTTCATGACCTGGGAAGGTTACAACTACGAGGATGCCGTTCTTTTGAGCGAGCGTCTTGTCCGCGATGACGTATACACCTCGGTTCACATCGAGGAGTACGAGTCCGAGGCACGTGACACCAAGCTCGGACCGGAGGAGATCACGCATGATATCCCCGGTATCGGCGAGGATGCACTCAAGGATCTGGATGAGCACGGTATCATCCGCATCGGTGCCGAGGTTCGTGCCGGAGATATCCTTGTCGGTAAGGTTACTCCTAAGGGAGAGACCGAGCTGACCGCTGAGGAGAGACTCCTCCGCGCGATCTTCGGTGAGAAGGCTAAGGAAGTCCGTGACACATCGCTCCGTGTACCTCACGGTGAGTTCGGTGTGATCGTGGACGTTAAGGTATTCACCCGTGAGAACGGCGACGAGCTGAACCCGGGCGTGAACCAGAAAGTTCGTGTTTATATCGCACAGAAGAGAAAGATTCAGGTCGGCGATAAGATGGCAGGCCGCCACGGTAACAAGGGTGTCGTTTCCCGCGTTCTCCCGGTGGAGGATATGCCGTTCCTGCCGAACGGTCGTCCGCTGGATATCGTGCTGAATCCTCTCGGCGTGCCGAGCCGTATGAATATCGGTCAGATCATGGAGACGCACCTCAGCCTTGCTTCGCAGGTGCTCGGCTTCAAGGTTTCCACGCCGGTATTTGACGGTGCAACGGAAAATGATATCACTGACATGCTCCAGCTCGCTAACGACTATGTCAACACCGATCTGGAGGAATTCAAGAAGAAGTACAAGAGCAAACTCAATCCGGAATTGATGGAGTTCCTGATCCAGAATCAGGACTACCGCAAGGAGTGGGCAGGCGTGCCGATCAAGCCGAACGGAAAAGTTCAGCTTCGCGACGGCCGCACCGGTGAGCCGTTCGACAGCGAAGTTACGATCGGTTTCATGCACTACCTCAAGCTCCATCACTTGGTTGACGATAAGATTCACGCGCGTTCGACCGGTCCTTACTCCCTCGTTACGCAGCAGCCTCTCGGCGGTAAAGCCCAGTTCGGCGGCCAGCGCTTCGGTGAGATGGAGGTTTGGGCTCTCGAGGCGTACGGCGCTGCACACATCCTTCAGGAGATCCTGACTGTCAAGTCCGATGACGTTGAAGGTCGTGACCGCACCTACAAGGCAATTACCAAGGGCGAGAATATTTCCGAGCCCGGCATTCCGGAGTCCTTCAAGGTTCTTCTCAAGGAGCTTCAGGCACTCGCGCTGGATGTCACCGTGCTGGATGAGAACGGCGAGGAAGTTTCGATGACCGAGCAGTTCACGACGGTGGATGACGCCGACGAGATGTACGATTCCGATCGCGTATACTACGGCGGAATCGAAGACGAGCTGGCAGCTAACGGTTATCAGGAGTTCACTCCTGACGAATTGACCGGTGAGATGCTCGGCCAGCCGGCTGACATGGATGAAGAGTACGACGACGGCTTCAGCGATGAGATTGCCGATCTGGAGTACGACGATGAGCCTATTACCGACGACGAAGAATGATAATTCTTTCCCTGCTTGCAGGAATCGATTATGAGAACGGAAGGAGCAGCGTTAAATGTCAATGGACAAAATGAATGACGAAGTGAAAGAGATCACCTACGACGCAATTCGGATCGGACTGGCTTCCGACGAGAAGATCCGTGAGTGGGCGAGAGCCGGCAGACCCGGGGATGTTACCGAGTATGAGGTAAAGAAGCCCGAGACCA
Organism: Lachnospiraceae bacterium; assembly: GCA_017441265.1. Lineage (GTDB taxonomy): Bacteria > Bacillota > Clostridia > Lachnospirales > Lachnospiraceae > ISDg. The sequence goes on along the minus strand of JAFRYE010000043.1, from coordinate 17,414 downwards.
TCAACTATCGTACGTTGAAGCCGGAAACCGGCGGTCTGTTCTGCGAGAAGATCTTCGGACCTACGAAGAAGTACGAGTGCCATTGCGGAAAATATAAAAAGCAGAAGGTTCATGCAAAGAACTTCATCTGCGACCGGTGCGGTGTGGAAGTAACGGATGCCAAGGTGCGCCGTGAGCGCATGGGTTACATCGAGCTTGCAGCTCCGGTTTCCCACATCTGGTATTTCAAGGGCGTGCCGAGCCGCATGGGACTTCTTCTGGATATGACTCCGAAGAATCTGGAGAAGGTTCTGTACTTCTCCGCATATATCATGCTGGATCCGGGTTCAACACCCTACAAAAAGAAAGACATCCTGACCGATGTCGAATATATGAAGGCGGAGGAAGATTTCGGTGTCGGAAGTTTCAAGGCACAGATGGGCGCCGAAGCAATCCGCACCCTCCTCGAGGAGATCGATCTGGACGCTCTGTCCGAAGAGCTCAATGAAGAGCTTGCACGCAGCAGCGGTCAGAAGAGAACGAAGCTGATCAAGCGTCTCGAGGTTGTCAATGCATTCCGTGAGTCGGGCAACCGTCCGGAGTGGATGATCTTAAAGTGTATCCCGGTTATTCCGCCGGATCTGCGTCCCATGGTACAGTTGGACGGCGGTCGTTTTGCAACATCCGACCTCAATGACCTGTACCGCCGTATCATCAACCGCAACAACCGTCTGCAGAGACTGATCCATCTCGGTGCTCCCGAGATCATCATCCGCAACGAGAAGCGTATGCTTCAGGAAGCGGTTGACGCTCTCAATGACAACGGCCGTCGCGGTCGTGCGGTTACCGGCCCCGGCAACCGTGCATTGAAGTCCTTGTCCGATCTGTTGAAGGGCAAGCAGGGACGTTTCCGTCAGAACCTCCTCGGTAAGCGTGTCGACTATTCCGGTCGTTCCGTTATCGTCGTAGGACCGGAGTTGAAGATCTATCAGTGCGGTCTCCCGAAGGAGATGGCGATCGAGCTGTTCAAACCCTTCGTAATGAAGGAGCTCATTGCCGACAATAAAGCGCATAATATCCGCGCGGCCAAGAAGATGGTCGAGCGTTTGGAAGACGGCGTATGGGATGTTCTGGAGCGCGTGATCGCCGAGCATCCGGTAATGCTGAACCGTGCACCTACCCTGCACCGCCTCGGTATTCAGGCATTTGAGCCGATCCTGGTTGAGGGTAAGGCGATCAAGCTTCATCCGTTGGTATGTACCGCATTCAACGCGGACTTCGACGGTGACCAGATGGCCGTGCACCTTCCGCTTTCCGTAGAGGCTCAGGCAGAGTGCCGTTTCCTCCTGCTTTCGCCGAACAACCTCCTCAAGCCGTCCGACGGCGGTCCCGTTGCGGTTCCGTCGCAGGATATGGTCCTCGGTATCTACTATCTGACGATGCAGAAGCCGGGTGACAAGGGCGAGGGAATGTATTTCCATAACGAAAATGAGGCAATTCTCGCTTACGAGAACGGCGTTGTGACGCTGCATGTCCGCATCCACGTTCGCCGTACCGGCATCAACGCGGAGGGTAAGCAGGAGTCCCGTACCGTGGAGTCCACGGTCGGCCGTATTCTCTTCAACGAGATCATCAGCCAGGATCTGGGCTTTGTCGATCGTACCCGTCCGGAGAACTTCCTGAAGTACGAGATCGACTTCCTCGTAAAGAAGAAAGAGCTCAAGAAGATCCTGCAGTACTGCATCAACACGCACGGCGCGATCAAGACGGCAGAGACGCTCGATGCGGTTAAGGCGATCGGTTACAAGTATTCGACCCGCGCAGCCATGACGGTTTCCGTGGCCGATGTTACCGTTCCGAGCAACCGTGAGCAGCTCCTCCGTGAGACGGAAAATAAAGTCGAGCAGATCAACGCGGCGTACGAGCAGGGTTTGGTTGAGGAATCCGAGCGTTACCGCAACGTCATCGAGACGTGGAACGCAACCGATAAGATATTCGAGAAGACGGCATTGTCCGCACTCGATCCGTACAACAACATTTTCATGATGGCGGACTCCGGTGCCCGAGGCTCCAGTTCGCAGGTTAAGCAGCTCATCGGTATGCGTGGTCTGTTCCCGGATACAACCGGTAAGACCATCGAGTTGCCGATCAAGGCAAACCTCCGCGGCGGTCTCGACGTTTTGGAGTACTTCATCTCCTCGCACGGCGCACGTAAGGCGTTGTCCGATACCGCACTGCGTACCGCAGACTCCGGTTATCTGACCCGTCGACTTGTAGACGTTTCGCAGGAATTGATCATCCGTGAGGTGGATTGTGCCGCCGATGCGGAAGAGATTCCGGGAATGGAAGTACGTGCATTTGTCGAGAATGCAACGCTCGTCAACGAAGAGTCCGATTCCAAGAACAAGGACATCGAGAGCCTTCAGGAGCGTATCACGGGACGTTTCTCGTGTGAAGATTACTATGATGACAACGGTGATCTGATCGTTCGCAAGAATCAGATGATCACTCCGAATCGCGCGGAGCGCCTCATGGCGACCAAGGCGATCCAGGCGGCGGGTCCGGAGGCTTCGATCCGTATCCGTACCGCGATCACATGCCGTTCCCACAACGGTATTTGTGCGAAGTGCTACGGCGCCAACATGGCGACCGGTGAGCCCGTTCAGGTCGGTGAGGCAGTCGGTATCATCGCTGCACAGTCGATCGGTGAGCCCGGTACCCAGTTGACCATGCGTACATTCCATACCGGTGGTGTTGCTTCGGATAACATCACACAGGGTCTTCCTCGAGTGGAAGAGCTCTTTGAGGCGCGTCGCCCGAAGGGTCTTGCAATCGTAACGGAGATCGCAGGTCAGGTAATGATGCGCGAGACCTCGAACAAGAACGCCGCGATCAAGCGTGAGGCAGTTATCACCAACGCTGAGACCGGTGAGTCCAAGGCATATTTGATCCCGTTCGATTCGCAGCCGATCGTCAAGGACGGTCAGATGGTTATCGCAGGTCAGCCGTTGACGGAAGGACCTCTGAACCCGAACGACATCCTCAAGATCAACGGTCTGCGCGCCGTTCAGGATTACATGCTTCGTGAAGTTCAGGTCGTATACCGTAAGCAGGGTGTTGAGATCAACGATAAGCATATCGAGATCATTTTGCACCAGATGCTCAAGAAGATTCAGATCGAAGAGAGCGGCGACACGGGACTTCTGCCCGGCACCAGCGTGGATGTGCAGGATTTCGAAGAGATCAATGAGCGCATGATCGCTGAGGGCAAGACTCCTGCGGAAGGACGTCGCACGATCCTCGGTATCAGTAAGGCCGCTTTGGCGACCAACTCCTTCCTGTCGGCAGCTTCCTTCCAGGAGACCACGAAGGTTCTCACGGAAGCGGCTATCAAGGGTAAGGTTGACCCGTTGATCGGTTTGAAGGAAAATGTCATCCTCGGTAAGCTGATCCCGGCCGGTACCGGAATGAAGGAATACCGCAACGTACACCTCAATACGGACAATGCGCCGATCCCGTCGCGCGACCGTGACGAGGAGGAGTTCGGCAAGAGCTTCACTTCCCAGGAGCCGATGGACGATTTCGGCGATGACGAGAACTTCAATCTGTTCGGTGACAATTCCGATCTTTCCTTCGATGAGGAAAATGACGATCTTCTTCCCGATGACGATGCGTTTGACGGAGATATCGATTTCCCGGAAAGCACGGATGAAGAGTAATTTCACAACATTCTAAAGATTCAGACCGCGGGGCGGAGACGACTCCGCTCCGCGGATTCTATTTTTTGTTCACATTCCCATTTTTCGATGCATATCTTTTGACAGGATCCGCGTGCCGCACCGGCATGTTCTTTCGGATTCCTTTTTTGAAAACCACCACGTTATCCGGAAAACAGAACAGGAGAGAGTATGAGCGCATATTCCCGGCTTCCGATTGCGGAGTTACGCAATCTTTTGAAGGAGAAGAATATCAGCGGCTACAGTTCGATGCGCAAGGCGGAGATGATCGCCGCGTTGGAGCAGGCGGACGAAGCGACCCGCAAGGATGAAAAAACGGTCCCGAAGGCGGAGAAGACAGCCGTAAAAGCGGAAAAGCAGGCCTCGAAGGAGAAGTCTGTCGTTAAAGCGGAAAAGTCTGCCCCGAAGGAGGAGAAGGCTGCCCCGAAGGCGGAGAAATCTGCAACGAAGACGGAGAAGGCTGCACCGAAGGCGGAGAAACAGGCCCCGAAGACAGAGACGGCATCGGAACAGCCTAAGACCCGGTCCGCGAAGGTCGTGAAGCGTGTCGTAGCGAGCGGAAAGGCGCCTGAGGCGACGAAGACCGACATGCCCGAACAGAAACCGGCGGAGACGGCTGGAACGCCTGTAAAGGCCCCTACAGCGCCCGTAAACGCGCGGGAAAACAACGCACCGGAAAATGTGCCCGCAAGCGCACCGGAAGCGCCTACGGCCTCTGCAGAGCCGCAGAATGCCCCCGCGAACCGGCCGGATGCCCGCCGCGTGGTGAGCAGACGTGTGGTTGTGAGCGAAAATCCGGAGCGTGCCGCGTTCCGGCGAGACAATGAGGAGCGAAGAGGCGAGGCTGTTCGCCGTGAAGGTGCCGGCAACACAGGCAGCAACGGCAGCTCGGGCAACGCCGGCGCGGATCCGACGGACTCCGGCATCGTGCGCAAGGGTATTTTCGAGATTTGCTCGGAGAACTACGGCTTTTTGCGCAACGACAATTATCTTCCCAGCGAGCATGACGTGTACATCAGCCCCGCGATGATCCGCCGCTACAATCTGACCACCGGCGATTTCGTCGAGGGAACACTGAAGAAGCAGGGCTCCGGCGAGAAATTCGTGCCGCTGCACCATATCACGAAGATCAACGATAAGGATCCGGAGTTTGCGATGCGCAGACGGCGCTTCGACCGGCTGACGCCCGTGTTCCCGCATGAGCGCATGCGCATGGAATATCCCGGATGCAATGTCGCGATGCGGATCGTGGACCTGCTCTCGCCGATCGGCAAGGGGCAGCGAGGCATGATCGTGTCGCAGCCCAAGGCCGGCAAGACGACGCTCTTAAAGCAGGTAGCCAAATCCATATTGATGAACCACAAGTCGGTGCATCTGATCATTTTGCTGATCGACGAGCGCCCGGAGGAAGTCACGGACTTCAAGGATTTCGTGAAGGACTACAATGCGGAAGTCATCTACTCCACCTTCGACGAGGAGCCGAACCGCCATCGCCGCGTGTCGGAGATGACGATGGAGCGGGCGAAGAGACTGGTCGAGTACGGCGAGGACGTCGTCATTTTGCTCGACAGCATCACGCGACTGGCGCGGGCGTACAACCTGACGTGCGTATCCAGCGGCCGCACGCTCTCGGGCGGTCTGGATCCGAACGCGCTGTACATGCCCAAGAAATTCTTCGGCGCTGCGCGCTGCATGAAGGAGGGCGGAAGCCTGACGATCCTGGCGACGGCGCTGGTGGACACCGGAAGCCGCATGGACGACGTCATCTACGAGGAATTCAAGGGAACCGGCAACATGGAGCTGGTGCTGAACCGGGATCTCTCGGAACGCCGCATTTTCCCGGCGATCGATCTTCCGAAATCGAGCACCAGACGCGAGGATCTTCTTCTGCTGGAGAACGAGCAGCGGGCAAGTACGATCATGCGCAAGTCCTTCAACGGCAAATCCGCGGAGGAATCCATCGAGAAGATCATCAATCTTTTCGTGCGCACGAAGAGCAATCTGGAATTCATGCAGTACGTGCTTCGAAGGGAATAAAAAAGCTTCATTTTTCGACGCTGAATTTTCCGAAAAATGATATTGCATTTCGGAAAATGCTATGCTATAATACAAAAGCTGTTCAAAAGAGTGTTAGGTCGACTGGTTTCGGCCGGACGACTGAGTATAGAGAATTGTGAGGTGAATGACATGAAGGAAGGAATTCAGCCGAAGTACTATCAGGCAAAAGTAACTTGCAACTGTGGCAATGAGTTTGTGACCGGATCGACGAAATCGGAGATTCACGTTGAGATCTGCTCCAAGTGCCATACATTCTACACCGGGCAGAAGAAGGCCGCTCAGGCGCGTGGCGCTATTGAGAAGTTCAACAAGAAATACGGCTTCTAATCGGAGAGAAAAGACTTTATGCCTTGACAAGTACTTGTCAAGGCATTTCTTCTATCAGGGGGGAATATGGCAAATCCAATCAAACCTTCGGGAATCGGCGGACAGGCAGTTATGGAGGGCGTGATGATGCGCAACCGCACCAAGTATGCGGTCGCCGTCAGAAAAGCGGACGGAGAGACGGTCGTGAACGTCAAGGAGTATCACAGCATCGTCGAGAAGCTTCCGTTCCTCGGCTGGCCGTTTATCCGCGGCGCAGTCAACTTGGTCGAGTCGATGATCGTCGGAATGGGGACATTGATGTACTCCGCGAATTTTGCGGACGAAGAGGAGTCCAAGAAGAACGACGGGAAGGCGAAGAAGGAAAGCGCGAAGCCGGCTGCGGCGGAAAATGAACCCGCGACGACGGAAGCGCCCGATGCGGAGCGGTCCGATGCGGCGAAGGGCGAGAAGTCGAAGGCGGTGATGACGCCCGCGATGATCGGTCTCACCGTGACGCTGTCGCTGGTGCTCACCATCGCGTTGTTCATCATGCTTCCGTTTGCCGTGACCTCGTTGTTCGAGCGCGCGACCGGCATTGAGTCGGCGGTTGTCTCGAGCATCATGGAGGGTGTGCTGCGAATCTGCATTTTCGTCGGTTATGTGGCGTTGATCTCGCGGATGAATGAGATTCAGCGTGTGTTCCGCTACCACGGCGCCGAGCACAAGACCATCAACTGCATCGAGCACGGACTGCCGCTTACGGTGGACAATGCGCGCGCTTCCTCGAAGGAACACAAGCGGTGCGGAACGAGCTTCATGATCTTTGTTATGGTCATCAGTATTCTGGTGTTTTCTATTGTGAATCTGTTCCCGTTGTACACGGGCGATTCCCGGATCCTTCGCTTCCTGATCCGCTTTGCGGTCCGGCTTTTGCTGTTGCCGGTAGTGGCGGGGATCAGCTATGAATTCCTGCGGCTGGCGGGACGCTCGGACAACCGCATTGTCAACATTTTAAGCCGCCCCGGCATGTGGATGCAGGCGCTCACTACGAAGGAACCCGACGACAAGATGCTCGCGGTGGCGATCACATCGGTGGAAGCCGTGTTTGACTGGAAGGCATTTTTGGAGGGTACTCCGGCGGAGGAGTGCGCGACACAGACAGAGGTGGGCGAATACCTGTTGGAGGACGACGGAAGTTTTACGCATACGGTGACGGGCTTTTTGAACACCGCGGCAAAATGAATACAGCAGCGACGAGAGGATAGTGGTATGTCGGAACCCAGACCGGTAACTTATCGGGAGGCGAAACAGCGGATTGAGAAATGGCTGTCAGGCGCTTCGATCGCGGAGGCCACCTGGGAGTCCGAACTGATCCTGTGTCGCGCCTGCAACATTTCCATGGGCAATTTGATTGCCTCCTGGGGCGAGCCGATCTCCGATGCGGAGTGGGCTGCCTGCGAGGAGATCCTCGCGCGAAGAATCAGGAGGGAACCGCTGCAATACATCTTCGGGGAGACGGAGTTCATGGGGCTGCCCTTTGCGGTGACGCCTGCCGTGCTCATCCCAAGACAGGATACGGAGCATCTTGTGAGCGAGGCTCTTGCGTGCTGCGAAGGCGCGCGGGTGTTGGACATGTGCACGGGCTCCGGATGCATCGCCGTGAGTATCGCAAAACTCGGGAAGCCCGCGTCGGTGACCGCCGCGGATATCTCGGAGGAGGCGCTTACCGTGGCGGAGAGCAACGCCGCGCGAAACGGTGCGGAGGTTGCATTTGTAAAGAGCGATATGTTTGCGGCAATTGACGGCGAGTTCGATGTGATCGTGTCCAACCCGCCGTATATTCCTCCGGAACAGCTTGCAGGGCTGGAGCCGGAAGTCAAGGACTATGAGCCCCGCATTGCGCTGTACGGCGGCGAGGACGGGCTTGCATTTTACCGTGTGCTGGTGTGCGAGGGAGCAAAGCATCTGCGCAGGCCGGCGGACGGGAGAAAGGGAGGTATACTGATCGTGGAAATCGGATTTGACCAGGGCGTCAGCGTGCCGGCCCTGTTCCGCGGAGCGGGATTTTCCGAGGTGCGCGTCGAGAAAGATTACGCCGGACTCGACCGGGTTGTCATCGGTCATTTGTAGCAGAGGGGGAACCTTTGTGACCTTGGCGGTGAAAAAACCGCCGCAATGACAATTCGGAATGAGAAAGGATGATAGACTTATGTTTGAACAATTGGAAGACGTATGCAAGCGCTATGAGGAGCTGCAGCTGGAGCTGTCGAGCCCCGAGGCGACGTCGGATACGAACCGGTTCCGCAAGCTGATGAAAGAGCAGAGTGACTGCGAGCCGCTGGTGACGACATATCTTGCTTATAAGAATGCAAAACAGACGGTTGCGGACAGCCTCGAGATGCTCGAGGGCGAGAGCGACCCCGAGATGCGGGAAATGCTCAAGGAGGAGCTGGCGGACGGCCGCTCGCAGATCGAAAATTATGAAAACCAACTGAAATTATTGCTGATCCCGAAGGATCCGTGCGATGACAAGAACGTCGTCGTGGAGATCCGGGCCGGAGCCGGCGGCGAGGAGGCTGCGCTGTTTGCGGCGGAGCTGTACCGGATGTATCTTCATTACATCGAGTCGCGCCGGTGGAAAGTGGAGCTCGTCAACGTTGACGAGACGGGGCTCGGCGGTATGAAGGAGGCGGAGTTCCTGGTCAAGGGCCAGGGAGCGTATTCCGTGCTGAAGTACGAGAGCGGCGTGCACCGCGTGCAGCGCGTGCCGGAGACCGAGTCGGGCGGACGGATCCACACCTCGACGGCCTCGGTGGCAGTGATGCCGGAGGCGGAGGATGTCGATATCGTCATCGACGAGAAGGACATCCGCATCGACGTCATGCGTGCGTCCGGCAACGGCGGCCAGTGCGTCAACACGACGGACTCGGCGGTGCGGTTGACTCATTTTCCGTCCGGGATCGTTGTGTATTCCCAGACGGAGAAATCCCAGCTGCAGAACCGTGACAAGGCGTTCGCTTTGCTTCGTGCGAAATTGTATGACCTCGAGCTGCAGAAGGCGCATGACGCCGAGGCTGCGGCGAGACGGAGCCAGATCGGAACGGGCGACCGCTCCGAGAAGATCAGAACGTATAATTTTCCGCAGAGCCGTGTGACGGACCATCGGATCGGTCTTACGCTGTACAAGCTGGACAAGATCCTTAACGGCGATCTGCAGGAGATCATCGATGCATTGACGGCGGCCGATCAGGCAGCCAAATTGGCGAAGCAGGAAGAGCAGTGAAGAGAGGGTTTCTACCATGATCACAGCCAGATCCAATCCGCAGTTGAAATACCTTGCGACGCTTTTAAAGAAGCGAAGCGCCCGCGAGGAGGACAAGGTGTTTGTGTGCGAGGGTCGGAAAATGTTCTTCGAGATCCTGGCGCAGCACCCCGAAGCGCTTGTGCGGACCTATTGGTCGGAGCGCGGCCTGTCGGAGCTGAGTCCGGAGGAGAGCGAGGCGCTGGCAGCGATCCCGTACGAGACGGTGGCGGACGATGCGTTCGACGCGGTGGCGGAGACCGTGACGCCGCAGGGCGTGATGGCGGTCGTGTCGATGCCTTCGTATCGGACGGAGGAGATGCTCGCGAGGGAAGATGCGAAACTTCTGGTGCTGGAGAGCCTGCGCGATCCGGGCAACCTCGGAACAATCCTGCGAACGGCGGAGGCGGCCGGAATGAGCGGAGTGATCCTTTCAGCGGATTCGGTGGACGCGTTCAACCCGAAGGTGGTTCGCTCGACCATGGGCGCAATATTGCGCGTTCCGTTTGTGTACACGGACGATCTTGCGGCGACGCTTGCGGAACTGAAAGCAAACGGGGTGACGCTGTATGCGGCGCACCTGCAGGGGTCGGTACCGTACACGGAGCCTGCGTACGCAGGGCGATGCGCCGTACTGATCGGCAACGAAGCGAACGGTCTGACGGATGGGATCACCTGCCTTTCGGACGTGCGCGTGCGCATTCCCATGGAGGGCGCTGCGGAATCTTTGAACGCGGCGGTCGCGGCGGCGATCTTGATGTATCGGATGAAGGAATGACGGAATTATAAAGAATTTCCCGGCAGCATTTGCGATGGCTGCCGGGATTTTTTGTGTTTTTCACGTTTAGGAATTAATTAAGAATTGCACAAGAGTTGCGTAAAGACTTCCGTGTTCCGCTGTTGTATGATAGCCTCAGAACCGAGGGAGAAGCGCAAAGGCGCAAGACGAAACCCCTGCGGAAGAGGAAAAGAAACGATGATCAAGAAGGAGATTACAACAATGAGTGAGAAAAAACAGGGTATCGTAACAGCCAAGGATCTTTCCAAGACATTTTCCAATGAGTCGGTGCAGCAGCACGTTTTGAAGAACTTAAACCTCACGGTGTACCGCGGAGACTTCACGGTCATCATGGGAAACTCCGGCTCCGGCAAGAGTACGCTTTTGTACACGCTCTCCGGCATGGACCGGCCGACTATCGGAACCGTCACGTACCATGTGAACGACGGGGACGAGGAGATTTCCAAGTACAGCAACGACCAGCTGGCGCGCTTCCGCAGAGACCACGCGGGGTTCGTTTTCCAGCAGAACTATCTCAACGATTCGATGAGCGCGCTTGACAACGTCATGGTATGCGGCCTCCTCCGGGGCGGCGACCGCAAGGCCATTGCGGAACGGGCTCGCAAGCTCCTTACTCAGGTGGAGATCGAGGACCGCGACCAGCGCAAATTCCCGGCGCAGCTCTCCGGCGGACAGCAGCAGCGCGTCGCCGTGGTGCGCGGTGTCATCAACCAGCCGGAAATCCTTTACGCCGACGAGCCTACCGGAGCATTGAACTCCCAGAACACGGAAAATGTCCTGAACATCCTCACGGAGCTCAATGACGACGGACAGAGCATTGTCATGGTTACGCATACGATCAAGGCGGCGGAGAGAGGCAATCGCATTCTCTACCTCGCAGACGGCGTGATCACCGCGGAAGTTGACCTCGGACCGTACGCCGGCGATTACCGCGACGAGAAAAATCCGCAGCTTGCGCTCGCGAAGGAGCGCCACGCTAAGCTTAAGAGTTTCCTTCAGGAAATGGGGTGGTAAGATGTATAAGCTTTTCTTCATTGCACGAAACAACATCAAAAAGCAAAAAGGCGACATGATCACGTTTCTGCTTTTCACATTCCTTGCGTCCTACCTGATCTTCCAGTGCTTGTCGGCGCTTCTGGGAATGCCGAAGGTGCTGGAGGATCGCTTCGAGAAGGTGAACGGAGCGCATGTCGAGACGCTCGCCGGAAACTCCCCCGAGGAGACCGAGGCCTGGACGAAAGCGTATACGGAAAATCAATACATTGTCGACTTCGAGACGGTGCCTTTCGTGAACATGTACGGACAGTACCGCAACGCGAAGGATGACGATTTCGAGGAGTACTCCTTCTACGCGGAGCCGTACACAACAAGCCACCGGATCATGAATCTCGGGATCAACTCCGAAGGCCTGAAGGAAAATGACATCCTGATCCCGTTCTTCTTAAAGAGCCGTTTCTCCGTAGGAGACACGATGGAGCTGAAGTTCGGCGACCACGTGTACAGCCTGAATGTGGCGGGCTATGCGGAGGATCCTTATTTTTCGTCGTCGATCAACATCACGACGTACTACTGCTACCTGTCGCAGTCGATGCTTGACCGCATCACGACGGACAGTCCGGCACAGGCCGGATGGGGTACCGTCTACCGCGGTGTTGTGGACCGGAAGGCACTTGAAGACGGGCTTGAGACGATGACGGTCGAGAAGGAGATCTGCGAGCGTTATCTGGAGCTCATTGCTCCGACGGCCGAGGAAAACCCGCAGAACAACTATGCAAATTACGTCTCGATCAACTGGCATATGATGCGCGGCGGCGCAAAATTCCTTCCGCAGGTTGTGATGGGCATCGTGCTGATGTTCGGTGCTCTCACGCTGGTCATCGCGTTTATCATCATCACGCACGGCGTTCGCAACTTTATCGTTCGGAACATGAAGAACACCGGCGTTTTGGAGGCAGCCGGCTACACCGCCTCGATGCTTCGCCTCGCTCTGGTTCTTCAGATCGTGCTTGTGGCGCTGATCGGTTCGATCCTCGGCGTGGGAGTCGGAATCCTCACGAGCGACATGTTCGGCGATCTCGTCAGCGCAGTGCTCGGACTTGCGTGGAACCAGCCGGTTCACCGGATCCTGGCAGCGGCCACGGTCGCAGGCATGGTTCTGGTGACATTCCTGATCGCAATGCTGATCGGACGAATTTACAAGAAGATCACCGTGCTCGATGCGCTTCGCGGAGGCATCAATACGCACAACTATAAGAAAAATCATTTTCCGCTGGATAAGAGCGGACTTCCGCTGCCGGTGACGATGTCGTTGAAGAATACCTTCGGCAGTGTGAGGAACAGCATCCTGCTTTTGGTTATCGCGGCGCTCCTCACGATCGCGATGACGGCGGGATTCGGAATGTATGAAAGCTTCGGCGCGAAGCCGGAGTCGCTGCTCGAGATCATGGGAATGGAAGGCGGCAAAGTGTACATCTCCAACGGCGACATCTCCTTTGCCGAGGAATACCGCAAGATCGACGGTGTGACCAATGTTCTGTTGCAGAAGGGATTCGAGCCCACCGTCATTCACGGCGACAAGGAAAAGTCGGCATATACGTATGTGGTGGACGATGTGAATCATCGCATGTATCTGAAAGTGCTGGATGGCCGTGTGCCGATGCATGACAATGAGATCATGCTGACGCAGGCGCTGGCGGAGGATCTGGACGCGTCCATCGGCGATGTCGTGACCGTGAAGAACGGTTCGAAGAGCGTTGACTATATCGTCACCGGATTTGACCAGCGGATGGAACGCATGGGACGCACCATGAACCTGACTGTCGAGGGCGGTGAAAAACTGCTTAACGAAATCTCGAGAATGGATATCCTCATCTACGCGAACGACGACGTCTCCTTCGAGACCCTCGAGGCGAAGGTTAAGGAGATTGCTGCGGCACACGGTGACAAGGAATACGTGATCGTGAATTCGGAAAAGAACATGACGTCTACCATGGGCACGGTCTCGAAAGCGCTGCAGATGGTATGCATCATCATCGCGGCAGTCACGCTGTTCATCGTCATTTTCACGGAAGCGCTCCTCATCCGCGCAAAGATCACGAGAGAGTGGCGCTCCATGGGCATCAACAAGGCGCTCGGAGCCACAAGCGGACAGCTGATCCTTGAGATCATGCTCTCGAACGTCCCGGCCCTCCTGGCGGGAAGTCTGCTCGGCGTGCTGGTTTCGGACTTCGCCGGACAGGGGCTGTGCAAAGGAATCTTCTCCCTCTTCGGCCTGAAGAAGATCGACTTCTTCACCCCGATCCACTGGAAAATCCTGACGGTAGTCAGCATCGTGGTTGTTGCTGCGATCACCTCGGCCGTCATCGGACTTCGCGTTCGGAAAATGAAACCCGTCGAGATGATCACGGAGGAGTAATGGTACAGTGAATTCCCTTATGGGGAAGGATACTGTAAGGCTATTGAAAAACTGAGAACTTACGGATAAATAATTCAGGGTTGTCACCTCGGTGACAACCCTGAATCCTTTGTTCATGATGTGGGCAATTCAATCAGTAAGGCGTATCCGGTGATACTGTATTGGATAGCATAGGAACTTTTAACGACATTCCCTTACCTGCGGAATTGTTCGGACAACCATAGCCGCTTGTAATTCCGTAAAGCGTGGTAGAATTGCTGCCGAAAGCAACCTTACCTTTTTTCTTATTAGTCTCTTTTGTTGAAAGAGTTGAACTTATAATGGATTTCCAGGAGCCGGTACTTCTCTCGCGGACGAAAATGTTCTTGTACGCAAGAGTACGAACGGAGTTACATGTGTCGGAAGAGAAGTTCTCCATAAATTGATACATACTTCCGGTGAAGAAGGAATCCTGAAGATTTGTGTCAATCGTGACAATATGCGTCCATTTATTGGCCGAGATATCCTTAATCCAATATTCTACGTAAGTATTTCCGTTATCTCCGGTGAAACATCCGAGGTACATGCGATACCATTTTCCGGCTTTCCAGTTGAATTTCTTCAGATAGTTGTAGCCGCTGCCTTCATTGTCATAGGTTCCCATAGTTTTGCCGGAGAACCCTTTTACAACAGTGGGATTGACGTTTTGGTAGCAGTCGTTACCTGCAGGGTCAGTATAATCAATTCGCCAAAAAGCTATGTTGCACTTTGCATCGTCATTCGTGAACTGTAAACCTGCGTAAGCACTTGAAGCGAAATGGTAGTGGATATTTGTCATCCCCTTTCGCGTGAGGCAGGATGTATCCATGGTCCAGTTGCAAAGAGCCCAATAGGTTCCTTTAGCGGAACTGTTGGTATAAAAATCGATCAGGAAACCCGTGAATTCTTTGCTTGTGGAAGTCAGATCCGGATTGTTATAGATGTTGTGGGACATATTCTGAGGAGGTACGTATTCGTTCGGATCATCACCGGACAGATCGAGCAGATCATTTATTGTGAATGAATCTTGAGCAATCCATTTTGCATATAGATTATGATCTGTTGTTGTAGTGACTAAAGTATTTGCGTTTACGATCGTACCTCTGCCGTCCGGAGCAGTATACCATCCGGCAAAAACATACCCGGGCCTTACAGCTGCGAGTAACTGCCCGTATTGTTCGTTGCATGCAACCTTTTTGGTCGATTGATAAACCATTCCTTCCGGAGCCTTGAAGGTTACTGTGACATATTTGCCCCAGCGTGCATACAGAATATGATCCTTGTTTATGGATACGATGGTGGTGCCGGTAACAGGAGAACCACCGCTCTTAGCAGTATACCAACCTAAGAATTTGTAGCCGCTCTTTGTCGGAGTGCCAAGTGTACCGTAAGCTTTGCCAAAGATAACGGTTTTCTGCATTACCGCCGAGCCGCCGTCACTGTCGAAAGTGACTTTCCATTTTGCTTCACCGAAATGCGCATACAAGCATTTTCTTGAGGACAGAACGATAGTCTTTTCTGTAACAAGGTCTCCATCGATTGCCTTAGTATACCACCCAAGGAACGACAAACCACTCGGAGGGGTCGGACCTACAGGGAGTTTTCCATAGGGATCACCGACGTTGTAGGTTTGAACCGGAACGTTACCGTAACCACCGTTGGAATTGAAAGATACGGTTACGGTGTTGCGTTTCCAATGTGCATACAGTGTGTGGTTGGCTGCAAGACTCAGCGTTGTTGTTTCCGTGATCCTGGTGCCGCTTTCTTTAGCTGTATACCACCCCTGGAAGGTATGGTAAATGCGGTATGGAACCGGCAAGGATCCGTAAGCAGTACCGAAAGTGATCTTTTTAGTGGTGCTTATCGCATCACCGCCGTTGGCATCAAAAGATATCGTGTACGAATTAGCGGTATACTGCGCATACAATACTGTTCTGGATGAGTATACTAGTGTGGTTGAATAGATTCGGGTACCACCGGACTTGGCCGTGAACCAACCGACAAAAGAGTGACCTTGCGGCGGAGTCGGTGCAGCAGGGAAACTGCCGTAGGTGTCACCGACATTGTACGTGCGGTTCGGAATATTGCCATAACCGCCGTTGACGTTGAAGGAGACGTTAACGGTGTTGCGTTTCCAGTGTGCATACAGTGTGTGGTCGACTGCAAGACTCAGGTTTGTTGTATCCGTGATCTTGTTGCCGCCTTCCTTAGCAGTATACCATCCCAGGAAGGTATGGTAAGTGCGGGATGTAGTCGGCAAGGTTCCGTAAGCAGTACCGTAAGTGATCGTTCGCGTGGAGCTTACTTTTGTACCGCCGTTGGCATCAAAAGATACCTTGTACGAATTGGCGGAATAGTGCGCGTATAATACTGTTCTGGATGAATATACCTGTGTGGTCGAATAAATGCGGGTGCCGCCGGACTTTGCCGTGAACCAGCCGACAAAGGAGTGTCCTTGCGGCGAAGTCGGTGCAGCAGGGAAGCTGCCGTAGGTGTCACCGACATTGTATGTGCGGTTCGGAATATTGCCGTAACCGCCGTTGACGTTGAAGGAGACGTTAACAGTGTTACGTTTCCAATGTGCGTACAACGTGTGGTCAGCAGCAAGACTCAGTTTTGTAGTATCTGTAATCCTTGTACCCCCGTCTTTGGCTGTATACCATCCGAGGAAGGTGTGGTACGTGAGGGTCGTGGTCGGCAGAGTTCCGTAAGCGGTACCGTAAGTAATTTTCCGCTTGGTGCTTACTGCAGAGCCGCCGTTGGCATTAAAGGAGACTGTGTAAGTCTTTGCGGTATACTGCGCATACAGTACGGTTCTTGTGGAAAAGACTGTCGAGGATGTTGTAATCTCGGTACCGCCGGTCTTTGCTGTGAACCAACCTGCAAACGCATAGCCGGTCTGAGGGGTAGGCCCTGCGGGCAGACTGCCGTAAGTGTCGCCGACGTTGTACGTCTTCGACGGAATAGTTCCGTAACCGCCGTTAACGTTGAAAGATACGTTGACCGTATTGCGTTTCCAGTGTGCGTAAAGCGTGTGGTTTGCGGCAGTTTTCATGATATCGGTGGGTTCCACCTTGGTGCCGCCGGTTTCAGCGGTGTACCATCCGAGGAACGTATAGTACTTGCGCACCGGAGTATGCGGAATGTTGTACGGTGTGCCGTATACTACGATGCTGTCGGAAAATGTCATTCCGCCGTCACTCTTATAAGAGATGGTGTATGCTTTTGCAGAATACTGAGCATACAACGTCTTATAAGAAGCGGAGACCGTCGAGGTGGTCTTAATCTGAGTGCCGCCGCTCTTAGCAGTAAACCATCCCTTGAACGAATGTCCGGTGGGAGGAGTGGGCCCTGCCGGCAAGCTGCCGTACTTGCTTCCGATGTCATAAGTTGCAACCGGAATGTTACCGTAC
The DNA here is from genome assembly GCA_017441265.1 of Lachnospiraceae bacterium. Lineage (GTDB taxonomy): Bacteria > Bacillota > Clostridia > Lachnospirales > Lachnospiraceae > ISDg. The sequence continues at coordinate 388 of JAFRYE010000043.1, read as the reverse complement.
CCGCCGTTGACGTTAAAGGACACTACTACAACGTTTTTGTACCATTGCGCATAAAGCGTGTGGTTTGCGGCAGTGGAAACCTTGGTTGCGTCTGTAATCTGTGTGCCGCCGCTCTTGGCAGTAAACCATCCGAGGAAAATTGCGTTGGTCATAGTAGGAACGGGAAGAGTTCCGTAAGCATTTCCGAAGGTTACTTTAATGGACGATACGGAGCTTCCTCCGGTACTGTCGAATGTGACGGTGTAGGTCTTTGCTGAATAGTGGGCATACAAGGTCTTGTAGGACGGATCGACAGTAGAGGATGTCGAGATCTTCGTCCCTCCCGACTTGGCCGTATACCAACCGGAAAATGAATAGCCGGTCGGAGGAGTAGGACCCGCAGGGAGAC
>JAFRYE010000042.1 GCA_017441265.1 Lachnospiraceae bacterium | reverse complement strand
GTCTTCGGGCAGCCGATCACCTGAACGCCGGTGTTGTGAGCAGCCATGTACTCGGCGAGTACTGCCGCGTTGGTGTTGGAGTCGTCACCGCCGATGATCACGATCGCGGTGAGGCCGTGCTCCTTAGCAACCTTCTCCACAACCGCGAACTGCGCCTCGGTCTCGAGTTTCGTTCTGCCGGAACCGATGATATCGAAACCGCCGGTGTTGCGGTACTGATTGATAAACTCATCGTCAAACTCAACATAGGAATCATTCAAAAGTCCGCTCGGGCCGCCCTTGAAACCGAGAAGCACGTTGTTCTCGTCGGTTGCCTTCAGAGCGTCATAGAGACCGCAGACAACGTTGTGTCCGCCGGGTGCCTGACCGCCGGAAAGGATAACACCGACAACCTGCTTCTTCGCCTTCGAGGTATTTGCGCCCTTGACGAACGTAATCTCCTTCTTGCCGTAGGTGTTCGGGAACAAAGCCTTGATCTTGTCCTGATCCGCTACGCTCTGGGTAGCCTCGCCTTCCTTCACACAGATGTCGGCGATGCCGTTTCTGAGCATTCCCGGAAGCTTCGGGCTGTACTCGTATCTTGCTTTTTGAAGAGGGGAAAGATTCATACTCATACTCCTTTTTGAAATCATTCTGAGAGGTCGCCGCACGCGCTTACCGCGCCGTCCGGGAAAACCCCATTTGAAGTACATATTATACCATTTTCCGAAAAATGTAAAGAGCGCTTTTGGCCGGTTTTCGCACAAAGAAAGAGCGGCAAAACTGCCGCTCTCCCACCGGATATTTCCGTTTTTCGGGGCATCAGAACAATTTCTTGATGGCGCCGAGCGCATCGCTCGCGCTGTCGAGTTTGATCTTTGCCTTAACGCCGTCCACAACCTTGTCGATCGCTTCCTCCGGAATCTTGTCTCCCGCAACCTTCTTCACCGTGGCTGCCGGATCCGCCTGAAAGGCCTTCGTGAGATCGCCGTCACCCGTGATCTTCTCAACTGCGTCCTTGATCAAAGCTGTAATATCCATAGTGCTGCACCCCCTTGGTGTTGTATTTTACGAAGATTATACCGCAAAAAGGTGCGTAAGTCCATACGGATGCTTATTTTTCGCAGTCAAAACGGCGCAATTTGCCGCGGCGGTCCTTGTAGAAGATGCACTTCTCTTCCTCGTCGAAGGCGACGTACGTGCCGTCCCAGAGCTCCGCGAAGCTTTCGTCGACGCAGTCGAAGGAGTAGACCTTCTTCGCCCCGTACATGCCGTTGAACCCGACGTCAAAGGATTTGATCTCGTAGCCGTCTCTGGACTCGCGCAGCTCGTCCGTAAAGAGGAAATAGCAAAGGCTCGGCTTGCGGTTCGGCGTGAGGCCCCAGGTCGCGTCGATCAGGTAGCCCGTTCCGTCTATGTTGATGTAATTCCACGCATGCAGATCGTCGTCTTTGCGCACCGGCGCTCCGACCACCTCGTCCATATTGATGCCGCACTGCAGACCCAGATACTGGTACAGGATTGCGATCTCGCCGCAGATTCCCGTCTTCTCCGTCAGAACGCGGTACGCCGACTGGTTTTGGGTCCACTCGGGATCCTCGTTGTGCTCATACATATCGTAATCGTAGACATAATTTTCCGTGATGAACTCATACAGAGCCAGCGCCTTCTCAAGATCCGTGTAATCGTCCTCCAGCACGTCGTTGAGGAGCATTTCGATCATCTTCTCGAACTCCGCTGCCTTCTGCAGGAACTCCTCCTTCGGAATCTTGTAGATGATCTCGGCGCGGCCGTTTCCGACATACTTCGTGTCCGCGTACACGCCGCCCACGGGGTAGAACATCATCGCCAACCTGCCGCCGCACCAGTTGGAAGCGCCTTCATTTTTGCACACAAAGCTGTCCTCGCCGGCGCGAAGCGCATCCACGTAGGCGAAAAAGATGTCCCTGCGCTCCTCACCATGCTCCTTGAGATAGAACGTGGACATGACATGGGGATTAAACGTAAAATGAGCCCCGTCGTTGTTTCGCATATTTTCCGGCTCGATCGTGATCCCGACCTTCGGCTTGACCACCTCGGAGTTGGCCTGCGCCGCAAGCATGAACGTGTACGCCAGATCCATCGCGTCCAGGATCCTGCCAAGCGCCAAGCTCTCGCCTTCCGCCGGCTTGTCGGGCGTAATGACGATGCCGTACTTGTCCTTCATATCCGCCAGGACCAGATTCAACTGCTCCTCCGGCTCCACCGACCGGAAGTCCGCAAAGCCCTCGATTGGCGAAGCCTCGGTCTCCCCAAACGCCCACAGAAGGAGTTTGGAATTATAATCAAAATCCATGTAATAGGCCATCAGGTTTCCGTTGCCCACAAACCCGAGTTCCATGAACATGTTGTTCTGCGGAATCTCCGTTTCCTTCAAAACGCCCGAAACCGTCTGCTTCTCCAGATCGTAAACGTGGTATTCCCTCTCATTGCGCCCGTCCTCCAGCTCGCGGAACCCATAGCAGCTCATCAGCTTGCCGTTGAAGGCGCCGAAGATCTCACCCGGCAGGGCTTTGGGGAAAATGATCCCTTTTCTCGCATAGCCCGGCTCGTGCAGGATAAACATCGAGTCGGATTCCTGCTGCATCCACCCGGAATTGGCCGAGATCACGGAAGCCTCCCACTCCTTGCCCAGCTCGGGATCCTTGCCTGGCCGAAGAACAACCTCCCCGTCCGAAACAGAAAAGTACAGAAATCCGGTCTGCGAGATATCGTCCTTGTTCGACACAAGGAAGCACTCTCGGCCGTTCCGGTTTCCGACATACTCCGTCACGTTCAGGCTCGGATCGATGTCGAAACCTGCGATCATCTGCCCCGTCAGATCGGACGATAAAAGCTTCGCATTGGCGTTATCCGCGGACCAGATTGTGCCGTCGTCGGCTATCCCAAGCGTATCACATCCGCCGTCCTCAAACGTCGTAAACGTCCGAAGCAGCTTCATCGTATTGTCATACACACGGAACAGTCCGTTTCCTCTGCCCTCGTTTGGCATCTCCTCAATGATGACCGTTCCGTCCGCAAGAAGGGCACTGCTGCGGATGACAAAGTCCGCGACCACTTGGAACCGGTCGGTGCTAAGCGCCGGCTTCATCAGAACAAAACTGTTCAGGTTCTCCTCTCCGTCGGGACCGCTCATCTTATAAAGCCGGAGCAGCGCGTACTCGCCTGCGAAATCCCCGCTCATAAGCTCCCAGCCGTCATCGAACTCCGGCATGGGAATCTGATACAGATCGTCCCGCGCAAACGTCTGATACGCCTGCTTTAAGATCGCCACGGTGGGCGTGGGCGTCGGCGTGCACGTCGCCGTAGGCGTCAGCGTGGGCGTCGCCGTGGGCGCAGGCGTTACCGAAGAATTTTCGGCGGGCTTTGTCTTATTGTCTTCTTTTCCGCATCCCGCCAAAACCAAAACACACAACAAAAAGGCCAGCAAAATCATGCCGACCCGGCTTTTCAAAAAACTGCTATTCGTCTTACACATACTGCTTTGATCGCGCTTTCGTGCGCGAAACTCCTTTCACATACGGGAGAGCCGCCCCCGGCAGCTCTCCACCCGAAAATTCCCCCGAATTGTATAGCCTACTGATTCTGCTCTTTCGCTGCCAGCTGCGACGGATGAAGCTCGAAGAAGTCCACGCGGGGCTCCAGGAACTTAAAGGTGTGCGTAGCAGGGTCGTCCATCAGAGCGGTCAGCGGCTCAAAAATATGATCCCAGTTGTAAAGTCGTTCATCGACATTTAAGTACTCGCGAACCTTCTCGCAGCCCGAAGGCGCGATCGGATGCAAGAGAGCCGTCGCCACTCTCACCCCTTGGAACGTGTCCGCGAGAACCTGCGCGCGGAGCTCATTGTCGTCGTTTGCGTCCGCGGTGCGCATGTTGTTGACCCAGTTCTTGTTGATGTTGCGGATCAGCGTATCCAGCACGTACGTGATCTTGTGGAACTGATGGTCATACATGTTCTGCTCGTAAGTGAGGATCGCCTCTTTACACTCCTGCGCAAAGCTCTCCGTGACCGGCACATCGCGGTAGCGGCCGTCGAAGTACTTCTGAAGCGAGTAAAAGCAGGACCGAACGATGCGGTTGAACACGTTGGTCAGCAGATTGCCGTCCTTGAGCACGGGATCCGCGCCCTGCTGCTCCTCCTTCGGCAGATACACCTGCGGATCGAAGGAAACGCTCTTGTTCGCAAGCCCGAGGCTTAAGAAATGCATACGCATCTGCTCCGCCGTGTAATAGTCCAAAAGGTCCGCAGCCATCGGAGGCTTCACGGAACCGCTGGAGCTCGCCTTCTTGTTCATGAACAGGATGTGGTTGTTCGGGATCAGGAACGTGTTCTTAAGTCCGAGCGCCTCCCACATCGCCTGCTGCGCGATGCCGTAGAAATAGATGTTGTCCTGGCCGATGAACTGGTACACCACCGCGTCCTCGTCATTCCACCACCGCTTCCACTCTTCCGCGTCAGCGCCCTTGCTCTCCAAGTACGTCTTGGAAAATGAGATCGGCGCCCACAAAGACTCCGGCCAAACCCAGAACGTCAGCCCGGAAACGCCTTCCTTCTCCGGGAACGGAACGCCCCAGTCGATGTTTCCGGAAAGCCGGAACGGCACAAGCGTCTTGCCCGTTCTGCAGTTGATGTTGAGCTCACCGAGGACGTCTCTTGCGGCCTCTCTGTCCTCAAGGTTGTCGAACACGAACGTGTAGGAATTCTTGTTGTCATCGATAATCTCATGCTTCGGAAAACGAGCCCGCAGCGCGTCGAGATCCTCGACAAACTTCTTCTGCACATAGATGTACGGAGGCTTCAAAAACTCCTCGATCGTGTTGAGCATGAACTTTCTCGCGTTGGAACCGGAGCGAAGGTCATTGACCATCTCCTGCATCTTATCAGTCCACTTTTCCAGATTGAAATACCAGTTGGTCACATCCCGCACCTCGGGCGTCAAGCCGGACAGCGTCGACTTCGGGTCGATGAGTTCCTCCGGCATATACTGGTGCCCAAGGTCGCACTCGTCCGCGTAGCCCTTCTCGGACTGGCAGCCCTGGATCGGGCATTTTCCGATGACCTGGCGGCCGTTCAACAGCACCTTAAACTTGGGATCATAGAACTGCGGAGTGCTGAGTTTCTCCAAAGTGCCCGCCTTGTAGAGGCCCTCAAAGACCTCCGTCGAAACCTCGTTGTGGATCTGCGCCGCACGGCCGAGAGCCGACGCGCCGTAAAGATTCAGGCTGATCTCGTAGCGCTTCAACGTCTCCTTCTGCGACTCATGATTCTTCTCCACATACTCCTTGATGGTCCCCGTGAACGCACCGCTCTCCTTCGCCTTCCGGTAGCTCTCCAAAATCGGCGAACCGTAGCAATCGGTACCGGAAACAAAGATGACATTGTCCGCACCGATCCTGTCTCTCAAAAATCTGGCAAATGTGTCTGCGTGTACGAAAACGCCGCCGATGTGCCCGAAATGCAGCTCCTTATTACCGTACGGCATACCCGCCGTAATGATCGCTCTCTTCGGGAAAACCGGGCGCTCCCGGTTCTGCTTATACTCGTTCATGGAAACCTCCGTATAGGAAAGCGGGCTCACCCAACTCCCACAGTTCAATCGTAATGATACCCGGCAGCAGATCGGTCCCCGCCACCGGAACAATAGCATTTTACGCAACCAAAGGAATGTTGTCAACCGGAATGATGCCCGCAGACGCACAAAAAAAGGAGCCCCGCAGACTCCCTTTTTGCATCAAAATCGCCAAACCGCCAACGCTACCGGCACTGGCGAACGCTTCGCTCATTCCTGTTCGTCGTATACTTTCTTCGACTTCCACAGGACGCGGACTTCCATGATGAGCACGATCAGTTCGATCACCAGATACTCCGTCATGAAAAGAATCGAATCGGAGAGCTTTTCCTTTACCGTGCGATTGTCAGAGAACAATCTTAAAACAATGCCTACTGCAAACCAGCTCCTTACAAAATACGATTGTGTGACGGTCCTCCGAAAAACCTTCCAGCTCTCGGAAACACCGGCAGTCTGCAACTCCCGTATATCAATCATCGCCCCGGTGTACAAACGATAATACAGAATACCGAACACAACAATGCCGATCAGCACGATCAGCTTCGCGATCGTAAAATCACTCTGCAAAGCAATATCTCCGCCAAGTATAAAAGCAAGATAAAACGCCCCGAAGATTACCGCCATCTTAAACCCGTCATCCAACGGCCGTAAGCGCAAAAGCGCGACAATCGCCATGCCCGTGAAGAAAAACCCCATGTTTCCGAATATATTCGCAAACATGTTCGTCTTTGACACAAATGCAGTGAAATCGCCCTCGGTTACTTCATCGAACTTGTTGTAGACCACAACATCTGCATATATATTGGCCGCAAAACGCCCGATCCCGGCAAGTAATGCGAGAAGTTGCACCCGAAACAAATAAGTCATGACAGACTGTTTTTGGTAGTTGCTCATATAGCGCCGCTCCAAATCATTTTTCATATGATGTTAGAATATGTTTCGGAAAATGTCAATATGTCTTCGCCCTTAATCTCAGGCCTTCCGAAGCCTGCATCCGCACTATCTGCATTCTCCAATGATTATCACACCATCTTACGACCTTCGGCTGAATCGAGCCCCAAAGTTTAAGTAACACTTTGGGGCTCAACATACTCGCACGAACACGAAAGCTTGCCATAAGAGCTAAGCGAAAGGTTTATTAACTACCTCTTGCCCTGTAATAGAATCATTATCCATTGGACTTCCTATGCATGTGTACCACGCAGATTATTCAGTTTCTACCACCGTTTTTATTCACCCTCTCCATCACCCATGCAAACGCCTTCGCGATCCGCACATCCGCCTCCTGAAAATGATTCCCCGGATTCCATTCCAGTGTGCAACTAACTCCCCGTTCTTTCAGCAATCCGTAGATCTCACGGATGCGCTCCCCGACGGTCGACATGGTCTTATTTTTCGTCTTCTCTTCGCGGTCGCCGAGGCTTAGGTAAACTGCCTTGCTCTTCAGCTCATGCTCGCGGACATACTGCGTAAAGCCCGGAAACCACACCGAAGGTGAGGCTGCGGCGACACCTCGGAAGACATCGGTCCGGCAGGCGGCCCACAACGCAAAGAGGCCGGCCAGCGAATAGCCGCCGAGGATGTATGTTTTGCCGGGATCTTCGCAGAGAGGAAGCATTTTCCGAAGAAGCGCCGAAGCGCCGTCCCCGAAGTCCTCCTTCCCGAAGACGGCAGGCGCATTCCACGGCGAGAGGTCGCGGTTCCAATCGTCGACCGTAACGGTGATCAGCTGGAAGTCCTTCGACGTGTAGCGCTTGATCAATTCATACTCTGTTCTCGCCGGATCAAAGTCGCCGATCGGCTCAAGCAAGACGATCGATGCTGATTCCGTGCCGTATTTGCGTATTTCCATGGTTGCCTCTCTGTGTATTGTTCATTCAGCCGGCAATGCAGCGATTTCTTTGTTCAGGAGTTGCTCTGTACAATATGCCCTTACTTGCATTTCGTCGGATTTATAACCTTCCAGAGCCTTTATCGCATATAGGTATGTTATTATCCTGCAACTCTTATCCAGGATTTTCCGACTTACATACTTTGTTGACTCTTCACCGTCCTTGACATAGTTCACTCGAAGCACCGAATCTTCGTAGCTCAAGTACATAAAGTAGTATGCGTCACTGTAGTCTCGACACTGATCTGTTGTTGATTTCTTGGGAAGTTCTTTCAGCATTTTCATGCTTACAAACTGAACACTGTTGTAGATGAGCCGTTCCTCATCGGACAGGGCAACGCAGAGCATTGACAGGGCAATTACGTTATCCTGATGAGTCTGGTTGTAGTCGAAGACTTTTTCGACGATGTCCTTCAAAGCACTTACGTCCTGCGCTGTCAGATCTTCTTCTAACTCTTCTTGGTTTATGCATCGGATCAAAACGTCAACCGCGGTTTCATCGAGTGTCTCAAAGGACTCCAAGTATTCTCTTCTGTCCTCGATCTTTTCCTCGACTGTCTTGTTATCATCGAACACCGCAAGCGCGAAATCCCTGTCCATCATGTCGGCGCAGCTGATCTTTCTCTCTGCAGGCTTGACGGTCGGTGTCGGCGTGATCGTCGGCGTCGGCGTTGCTGTCGGAGTAATCGCTTGCGTTGGCGTAGCGACTTGCGTCGGCACCGCTGTCGGGGTCGCCGCCTGCGTCGGTGTCACTGCCTGTGTCGGTGTCAGCGCCTGCGTCGGCGTTACTGTCGGTCCGCCGGACGTATTCTCGCTCCTGCCGCAGGCCGAAAGGCCGGCAATCAGCAGGATCAACATGCTTACGATCAGCCATTGCTTTTTCATAATAGTCCTCCGTTGGAATGGCGTCCCGGTTTAGTCTTCTTTCGATCTCATCTTCGCAAATCCGTATACCGCCAGCACCCCGGTGAAAGCGGTTGCGCTGTAGGTGCTGAACCGCTCCGCTACTCCGAAGTACGCCTTCGGGACGCTCTGGCTTCCGACCGCCCCGAAGAACATCGCCACCAGCGCGACGATGGCCAGAATGCCGAGCAGGCGATGCTCGCCGCGGAAGCTCCCGATGGCGATCAGGATCAGGGAGGCGATCGAGAGCATGACGATCAGGGTCGTCAGCACGTAGACGTGAATGAACGACTGGGTGGAACCGTCGTAGCCGCTGCCGGTGAGCGGAAAGAGCGCATATCCGACGGCGGAGATGACGTGCATGATCGCGAAGAGGTAGATACCGATGCGCAGCATTTTCCGCTCGCTCGCGATCAAAAAGCAGAGATATGCGTAGCAGACGCAGGTCAGGATCTTGTAGACCGTGATGATGTCGCTCGCTACGGCAAATGACGGCGCGTCCGTCGCCGTGAGGTCGCTCACCGCCTGCTCCGTCCAGCGGTAGCCCGGATAGTGCGCAGCGCCGATGATGTCGTGCAGCAGGTAGCTGACGACCGACAGCACGCCGCAGATCAGGACAAAGGTCCATATTTGTTTTTTCGATTTATTATCCATTGTCATTGCTCCTGTGCTCCGTATTGTTCGCAGAACTCGTCGACGTAGTCCTGCAGCATGTCCGCTTCGCTTCCCGCGCCGGAATGCATGAGGTCGCATTCGTAATCGATGATCGCATGGACAGCCATCGCGAAGGAAAATGCCGCCGCATCCGCATTCGGAAAATGCGCTTTACCCTTGGCCTGCAGCGCGTAGAACAGCATCTTCGTCGCGTTGATCATCGTCTTGGTCTCGGAAACCATGATCTCGGCCGCGGACTTGTTGATCGCCCTCTCCGACATGATGATCTTATAGAACATAAGCATCTGCGGCTCCATGCACATCCTTCGGTAGGATGCCGCTGTCTCCGACAGGATTTCTCGCATCGACCGGTTCTCCATCAGCCGGTCCACGTCAAAGGTCCCCATGCCGACGTTTTTCTTGGTGTTGTCCCGGAGCTGATGATACATTGCCTCCACGATCTCGTCCTTGGAGGAATAATGATTGTACAGGGAGGCCTTGGTGATGCCGACCTTGTCGGCGATCTGCTGCATCGACACGGAGCCGAGGCCGTTTTCCGATGCCAGTTCCATTACTGCTGCGATGATCTCGCTTTTTCTGTTCATGGTTGTTTCCTACCTTTCGGTTGTAATATACTACCGTTCGGTAGTTTTGTCAAGTCTATAATCAAAAACGAGGAAAAACCCGATGATTTTCCTCGTTCTGACTTTATCCGTTTCAGATTCAAGTGTACATATGCGTCAGGGTTTCATTTGCTCAAGAGGCATACCGTCTCCACATGCGGAACCTGCGGAAATAAATCCACGGGCTGGATGCGCACGACGCGGTAGCCGGCGTTCTGGATGGCCTCAAGGTCGTTGACCAGAGAGGTCGGTTTGCAGGAGATGTAGACCATCGATTCCACGCCGTAGTCGAGTATTTTCCGAAGAGCCTTCGGGTTGACGCCCTCTCTCGGCGGATCGAGGACGATCATGTCCGGCTTTTCGGCCACGTCGTCAAGCTTTTTGAGGACGTCGCCGGCGATGAATTCGCAGTTGGGAAGGCCGTTCATTGCGGCATTTTCCACGGCTGCGGCTACCGCCTCCTCGATGATCTCGATGCCGATGACGCGCTTGGCCACCGGGGCGAGCAGCTGGCCGATGGTCCCTGTGCCGCTGTAGAGGTCGAAGACGACCTGCCCCTGCGAGCGGGCGAGGATCATCTCGCGGACCTTCGAGTAGAGGACCTCGGCGCCCTGCGAGTTGGTCTGGAAGAAGGAAAATGCGCTGATCCGGAAGCGAAGACCCAGAAGCTCCTCCGTGATGTAATTCTGGCCGTACAGGGTTTCCGTTCCCTCGTTGACGACCGTGTCGGAAAATGAATCATTGTTCGTGTGCAGGACCCCGCGGAGCGCTCCGGTGAAGGGAAGCGCCGCGATGCGGGACGCCCACGGGCCGAAGTCGTGAGCGATCTGCGTCGTTGTGATGATGTCCACTAGGATCTCGCCGGTATTTTTCGCTTTGCGGACTAAAAGATGGCGTAGAAAGCCCTCGCGGCGCATCTTGTGGTAAAACGTAAGATTGTTTTCTTTCGCGTAGGCAAGGGTCTCGCGGACGATCATCCGGATGTCCTCGTCAACCAGTGCGCAGCAGTCTGCGCTCACCAGGTCGTACATGCTGCCTTTGCGATGCTGCCCCAGAGTCATCGGACCGTCGCGATACTCGTCACCGAAGGTGAATTCCATCTTGTTGCGGTACTCGTAGCACTCCGGGCTGGCCGCGATGGGGCTCCACTCGCACTCCTCAGGGTTTCGGACTGCAGGCGTCAGCAGTTTACGGATGTGCGACTCCTTGAGTTTGAGCTGCTCTTCGTAGGGAACCGTCTGCATCGTGCAGCTTCCGCAGATTCCGAACTGCGGGCAGCGCGGCCGCTCGGTCTCGATGGGCGAGGGCTCCGTGACACGGCAAAGTATCCCCTCCGCCTTTTCCTTGGAGGAGCGCTTGATGCGCACTTCCACCGTCTGTCCGGGCAGTACGCCCTTGACTTTGATCTCCGTATCGTCGACCTTGATCGACCCGTGGTTCGGAAATGTCGTCTCGCCGACTGTTCCGGTCAAAATGTCTCCCCGTTTCATGGTTTTATCTCTCCTGGCGATGCCCGCTTCGTCCGTCCGCGGGCAGTATTATAAAAGTTCTTTACTTTACTCCTGTACAGTGTTAAAATGTCAGTGTAAATCCTGCGATGCTCCGCCGGTGCGGAGCCTTTGATATACGGAGGTATTGGTATGGGCAAGGATATTCACACTCCGGCCGTCAACCGGCTGTTTGAAGCTATTTTGACGTTGAAAAATGTTGAGGAATGCTACCAGTTTTTCGAGGACGTCTGCACGATCCAGGAGCTTGTCGCGATCTCGCAGCGCTTCGAAGTGGCATGCATGCTCACGCAGAAAAAAACCTACTTAGACATTGCCGAGAAGACCGGCGCGTCCACCGCGACCATCAGCCGCGTCAACCGCTCGCTCACCTACGGCAATGACGGCTATGCCCTTGTGCTGAAGCGTCTCGCGGAAGCCGCCGAAGCTGCCGCTGCCGCCGCGCCTGTCGAAACACCCGACGGAACAGGCAAGCGCAAAGGCACGCTCGTCGATCCGATTCCCACGGACTACCGCAATGTTTAGAGCACGGCTCGTTCGCTGACTACCTGAAATCTCAAGGAAGGGGACATCTCGTCGATGTCCCCTTTGTTTTATTCCGCAGTCTCGCTCGTTCCCTCTTCGGCTTCCTTCTTCGTCTCGTCCTTGCTCTTGGCGGATTTGGCGCTCTTTTTGGTCTCTTTCTTCGCCTTGCGCTCTTCCTGCGCCGGCACCAGCAACTCGTCGATGATCTTCTCGATCATCGCCTTCTTCAGGTACACGTCAAAGCTGAGCATCGCGATGAAGCTGAAGATGTTGAGGAACTCTCTCTCCTCTTCGCCCTTCACCTCGGGAAATGCGTCCCTTGAACGAAGGAACTTCTTCATGACGTCCTTGCCGAGCCCCTGCGCCACTTCCTTCTCGATGTCCACGATGCGCCGGTAGATGTCGCCGAGCTTGAAATCGGCCTCCGGCCCGTAGAACATCTCCTGCATCGGCTCGACGATCCTCTTGACGTCGCTGATGCTTAAGAAGTTCTTCAGGTAGTAGATGAACACCAGAAGGTACATATGCTCTTTCGTGTACTTCTTCCGGTCGGGATTCGGCAGCAAATGATTCTTCGTGTAGTTGTTGATCATCGTCTTGGTCAACAGCTTATCGTCCTCGAATCGCTTCGTCGTCTCCAGATGCTCATCCATGAACGTCGTCACCTGGTCCATATACAAATCGATGTTCGGGATGTCATACGGACGAATGTAGTCCGGATTCTGAACGCTGTCGAGCAGCTCTCTGAGATATTTTCTCCATTCTCTGTCCATATGCTTCCTCCGTCCCGTGCAGTCTCTGCCGGCATCTGTTTTCCCCCGAAACAAAGGCGTTTCCGCCGGTTTCGCGCGTATGGTTAATTATACCTGTTTTCATTTCATTTTGCAACATGTTGTTTTGAATACCCCGCGAAGTGTTTTTGCATAGCATGTCTTGATTTTCCGACGACTCTGTTTTGGTTTTTGAAGGGCCGACGGTCTCACAACATCTTGTTTCGGAAACCGCATTTTCCGAATTATACAATCGCACAAACGTTCTGTTTTTCTCGTTCCGCGCATTGTAAAATGACCCGCGGTATGGTATACTGGCTTCAGTCACGTCCGGCTCCGCAGGGGTCCTTTCCGACCCGCCGCGCCCGGCAAAACTACGCTTTTCGGAAGGCTTTTCATGGACATTTACGACTCTTTGAACGATATGCAGCGCGAAGCCGTGATGCACGAACGCGGCCCGCTGCTCATCCTCGCCGGCGCGGGTTCCGGCAAGACCCGCGTGATCACGCACCGCATCGCCCGCCTGATCCGCGATTGCGGCGTGAATCCCAAGCGAATTCTGGCCATCACTTTCACAAACAAGGCCGCTGACGAGATGAAGCAACGCGTCGCGGCTCTTTTGGACGACTCTTCCGCCGATGTCTGGGTCAGCACGTTCCACTCGGCCTGCGTTCGCATGCTGCGGAAGTATTGCGAGTCCATCGGCTACGAGCAGAATTTTGCGATCTACGACACGGACGACCAGAAGCGCGCCATGCGCGACGTCATTCGCCGCCTGAATCTCGACCCGAAGAAGTTCCCGGTCAAGCAGGTGCTCTCCGCCATTTCTTCTGCGAAAAATGAGCTCATCGGCCCTGAAGACTTCCGCGCCTCGACCATCGGCCGCCAGTGCGCTCCCGAGTACGCCCGCGCCTACCGCGAGTACCAGGACCTGCTGCAAAAGAGCAACGCCTTCGACTTCGACGACCTGCTGATGAAGACCGTGGAGATGCTCTCCGTGTGCCACGAAGCCCTCGCGTATTATCAAAACCGCTTCGAGTACATTCTCGTGGACGAGTACCAGGATACCAACACGGCGCAGTTCGCGCTGATCCGCCTCTTGGCGACCCACATCAACGCCGAGGGTGAACCGGAGCACAACCTTTGTGTGGTCGGCGACGACGACCAGTCGATCTACCGCTTCCGCGGCGCCAACATCCGCAACATCCTCGATTTCGAGAAGACCTATCCCGACGCCCGCGTCATCAAGCTCGAGCAGAACTACCGCTCTACCAAGCACATTCTCGAGGCAGCCAACACGGTCATTGCCAACAACCGCGGCCGCAAGGACAAATCCCTGTGGTCCGACAAGGGCGAAGGCGATCTGATCCGCGTGACCGAGTACCCTAATGATATCGGCGAGGCTTTGGGCGTGGTCAACGACATCGCTCGCACCGTCCGGGAGACCGGCGAATGCTATAAGGATTTTGCGATCCTGTACCGCACCAACGCGCAGTCCCGCGCTTTTGAGGAGCAGTTCGTGCGCCTCGGCATCCCGTACCGTCTCGTGGGCGGCACCAACTTCTACGAGCGCATGGAGATCCGCGACATTCTCGCCTATCTCCACGTGATCGACAACGGCAACGACGCCATGGCCGTGCATCGCATCATCAACGTTCCCAAACGAAGCATCGGCGACACTACCATGGACCGCGTCGACGAGTACGCCTATATCAAGGATATCACGCTCTACGAGGCTCTCTGCTCGGTGTCGGAAATCCCGAAGATCTCCACCCGCGCCGCCAACGCGATCCGCGAGTTCCTCTCCCTGATCGAAGACCTCCGCGAGCGCGTCAACTCCCCGGGGTACCCGCTGCCGCAGATCATCGACGATATCCTCACCCTCACGGACTACGAGGAGGACCTCCGCGCGCAGGATCCCGAGAAGGCGGACGACCGTCTCGACAACGTCACGGAGCTGAAGAACAAGCTGGCGCAGTACGTAAGCGACGAGGATCAACCGACGCTCTCGGGCTTCCTCTCCGAAGTCGCTCTCGTCGCCGACATCGATTCCCTCAAGGGCGATTCCGCGGCCGATTACGTCGTGCTGATGACGCTCCACAGCGCCAAAGGTCTGGAGTTTGACCACGTGTACATCGGCGGTCTCGAGGAAGGACTCTTCCCCAGCCACATAGAGGACGACGAGCCCGAGGACTACGGCACGCCCAACGAATCTCTGGAGGAGGAGCGCCGGCTCTTCTACGTCGGCATCACCCGTGCCCGCAAGACGCTGGCCCTGAGTTACACGGAACAGCGCATGATGCGCGGTGAATTCCAGTACAACCGCCCGTCCCGCTTCCTCGCGGAGTTGCCGCGCAACCTCGTAAAACGAACCACCGACACTTCGTCCTCCTGGAGCGAGCGCAGTTCCGCTTCAAGAGGTTCGTTAAGCCAGCTCTCAAGCCGCTTCGGCTCCCGGCCTGCTCCGGGTTCCGGCCGAAGCCCGCAGGGCCAGTCCCGCAGCGCATCGCCCTACGGAGGCTCGTCCTCCTACGGCGGAGCATCCTCGTACGGCGGAGCATCCTACGGCGACTCCTCCTACGGCAGTTCCCGCACAAGCAGCAACTCGGATGACTACTTCACCGGCGGCCCCGGCAGCTATCGCGCAGGCACCCCCGTGAATTACCGATCGCCCCGTCCGCAGTCGCCCGGCGGCGCATACAAAAATCCGTACACGTCGACTCCGACGGCCAAGCCCGCAGCTACGCCCGCGGCTCCGTCTTCCGGCGCCTCCGACTCTTCCACCGGGTTGGATTTTCAGGCCGGCGACCATGTGCGCCACGTCAAATTCGGCGTCGGCACCGTGATCGAGATCTCCCGCGGCAGCCACGACTTCGAAGTGACCGTGGATTTTCCGGCCGGGCGCAAAGTCATGCTCGCGTCCTTCGCGAAGCTGGTCAAGGTGGACGACTGACCCTGCGAAGGCTCATTTTTCGAAAAATGACTTTGCAAACGCTTCGTTTCATGCTATACTTGTTATGCACTGGAAGGTGACAGTTTTTTATTGGGAGGTTACGCACTATGGATTGCAATTGTAACGACTGCAAGAAATGCAGCAGCTGCAAGATTATCGGTTTGATTCTCGGAATCATCGGCATTATCGCCGTAATCGCCGGAATTGCTTATGCTGTATATCGTTTCTGCACACCGGTGTACGTTGAGGATTTCGATGATCTCGACCTCGACCTTGATCCGGAGGAGGAAGCAAAGAGCGAGGAGAAGGAAGACGAGGAAGAGGATATCTTCGAGGAGAAGTAATTCCGATTCCGTGACCGGTTTCTTTTCAAACGATTGAACACAAAGCTAAACAAGGGGCATTTCCTATCGGAATGCCCCTTGTTCGTTGTTTTATCTCTATTATCGTTTGGATCAGAAACCGACGCCTTCGTATACACCGAGGGTGATCGTGATCACTGTCGTCTCGAATTCACCGCTGCGCTGTCTGCGGGACACTTCCACGGTCACTTCCGTGCCCACCTTCAGATAGTTCATCATTTCCTGTATATCGCTGATCTTCGTGATCGGATCGTTGTTAAACTTCGTGATGATGTCTCCGGCGCGAAGTCCTGCCGCCTCAGCGGGGGAATTCTCCATCACGCCGCGCACGTACACGCCTTCCGGCATGCCGAGCATCGACGAATAGCTGCTGTTGATATCCTGCGCCGAAGCAATTCCCAGTAATCCCCGCTCGCCTTCCGCAACGCGCTCGAGCGTGCTCAAATTCTCGATGATCTCGCGAACGTTGCTGATCGGAATGGCAAATCCCATGCCCTCCACCGCGTAGTCGGAGTATTTTGCGGAGTTGATCGCGATCACTTCGCCCTTCTGGTTCAAAAGCGCACCGCCGCTGTTTCCGGGGTTGATCGCTGCATCGGTCTGAATCAATGTGTAAGTAACTTTATCAATTGTGATCTGACGGTTCAGAGCGCTGATATAGCCGACCGTCACAGACTGTCCATAGCCGAGAGCATTGCCGATGGCGATCGCCATCTGACCGACTTTGACGCTGTCGGAATCACCGATCCTTGCTACGCGGATCGCGTCCGCCGTCGAAGCCTTCATCGACGAGAACGGAACGGCCACCACCGCAAGATCCGAGGATGCCGCGGTTCCCTTGATCACCGCTTCCACGATCGAGCCGTCGCAAAATTCAATCTCGACCTTCGTCGCGCCGGCCACCACATGGTTGTTCGTCACGATCTGCACTTCATCCGCCGTCTGACCGATGATGATCCCCGAGCCGCTGCCGATCAGCTGCTCCGTGCTGGAGCTTCGTCCCGTCCAAAAATCATACTGAACTAAATCAGCGTAGCTGTTGATCGCGATGACTGCAGGCATAACGCTGTCCACAACCTGCGAAACATCCACTGCCGTGACGGCAACCGGCTGACCGTTATCGATCGGCTTTGTGCTCGGCAGATCCACCGTCGTTCCGGCAAGTTTCTCATCTTCCGGCTTCTGCTCTTCCTTCTCCGGCTTCTGCTTGTTCTCGTTCGTCTCCTTGCTCGGCTTCCAGTACTTGTCCAGTGCATAATACGCACCGCCGCCGGCAACGCCGACCAGGATCGCCAGAAGGATGAACGCGATCGCGCGTCCTAAGGCAGACGGCTTCTTGGTGCGCTCCTCCGAGCGCTTCTCCAGTCTGAGAATATATTCGTCCTGTCCGTATTCCGGCTTCGCCGCGCTCACCGCAGGTGCTGCGTTCACGGTAAACGGCGAATACTCCGCAGGGATCCGGTAATGGTTCGCAAAATCAGTCATCATCGGTTCCGAAGTCTGCGCCGGATCCTCGCTCATCGCAGGTTCCGCCGTATACACGGGCTCAGCCGTGACTGTCGGTTCCGCCACTGTCTCTTCCGGCTCTGTCGGAGTCATCGGTACAACCGGCTCCGGGAAGGGAAAACCGTACTCATCCCGCTTTTCATTGTTCTCTTCCATGCTTCGTAAACCTCTTTTCTCTCACACAATCCCGGAGAAACACTCTCCATTATCTCAAAAATACAATACAAGTATGAATAAATTGTGTAATTAAGCAAAGATTTCCGTGAAAGTACGGCATTTTCCGAAGATTATTTCAGTCCCTTCGCGGCCTTCAGCGTGATGCCGTTGTCGCCGAGTGCGATTGCGTGATTCAGGCCGACAAAACGACCGTTCTCCTGCCAGAGGACTTCCTTGACGAACTCGTATTTGGCGGTGTCCCAGGTCTTGAAATCGTCGAGCAGCAGTCCGCCGGTATCTCCGGAGTTCGCGTTCAGGCACCAAAAGGTGTGGTTCAGATGATACGCCTTGATCAGGCGGCGCATCAGCGTCATCCAGGAGATGTTCGGCTCCGTCATGTAACCGCCCCACTCGCCGATGAGAAGCGGCGCCGTGTTGTCCTCGTAGATGTAGAACCAGTTGTCGTGCCAGCAGTCCTTCATCAGGCTGTCGTAGTCAAAGGATCCCGTAAACCACGGCTGCTTGTATACGGTCGGACCGTAGTCATGCGGGGAGTATACCAGCTTATCCCGGTACTGCCCGAGGTTGATCGGATAGTATTTTACGCCGCGCAGATTGCCGCCCCACCAGTTGAAATGATACTGCTTTTCGTCCGTCGAATGGAAGTCCGCATTGTTCGTCAGATCCTTCGGGAAGATCTCGATTCCTTCCACCATGATCAGCACGTTGGGGTTGATCGCGAGGATCTTCTTCGCCGCCTTCTCGGCCGCATTTTTCCAGTTGTTTGCCTGCGTCGAATCGTTCCAGATCGCCGCGCCGCTCTGCTCGTACGGTTTGCCGTGAGGCTCATTTTTCAGATCGTACGCGATGATGGTGTCGTTGTCCTTATACCTCTTTGCCATCCACTCGAGCGCGTGGATCCAGTCGTCCTCCGTCACTTTCGACGTGTACCACAGGTTGACGTTGTGCCCGGAAGCGTTCGTCTCCGCGCTGTGGATGTCGGGCATGACTTTGATGCCGTTGGCCTCCGCGAGTTTCAGGAAGTACTCGAAGATCTCCAGGCTGTTCATGGAGTTCAGCTGCGGATTGTACGCGTGATTGTAGTTGGCCGTCGGATACTCTCCCTTCGCCCACTGGTTGATCAGCTCCGCGGAGATCGGCACGCGGATCAGATTGAAGCCGTGGTCCGCGATGGCCTTGACCGTCGGCTCGAGTTTGGAGTTCCACAGTCCGTCGAAGAGGTTCGTGCCCGTGTTGTAGCCGAACCAGTTGAGACCGGTGATCCAGACTTCCTTGCCGTCCTTGTCCAGGATCCTGCGGCCGTCCGTATGAAGCCAGTCATCGCCCTGTACGGCCTTCTCTGCGCGCTTCAAAAGCGCCGCCACATCGACGTCCTCGCCGCCCTGACCGTTGCCGCCGTTACCACCCTGGCCGTTGCCGCCCTGGTTCTGCTTGTTCTGGTCGACAACGCCCGCGCGTACCGTACACTCCGTGCCGTTGAGGGTTGCCTTGGTGACTTTCAGCTTGTCGGCCTTGATGCCCAGGTTGCATCCCGCAACCACGGTCGCTCCGACTGCGATATCGCCGTTGTAGTTGGCGTTTGTGATCGTCAGCGTGTTGCCGCTGACGGTAAATGTTCCGTTCCATCCGCTCGCCTTCGAGAGTCCCTCGATCGTCAGGACGAGCTTCCAGCCGCCGCTGATCGGCGTCTTGCTGTTATTGCGGATACCGACTTCGAAGTTCAGCATCGTAACGCCGCCGTCCTCCCAGGTGTTGCCCGCGGAGTACTCCACCAGATACCCTTCGATGTTCTCCGGTTTCTCGGTGGGCGTAGGCGTCGGCGTGGTCTTGCCGGTCGGCTCTTCCGTCGGCGTCTCCGTCGGCACCGCCGTGCCGGTCGGTGTCACCGTCTCCGTGGGTGTTTCCGAAGGAACCGGCGTAACGGTGTCCGTCGGAACCGGTGTCGCACTCACCTCCGTTGCATTCGTCGGAGTGCCCGGATCCTCCGAAGGGGTCACGGTCACGACTGCCTTATTCTCGGGATCGTTCCCGTCGTTATTCTTGTTCTTATCCCGTTTCGTGTCTGCGAGCAGCACGATCAGACCGATGATCACGATCGCCATCAGCACGATCGCGATGATGATCCATCG
This sequence comes from Lachnospiraceae bacterium, assembly GCA_017441265.1. Taxonomy (GTDB): domain Bacteria; phylum Bacillota; class Clostridia; order Lachnospirales; family Lachnospiraceae; genus ISDg. Next base: position 11,980 of record JAFRYE010000042.1, on the reverse strand, counting down.
ACCCGCGAAAGAGTTCTTTTCGTTAGCGCCGGCATTTTCCGGCTCGTTGTTCTGTGCCATAGATTCCTCCGATTCTTACGTGTCTTCAGGCGGCTCGCCCGCTACCCGAAATTATACCACAAAGCGCCCGCGGTTCATAGCCGCAGGCGCTTGTTTTTGTCGTTCTTTTCAATTGCTCCGGATTGTCGAAAAATGCGTCAATACTCGTTGATACGAACGCCCGCATTCTTCAGCATCTGGAAGATCTCCTCCGCCGTCTTGGTGGTCGTCTTGCTCGTGACACGGTACGGAGCGTACTGAACACGGTAATCCAACCCCGTCTTAGACTGTACTCCTTCCATACGTCCGACATGCACATGGTACTTGGACTGTGACAGATAATAGTAGTGTCCGTTGACCTTACCGATGTAGATTCCCACGTGCGAACCGCGCGTGTACGGATCTTTCAGCGTGCATACCAGATCGCCGGGTCTCGCTTCATCCCAGGAGATTTTCGTTCCGTAGGACATCTGTTCGGCGACGCTTCGTCCGATGTCGATGCCGAGGACTTCCTTGTACAAAACCTGGGTGAAACCGCAGCAGTCTGCGGAAGACCATGTATTGTTCGCCGCGTACGGCAGACTCTTATGCTTTGCGCTCACTTCGAACAGCTGCAGGATGACGTCGTCCGACTTGACCGGCGCGCTGTCCGAAAGGTAGGTTCCGAAGATGTAACCGACCTTGTCTTTGTACTCGATCTGATACCATGTCTTGCCGTTGGAGTTGACCGTCTTGCCGGTAACATGCAGCTCCGTGCCCTTGTCGGAGATCGTTCCGAGCTTGTCGCTGGAGGAATCCGGCTTCGAACGGACATTGATGTTGACCGAATTGAGATACATCGTTTTGTCCATCGGCTCCACATCGGCGTTCTTCTTAACCTCTTCCGTTGGCGTAGGCGTAGGCTTTTCCGTCGGAGTCGGTGTCGGTGCGTTCGTCGGTGTCGGCGTCGGTGTCGGCGTAGCCGTAGGCACAGGCGTCGGGGACGGTGTCGGTGTATTCGTAGGCGTCGGCGTCGGTGTCGGCGTACTCGTAGGAGTAGGCGTAGGCGTCGGTGTGCTCGTCGGCGTAGGTGTCGGGGTGTTCGTAGGTGTAGGCGTCAGATTTTCGATCTTGCGCAGATAGTTGTCGCTGACGTAGCCCACATAAGTGTTGCGTCCGCTCGTGACCTCGATGCGGTACCAGCCGTTGTCCTTGCAGCGTCCGGTGACGTGAACGTCCTCACCAAGCGGTACCGTGCAAAGGATCTTGCCGTCCATATCCGGAATATCGCGGACATTGATCGCCTTCCGAACGTTGCTCACCCGCATGAACGTGTCCATCTCGCGAACCGCGTACGGAGCCGGTGTCGGAGTGGGTGTGTTGGTGGGCGTCGGCGTGTTCGTCGGCGTAGGTGTCGGGGTGTTCGTCGGAGTCGGCGTCGGCGTACTCGTAGGTTTCGGATTCGGCGTCGGCGTGCTCGTCGGTCTCGGTGTCGGCGTAGGCGTCGGAGTAAGTGAAGGCGTCGGCACCGATGTAGGAACTATGCCGGTTTCGTTCGGTTCGTCTTGCAACTTATCCTCGGGATTCGAACCCGGATCATCCTGCGACGACGGATCGTCGTTCTGCGTCTCGGCGGCATATTTCTCCGTCAGGCCGCGCAGCTGATCAGCCGGCAGATACCCGATGTGCGTGCCCTGGCTGTCGGCATACTCGATCGTACACCAGCCAAGCTCCGGGCAGTATTCCTTTACCAAAACGCGGGAACCGATGGACATCTGAACCAGGACATCGCTGTCCATGGAAGCGGCGTCATAGATATCCGCTTTCATATCCACGTTAAAGATCATGTAATAATCGTTGATCACACGATAAATAAGACCTTTCGGATCGTCAAGGCTCGAGGTATTCCCGTTGCCCTGATCGTCGTCATCCGAACTTGTCGACTCTGCCGGAAATTTGCCGTTTTTGACATCCAGCATCCAAAGGCGGTTGGCCGAGCGGATCGACTGGATCTTCCCGAAGTCCTCGATCTTGAACTCGGGCTTGATCTGCGTCGTTCGGCCGGATACCGGATCGGGATTGGCGACGGAAGAATCCGCCTGTTTCTGTGTGTCCGGAACCGAAGCCCTATCGGCGGTCGTATCCGGCAGAAGTGCCCGGTCGATGGCCGTCTGGCCGTCCATCCCCGCCTCTACGGTTTTTCCGGGAAGCGTCATGTCACGATCGGCCGAAACCGACTGGAACAGATGCGGTCCTAAGGAGCATCCGAAAGCCAGCACGGAGGCCATCGTCACCGACATAACTCTCTTTATAGGCTTGCTTAAACTCATATCGTTACAGAACTCCCCTGATTTGTGTACTCTTCACTATTCTCTGCGTATGTAAAATGATTCATTCTCTCGAAATGTTACACAAATGTTACATAAATGTTACGCGCTAATAATACCACAGGCGAGAAAAAAAATCAACCCCTCCGAGCGTACCTCCCGTAAAATAAGGCTTTTCCGCGGGTTTTGCCGAATTTACGGGGCTTTGCGCAGTGTAACAATCCCGCGGATTGCTTTCTACTTTCGTAGTACAAATTGTTACATTTTTCGGTTTTTTGTGTGTTTTACACTATATGTGGTATGATCCCGAAACAAAAAATCGGCACAACCGCTCAAACTGCGGCTGTGCCGTCGTATTATTTTTCGTAAAATAATGACGTATTCTTTGTCATTGCCCCGTTTTTCAGCGCTCGTCACACACCTGAAAAATGTAAAATTTCAGGTAATACGACTCGTCCGCCGCCCACAAGATCGGGTGGTCGGGTGCCTGGGTACGGTACTCAACCTGCCTCAGGCGCTTGTGCACGCTGGCCGCCGCCTGACCGATAGTCTTCGTAAACAGCTCCGGCGTCATGAAATGCGAGCAGGAGCAGGTGGCTAAAAAGCCGCCGTCCTTCACCAGTTTAAGCCCCCGCATATTGATCTCGCGGTACCCTTTGATCGCCTGTTTGGTCGCCGTGCGGGACTTCGTAAACGCCGGCGGATCGAGGATCACAACATCAAAGCGCTGACCCTCCGCCTCGAGTTTCGGAAGCAGGTCAAAGACGTCCGCCACCGTAAAATGAACCGTCTCGGAAAGCCCGTTCAACGCGGCATTGCGCTCCGCCTGACGAATGGCCAGTTCCGACGCATCCACGCCCAAAACCCGGGTTGCTCCGGCAATCCCGGCGTTCAGCGCAAAGGAACCGGTATGTGTAAAGCAATCCAAAACGTCCGCGCCCTTACACAGTTTTTGGATTGCGGCGCGGTTGTATTTCTGATCGAGGAAAAAGCCGGTCTTCTGACCGTCCTGCACATCAACTTCGTAGCGGACGCCATTTTCCGTAATCTCCACGCGGGTGTCGAACGGCTGCGTCAAAAAGCCCTTCGTGCGCTCCATTCCTTCGAGTTCGCGCACCTTCGCGTCGCTGCGCTCATAGATTCCCCGGACGGTCACGCCGTCCTCCGCCATCGCCTCCGTGAGAGCCGAAAGAATCAGACTCTTGAAGCGGTCCGTTCCCAGGGACAGCGACTGGATCACGAGCACGTCGGAAAACTTGTCCACCACGATTCCCGGCAGCCAGTCGGCCTCGCCGAAGATCACGCGGCAACTCGAGGTGTCCACCGTCTTCTTGCGGTATTCCCATGCTGCGCGAACGCGGTCTCGCAGGAATTGTTCGTTGACTTCCGTGTCCGGTCGCCGCGAAAGCATCCTCACGCGGATGGTCGAATTCTCGTTGTAGACGCCGATGCCCATCGGGTAGCCGTCAAAGTCCTTCACCGCCGCAAGCGCGCCGTTCTCTCCGCCGCCCACCACCGAGGCGATCTCGTTGTCGTAAACCCAGAGGCCGCCGGCCTTCAGGCTTCGACCCTCGCCCTTTTTCAGGGTCACCGTCCTCGTCACTTGAAACAAATCGGTACTCATCCGAAACCTCCGTCGATACCGTGCTTACTCTTCCGTCGTATCTTCCGCGTCCGAAGGCACTGTCTCCTCCGTCACGGCTTCCTTCTTGCGGAACACGAAAAGCTTGCTGAACACATAATTCAAAATGATAATGATAATGCTGGTGATCGCTTTCGCCCAAAAGCCCTCAAACGTAAACGTTTTGGAGAATACGGTGACGCTCACCGACTGCTTCAGGCCGATTGCCTGAAGGGCCGACGGAAGGGTGATCTCGATGACTCCCGTCGCGGCTCTGGCGCCGAAGAATTTTCCCATCTCCGTAAAATAGGCTTTCGCGCCGTTCGTCTTGCTTTCAAAGACATATTTCTTGTTCGTGATGAATGCGAACAAAACGGCGACAAACCACGCGATCGCATTGGCTGTCAGGTACACCAGTTTATACTTCGAAGAGTCCGTTCCCAGCTCCTCTGCGATGCTGCTCAGACCGAAGGCACGCTGCAAAATGAAAGTCGCAATAAAATTGACGAGCGTTGTCGCCACACCGAAGATCAGATACATGATCACTTCGCGGTGTTTGTTGAACAGTTCCTTGATCTTATTCACAATACTCTCCTTGTCACATAGATTCGCGCACCTCAAAAGTTCTGCTTTCGAGATGCGCGTTTCCTTCTTTGGTACATTTCAGGAATTCTTGCGGGTACCCCAAAGATTCTTTTTCTTCAGGTCCAGGTACTCGTTGTAAGCCTTCTCCAGAATCTGCTTCTCGTTCGAGAACTTCAGCAGGTGATAGGCCTCATGATACTTGTAAAACCCGGAATCCGCAAAATACTCCTCGATCTGTGGTTTGCTGTAATAGCTGTCCGCCATCATCAAATACCAGTGCACATCCTTCTTGACCATGCCCTGCGGCGTCTTGAAGGTGTATTGGCTCTTACCGACATATTTGACGATCTGCGCGTCAGCTCCGCTCTCTTCCTTAACTTCCCGCGTCGCTGTCTCGGGAAATTCTTCGCCCTCTTCCACGGTTCCCTTGGGAAGCACCCATCCTTCGTACTTGTGCTTATAATTCTTGTAAAGCAGCAGGATCTTCCCTCTGAAAATAACAACACCACCACAGCTAGTAGCCTCAACCATACGCAAGACCCCCTGTCTATCGGTGTATTACATTGAGTTCAGTATACTCCCATTACAGCGGATTTGCAAGTGCGGGAATACTTTTTCGGAAAATGCCTGCAGACGGCTACCCCTTCGTGTCCTCCGCAGGCTCGTCATCCCCGCTTTTATCAAGCGTTCGCAGTTCCTCGCTTAAGCTGCGGATCGCCGGCATATAGCAGGTCTGAACCTTCTCGTTGCGCTTCGCATAAAACTTCGCGCGCTCCTCGGGATCGACGATCGTGATCCCGCGCGAAACGTCGGTGTTGTGACGCAGATCCGCCAGTTTGACGCGGATCGCCAGCCGGTTATGGGACTCGCGGATCTTCGCGATGTACTCCGCGTACGTGTCGTCGCGGTCGTGCCGAAGTAAAAGCAACGCATCGGTCACCGTGTCACCGAAGATACTCCGGAAATCCTGTTCGGACATGTAATCCGGGTGGTCTTCCATGACGTCGTGCAGATACGCGACGATCTTCTCCTCCTCCGTGTCAACGAAGGATGCCACCGCCTCCGGATGCAGAAAATACGGGCGGTTCGCCTTGTCCTTCTGGTCCTTATGCGCGTCTTTTGAAATAGCAATCGCTCGATCCAACAACTCGCTCATACCCGTCCTTTCTCCGTTGTTTTACGCTTCTTTCGGCCGCAGGGCGTCACTCGACGCCGCGCCGCCAATGTCCCTTCGTGTATGTCACATCCGTGCTCTGCTCCGCCGGGGCTTCTCCCCGCATCGCGTCCTGCATCGCGCGGAGTATCCGCTCCGTCTCCCGTCTCGTCTCGGTCACAAAGTTCAGCCGGAATCCGTAGGGATTCTTTTGCATCACTTCCGGAAGCACCGGAAGTAGTGACGTCACATGTGCGTTGTAGAGGTTGCTCCGGCAATACCGGCAGATGCTCTTCACCGGCATTCGGTTGCCCTCTTCGTCCGACAGCGTTCCGCTCCGCCCGTTGGGCGCCGCTCCCTTGCAGCCGAACACCGTCCGGTGCGGGCATTGCTCGGATGTCATCAGAACGCTCCGTCCGTACACCGTGATCCAGGATCTCTCTGCCGTCTCCTGCGAGATCTCGCTCCGGCGAAGCTCCTGTGAAACGGTCGCATGCTCAACCCCATGGTCCCGAAGCCATCGCTCGGAGACGTCGTTCATCACGTAAAGCGTGTCGTCCGCAATGATCCGAAGGTCCGGTCTGGCGGCTTTCCACGCAGGGATCTCCGCAAGCTGATCCGGCGTGCGGACGCACAATCCGGCGATCCACGGTTCGCGGATCCATTCGCCTACGGTGGCGAGCATCTCCTCGCGCATCCGCCCCTTGCACACTCGCGGAAGCGCCAGGCTGACCGCGATATGATGCGCCGCTCCGAAACTTCGCTCGGCCCTCACAATGTGCAGACACGCGTCAAACCACCCTTCCGTATCCACGATCAGATCGGTGACGATCGGGCTTCGTAGCGCCGCTTCCGTCTGCTCCGGCGTGAAGACGCAAACCGCGCAGGCCGGTTCGCCCTTCGGCGCCGCTTCCGTGCCGAGGGGCGCCTCATCGGCAGCCTTCGGCACCACTCTGCGCCTTGTCGTGAGGACGGCCTCCTCATAGGCCGCCAAGGCCTCCCTGCGGATCTCGTTGATGCCCGACACCGGAAGGAACAATCCGTCTCCGATGTCCGCCGACAAATGCTTCCACGCATATCCCGACCCGCCGGTCCGCCGCAACTTCGCCATCACCTGCGACGCGTCCGTGGCGTTCATGCGCGCCGGCTCGGGAATCGTTCCCGTCACGGTCACGCAGGCTCTGCTCTCCTCATCCGTGACCGTCAGCCGGATCGGTTCGCCCGGCTTTGCGACGAACGTCCCGCTCACTTCCACGTCCTTATCTTTCTCCAAAAACGTCTCGCGGATCTCCGCAAGGAGCGTCTCCTGCTTCATCCGGAAAATGTCAACCGTCCGCGGGGTCTTCCCCGTGTACCCATCAAGCCGCAGCGCCACCGGTTTTCCGGCGTCAAACCGCGTCATGTCCTTCGGCGTCGTGATCTCGCCGCACACAAACTGATCCGCCGTGCGAAACTCCAGGATCTCCTCCGGGCCGATCTCCTTCGTAAGATTCATCGCCGCCGTCGGCCGGACACCGGCCTTGACCGATGCGGTCCCGACTTTGACGCCGGTATGGTCCGGGCGATCCGTCGCCATCATGACGCTGCCCTTATGTTCAAACACGTAGCCTCCGCAGAACCCGCCGCGGTTGTAAAGCTCCGCCAACAGGGCCACATCCGCCCGCATCTCTTCCTCATGTCCCGCGAGATAGGCCGCATAGTCCTCGGAGCCCATCTCCACATAGCGGTCGATCCAGCGGCGGTACACCGCGGTCACGCCGGCCGCATACTCCGGCCGCTTCATGCGACCCTCGATCTTCAGGGAATCGATTCCCGTATCCAGCAGCTCGTGCAGCCCCGGAAGAAGGCACTGGTCCTTCGGACTCAGCAGATAGCCGGCCTTCTCGCTCCGGTCGTCCTCCTCGTAGCGGTACATTTTCCGACAGGGCTGCGCGCAGCGCCCGCGATTGCCGCTCCGGCCGCCGATCATCGAGGACAACAGGCACTGTCCCGAGTAGGAGTAACACAGCGCCCCGTGGACGAAGATCTCCAGCTCGCGGTCCGTCATCTCTGCCATCCGGCGGATTTCCTCCAAACTCAGCTCCCGCGCAGGCACGACCCGCGTCACCGCCGCCGGCAATACGGAAAATGCCGCAACATCCGTGATCGTCATCTGCGTGCTCGCGTGGATCGGCAGACCCGGAAACCATTCCGCGATCCGCGTCATCACGCCGAAATCCTGCACGATCACGGCGTCTAGGCCGGCCTCGTAGTACGGCAGAAGGTAGTCCCGAAGCTCCGAAATCTCCGCATTTTTCAAAAGCGTATTGACCGTGAGATAGACCTTAACTCCGCGCATGTGCGCGTGGTCGATCCCGCGGATCAACAACTCCTCTTCCGGATTGTCCGCGTAAGCACGGGCACCGAAGCGGGTGCCGCCGATGTACACGGCGTCGCATCCGGCCGAGACCACCGCCCGGAGTGCGTCGTAGGAGCCTGCGGGTGCCAGGAGTTCTATTGTTTCATTGTCCTTGCGCATGGTTCCTCCGAAACGCCCCGGCAGATCCGGGTTCAGTGTCATTCGCGAAAGAGCGGATACCTTCATATCCGCTCTTCAAAAATCGCGCAAAGCGCCGATCCTCAATTTCTGTTCTTACGGAAGTTGGAAAGCTCCGTCTCCAGACGAACGATCTTCTTCTGGTCCTCCATGGCAGAGGCTTTCATCTTCTCAATCTTATCCTCAAGTTCGCGGATACGGTTGCGGTCGGAAAGCATGTCATGCTTGAGGTTGAAGAGATCGGTGTCCCGCTCCTCGACCTCGGCCTGCTTGTCCGCAAGCTGCTGCCGGCATTTCAGATAATCATCCGCAACATTGATCAGCACCAGCTCCTGCCGTTTGTCGAACTCCATGGTCTTGTACCCCGGAGCCTCTTTCATGGCGGCGTACTTGCTGTTCAGATATGTCGCGATCTTCTGGAGATACTCTTCCTCCTCGATCCCGGTGATCCGAAGCCGCTTCCCGTTGATGATCACTTCCGCTTCCGTTCTCTTCTGCATCGTGTGCCTCCTCATTCTCCTCCGGTCGCATTGACCCGTTCTATTTCGAAATCGTGCTTATTCTCTTACTTCTCCGGCATCGGAATTCCGATGTGTTCGTACGCTTCCTTCGTCACCATGCGGCCTCGGGGCGTCCGCACGATCAATCCGGTCTGCACCAGATACGGCTCGTACACTTCCTCCACCGTCTCCTGATCCTCGCCGATCGTCGTGGCAACCGCCGCCGTTCCGACCGGTCCGCCGCCGAATTTCGTGATCATGGTCTGCAGGATCGCACGGTCGATCTGGTCAAGTCCCAGCCGATCCACATCCAGCACGTCGAGTGCCTGTCTGGCCACGTCGCCGCGAATGACGCCGTCGCCCTTGACCTGCGCAAAATCCCGTACTCTCTTCAGCAGCCGGTTTGCCAGTCGCGGCGTTCCGCGGGAACGTCTCGCGATCTCCGTCGCGCCGTCCTCATCGATCTCCACCTTGAGGACCACCGCAGAATGACGCACGATCAGCGCAAGCTCCGGCACCGTGTAAAACTCCAGCCGGTCCACCACACCGAACCGGTCGCGAAGCGGCGCCGTCAGCATGCCTGCGCGCGTCGTCGCGCCCACGAGCGTGAACTTCGGCAGTTTCAGCCGTACCGGCTTGGCCGCCGGCCCCGATCCGATGATGATATCGACTCCGAAATCCTCCATCGCCGAGTAGAGAAGCTCTTCCACCTGGCGGTTCAGCCGGTGGATCTCGTCGATGAAAAGGATATCATTTTTCTGTAATTTGCTCAAAATGGCGGCCATGTCGCCCGGCTTGTCGATCGCCGGTCCGGATGTCTGACGGAGATTCACGCCCATCTCGTTCGCGATGATGTTCGCAAGCGTTGTCTTTCCGAGTCCGGGAGGTCCGAACAGAAGCACATGGTCGAGCGCCTCGCCGCGGGCTTTCGCCGCCTCGATATACACTGACATCGTGCTTTTGACCTTCGTCTGCCCGATATACTCGGACAGTTTCTGCGGCCGCAGCGACCCTTCCAGCCGGTTGTCCTCCGTCGTCGCCTCAGTTGTCGTGATTCTCTTCGCCATACCGTCGTCCTATCAAAATATCATAACGCCTACAGATACCGCAGGCTGTTTGTCAGCAGATCATCCGCATCCATCGAATCCCCGTCCGGAACCGCGGCCACGGCCTTCACGGCCTCGCTCCGCGAATATCCGAGCGTCACCAAAGCCTCGATCGCCTCCGATGCCGCAGCGCTCTTTCCGGCCGCCACAGCCGCCGCGCCGGCATCCAGGCGCGTCTCGATCACGTTCGCAAAATCAACTTTATCCTTGAGCTCCAGCACAAGCTTAGCCGCCGTCTTCTTTCCGATTCCCGGGGCTTTTGCGATCGTCGCCGCATCCTCGGTCAGGATTGCCATCTGCAGATCCGAAACCGACATCGCGGAGAGGATTCCGACCGCGCCCTTCGGCCCGATCCCGCTCACGGTGATCAGCCGGCGGAACATCTCCAGTTCTTCCCTCGTCGCAAACCCGAACAGATTGATCCCGGTGTTCTCATTGACGCTCAAATGCGTAAACACGCGCACTTCCGAGCCGATCGGGGGCAACGCGGACAGGTTCGTCGCCGTCATCGTCACCTCGTAGCCGACGCCGCCGCACAGGATCACAGCCTCCGATTCCGTCATATATTCCAGCTTTCCCTGAAGCATCGCAATCATCACAGCACCTCATCTTCGGGCATCCTTGCCCGTCCGATATCAGTATACCACAGGAAATTCGGAAAAGCACCTATTTTCTGTTTGAAATATTGCCTTATATTTGATACCATAGGACTCGGAAAATGCGCCGCCGCATCGCCGGAGACGCATCGGAGGACCCCTATGCGATATGTAGAACAACCGCTTCATGAACTCGTTCCGGAGAGCCTGTTTTCGAAGCTCTCCGTCTGGCTTTCCGACGAGCGTTACTGCCCCATCGGCAGCGCTTCGCCCGTCTGGTTTGACATCGAGACGACCGGCCTTTCCGCCCTGTCGTCATCCGTCTATATGATCGGCGCGATCGCGCCTTCCGCCACATCCGACCCCGAGCCCCGTAACTGGGTATTCCGGCAATGGTTTGCCGAGCGGCCGTCGGAGGAAGCCGAAGTGATCACGGCATTTTCCGGATCACTTCCCGAGCATTGCGCCCTTCTGCACTTCAACGGAACAACCTTTGACATCCCCTTCCTTCGGGACCGCAGCCGCGCGCTGGGGCTGCCCGTCACATGGCCTTCCGTCTCCGTCGATCTCTACACGCAGCTGCGCCGTCTGAAAACACCTGCCGCACTTGCATCCTGCCGCCAGAAAGACCTCGAGCCCTACGCCGGATACGACCGCGAAGACCCGTATGACGGCGGCGAACTGATCCGCTTTTACTCGGAATTTGTCGGCTTTTCCAAGATTCATAAACCGGAGGCTGAGGACCGCTACCGCGACCTTGCGCGCCACAACCGCGAAGACCTGCTCGGCCTCGTCTCCCTAGTGCGTATTTACGACTGTTTCGCGCTCCTCGACGGCGGTCTTGACGACGCCGAGCTCATTTCCTACAACGAGGACGCCGCGGAGTTTCAACTGCTCTCATCGCTCTCCTGGCCTGCCGGGCTTACGCTCTCGAAGCCACTTGACAAACTGCTCACTCTGCCCGACCGCCTCCTCGGCACGTCGCTTTCCGTCGCTGCAGACGCAGACGGCCGGCCGGTGCTTCGCGTTCCGTTTCTCACGGAACCGGCCAAACATTTCTATCCCAATTTCAAAGACTATTACTACCTTACCGTCGAGGGAAAGGTCGTTCACAAGAGCATCGCGTCGTACATGGACCGTGCCTACTGCCGCCCGGCCAAGCGCGACGAGGCATTTGACTGGTTCCGCGGCGAACTGCTCCCGCAGCCCTTCGAATTGTTCGCGCCGAGTTTCTCCTACGGCATCAAAGACGAATGCCTGCTTTTTCCCGGTCGCGAGCTTCCGAAGCATCCGGAGCGCCACACCGATTACGTCGCCTCGCTGCTATCCCTGTTTTTGAAATCTTCCGCGAAGCGCTCCTCCGGAAAATGACCATACTCCGATATAAATGCACGAAAAAAAGGGCTGAATCCTTATGATATGTACCCAGAATCCTGGACACATTATCTATGATCAACCGAAACACATGGATGCTTCCCTGTATCTTGCAGGGGGCATCCATTTTGTTTTCGCCTGGATCCGCTCGTTGTTGTAGTAAT
>JAFRYE010000041.1 GCA_017441265.1 Lachnospiraceae bacterium | reverse complement strand
GTCCTGCGCATCGATCAGTTTGATCAACAGCGGGAAGCCGTACCGCATCGTCATCTCGGCCTCCCAGTTGTCCGGGCGCTCGTCCGCAGAGCTGCTTCGCCCGAACAACGCCGATTCCTCTCGCCACAGATCGTCGAGCCTTCGTCCGTCGTATGCTCCGCCGACCACCGAGGAACAGCCGTTAGGATGGGCACTGATGCCCCAGCACTCGCCGACATGGTCGGAGGGCAGATCGTACCCGAACTCCGCCAGCCTCGTTCCACCCCAGATGGACTCTTTCAGAATCGGCTTCAAAAAAAGAATCTGTTTCATACGCGCAAACCGCGCGGTCACCCGATTCGCAAGCGAATCGCGCAACCGCGCAGATTCCTTTCTGTCATCTTTACTTGGACAGTTCCATGAGCGCCTCGTCGAGCTTCTTCTGCTTCGCGTCGGCATCCTCGAACGATGTTCCCTTCACGCCCATATAGAATTTGATCTTCGGTTCCGTGCCGGACGGGCGAACGCATGCCCAGGCATTGTCCGTGAGATCGAAATACAGCACGTTCGACTTCCGAAGTCCGGTCGGACGGGTCTGTCCCGTCGCAATGTCCGTGACGACATCCTTCTCGTAATCCCGGAACTCCACCACGTCGTAATCCCCGAGCTTCTTCGGAGGATTCTCGCGGATTGCATCCATCATCTGCGCAATCTTCGCGGCACCCTCAAAGCCCTTGAGCGTGATCGTCTCGATACCCTCGCGGAAGAAACCGTACTTCTTGTAAATATTCATCATCTGATCCCAGAGCGTCAGCCCCTTCGTGCGGTAGTATGCAGCCGCTTCGCAGAGCATCATGACCGCAACCACGGCGTCCTTGTCACGCGCATGCGTGCCCACCAGGCATCCGTAGCTCTCCTCGAAACCGAACTCGTAATGACCGTGACCGGTCTGCTCCGAGAGTCGGATCAGCTCGCCGATATACTTGAATCCCGTGAGGCACTCCTTGAGTTCCACGCCGTACTCGGCAGCGATCAGATCCGCCATGTTCGTGGAGACGATGGTCTTCACCATGAAGCCGTCGTCGTGGATCGTTCCGAGTTCCTTGCGCTGGCTCAGAAGATACTCGCAGATCAGCATTCCGGACATGTTGCCCGTGAACGCCATATACTCGCCGCTTGCGGAATCCTTCGCATAAACTCCGAGACGATCGGCATCGGGATCGGTCGCCAAGACAAGATCCGCACCGACGTTCTTCGCAAGCGCCAGAGCAAGTTCGAAAGCCGCCTTGCTCTCGGGGTTCGGGCTGACGACCGTCGGGAAGTTCCCGTCCGGTTTCTCCTGCTCCGGAACCACATAAACCTGCTCAAATCCGATTTCCTTAAGCACTCTGCGGACTGGAAGGTTGCCGGTTCCGTGAAGCGGCGTGTAGACGACTTTCATCGTCTTTCCGACCTCGCGGCAGATATCTCCGCGGATGACCTGCTTCTTAAGCTCCTGCATATAGCGGTCGTCGATCTCGCTGCCGATCACAAAATACAGACCCGCGCGGATGGCTTCCACGCGCGTCATCGTCTGGACTTTCGCCCAGTCGGTCACGGCGTTCACCTCGTCGATGATCTCCGCATCCTTCGGAGGCGTCACCTGCGCTCCGTCATCCCAGTAAACTTTATATCCGTTGTACTCCGCCGGGTTATGGCTCGCCGTAACGACAATGCCGGCGATGCATCCGAGTTCCCGCACGGCAAAGGAAAGCTCCGGCGTCGGGCGAAGCGATTCGAAGCGGTACGCCTTGATTCCGTTGGCAGCCAGGCACAATGCGGCTTCCTCGCTGAACTCGATCGACATGCGGCGCGAGTCGTAAGCGATGGCAACACCCTTGTCCGCGCCTCCCTCCTTCAGAATGAAGTTCGCGAGTCCCTGTGTCGCCTTGCGAACCGTGTACAGGTTCATGCGGTTCGTTCCGGCTCCGATAATCCCGCGCAGACCGCCCGTGCCGAACTCCAGGCTCCGGTAGAACCGTTCCCTGATCTCGTTCTCGTCCCCGGCGATCGACGCCAGCTCCTGTTTCGTCGCTTCGTCGAAATAGGGATTTTCACACCAAAAGCGATACTCGTCCATGTAGTCCATACCCAAACGTCCTCCTTATGTCAATTTCAGCGGGCCGGCTGTTTTTCTGCCTCAGGCCCATACCGAATCCAGTATACCACAAAACTTGCAAAAACGGCATGAAAAATGTTCGGAAAATGCCCTTTTTACGCTCGTCCTTTCGTCGCGTCGAGAATCGGCCCGTAACAGATGCGGAACCGCGGCAGCGAAGGCAACGCCGTTACGTAATCCGTCTGCCAGGAATCGCCCGAAGAAGGGTCATTTTCCCCGGACGCGGGCGGTGCGAACAACGTGACGCACGTCTCTCCTCCGGTGAACTCGCCGTCGAAAAATGCGCTGCTCGCATCGATCCGGCGAACTCCCGGCGCCTTGTAAAACCAGCGTCCGTTGACCTCAAACATGAGATTGGCGTCCGCAAGTTCCCCGTCAAACCAGACCTCGAACAAGGCCGGAGCCCCTTCGAGTTTCACGGGAATGCTCACAGCATCGAAGTCCTCCGCGCCGCCGAAGCGAAGCGTCAGCGGCAGTTTTGCTGCTTTTCCCGCCTTGCGGGACGGTGAGAAGAACGGATCGCGGATGATGTCGCGATACACCCCAAGAATCGGCTGCTCGATCCCGTTGGTCTTATTGTTCGGATCCTCGATCTCGAGGCCGAGGCGTCCCCGGTCGCGGAACTGATACATCGTAAATCCCGAGAGCCAATGCTCCTTATCGGCCTTAACCAGCTCGCAGAAGCGTTTCACTTTCGCCGCCTGATAAAACGGGCCGGTCACGTCGCCGTCCGCGTTGAGTTCGGACATGACCATCGGCTTCTTCACGCCGTCGTTCATGAACGTGTAGCGGCGGAAACTCTTCTTTGCGAGTTTGTAAATGTCATCCGTGTCGTAATCCGCGGCGCTGCGCCCGTCCGTGCACACATCGTTGGGCCATCCCCAGTGAAGCGCCAGATACCGGTCGACGGACACGATGTCCGCAGCTTTCGCGGCTTCCGTGAAGATGTCCTCCATCACCATTTTCCGCTCGCTGAGCTCCTTGCAGCCGTCGAGGCACAAGACGACGCGGCAGTTCGGCGCCTCCTTGTGGAACACGCCGCACGCGCGTACGAAAAATGCCGCAACCTCCTCATAGGACGCTCTCCGGTTGAAGGAAAACCAGCTTCCGGTCGCCTCGTGGTTGATCCGCACGGTCACGCGCCCGAAGGTGCGCAGATCGCGGGCCACTGCGGCTATGTGCTCATCGGACAGATACGGGTCCATGGTGAGCGTCAGACACACATCCTGACCGTGTCGGCGGATGTCGCGCATCTGTTCAAACACGGGCCCGTCCGTGGTTCCGCCGAGCCCGCCCGTATACGGAAAATAATCGTCGTAAGGGTAATCCCACGCAAACTTTGCATCATGGGCGTGTGCCACGCTTGCGCGAAGCGGCCACCCCTCGTCGTTCGGGTAATAACAATACATCAGATTGATCGCGCGGTGCGGGCGGTGCAGTTTCGTCAGGATGTAGTCCTGATCCACATACTCGCCTCTCTCGCTGCCGTCGCATAAGTCCACCGCACAGGCGGCCGGGCCGAAATGAACCATGTAAGGTCTGCGCATATGAAATTTCCTCCGTTATTTTCCGCGTATGACTTCAATCGGGCGCTTGTGCGCCAGTATAAAGACAGGAATAAAGCTTGCGACCGCCGCCGTTCCGAAGGCCACCGCCGCCATGAACAGGATCTGCCGGATGCCCACCTCCATCAGACTGACATGGATGGACATGAGCAAAAAGCGGTTGGCAAGTCCCGCCAAAACACATGTCAACAGTGTGGCCAGCACGAAGCTGATCATCGCAAGTGTCGCGCTCTCCGAACCGAAGATGCGGTAGACGTCCGCGCCTCGGGAGCCGATCGCGCGCAAGATACCGATCTCTCTGCGCTTGTACGCAATACTGTTCGCGATGAAGCTGGTCAGCAGAAGCGCCGCAAAGATCGCAAAGAACAATCCGACATACAAAAGCCCTTTGCGAATAAATTCCATGACCGTCTTTGAAGCGTCCAGCTGCGCGTTGTACTTCGTCTGGATCTGGAAGCGAACTCCGTTTTCGCCCTGCACCGAATAGTGGATGAACTGCTTCATCTCCTCGCGGTCTTCCGGCAGCGTGACCATCGCGCCGCTGTATATGCCCTTCGGAAGCTTGAACACGGTATCGATCACGCTTTGGTCCGTCAGCAACCGCATTTCGGAATCCCGCACCGCGGTCTTCGAGACGAGCATGCCCAGGAAACGCATCTTTTTGAATTTCGCCTCATAGCCGAGATTGGGATCATAGGTAACATACCGGGTATCGATCGGCGTTTCCGCGGCAATCCGGGCAAATAACGCCGCAAGTTTCTCATCATTGAGCTGCTTGATGTAGATGTTGTTCTCGGCCAACTCACGCTCTGAGAGACTCCCCGTCAACAGCAACGCCGTTCCGAAGTTTTCATCGGTTTCCTTCGGCTCCGAAACAGGCTCATCCTCCGATCCGTTCGGTTCCCCGTCTTCCGGATCCACATATATCTCTCCTTCATGTTCGTTATAATACTCCTCAAGCTCCTGCAGATCTTCCTCATACTCCGCGATCGCCTCGGCAATCTCTTCCTCGATCCCGAGATATCTGCGGTTGTTCTTGTTAAGCAGGACGCGAAGGAGCTCCGTTACGGTGTTTTTCGAGACATAGCAGTCGATCGTCTCCTCCGCTGCGGCCGTCGTCTCATTGTTAAACTCAAACACCTCGTAGCGGTCTTTCATCGACAGATCGCCGACTAAGATGTTGCGTCCGTACACGCCGTTGCCGACCAGAAATTCGAAATCGCGGCTTTGGAATTGAAGAAGCCCGAAATCCCGTTGCCGCTCGATAAACCCTTTGCCGACAAGGTTGCAGGAAGCCAGATTGCTCTTTAAGTCATACTGGAAATCCAACGCCAGAAACATCGCTTTGATCGTATTCCAGGAAAGGTCCAGACGCACTCCGTCCTCATCGCCGCTTCCGATCAACTCCGTCATTGCCGAGACATAGGACACATAATTGAGTCCTGTTTCGATCACGCCGGTCACGGTGAGTCTGGTCCCGTCGGAAGCCTTGAGTTCCCACCCGACCATATCTTCGAGTTTCGGAATTCTCTGACCGGACAACATCGCCTGGTTCCGGATCATGTCATAGGCGACTTTGCTGATGACAATCTCATTTTTCGAACCGTTCGGAAGCTCACCGGCGAGCATTTTGCAATTGTACTCTCGGCAGAGGTCTTCGTCGATCTCCAGCCAGCGGTTCATCGTGCCCAGCATGAGCTCATTTAAGACATTGTTGTTCGATTCATCATCGCCGTACTCGACGGAGAGGTTTCCGATCCGGTAGATCGGATTGATGCTGACACCCGGCTGCGCGGCAACCCGGGCGACCTCCTCCGCCGTCGCCGGTGTCTTGGCTGTGCTCCACTGATTATGCCCTTCCGTCTGTCTCTCGACATAGACACTTCGGATATTGTGCTCGGTGAAGACTTTGCTCACGGACTTCTCATAGTTGTAATCCGCGAGAGTTACTGACAACCCGAGTAATGTAAAACCGATCACCGACAGCAGGATCTTGAAAACCAGCTTGACCTTCTTGCTTTTGAGAGCCGTCACACCGATGGGAAACGCC
>JAFRYE010000008.1 GCA_017441265.1 Lachnospiraceae bacterium | reverse complement strand
TCGTCATCGCGGCGCTTGGAACCGCCTGTTGCCGGCGCGATCCGACGTACCGGTTCTTCCTCTGCCGGTTCTTCCTCGTCATCGTCGAACGAATCGTCCTGGATCGCAACCTCGGCCTTGATATCCGTCAACTGCTGCGACGTGAACTCCTTCGTCGGCGAGCCGTCCAGCGCTGCCGCCGGAGCGATCTTGACAAAATCGCCGGTCGGATTGACGATGGCTGCCTTTAAGTCGCGGATCAGCTCGGCCGTCGTCATGTAACGGCGATCGGGCTTCTTCTGCATACATTTTGCAATGATCTTCTCAAGACTCGGAGTCACCGAAGGATTGATCTCCGAGATTGGTTTCGCCTCGCCCGTCACATGCAGAAGCGCTACCGAAACCGCATTGTCCCCGCGGAAAGGAACCCGGCCGGCCAGCATCTCATACATTGTCACACCGAGGGAATAAATATCGCTGCGCTCGTCGCTGTAACCGCCGCGCGCCTGCTCCGGAGAAAGGTAATGAACGGAGCCGATGTTAGCCAGATTTTCCGTGCTGGTGGTGCCTGTGACCGCGCGGGCGATACCGAAATCCGCCACCTTCACCTTGCCCTCGCGGGAAATGATGATGTTCTGCGGTTTGATATCCCGGTGCACCACATGGTTCTGATGAGCGATATCAAGACCCTGCGCGATCTGGATCGCGATGCCGACGGCCTCCTTGATATCAAGGCGGCCCTTTCTCTCAATAAAACTCTTGAGAGTGATGCCGTCCACCAGCTCCATCACGATGTAATGCAGGTCGCCGTCGTCGCCGACGTCGAACACGCTCACGATGTTCGGATGCGTCAATCCCGCGCAGGACTGAGCTTCCGCACGAAACTTCGAGAGAAACTTCTCATCCGAAGAAAACTCCGGTTTCAATATCTTGATCGCCACGAAACGGTTCAGGCGGTGGCATTTTGCCTTGTACACGTCCGCCATTCCGCCGGATCCGATCTTGTCGATGATCTCGTAGCGATCCCCGATATAGGTTCCGGGTTTGATAATACTCATAGGTTACCTCCCACCATTCTCGGCATACCCGAATGCCTCTTTATATCTTTAACAGCACGAGCGTGATGTTGTCCCGTCCGCCGTTCTCGTTGGCCGTATTGATCATCCGCTCGGCGATATCGCCGACATCGTCGTACTCGCTCACCATCTTCAGAAGTTCCGCTTCCTCCACCATATCCGTGAGCCCGTCGCTGCACAAAAGCGCGTAATCCCCGGGCTTTACCGCGACCTGATAATAGTCCGGACTCACGACACCCTGCGTGCTCATCGCGCGTAAAATGACGTTCTTATTCGGGTGAAACCGCGCTTCCTCGCGGCTCAGCTCACCGTTGCGCACCATCTCTGCCACCAGTGAGTGGTCCTGAGAGATCTGCGTGATCTTGTGCCCGTCGATCAGGTACATCCGACTGTCACCGATGTTCGCGACCAAAAGGTATCCCTCCGGCATCAGCGTCGCCAGCACGAACGTCGTGCCCATGCCCTCGAGTTCCTTCTGCGTTTTGGCCTTGGCGATGAGATCCTCATTGGTCTCCCGCACGGCCTTCTCGATCACCTGAATCGGCGTCCGCTCCTTGCTGACCCGAACAAGCTCCGTGAAGCGTTCCACGCAAAACCGTGACGCGACGTCGCCGGCGTTCTGACCGCCCATCCCGTCCGCCACGATATACAGGTTCGGCAAAAT
The DNA here is from genome assembly GCA_017441265.1 of Lachnospiraceae bacterium. Taxonomy (GTDB): domain Bacteria; phylum Bacillota; class Clostridia; order Lachnospirales; family Lachnospiraceae; genus ISDg. The sequence continues at coordinate 41,093 of JAFRYE010000008.1, read as the reverse complement.
CCCGACCGGCATGTCGCTGATGAAAAACGTATCCTGGTTCATGGAACGTTTCTTTCCCTTGTCCGTCTTCCCGATCGACCTCATAACTCTCCACCTTCTCCCCCGGCTCCGGATTCGTAATGGCGCCGCAGTTGGCCGCATGCGGCGTCGATATCCGACCCGAGTTCCCTTCTAATAGTAACATTTATTCCTTCATTTTCAAGTGTTTTTTGGAATTGTAATACATTCGTAACATGTGAACGGCGGTACTCGCGCTCCTTCACGGGGTTGATCGGAATGAGGTTTACATGGCATTTTCGGTGCCTCAAAAGCTTCGTCAGTTCCCTCGCGCAGGACGGCGTGTCATTGACTCCCTCCATCAGCGAATACTCGAAGCTCATGCGCCGTCCGGTGGTCTCGACATAGTAGTCCGCTGCCTCCATCAGCTCCGCTACGGAAAATGAATTCGCCACAGGCATCAGCCTCTTCCGCAGTTCGTCATTGGGCGCGTGAAGCGAGATCGCCGGCGTGATCGCCAGTTTCTCGTCCGCCAGTCGCCTGAGCGCCGGGACGAGCCCACACGTGGATACCGTGACGTTTCTCTGGCTGATGTTCAGTCCGTTCCCGTCCGTGATCATCGCGATGAATCGAAGCAGATTATCGTAATTGTCCAACGGTTCCCCGGTCCCCATCACGACCACGTTGTCAACGCGCTCTCCCGTCTCCCGCGTGATCGCATAGATCTGTCCGAGCATCTCGTACGGTGTGAGGTTGCGCACAAGCCCGCCCAGCGTCGATGCGCAAAAGGTGCATCCCATGCGGCAGCCGACCTGCGAGGAAATGCAGACCGAATTGCCGTGCCGGTACTTCATGCGAACACTCTCGATCATGTTGCCGTCCGCCAGCCGGAAGAGGTATTTGCGCGTCTCGTCGATCTTCGATGCAAGCACCACAACCTTCTGCGGCATCCACAGCGGATACTCCGCCGCAAGGTCCTCCCGCATCGCCTTCGGCAGGTCCGTCATCTCGTCATAGGAAGCCGCGAGCTTTTTGTGAAGCCACCCGTAGACCTGCTTTGCGCGGAACGCGGGCCAACCCTTTTGCTTCGCCAAAGCGCCGATCTCCTCGATTGTCATGCTTCCGATATCCATACGCTCTCCGTTATCTCACAGTGTCGGTTCGCTAAGCCTCCGGCTTGCGAAATCCCGCGATATAAAACCCTTCCCAGCGCTCCGGTTCGGGGAATAACTGAATCCCGAGTCCGTCCGTTCCGCCCATCCGCTCCGAGGCTTCCCGGATCTCGTCCGGAAGCTTCCCGGCAAGCGGAACCGGCGTCATTCCGAGGGATGCGATGTACTCCGCGACCGCCTCATTTTCCGCACGGGCAACCGTGCACGTCGAATAGGAAAGGTATCCTCCCGGCCGGACGTAGCGCACCGCCTGCGCGACGATCTGCCGCTGCAGACCGGCCAGCGACTCCACGTCCTCCGCCGTTGTCTTTGTCTTGATATCCGGCTTTCGCCCGATCACACCGAGACCGCTGCACGGCACGTCCGCGATCACGATGTCGGCCTTCGCTTCCCACGCCGGATCATATTTCGTCGCATCCGCCGCCGTTGCGGTGACACCCACAAGTCCCACGCGGTCCGCCTGCTCCAGAATAGAAGCGATCTTGCCTTCGCCCGCGTCGCGGCTCTCCACGCGATACTTCGTGTCCGCACCCGACTCCGCGGCAAGCGCCGCAAGTTCGTCCGCGGCATGTACCGTCTTCCCGCCGGGCGCCGCGCACAGATCGAGCACCGTCATCCCCGGTCTAAGAGGCAGCAGGTTTCCGGCAAGCACCGCACCGGTGTCCTGAATGCTGAACCATCCGTTGCGATAGGCTGCCGAGTCTGCCGGATTTCCGTTGCCCGCAAGCCGCAGGCAGTTGGCGAGAACTCCCGGCATCGGCTCCGCGCCATCCCGCGTCAGCGCCTCGGTCAGCTCCGCCATCGACGCGCGGCTTTTGTTGAGCCTCACGTTGACGTACCCCGGCGCGAGAAACGCCTTCATCATCGTCTCGGGATCCGCCTTCGGAAAATCCCGTCTCCAGAGTTTGACAATCCACTCGGGCATCGAATATAAAAAGCATAGTCTCGCGTCTTCGGACAAGCCTTCGGCGGCGCGTTCCGGATACCCGTTCTGTCCTCCGCAGGCCTCGATTTCCCTCGCGATCCCGCGCAGCACACCGTTGACAAATCCTGCCAAACCTGCCATTCCCCGCTTCTTCGCCAGCGTCACGGCCTCGTTGCACACGGCGGAGGCCGGCACCCGCTCCAGATACAGCAGCTGATAGACCGACATCCGCAGCAGGTTGCGGATCGCCGGCTTGATCTTCGTGACCGGCCGCCCGCTCTGTCTTTGTAAAATGACGTCGATCGTCTGCATGCGCTCGAGCGTCCCGTGCACAAGCCGCGTCGCGAACGCCCTGTCCTTCTCGGACAGGCCGCTGCCCGCAAGCGACTCCGCCATCGCCAGATGGCTCAGTTCGCCGTGCTCATTGACCGCCGCCAATATGTTCCATGCGATCTCTCTCGCAGTCATCGCGTTTCCTCCGAAAGCCCGAGAACGATGCCCTCGCTCATCGGATAGCCGCGCAGATACTCATCCGCGTTCATCCGGCGTTTTCCTTCCGGCTGCACGGATGTGACGAACAGCACGCCGCTGCCCGTCTGCACGGAAAATCCCTGTTTCATCACGGCAACGACCGTGCCCGGCGCACACTCCGTGTCGTCGCCGTCCGCCACCGACGCTTCCCAGATCTTGAGGAGCGCCCCGTCGCGGTACGTAAACGTTCCCGGCCACGGGCTCAGCCCGCGGATGCGCCGCTCAAGCGCAGCCGCATCACCGGCGAAATCCAGCCGTCCCATCTCCTTGGTGAGCTGCTTCGCGTACGGCGTCGTCATCTCGCCCTGGGGGATCGGCATAAGGCTTCCGTCGAGAATTCCGGGGATTGCCTCTGCGAGAGCTTCCGCCCCGGCGATAGCCAGTTTGTCATGGAGCGACCCGCCGGTCTCGTCCGGCTCGATCGGCACCACGGTCTGCGTCAGAATGTCACCCGTGTCAAGTCCGGCATCCATGCGCATGATAGTGATCCCAGTCTCCGCTTCCCCGTCGATGATGCTCCACTGGATCGGAGCCGCGCCGCGGTATTTCGGAAGCAGCGACGCATGGACGTTGATGCAGCCGTAGCGCGGGATGTCCAGCACGCTCTGCGGCAGGATCTGCCCGAACGCCGCAACCACGATCATATCCGGGGCCGCCTCTCTCACCACCTCGACATTTTCCGGAAGACGGAGTTTCTCCGGTGTGAACACCGGAATGTCATGCGCCAACGCCAGTTCCTTGACCGGCGAGCACGCGAGTGCCTTGCCGCGTCCCTTCGGGCGGTCCGGCTGCGTCACGACGAGCACCACCTCGTACGGCTCGCAAAGAAGCCGCTCCAGGATGGTTGCCGCGATCTCCGGTGTACCCATATACACGATTCTCATGATTTCGTCCTCCCGTCGTTCCCGTCCGAAATCTCATCTTCGTCCTCGTCGTCCTCCGACGCATTCCGGAGTTCGGAATTGTCATAGAGGCGTCCCTCGACCTTCTCCACATACAGATGCCCGTCGAGGTGATCGAGCTCATGGCAGATCGCGCGCGCAAGGAATCCTTCCGCCTCGATCGTCATCGCCTCGCCGTCTAAGGATGTGAACTCGGCTTTCACATTCATCGGCCGGGTCACCATACCGCTCTTTCCGGGCACGCTCAGGCACCCTTCCCAGCCGGTCTGTTCCCCCTCCCGCTCCGTGATCACGGGGTTGACCATCACGATCGGGCTGTCTCTCTCCTCCGAGATGTCGATCACGACGATCCGCTTTAAAATGCCGACCTGAGGCGCTGCCAAACCGACGCCCTCGGCATCGTACATCGTCTCGAGCATGTCCGCTGCCAGATCGCGGATCCGCTGCGTGATCTCACGGATCTCTTTTGCGTGCTTGTGCAGGATTTCCTCCTCCTGCAGTCTGATCTTACGTAATGCCATGGTCACTCTCCTCCGTCAAAGACATATTTCTCAGTCCATATCAAACGTCAGTCCCGTGCCGTCACCGTCGGCGTGCATCCAGGCGTCCGCCGCATCCTTTGCCCGGATGAGCACCTCGATGTCCGCATGCCGCACGTGGATCACACGGTAATACATATCATTTTTCTTCTTCAAGGGCGCCGGTGCCGGTCCGATTGCCACGGCTTCCGGTGCCGCAGCCGCGATCGCAGCCGCCAGCCGCTCCATCGCCGACTCTAAAACGCCCTCTTTCCGGTGGCTTCCCGTCACGGTCAGCATGTGGCGGATCGGCGGGTAGCCGCAGGTTCTCCGATAGCGGATCTCCGTCTCGTAAAATGACCGATAGTCCGACTCCGCGGCCGCCGTCACGGCGTAGTGATCCGGCCGGTAGGTCTGGATGAACACTTCCCCCGGAAGCTCGCCCCGTCCGGCGCGTCCGGCCGCCTGTGCCAGCAGATCGAACGTCCGCTCCGCGCAGGTGTAATCCGGAACTCCCAGGGACAGATCGGCAGCCAGCGCTCCGACCAGCGTCACCTTCGGAAAATCATGCCCTTTCACGATCATTTGCGTTCCGATCAGAATGTCGCCCCGCCCTTCGGCAAATTCTGTGAGGATCGTCTCGTAATCTTCCGTCGCCTTTGTCGTATCTGCGTCCATCCGCAGAACGCGCGCCTTCGGGAACTCCTTCTGCACGAGTTCCTCGATCTTCTGCGTTCCGCTCCTGCCAAAGGGCAGGAAGTATGATGATCCGCACTCAGGGCATTTGCGCTCGTACACGGCGCGGTGTCCGCAGTAATGGCACCGCATCGTCCCGTCGCTGTGGTACGTCAACGAGACGTCGCAGTGAGGGCATTTTGCGATGTATCCGCAGCTTCGGCATGACACAAACCCCGCGTAGCCGCGGCGGTTTAAGAACAACATCACCTGCTCCCTGCGCTCCAGCCGGTCCTCGATCGCAGCATGCAGCGACCTGCTGATCACCGAGTAGTTGCGGGCTTTCAGCTCCTCGCGCAGATCGATGATGTGCGTCGTCGGAAGCACGGCACCTTCCTTGGCCCGGTGCGAGAGCGTCAAAAGCGTGTATTCGCCCTGCTCGCATCGGTAAAAGGTCTGCAGCGACGGCGTCGCCGACCCCAGTATCACGGGAATGCCGCACAGTTTTGCCCGCTCCACCGCGACATCGGCGGCGTGGTAGCGGGGCGTCAATTCGCTCCTGTACGACGTCTCATGCTCCTCGTCCACGATGATCAGTCCCAGTCTTTCGAACGGCGTGAACAACGCCGAGCGCGGTCCGATCATGATGGAGATCTCACCGTTTTTCGCTTTCTCTCGAATGCGGTAACGCTCGCCGGCGGGCATTTTCGAGTGAACGAACGCCACCCGGTCCCCGAAGCAGCGGTAAAACCGCAACACTGTCTGATAGGTAAGAGCGATCTCCGGAATGAGCACGATAACCTGCCCTCCCGCCTCCAACACCGAGGCGATCGTCTTCAGATACACTTCCGTCTTGCCGCTTCCGGTGATGCCGTGAAGCACGAACACCCGGTGCATGCCGATGCTCGCCGCGACGGTTTCCGCCGCGCGGATCTGCTCGTCGTTTAGGGTGACCGTCAGGCCTTCGCCGGGATTTTCCTCTTCCCTGCGAACCTCGGCAACCGTCAGGATTCCGTCCTCTTCCGCCTTCGCAAGCGCCTGTCTCGTGATCTTGAGTTTCCCCGTCACAAGCTCGTAGGGAATCTCCTCCGTCACTGCCAGCGCGTCGTACAGTCTCGCCTTGGCCGTCTCCCTCGCCGGGAGCTCCATGCGCCGTTTTGCGAGTTCCGCGATCCCGATCACCCGCCGCACTTTCCGCTTCGGGACCGCCACGGTCTTTTGCCGGGACGGGATGACCGTGCGCAGCGCGTCGTACAGCGAACCGCCGTAGCGCCTGCGGATCCGGTAGGCAAGTTCCACCAGGGAGTCCTCAATGGTGAGCCCTCTGTTCGGAATGTCCGCGATCGGCCGGATCTTCGCCGGGTCGATCTTCGCCGTGTCGGACAGATCCACAATGTAGCCCTTCCGCGGTTTTTTTCCGTTTCCGAACGGCACCGTCACCGGCGCCCCGACTTCGGCCCGCTCCTGCAGTTCCGGAGGGATCGAATACTGGAACGTCCGGTCCAGCGTGGGCGTCTGTAAATCTATGATAATGTCCGCATATGCAGCCATTTTTCCAACTCCTTTATCTCTCCCGCAGCGCCTTCGCGACCGCGTCGAGCCCCATGCCGCGCGAGCCTTTCAAAAGCACGGCGTCGCCGTCCCGCAGCAGGGACAGCAGGATTGTCTGGCCCTCCTCCTTCGTAGACGCGGTATACACCTCGCACCGGGCGCCGGATTCCCGGACTTCCGCCGCGATCGCCTCCGCCTCCGTGCCCACGGTGATCAGCACGTCCACCGGGCGCTCGGCAACATACCGGCCGACCTGACGGTGCGCCGAAGCGCTGTGATCCCCGAGTTCCAGAATGTCCGCAAGCATCGCGATGTGTCTGCGACCCTCGGCCGCGCACAATACGGAGAGTCCGCTCTTCATGGAGTCCGGGCTCGCGTTGTAGGTATCGTCGATCAGTAAAATGTTACCGTCAAGGATCTCCCGGACGCCGCGCATCGCCATGGGTGTATACCCCCGAAGGGACTCCGCGGCATCGGCAGCAGAAACGCCTAGGATCTCCGCCACGGCGATCGCCGCCGTCGCGTTCATCACATTATGCATCCCCGTGACCGGAAGCGCGACGCGGACGCTTCCCGAAGGCGTGACGCAGGTAAACTCCGCCGTCTCCTCGGTGAGCTCGATATCCTCGCAACGGTACCGGCACCAGGGCGCCGTCCCGTACGCTTCCGCCCGCAGACTCTTCATGCGAAGGCTCGTCGTCTCATACATACAGATTTCCTCAAGCCCCGCAAACCCGGGGCTGTCGGGGCATACCGCCGCAAGCAGCGGATCATCCCCGTTCACCAGCAGCCGGCCTCCCTCGTGAAGGCGGTTGACAATGGACAGTTTCTCTCTGCGGATCGCCTCCTGCGATCCGAGATTTCCGATGTGTGACAGTCCGATATTCGTGATCAGCGCGATATCCGGCATCGCGACATCCGCGATCCGTCCCATCTCGCCGGGCATGCTCATGCCCATCTCGATCACGGCCGCAGCGTCGTCGTCCTCGAGTTCCGCCATCATTTGCGGAACGCCGAGCTGCCCGTTGCGGTTGCCGAACGTTTTAAGTATCTTGCCGGCCGGCGCAAGCGCTAAAGCGACCAGTTCCTTCGTGGTCGTCTTGCCGACGCTGCCGGTGATCGCCGCCATCGGAACCGACTCGTGGCGGCGTCTCCAGTACGTTCCCAGGCGCTGCCACGCATCCCTTGCATTGTCGACCGCGAGGTACGTCATCCCTTCCGTGCCCGGCACGATCTCGCCGCGCTCCGTCGTCGTCACGCGCATCCCGCGCGCGTACGCATCCGCGATAAAATCATGCGCGTCGACACGCTCGCCCTTCATCGGGACGAACATCGTGTCCGCATCGCCCTCCTTCGAGGAAAATGACCATGCGCACACGCTCTTTGCCGGATCTCCGCACAAAATCGTTGCGCCCATGCCTTCCGCGATCTCACTCACCGTATATCTCATCGTTTTGCAATCCCTTTCGACGTTTCCTCAAATACCGAGACGCTCTGCCTCTTCGAGGATCATTTTCCGATCATCCATCGGATATTTGACACCCTTGATCTCCTGGTAATCCTCGTGTCCCTTGCCGGCGATGACGATGCAGTCACCGTCCTCGGCATGGGAAAGCGCGTACGCGATGGCTTCCCGCCGGTCCGGCACCGTCACATAGGCGCCGGGCCCCTTGGCCACTCCCACCAGGATGTCGGCGATGATGGCGTCCGGCTCCTCGAAGCGGGGATTATCCGAAGTCACGATCGTGAGATCCGCCATTTTCGAAGAGATCTCGCCCATGTCGTAGCGCCGGTCCTTCGCGCGGTTTCCGCCGCAGCCGAACATGCACACGAGACGCTTGGGCTGATACTCGCGCAGCGTCGTCAACAGGCTCTGCAGCGACATTCCGTTGTGCGCATAGTCAAGCAGCACCGTGAACCGGTCGGACACCGGAACACTCTCCACACGGCCGCGCACATGCACGCTTTTGAGCACCGAGAGGATCGTCTCCTTCGCGATCCCCATCTCGCATCCGAGTGCTACCGCAGCAAGGCTGTTGAACATGTTGAATCGGCCGGGAATATCGACTTCCACCGCGAGGTCCGCCTTGCCGCGCACACGGTAGGCAACACCCTTGCGACCGGGCTCATTCAAAAGCGTCTGCTCCGTCATCTCATAATCGCAGCCCGCGGCGGACCCAAACGTCACAACCTCGCAGGTGCAGCCTTCCTTCATCTGCGGAAAATGCTCGTCGTCCGCATTAAAGATGCCCTTCCTGCACTGCGAAAAGAGCTTTTTCTTGCAGTTTTTGTAATCCTCGAAATCCGGATGCTCATCCCCGCCGATATGGTCGTGGCCGAGGTTTGTGAACAGGCCGTAATCATAGTTGATACCGAAGACGCGGTCCATCTTGAGTCCCTGCGACGAGACTTCCATGACGACCGCCTTACATCCGGCGTCGCGCATCTTAGCCATATATTCCTGAACGACGTACGACTCCGGTGTCGAGTGGGACGCCGGAATATGCTCCGTTCCGATGATGTTCTCGACCGTGCCGATCAGACCGCAGGAAATGCCCGCACCGTTGAGCATATGATAGATCATATAGGCCGTCGTCGTCTTGCCTTTCGTGCCGGTGATGCCGATCGTCGTGAGCGATTCCGACGGGTGTCCGAACCAGTTGGCAGCCATCGCAGCAAGGGCCTTGCGGTCGTCCTCGACGCGGATCACGGTCACTCCCTCGGGTGCCGTGACCTCCTTCGTCACGACCACGGCGCTCGCCCCCGCTTCCACCGCCTGCGGAATGAACTCATGGGCGTCTCTCTTCGTCCCCACGATGCACACAAACGCTTCCCCGCCGCGGATCGCGCGGGTGTCGTATACCACGCCCGTGATCGGTGCGTCGGCACTGCCCTGCAGGATCCGATGCGGGATTCCCTCCGCAAGCTTCTGCACAGTCATTGTTTTTGCCATAGTCTTCCTCCGAGAGCAAAAAGCTCATTTTCCCCGTATCATGTTGAACGCCTCCGGCAGGTCTGCAATTTGCCGGAGGCGATACGGAAAGCGCATCGGCGCTTTCCGACACTGTCACATATACCGGTAGAGATTCTCATACTGCTTTGCGGAATTCGTCCAGGAAAAATCCATCGCCATTCCGCGGTCGACAATCTTGTTCCACTCTCTCCGGTGATCATAGTAAACGCTCTTCGCGTAGCGGATGGTTCCGAGCATCTCATGAGCGTTGTAGTTGCAGAAACCGAAGCCGGTTCCGCGGTTTTCATACTGGTTGTACGGCTCCACCGTATCGCGAAGGCCGCCCGTCTCGCGCACGATCGGCACCGTGCCGTAGCGAAGCGCCATCAGCTGCGACAGCCCGCAGGGTTCGAACAGCGAAGGCATCAGGAACGCATCGCAGGCCGCGTAGATGCGGTGGGCGCGCTCATTGTTGTAGTAAATGCTGGCCGAGACGCGGTTTTTGTACTTCCACTCGAAGTGGCGGAACAGATTCTCGTACTTCGGATCGCCCGTGCCGAGTACAACGAACTGCGTGTCCTCCGCGCAGATCTCCTCGATCACGTAGTCGATCAAATCGAAACCCTTCTGATCCGTAAGCCGCGACACCACACCCATCATGAAGATCTTCTCGTTCACGTCAAGACCGAGTTCCTGCTGCAGTGCGCGCTTGTTCTTGCTCTTCTCCTTGCGGAACGTGATGGCGTCGTAGTTATTGTAGATGAGCGGATCCGTCGCCGGGTCGTACTCCTTGTAATCGATGCCGTTGACGATACCCGTAAGGCAATTGCTGCGGGCGTTCATCAGGCCGTCCAGGCCCTCGCCGTAGAACTGCGTCTTGATCTCGTTCGCATACGTGTTGCTCACGGTGGTGATGCGGTCGGCATACACGAGACCGCCCTTTAAGTAGTTCGCATCCCCGTAGGCCTCCAGCTTGTCCGGCGTAAAATAATACTCCGACAGGCCGGTGATATCCATCACCGCCTTCTTGTCCCAGATTCCCTGGAACTTCAGGTTGTGGATCGTCATAATGGTCTTGATCCCGCGGAAAAACTCGTTGTCCTGGAAGCGGTCGTGAAGCATCACCGGGATCAGGCCGGTCTGCCAGTCATGGCAGTGGATGATGTCCGGGCGGAAATCGAGAGCCGGCAACGCCGAGAGCACCGCCTTGCAGAAAAATGCGAATTTCTCGATGTCCTCGTGAATATAGCCGTAGGGATGACTTCCCGCGAAATAAAACTCATTGTCCACGAAGTAGAACGTCACGCCGTCGTATTCCATTCGGAACAGCCCGACGTACTGGCTGCGCCACGAAAGATTCACGGTAAAGTTCGTGACAAACTGCATCTGATCCTTGTATTTCTGCGGGATCGCCATATATTTCGGCAGGATGACCCGCACGTCGAACTCGTCCTTGTTGATATATTTCGGCAGTGAGCCGACAACATCAGCCAAACCACCCGTCTTGATAAACGGAACACATTCCGAAGCCGCAAATAAAATCTTTTTCATAAAGTAACCTCTTTAATTCCCGCGAACGGGGACAGCTCTTTTTGGATTCTTGCGAATACGTAATACCATGCCTAAGGATCGGCCCGAATACCGATCGCGTCCGACCGGGTCGGACAATCATTTTACTCCATGCCTTCGGCGGATTTCTTCCGAAGCGCCAGCTCACGCATCTCCCGCGCGCTCGTCATCACGGTGTCGGTGATCTCCGCACCGCCGAGCATGCGCGCCAGTTCCCGCGGAACTTCGCTCTCGGAAAGCTTGGCCAGCGATGTTCTCGTCCGGCCGTCTTCCGCCTGTTTTGTAATTTCGAAATGGCAGTCCGCCATCGCCGCGATCTGCGGCAAATGCGTGATGCAGATCACCTGCTTCGTGCTCGCGATCTGCGCCAGTTTTTCCGCCACTTTCTGTGCGGTTCGCCCGCTGATTCCTGCGTCGATCTCATCGAAAAACAAGGTCTCAATCTCGTCTTTTCCTGCGCTCGCCGCCTTCAGAGCGAGCATCACGCGGGAAAGCTCGCCGCCGCTCGCAATCTTTGCTAAGGGGCGCAACGGCTCTCCGGGATTGGCTGAGATCATGAACTCCGCCTCCTCGGCGCCGGACTCTCCCGGCTCCGAAAGCTCCCGGAACTCCACGCTGAACTCCGAGTTCAGGAAGTTCAGTTCTCCGAGCGCCGCCCGGACTTTCGCAGAAAGATCATCCGCCGCCGTCCGCCGCAGTTTCGAAAGTCTTGCGGCCGCCGTCGCCAGTGCTTTCTTCGCCTTGTCCGCCGTCTCCGTAAGTCCTGCGACATACCCTTCGAAATCCGAGAGTTTGCCGATGGTCTTCTCCGCTTCCGCCGCGTACGCGAGGATCTCTTCGATCGTGCGTCCGTACTTGGATTTCAGGCGGTTGATGACATCCAGACGCTCGCCGACCTGCGCCAGTTCCTTCTCGGTTCCCGTCAGTTCCCCGAGATACTCCGCAAGTCTTGCCGCCTGCTCTCCGGCCTGCTCTTCCAGCAGTCGAAGGTCATCGTAGATCGCCTCCAGTTTCGGGTCGAGTGCGGATGCTTTCGCCAGTCTCCGCAGCGCGCGTCCGATCCCCGCCGTAACCGACTCCGCATCCGAAGAGAGGATGGCGTCCGCCTCCGCGCACGCTTCCGTCAGTTTCTCGCGGTTGGAAAGCACGCGGAACCGTTCTTCCGCAGTCTCGTCCTCGCCCGGCGTAAGTCGGGCCGCCGTGATCTCATCAAACTCGTACTGCGCCATCGAGAGCTCACGCGCCCGTCTGGCGCTGTGTTCCTGCGCCTCCGCAAGCTCCTTCACCGCCGCCTTGTACTCTCTCTCGAGAGTTCGGACTTCGGTGGCTGCCGAAAGCGCCTCCGCGCCTGCGTAGCGGTCCAGAAGCGCAAGCTGCTTGACCGGATACAGCAGCGTTTGATGATCGTGCTGGCCGTGGACATCAAACAGCCGGGACGCCACTTCCTTCACGATCGAAGCATTGACGGTCTCGCCGTTGATGCGGCTCACACTGCGTCCCGTGTCGGAGATGCGCCGTGAGATCACGAGCATGTCCGATTCCGGAAGTTCGTATTTTTCGAGGAGGTCGCGCACGCACTCGTCGTTGTCAAACAACAACTCCGCCAAAGCGTAATCTCCGTTCGCTCCCAAGAGATCCTTGGAAACTTTGCCTCCCAAGGCGGCGTTGACCGACCCCAGGAGAAGCGATTTGCCGGCTCCGGTCTCGCCCGTGAGGACATTTAAGCCTCTGCCGAACTCCACCGAAACCTCGTCGAGAATCGCAAAATTCTTTACATGTAATTCAGACAGCATACCAATCGTTCCTTTCCCTTTCTCCGGGGGTGGAAACTTGGATTTCAGTCGTCACCTGAGCGATCCGGATTACTCCTGGTCGCTCCAGTTGGTGTACACTTCCTGAACGTCGTCATCGTCCTCCAAAAGATCGATGATGCGCGTGATCATTTTGATATCGTTGTCGTCCGTGAGATCCACATACGTCTGCGGGATCTTCGTAACCTCTGCCTCGAGCATCGGCACACCGGCCTGCTCCAACGCCTCGCGAACCGCCGAAAAATCATCCGGCGAGGTGATCACCTCATACGAGTCCTCTTCCTCCGCGAAGTCCTCGGCACCGGCGTCGAGCGCCATCATCATCAGATCGTCCGCTTCGAGTTCGCACTCCTCTTTGTCGATGATGATCTGGCCCTTCTCATCAAACATGTACGACACGCAGCCCATGGGACCGACACTGCCCTGTCCCTTCGTGAAAGCCGCGCGGACATTTGCCGCCGTACGGTTCTTGTTGTCTGTGAGGGCGTCCACGATGATGGCCGTTCCCTTCGGGCCGTATCCCTCGTACGAAACGAACTCGTAGTTGACGGAGTTCGCGTCGCCGGCTGCCTTCTTGATGCTGCGCTCGATCGTATCGTTGGGCATGTTGTTCGACTTTGCCTTGGCAACAATATCCTTCAGCTTCGAGTTGTTGTTGACGTCCGGACCGCCCTCCTTTACGGCAACGGCGATCTCACGGCCGAGACGCGTGAAGATCTTGCCCTTAGCGGCATCATTTTTCTCTTTCTTGTGCTTGATGTTTGCAAACTTTGAATGTCCTGACATAACTGCTCCTTACTTACGGTTTTTTTTGTCTGTTTTCTGAACTCCCGCGCGAATCTTCTCTTCGAGTTCCTCGTTGGCGGCAACCGCATCCTCATCCTCTTTGAACGCGCAAAATACGGTGTCATCGCCGGCAAGGCTTCCCACCAAGGCGGTGAGATGCAGTGCGTCGATGGCAGCGCCTACGGCGGATGCCCTACCCGGGTTGGTTCTCAGAATTAAAAGATTTTTCGCTATATCCGCGGAGATGATCGCCTCCTGCAGAAGACGCGCGTAGCGACTGATGATATCGCCGTCGGAAGCGGGCTTGCCGAGCACGATGTACTTCTGCTTGCCGTTCTCGCCGGTCACTTTGGTCAGGTTCAGCTCGCGGATATCCCGAGAGACCGTAGCCTGCGTCACCTTGAGGCCGTACTCCTTTAAGAGGCTGGCCAATTCCTCCTGCGTCTCGATATCGTGGGACGCAACCAGCTCCAGAATTTTACTGTGACGATTATCCTTCATCTTTGTTCCTTTCCGCACTTTCCTGTGCTATAATTTGCTTTTTACACGGTCCCAGAACGTGATCTCACCGACTCGCAAGACACGCGCTGTCGCCGCTCCTTTGAAAATGGTAATCTCCTCGCCGACACTCAGATATCCCACCTCGTCTCCGTCCGCGGAGATGAAAGCCTCCTCGGGGATGGACCGGGAACCCTTGAGCACCCGCACCGTGATGATATCCTCGTCGGACACCGCCAGCGGACGCGCCTGCATCGTGTGCGGGCAGATCGGCGTGATCAGGAGAATTCTTGCGTGCGGCTGAACGATGGGGCCGCCCGCACTCATGCTGTAACCGGTGGAACCGGTCGGCGTCGAGATGATAACGCCGTCGCTCAGATAATCCGAGACGATAGCTCCGTTGACTAAGACCTGAAGACGGATCAGTCGGGAAATACCGTTTCTCGCAACTACGATCTCGTTCATCGCCGCGGATTCGAAATGCTTCTCGCCCCACTGCAGATCCAGCGCGATCATTGAGACCTCGTCGAAATCATCGCCGATCACGCGGTCAAGCGCTTCCTCGGCGCCGCGGTATTCGGCAGTCGTAAGAAATCCGAGCGTGCCGAGGTTGATCCCGAGGATCGCGATATCCCGCCCCAGCAGTGCTCTTGCGGCATGAAGGAACGTCCCGTCTCCGCCGAGGACGATGGCGCACTCCGTGTCCGCCGGAACTTTGTGAAACCGCGCTCCGGCATCCTCGCCCGGCACCTGCGGATCACATGTCCACACGCTGCAGCCCTTCGACGTCAGATATCCGGCCAACTCGCCGGTATACCGTCCGTCAGGATCCTTTTCCCTGTTTGCTATGATACAGAAACGCTTCATGAACCGTCTCTTCCGCCTCCTCATTTCCGATGACTTCCGCTTCACCTCCCGGCTCGTATGCGGCATACATCAGATACTCGATGTTGCCGCTGCCGCCGGTGATCGGCGAAAATGTCACCTTCTTTTTGACAAATCCCGCTGCCGACGCCGCCGCAAGCACGCTCTTCAAAACTTCTGCGTGTACTTTTGGGTCCTTCACAATGCCGTGCTTTCCGACGTTGGCTCTCCCCGCTTCGAACTGCGGTTTGATCAGGCATCCGATCTCCGCGCCCTCCGCCAGGAGTCCCGCCACGGCAGGCAGTATCTTTGTCAATGATATAAACGATACATCGATGCCCGCGAACTCCGCAAGCCCGCCGAGCATCTCCCTCGTCACGGTGCGGATATCGGTCTTCTCGAGGGAAATGACCCTCGGGTCCTCGCGAAGCGACTGCACCAGTTGATCTGTGCCGACATCCACAGCCCAGACACAGCGCGCGCCCCGCCGAAGCATCGCATCCGTAAAACCGCCGGTGGAAGCACCGACATCCAGACACCGGAGTCCCTTAAGCGACGGTTTACACTCCTCCAATAATTTGTCGAGTTTCAGGCCGCCGCGTCCGACATACTGCGGTCCGTCCCCCGAGATCTCGATGTCCGCGTCCTCCGCGATCATGGCGCCGGGTTTTGTGACGGGCACGCCGCCCACAAGCACCTCACCGGCCAGGATCCGGTCTCTCGCTTTCTCTCTCGTGGCGCAAAGTCCACGGTCAACCAGACATCGATCCAATCGTATCTTCAACATCTGTCCTCATTTCCCGAATCCGAATACTCATTCCGAGCGTTCGGTGTTTGCGACTGTCCTGCGGATCGTCTCCGCGACGGAAAGGGCATCCAGCCCGCATTGCCGAAGCAGATTCTTTCTCGGCGCGTGCGCCGGGAATGCGTTCGGAGCCGCAACGACCGCAACGCGGATCGGCAGTCCTTCCTGCTCGCACCATGCGGCAACAGCCTCGCCGTACCCGCCTGCCGAGGTTCCTTCCTCCACCGTCACCAGCACGTCATGCGTACCCGCAAGCCCGCGGATCCATTCGCGGTCAAACGGTGCGGCAAACCGCGCATCGGCCACGGTCGGATGAATTCCGTCCGCCGCCAGAGCGTCACAGGCATCCGAAATGATCGTCCCGAACGGCCCCAGATAACTGATCGCCACGGTCTCCCCGCGAACGATCTCGTCACAGCGTCCCGTGATGATCGGCGACTTCGGTTCATTGGCCGCGCAATCCTGCGATCCTTTCGGATATCGGATCGCCACCGGCCCGCCGCATGTGAGCGCGTACGCCATCATCGCGCGAAGCTCATCGCCGTCGGAAGGCGCAAGCACGGTCATGCCGGGCATCTGCGTGAGAAATCCGATGTCGAACAATCCCTGGTGCGTCTCGCCGTCTCCCGCCACCAGTCCCGCCCGGTCGAATGCAAGAATGACCGGCAGCTTCGGCAGGCACACGTCATGCAGGATCTGATCGTAGGCGCGCTGCAAAAATGTCGAATAGATGCATACCACCGGCCTCATTCCGCTCGCCGCCATACCCGCGGCAAATGTCACCGCGTGTTCCTCGGCTATTCCGACGTCGAAGAACCGGTTCGGATAGTTCTTAGCGAACTCCGAAAGCCCCGTTCCGCCGGTCATCGCCGCCGTAATGCAGACCAGCTCCGGGTTTTTCTCCGCAAGCCGCATGCACGTCTCCCCGAAGACCGAGGTGTATGTCGGCGCGGTGTTTTTGTCCCGCACCTCTCCCGTCGCCAGAAGGAACGGCTCGACGCCGTGGAATTTGCTCGGTTCCTTCTCCGCCAAGGAGTAACCTCGCCCTTTTCTGGTTAGCACATGGATGAGCACGCCGCCGCGGATCTTGGCCGCAGCCTGCAGCGCCATCGTGATCTCCGATATATTGTGTCCGTCCACCGGGCCGAAATAGGTAAGCCCCAGTTCCTCGAAGAAATCTCCGGGGATCATGATCTGACGGATGGAATCTTTGGTTTTGCGGATTCCCTTTGCCAGGGCCCCGCCGATGTTGGTCTTGCTGAGTTTCCTCTCAACGCTGTCCTTTAAGTTCAGATAGCCCTGCGACATGCGAAGATGTCCCAGGTAGTTGGCGACACCTCCGACATTTTTCGAGATGGACATCTCGTTGTCGTTGAGCACGATGATCACGTTTGTATGGAACCGTCCGATGTTGTTGAGCGCCTCGTACGCCATTCCGCCGGACAACGATCCGTCGCCGATCACCGCCACAACGCGGTTGTCCTCCCCGCGAATGTCGCGCGCCTTTGCCATGCCCGCCGCAACCGACAGCGACGTCGAGCTGTGGCCGGTGTCAAATGCGTCGCACTCGCTCTCGGCACGCTTCGGGAAACCGCTGAGACCGTCCATTTTCCGAAGCGTCGGGAACTGCTCCCGCCGCCCCGTTAAGATCTTATGCGTATAGCATTGATGCCCGACATCCCAGATCAGTTTGTCCTCGGGAAATGTCAAAAAGCGATGCAATGCGATCGTCAGTTCCACCGCCCCGAGGTTGGACGCCAAATGGCCGCCGTTCCGGCTCACCGTCCGGAGGATCTCCTTGCGGATCTCCGCCGCCAGCCGCGGCAGTTTTTCCTCCGGGATCGCCTTGACGTCATTGGGCTGATTGATTTTTTCTAACAGGTTCGCCATACTCGTCCTCTTATGCGGTCCGGTTCGCAAGCGAAGAGATCAGCTCCGCGAGCATTCCGCCGCTCTCCCCGCCGGGATACCTCGCCAGAATCTCCAGCGCTTCCTCGGAGAGGCGTTCCGCCGTCTCGATGGCCTCCCGCATACCGTACAATGTCACATACGTCGTCTTGTTGTTTTTCTCATCGCTTCCCACCGGTTTGCCCAGTTCCTCCGGGGCACCGGACACATCCAGGATGTCGTCCCTCACTTGGAATGCGAAACCGACTTTGGCCGCAACTTCTCCCATGGCCTTCACGACCGCATCGTCGGCACCTGCTAAGATCGCGCCGATCTGCATCGAGGCCTCCAACAGAGCTCCCGTCTTCAGGCGGTACACGAAATCCAGTTCGTACGCCGTCATCGGGCATCCGGTCTTCGCGACATCCACCGCCTGCCCGCCGACCATTCCGTACGCGCCGCTCTTCGCTGCCAGCACCCGTAGCGCCGGGATGATACGGTCTTTCGTCGTCTCGTCGCCCTCCGCCGTAAGCGCCGCCTCGAAGGCCGCGTTCAGAAGTCCGTCACCGGCCAGAACACCCATTGCGTGGCCGTATTTTGCGTGTGTCGTCAATTTTCCGCGGCGAAACCGGTCGTTGTCCATCGCCGGAAGATCGTCATGCACCAGCGAATAGCTGTGGATCATCTCTATCGCGGCCATAAACGGATCCACGAGAGTTCTCTCATCCACCATCCTTCCGCCGAGCGCACGGTATGTCAAAAGTATCAGCATCGGACGGATCCGTTTGCCGCCGTTCATGACGCTGTAACTCATCGCGTCCGCCAGTTCACTGTTGTAATCATCCGTTATGGGAAGAAACCGCCGGATCCTCTCGGTGATCTCCTCCGCGAGTGCCGCAAACTCACTCCGCATTGCCATCGTCGTCTCCGCCTTCCTCAAGAATCTCCAGTTCCTTCTCGACCCGGTCGATCGCCTCCTTGCACTGGGCAAGCTTCGCAAGTCCTTCCTTGTACAGGGCAAATGTCTTCTCCAACTCCATTCCGCCCTTCTCCATTCTTGCGATGATATCGGCGAGTTTCTGCATCGACTGCTCCAGCCCGCCGGGTTCCTCCGCCGTCACTTCCGACGGATTCGTAATATCCCGATCATCCATAGTTTTCTCCGTTCTCCTGTCAATCGTCCAGTGTTGCTACTCCTGCGTGTCATCCTCGCGCGCCGTCGACGTGATCGCCGCCTCGAACAGACCGTCCGCCAAAGCCCCGCGGATCACCGTCCCCGGCGCCAGTTCCGTGACGCTGCCTAACGGTTTGCCGCCGACTGTCACATAGGCGTATCCCTGTTGCAGCACCCTCCGCGGTGACAGGGCCGTAAGTTTTGCCGCCAGCAGTTCGACGGCCGCCCTCGCCCGTTCCGCTGCAAGTCGCATCTGATGCCGTAATCTCTCCTCGAGGGAGTCCGCCGTGAGCATCGTCTCCTGCAGCGACCTCACGGCCGCGCGGTGCATCCGCTCCGACAGTTCCGCCAGGCGGTCTTTCTGCCGTACCATCTGCGCCTGCGGACTTGCAAACCGCAGTCTCGCCTGCAGCGCGGCCAGCTCTCTGCGGCTCGCCTCGATTGCACGCAGCATCGATTGCAATATCGTAAAATGAGCATCCACCAAAGATGCGTCAAACTCTTCAACCGTAACGCTTGAGACCAGTTCCGCTGCCGCCGACGGCGTCGGTGCAACGACGTCCGCCGCAAAATCGATCAGCGTCGTGTTGATCTCATGCCCCACCGCGGAGACAACCGGAATCCGGCATTCGTGAACCGCGACGGCCAGCGCCTCCCCGTTAAACTCCCACAGATCCTCGATGGATCCGCCGCCGCGCCCGACGATGATCACGTCGACCCCGGCGTTCTCAATCCTGTGAAGCGCCCGTATGATCGTCGCTTCCGCTCCGGCGCCCTGCACCTGACACGGCGCGAGGACCGGCTGAATATACGGATTTCTTCGGTGCAGGATCTGCAAAATGTCCTGCAGCGCCGCTCCGCCTTCCGCCGTCACGATACCGACTCTCTTCGGATATCGCGGAAGCGCCCTCTTGCTCTCCCGATCAAAGATGCCTTTCGCCGCCAGATCCCGCTTCCGCCGCTCGAACTCCTCATACAGCGCGCCCACTCCGGCGTGCGCTACCGAGGTCGCGTAGAGCTGGTATTTTCCGTCGCGCTCATAGACACCGATGCTTCCGGTGACCTGCACCAGCATGCCGTCCGTCATGCGGAACGGCAACCCGTGGGAGCGAGCGGACGCGAACATCACGCAGGAAAGCTGCGCTTCGCGCTCCTTCAGCGAAAAATACACATGCCCCGAGCTGTGGTACCGGCAGTTGGACACCTCACCCTCCACACAAAGTCGCTTCAGGCGGGGATCGTCCTCCAGGCGGTTGCGGATATACGCATTGATCTGCGAAACCTTATACACCTGCTCCATGTGGCTATTCCTTCTCCGGCGGTTATTCCTTTCCCTCCGGAAGCTTGTTGGCCTTGAGGATCTCCGACAGAATTCCGTTGACGAACGCGGGCGACTGCTCGCCGCCGAAGGTTCTCGCTGCCTCGACCGCCTCATCGACGGCGACGGCCACCGGAACACTCTCATCGAAATACATCTCGTAGGCCGCAACGCGCATGATATTGAGCTCGGCCTTGCCGATGCGGTTTAAGTCCCACCCGTGGGACGCGCGGGAGATCATCGGATCGATCTTTCCGATCTGCGCTGCCACATCGTGATATCTCTGCATGATCTCTCCCGCCAGCTCTGCGGAAAATTCCGGTTCCAGCTCGGCGAGATCCTCGTCGCTCTCCGCTCCGGCCTGCGCCTCGGCAGCCTTCTTTACGGTCTCCTCGACCAGCGAATTCAAATACTCCTCCGCCTGTTCCTGACGCTCGTTCTTGGTATAAAACCCCGTCAGAAACAACAGGATGAACGTCTCTCTCCGGATTGTGCGCAGTCTGCGTACCATCTCCGGCGAGAGCGTTTCGTGAAGTTTCTTGCCGCCGACAGCGGCAGTCTTGTTGTCTTGTTTCATTCCGGCCTCCGCCATTTATCTGCGCTCCAAATCAACGCCCACAACATGGAGCGTCACCTTGTCCGACTCGAACCCGAGCATGCTCTCGATCGCGGAGCGAACCTTCTCCTGAACGATCTTGGCAACGCGGGGAACGCTGTAACCGTACTGCACGCAGATGGACAGCTCCGTAGCCACGCGCCCGTCCTCGTTGAGGCTCACGCGAACGCCCTTCGAGTTGTTCTTGATCCCGTTGCGGCCGATCTGCTCTCTCGTGAGATTGCCGGAGAGATGCGCAACGCCCTCGACCTCGGCTGCCGCCAAACCGACCACCGTCGCAATGACGTCGTCCGAGACAACCGCCGCTCCTTCCGTTCCTTCTATTTCGATCTCTGCCTCGTAAACAGGCTCTCTGGTATCCTTGTTACTCATCTCAAATCCTCCGAATCCATCGATGTCCCCCGGGGCGTTTTGACCCTCTCGAGGGCATAGTTACAAACAATAGCATTATAGCAAAGAACTCGGAAAAAGAAAAGCACCAAATCCGAAAATGCATATAGATATTGCATAATTTACGTCATTTTCCGCAGATTCGCGCATTTTCCATCGAATCCGTATTTGATTACGCAAAAAGCGGGCCGGCGAACACCGTCGCCGACCCGCAGATTATCGATTTCGTATGTTTATTTTCCTTGCGTCCGTCACAGCGAGATCGCGATCTGGAATGCGGTGAACGCGACGTACGTAGCCAGCAAAATGACTCCCTGTTTGCGGGATAATTTGCCGCGGATCATCGCAGGGATTGTCAGGATTCCCATGACAAACAGCATCACCGGAAGATCGACTATCAACGAGGAGTTGATGCCCGCGATCGTCTTGCTCACCGGCAGTTTGAACGGGCGAATGGTGATGGCCATACCGCTCACGAGAACCAGGTTGAACAGGTTCGCGCCGATGACATTGCCAAGCGACAGCGATCCGTGTCCTTTCGCCAACGACGTGATTGCCGTCACCAGCTCCGGAAGCGAGGTTCCGAGCGCCACGATCGTGAGGCCGATCACAGCTTCCGAGATTCCGAAATTCTTCGCGATGATCGTCGCGTTGTCAACTAAAAGGTTTGCCCCCAGAGCGATCAACGCGGCTCCGATGACAACCAGCGCGATCAGCAGGATAAGAGCCTTGGGCTTCTCACTCTTCTCCTCGTCCTTCGGTTCGGACGCACTCTCGACAGGTTCGCCCGCGCCGTCTTCCGGCTTCGCGGCCTCCCCTCCCGCCTTCACGCTCTGTACCGCCTGGCGGATCGTAAGCACCATATATACGACAAAGATGGTCAAAAGCGCGATGCCGATGCCGCGGCTGAAATTCTTCGTGACATACGCGACCGCGCAATACACAAAAGCCGCAAGGAAGAAGAACGAAACCGGCAGCACCATGGTTTTTTTGTCCGTTTTCGACGGCCGGATCGCCACGGTGAGCGCCGCGATCAGCGCCGTGTTGCAAATGATCGATCCGATGGCATTACCGTATGCGATATCGCTCGCGCCCTTAAGCGCAGCCCCCGAGGAAACCATAACCTCCGGAAGCGTCGTACCGATGGAAACCACCGTCGCACCGATCAGGATCTCCGGAACGTGAAACTTCTGCGCCACTCCCGAGGCTCCGTCGACGAACCAGTCGCCGCCCTTGATCAACAAAACCAGCCCGATGACAAACAAAAGATACGGATTCGTCATGATCCGCAACAGTGTCGGGTTGGTGATATAACTGCTCCAAAAAGACAATAACGATATCATTTGTCACCTCCGAGACGTAAATCGTCTTGACCATTTTATCACAAGAAGACCATTTGTAAAGAGATAAATTGAAAAATGTGCACATACAAACAGCGAGCCCGGCACCCCCGGACCCGCTGCGATCAATCTCATTTTTATTCTTTCATCGTGAGAGCATTCTAGAACCAGCGGCTGAAGAATCCGCCTTCCTTCGGCTTCTCCTCCTTGGTCTCCGGCTTTGCTGCAGGTTTAGCGTTCTCCACGGCGGCAACAGAATCCGCAATCGGATCCGCAATGTCCTCCGGCTCGTCACCGGCAGCAGGGATCTCAACGATCGGTTCGTCCGCTTCCTCCACAACGTCGGGCAGCACAGGATCCAGCATATCCTCCGGCTCCTCCGCGATCGCATCGATCGACGGTTCGGCAATCTCTTCGTCAAGGTTGGGCAGAAATACCGCATCGGGCTCGTCGCCCTCCTCGACATTGATCGGGATCACGATATCCGCCTCCTCTGCCTCCGCAGGAATCTCCGGCTCCGCTGCATCTTCGTCAACCGGAAGTTCAAGCGCCGGCTCCTCGGCTTCGCCTGCCTCTTCCACCGGGATTTCCGCTACGTCATCCGCGTCACCGTCCACGGGAATCTCGATCGCGGGCTCCTCGTCCGCGGGAGCATCCGGAATATCGTCCGAAGGCTCAGCCTCGTCCGTTACTTCAACTGCCGCCTCATCGGGCTCTTCCGCCTCTTCCTCGGCGATCTCGCGAACGACCTCGGTAATCTCGGCAACCGCATCGGCAATGTCGTCGGAAGCTCCCTCGACGGCCTCAACAGCCTCATCCGCAGCCTCGGCAACCTCCTCAGCGACCTCCTCGACTGCCTCTTCAGCCTCGGCGGTCTCCTCCGCAGGAGCTTTGATCTGGTGATCCAAAAGCGCTGCCACCAGCTCATCGTCAAACTCTTTGCGCAGATCCGCGATGTAATCCAGAACATTCACCATGCGCTTCTCGTCGAAGGCCTTCATGAAATGAGCAAACGGCTTCATCGCAGCCAGAGCCGCGTCGTCCTTAGCCAGAGCCAGAGAATCGGACTCTCCGATGATCTCCGCAAGCTTCGTCTGGGCGTCGCCCAGAGCCTTCGCGGAATCCTCATCGTCGCACGTAAGCTCGGCAAAGCGCTTCGCGAGCTCGATCTCCTCCTGATTTCCGAGGACGATATCGATCTTCTTGAGGTTCTCCTCCAGATCCTCGATCTTGTCGAAGGAAAATGCATCGCCGCTAAGCTCTTCGTAATTGTCGCGGCAGAACGCACCGGCCTTCTCGATCTTGTTCAGATTCTCCATCACGCTCCCGCTCACTTCCGGCGAGAGAAATTTCTTCGCGTCAATGCAGTCGGAGATCACATACAGATTCTCCTCCATCTTGCTCATGCCGTCGCGAATCTCCGCAACGCGTTCCCACATACTGCTAAGCAGTTCCCGTTTGCTCATGCAATCATCCTCCTGTCGCAAAATACCTCACAAACCCGATCCGGACCTCCGTTTTCGCGAATTCCCGGGGGGATATTTCATTGTACATCCAATCAGGCGGAAAATCAATCCGTTTTCAGGAGAAAACATCCGTTTTTCCGCGGAAAATGACCCGAACTCGCGAACCGTCCGTCACAGTTTCGGCTCTGCGCCGCCGGCGCGCATCATCGCCGACAGTAACAGCGGATCCAACGCCTTCACGGCATTGCGGTCGATGATGGCATACTGGCTGCCGTCATCCCAGTAAAAGCAGGGAATTCCGAGGGCATGCGAGTGCGCCGCAACCACCTCCGCGTGACGCGCACGGTCGATGGGATTATTCCGATTCATCGCACCGAATTCGCTGACGATCGCCGGGAGTCCGATCTCTTCCTTGGCTCTGCCGATGGTCAGGAACACGCGCTCCACCTCCTCCTCGCCGAGACAGTCGAACTCGTCCGTCTGGCGCGCCCAGGTCGCCGCCCGGGACGTGAAACCGTCCGGCGCATACGTGTGAAGCCCCAGGATCAAATGTCCTTCTGTCGTGTCCTTTGGCACCCGGAAGCCGCTCAGGATATACTCGCTGGAACCGGCCGCGTACGGGTTGAGCAAAAGGTTGCGTGTGGCGTTGTTGCCGCCGGTTGCGCGAACCGCTTCCACGAACAGCTGATTCCAGTAGTTGACGACGTCCATCTCATCCGCCGAGGGCATGGTCCACTCAAACTCATCGTCCAGGACTTCGTTGAATCCCTCGAAGATCAGCCGTTCGGATTCTTCGCGGAAATACTCCGTGATCTGCCGGAACCGATCGGCCGCAAGTGCCTTCTTTTCCTCGTAGTTCGCTCTCTCCGCCCGGAACAGGCTGCCGCCGTAATTGTCCATTGCTCCGACGTCGTGATGACTGTCGATAATGCAGTACATCCCCTCCGCAAGCACCATGCGGACAACTCTTCGAACGCGGCGGAGCCACTCGTCGGAAACGGTTCCGTCGCTGTCGACGTGATTGTACCAGGTGACCGGTACCCGAACTGCGGAAAATCCCGATTTCGCCAGATACCGGATCAGATCCCGCGAAGTGATCGGGTTTCCCCAGGACGTTTCCGTGCGAACGTTGTCGAACCATTTTCCGTGACATTCGTACGTATTTCCGAGATTCCAACCGACCCGCATGGAAGCGACCGCGGCGGCCGCGCTCTCCTCGGTGTATGATCCGGCGCTACTGCTTTTGCCGTTCGTCTCCATCATCTGTCTTTCCTCCGCAATTCACCGCTCTCAGGGCAATCTCCGTGAGTTCCGCAAGGGAATCCGCCCTCGCGTACAGCATCCGGGACGTCTCCTCGTCCGGCTCCGTCTGGTCGGGGATCATCACGACGTTCAGTCCGGCATCATACGCGCTGCGAACGCCGTTCGGAGCATCCTCCACGGCGATACACTCGCTGGGCACCAGTCCGAGCGTCTCACAGGCATACCGGTAGATGTCCGGCGCCGGTTTGCCCAGAGCCACCATCGTCGCGCTGATGATCGTCGGAATCAGGCCGTCCAGGCCGGCCAAACGCAGGTATCTCCCGGTTCTCTCCGGATCGGTTGCCGTTGCGATCGCGATCGTCACCCCGGCTTCCCGCAGGCGACAAAGAGCTTCCTTCGCGCCGTTTTTCGGTTCGACGCCCTCTCTCGCGATATGCGCCTCGATCAGTTTCCCGCGGTACGCGCGCACCGCCGGATAATCAAAATCCTCTCCGTACCACGCGCGGAACTGCTCCGGCGCAAACGGGCTTCCCAGAGAGCGAAGCATCAACGCCCGCTCGTCCGGAAGATCATACCCGAAATGCCGAAGCGCTTCCGGCCAGTATCTCCGGTACAGCTTCTCGGTATCGATCAGCGTACCGTCCAAATCAAAAATCACTGCTTTACAACGCAATCTATTGATCCTCTTTCGTCAGAAAATCGTTCAGGCCTTCGCGCAGACGTCGTCCAGCTCCGCCTGAAGCGCAGCAAGGTTCTCCCGGATGGAGAGATGCTGCGGACACGCCGCCTCACAGGCTCCGCACTCCACGCAGTTCTTCGCCTTTGCACCGTCGTCAATGCGACTCCAGTTCCATTTTGCGCTGCCGACATTGCCGTACATTCCGTACTGGTTCCAGACGGAGAAGTTTCTCGGGATGTCGACGCCGTTCGGGCAGGGCATGCAGTACCGGCAGCCCGTGCAGCCGTTGCGTACGCGGGCCTTGATCATCGCCGTCACCTGATCCACAGCCTCGGCTTCCGCCTCGGTCAGCGGCTCATAGTTGAGGAACGTGTTCAGGTTATCCTGAACCTGGTCTTCTGCGGACATGCCGCTCAGGATCACCTTGATGATCGGCTTGCTCGCCACGAAGCGAAGCGCCCAGCTTGCCGCGGATGCCTCCGGACGAAGCTCGCGGAACGGTGCCGTCACTTCCTCGGGAAGCGTCGCCAGCGTACCGCCTTTGATGGGTTCCATGATGACCAGCGGGATCCCTTTTTCCGTCGCCAACGCCACGCCGCGGTCACCCGCCTGCTCGTCGCGGTCCATGTAATTATATTGAATCTGGCAGAAGTCCCAGTCGCGGTAGTTGATGATCTCCACGAAGGACTCGTATTTGTCGTGGAAGGAGAATCCGAGGTTGCGGATCTTACCCTGTTCCTTCATCTCCGCCAGATACTCCGGCACACCGTACGACACCATCTCGCGGAAGCGGTTGATGTCGAGCGCGTGAAGCAGATAGTAATCCACATAGTCGACCTGCAGCCTCTCCAGCTGGTATGCGAACAACCGCTTCGCATCGTCAAGACTGTGAACCTCCCAGCACGGGAGTTTCGTGGCCAGATGGAACGAGCTCCGGTCATACTTTTTCAGGATCTCGCCGAGCACCGGCTCCGCCTCTCCGCCGTGATACGGATATGCCACGTCATAGTACGTGACACCCGCCTTGTACGCCATGTCGATCATCTTCGCAGAGCGCTCTTTGTCAATCTTTCCGTCCTTCGTCGGAAAACGCATACACCCGAATCCGAGCAGTGAATTCTCGGTTCCGGTCGTTTCCATGATCCGTTTTTCCATCATACGTTTTTACCTCATTTTCCAAGTCTGCCGATTGTTATCCTACCTGCTTCCTGTCTCCTGCTTTTTCTTTGAAGAAATGCCCCTCGTCAGCTGATGGGCTCAAAATCCGCCGCTCCGTGCTTGCACAGCGGGCATACGATGTCCTCCGGAAGCTCGTCGCCTTCGTAGACGTAACCGCAGACCTTGCAGACCCAGCCCTTCTTTCCCTCGGTCTGAGGCTTCGGTTTCACATTGTCCTGATAGTATGTGTACGACATCGTCGCGCGGTCCGAAAGCACGCGGCACTCCGTCACGGAGCACACGAACATGCCGTGGGTGTCAAGATCCAGATACTGCTCGACCTTGAGCGACAAAAAGGCGTTCACGTACTGCGGCAGGACCACAAGACCGTTCTCCGATCGCATCGTCTCGATGCCTTCAAATTTGTCGATGCCGCGGCCGCTGCGGAAGCCGTAGTTCTCGAATACCGAGAACGGTGCGTCCACCGAGAGGCAGTTCACATTCATCACGCCGGTCTGCTGCACCACATGATGCGAATAATTCTGCTTGTTGATGCACACGGCTACCCGGTTCGGCGAGCTCGTCACCTGCGTGACCGTGTTGATGATCATACCGTTGTCCTTCTTGCCGTCGTTGGAAGTAAGGACGTAGAGACCGTAGCCGATGCGGAACAGTGCGGAGAGATCGTTCTTTTTCTCCTCGCCGTCGGTGCGCATCGCCAGATACTCCTGGCACATCTCGCGGGCCAGATCGTCGACCTGCTTCTTGGACTCGTCGTTGAGCGCCGAGATGACCTTCACCGTGGTGTCGGCGAACACGATGTTCTTGCTGTTTTCAAACATCGAGCGGATCGTCTTGGCCGCCTGCGGCGCCCAGGAACCGTTCTCGATGATACCGATCTTGCGGTTGCGGAAGCCTCGCTCCGTCAAATGCTCGATAAACTCACGCATGAACGGGAAAATGTCCGCATTGTACGTCGTCGTCGCGAGCACCAGCTTGCTGTAGCGGAACGCATCCTCAACGGCCTCGGCCATGTCGCACCGCGCCAGATCGTTGACCGCCACCTTCGGAGCGCCGTACTCGCGGAGCTTGTCCGCCAGTAAAAGCGCTGCCTGCTTGGTGTTGCCGTACACGGACGTGTAGCAGACAACGATACCGTCCGTTTCCGGCGTATACGAAGACCATGTGTCATACAATCCGATGTAGTATCCGAGATTCTCCGAAAGAACCGGTCCGTGCAGAGGGCAGATGGTCTGAATGTCCAGCGTCGCCGCCTTCTTTAATACATTCTGCACCTGAACACCGTATTTTCCGACGATGCCGAAGTAGTACCGGCGCGCCTCACAGGCCCAGTCCTCCTCGACGTCGAGGGCGCCGAATTTACCGAAGCCGTCCGCGGAAAATAACACCTTGTCACACGAGTCGTAGGTCATCACAACCTCCGGCCAGTGAACCATCGGCGCGGCCACGAACGTAAGCGTGTGACGTCCGAGCGAAAGCGTGTCGCCGTCGCCGATCACGACTCTTCTGTCCTCAAACTCCTTGCCGAAGAAATTTTTCATCATGGTAAACGCCTTGGTCGAGGAGACGACCTGCGCCTCCGGATATGCGTTCATGAAGCTCACGATATTGGCCGAATGATCCGGCTCCATATGCTGAACCACAAGGTAGTCCGGCTTTCTGCCGTCAAGCGCTCCGGCCACGTTGTCCAGCCACTCATGCGTAAAATTCCGGTCGACCGTGTCCATAACCGCGATCTTCTCGTCGAAAATGACATACGAATTGTACGCCATGCCGTTGGGCACGTCGTACTGTCCTTCAAACAGATCGATCTTATGGTCGTTCACGCCGACATAGCGAATATCTTTCGTGATCATGTCTTATCTCCTGTCGATGTTGTTTTTTTCTTTCTTATGCGGAAAATGCCCACCGCACGGGCGGGCATCCGCTGCACTCCGGCCGCGATGACACTCTTAAAGGTCGCGAAGCATCTCCTCCAGTTTGCCTTTGCTCACGGCTCCGATCTGGCGGTGAACGATGTCTCCGCCCCGGAAAAAGAGCAGCGTCGGGATGTTCATAATCTTGTATTTAACACTGAGTTCCGGCTCATCATCAACATTGATCTTGGCGACCGCGATCTCCGGATGCTCCTTTGCAACTTCCTCAACGATCGGAGCCATCATACGGCACGGTCCGCACCAAGATGCCCAAAAATCTACCAACACCGGCTTGTCGCCTGCGATCAGCTGCTCCAGCCCGGCTTTTCCGACATTCAAATTCTCCATATGCAACCCCTTTCCGCCGCCTCAAAAAAACCGACGGCCGACAATCAATCGGCACGAAACAATGCCTCTGCGCCTATCTTGATAATATCATGTGAGGAGGGGAAAGTAAACCGAATTTTTTATTCTCCGCCCCGTCGCCGATGGATGCCATTATCCATTCTAAAACCGGATAAAACATGCTATACTATGCAGAAAGCCGTACTTGTCGGCTTCTTCATTTTTCGGAGGTTTACACTATGATCTATTACGTTGACGCGGCCGCCGCCAGAGAAGGCAACGGAAGCCGCACCATGCCGTTTCGGCACATTAACGAAGCCGCTAAGATCGTCATGCCCGGCGATGAAGTTTTGGTCGCTCCCGGAATCTATCGGGAATATGTCAACCCGCGCCATGCCGGCACGGAGGACGCTCGCATTACATATCGCAGCACGACGCCGTTAGGGGCTCACATCACGGGTTCCGAGGTCGTAAAATCCTGGAAGCCGTATCAGGGAACCGTCTGGGTCTGCCGCATCGACAACGGTATCTTCGGCGACTATAATCCCTACACGACCCGGGTGTACGGCGACTGGTATTTCGCCGCGGAGATCCGCCACACCGGATGCGTCTATCTCAATGACAAAGCCCTCTACGAAGCCACCTCTCTTGAGGCCTGCATCGCAGCGGAGATCTATAAGCCCTCCTGGGAGCCCGAGGCTTCGGTCTGCCAATGGTACTCCGAGCAGGACGGCAACGAGACCGTGATCTACGCGAATTTTCAGGGCGCCGATCCCAACAAAGAGACCGTAGAGATCAACGTTCGCCGAAACTGCTTCATGCCTTCCGAGACCGGGATCGGCTACATCACGCTCTCCGGCTTCACCGTTTCCAATGCAGCTACGACATGGGCACCGCCGGCCGCTTACCAGGACGGCATGATCGGCCCTCACTGGTCCAAAGGCTGGATCATCGAGGACTGTGAGGTGTACAACAGCAAGTGCTGCGGCATTTCCCTCGGCAAGTATTATGACGAGGAAAATGACCATTATTTCACGTTCAAACGCGTCAAAAGCCCCACACAGATGGAGCGCGACGCCGTTTGCCGCGGACAATATCATGGCTGGCTCAAGGAGAAGGTAGGCAGCCATATTGTCCGTCGTTGCAATATTCACCACTGCGAGCAGGCCGGCATCGTCGGCCGCATGGGCTGTGTCTTCAGTCTGATCGAGGACAACCATATCCACCACATCAACAACATGCAGCAGCTCGGCGGCGCCGAGATTTCCGGCATCAAATTCCATGCCGCCATCGACGTCGTGTTCCGCCGCAACCACATTCACCACTGCACCATGGGAATCTGGTGTGACTGGCAGGCACAGGGCACGCGCATCACACAGAATTTCCTTCATGACAACCACGCGCCCGAGGGAACGCCCCGCGCGAGCGGCTCAATGATGGCGCAGGATATCTTCATCGAAGTCGGCCACGGCCCGACGCTCATCGACAACAACATCCTGCTCTCCCGCGCCGGCATACGCATCGCGACGGAAGGGATCGCCTGCGTGCACAACCTGATCGCCGGATCGTTCACATCGGTGGGCGGCGGCACGGACAATATCGTCAACGGTCTCAACCAGCCCCGATATACGCCGTACCACATCCGTCACCGCACCGAAGTTGCCGGATTCATGAGCATCCTTCACGGCGACAACCGCTTCTATAACAACATTTTCCTTCAGATGTACCACGCGGACGACGAGGACACGAAAGTCCGCCTCGGCTATGAGCGCCATGACAACACGACCGTGGGTACCGCGATCTTCAACGGCTACCCGACATACGACGAGTGGATCTCGTGGTTCGAGCTCGACAAGCCCGCGAACATGGGCAAGATGGCGCAATATCATTTTTCGCATCTTCCCGTATGGAGCCGCGGCAACGCGTACCTCGGCGGAGCAAAGGCCTGGGAGCACGAGACCGATTTCTTCGCCGACGCTTCCCCGGACAAGACGCCTTATGTCCGCCTCACGGAAAAAAACGGCGATTACACGCTGGAGACCAACATTTACGACATCCTCGGCGACTTCCGTGACGCCATCGTAAACAGCGATACTCTGGGCTGCGCGTTCGAGCCCGAGCAGCGCTTCGAAGATCCGGACGGAAGCACGATCATCTTCGATTCCGATTTCTTCGGAACACACCGCGGCGTCACCGCCCTGCCGGGACCGTTTGCCGAAGGCATCTCTTCGATCCGCATGCCGAAGGACATCGCCTGCGCGAAATAAGCACCGGCTCCTGCCGTAAACAAAAAGCGCCTCGTTGCCGAATTCTTTCGGCTCCGAGGCGTTTCTTTAGTTTTGTTCCGGGTCGTAAAACTCTTCCGCTTTCTTCGCCCCGTTCTTATCTATTTCAATGGACTCATATTCGAACTCATAGGTTCCTTCCTCATATCCTTTGTCCGTATTATAGTACTGCTTTTTGATGCAGTTTCCGTTCTCATCGTATTCGTACAGCACCCTGGTCTTGGTCCAATAACTGATCATCTCAACAATACGATCATTCTCATCAAAGAGACTCACCAATTTGATCTCTTCCCTGCCATCCGGAGTGGTAACATACCATTTCGTCATTGTCCCAAGCGCATCGTATTCTTTGAAAAACACGTCATCCGGTTTTCCTTCGATGTAAAACTCTATCTTTTCTATATAGCCTCCCGTAGGTAAATCTTCGTATGTGTACAAAGTACGGCCTGACAAGGTTTTCTCAAAACTCTCCGTATAGGAATAGGATGATGATGAAACCCTTCTTCCTCGCGCGTCATACTCCTCAACCCAATCGATGACATATCCGATTTCCGGTTTATTCAGGTATGTGATTTTTTCTTTCGTTCCGTCATCAAAATAACACCATTCGTCATAACACAGGATTTCCCCTGCAGAAACCATTGCGTAGTCCCGCAGCACTCTTCCCCGGGAATCCATTTCGATTTTTCGTTCCGTATTCGCTTCTCCCCCTTTTTCCGAGATCACCCTCTTCCAATCATCTCCGTACAAAATCCGGTCGTCGGATTTTTTTAGTTCTAAATTTTTCCGAACCACGGTATACGTCTCTTCATCGTATTCGTCCCAACAAAGACTTTTCACATTGCCGTCATTATCGAACCGGACCTCAGTATAGATTTCTGTTTCATCGGTCAAATAATACCTCTCGATATAATACACCTTGCGTGACTCATCGCCATAAGCCAGCTTGATATCATTCACTTTTCTGCCTTTGGAATCCAGTTCGATTACATAATGACATTCATATTCATCATCGATCTCATCTACTATTGTTCGCCGGGTTTCTTCATCGTATTCATACGTCTTCGTACTATTCAAATCCCGCGATTTCTCATCAAACTCCTCATGCTTCACGCAACGGCCGTACGAGTCGTATTCCCACTTGTCAATGCATACCCGCGTCCCGTCATCAAGACAACTGTACCGTGCCGTTTTTCTCCAGATTATATCCGACCGTTTGCCGTTTTCGCCCGGAGATAAAAGTGTCACAAGCAAACCGATCGCCGCGGCTATTGCCACGACGATCAGAATACCGATCAACAAATGTGCTTTTTTTCGAGTCATCGTCCCACTCCCCCGGATCACGTGGGTTCACACGCGATCAATCCTTCTTCTGAAGCAGCATGTGCGAGAACCGGTACTGCGCGCCCTCACTCGCGGAGTTACTGTTGATATGAGGACCGCTGGGGCCCGCCAGACCGCGGCAGACAGTCTTCTTGTATTTTGTATCCGTATGCCGGATGATATATCCCGCCAGTTCCTTGCATCCGTACTCAGAAAATGCTGCATGGTTGTAGCCGTCAACATCGAACGTGTAACTGCGTCTGCCTTCCAACCGGTCGCGGAAAATGAGGATTTCCTTGGCACCCGCATCGGCGTCCTTCAAAAGATATTGAACGACCTGGTCTGCGTCAAACTGTTTGTCAACTTCCTTGCGCTGCCCAAGTGATGCCAAAGCAGCGCCGCCCTTTGCCGCATAGATGAACGCAACTACGGCAACAACGCCGTAAGCGGCTGTCCCGGCGACGGCATCTCCCGTAAACTTCAGGAAATTCGACAAAAAGCCGACCAGTTCACCGATGTGAACAATGATCAGAATAATAGCAACCGCCATACCGCCGATCTGAATGATGCGATACCACCCCGGACTCGCGGATTTGCCGTCACGCTCAATCCGGCACTGTCTGAACTGGAACGAAAATGCCAGCAGAACCGCTCCGATAAACAGCATCAACATTGCAGACCAATGCGACTGAAGGTAATCCATAACAAAAATCCTCCTTACACTTCCCTTGAAAAATATAAAGCATCGAAAAGAGGCCCTCAACGACACTAAGGAAACGCCGATAAGTACAGCGTTTCCTTAGGATTCATCGTAACACATTTGAATCGTTCGCGCAAGAATTTTCCGACAAAAACCTGCGCAACAACGGGTAATTTTGTGTGTCCTTTCAACTACCTCTGCGGATCGTCGAAGTGAACCTCCGTCGAGATGCTCCCGTCGTCATTGACAAAGGTGTAATCATACAAGTCCACACCGTATGCCTGCGAGATTTCCGCAAGTGTCACCGGCACCTGCATGATATTTCCGTTCTCGTCGAAAAGCACGTAACCGTTCTCGTCGGTCAGCGTTCTCGTACGGTTCAAGAACTCTCCGGAAGTCCTGGTTCCACCGGTAAGTGTCATTCCAGGTCGATACCATACCGCCTGTTCCATCGTCGTTGTGCTTGCCAGAAAAGCGGCCTGCTTACCGTAAAGATCAACCTTCACACCGCGGTCCACCATCAACACGGCGGCACTTCGCTCCGCCTCAAGCATCAGTCCGACGTTATTCGCGCGTGATTCGTTGACCGTGAGTGTTCCGGTTCCGGTAATCGTGACACTGCCGCCGTACATAGCGCCCCAGATGCTGATATAGCCGATCCGGTTGTCGCCCACCAGCTTCACCGTGAAGCCGTTGCCCATCAGATTGACATCCAGAACATCCGCCGTACAATCCGTGAGCGTCAGCGTATTGGTCGAGGAATCGTAGGATGCTCCCGGAACGTCCGCCATCGCGCCGCCGTATGCAGCCCACGCGGATCCCATCTCCAGATATCGGTCATACGTCTCACCGTTGATCCTCATCCGCACGTACTCTTCCGTCCCGTCGGTTCCCCATGCATAAGCACCCGCAAAATCCGGCGCCATATTCGGGAGCGACGGCCAATCCGCATCGCCGGTATCTCCGCCCGGCGTCGACGTCATCGGATACGCAAAATACTCGATCTCTTCGCGGTATACCGCATGAATGTAGCCCTGTGCGATGTATATGTTCGCCATGTCGTCGGTATCGCCGATCATGATCAGATCGTCGCTGAACTCATACCCGAGGAACGTTCTCATCCGGCTCACTTCCGTCATCGTGTTCGGGTCACCGCCCCAGGTTGCAAGCCATTCCCGGATTTCCGGCATCGGATCGCCTTCCGTCATCTGCGAATCAAAACTTCCGTTTGACTCACTCTCCACATGCACGATTGAGCGAACAACAACGGTTGCCGCGGGAATCGATCCTTCCGCATAGTTCTTAAGCGGCGGCGTGGGCGTCGGCGTCACCGAAGGCTTGTTTGTCGGCGTAGGTGTCGGTGTGGGTGTTACGTCGCCGACCACCTCCGGTTTCACCCCGACTTCCGTGATATTTCCGGACAACGGCGACTTCAAAAATCCCGCCATCAGATAGTTGTTTCCGAGCGGATCGTAGTTAAATGACGCAAAGCAGATCGCCACGATCACGATCGTAGCCGCCACCGGCGCCGCAAAGTTGTGCAGCAGGAAGCGACGTTTCGCTTTGCGCTCGCTCTCCGCGCGCTCCTGTTCCGAAGGCTCCGCAAACGCACCGTCCGTGCGAAGCAGACCGCCGCGCGGAATCGTCTCGTACTCGGCGGGCATCTCCGGCGTTTCCGGCGCATTTTCCGGATACTCCGGCGCGGGGAATGCGATCTCCGGCGCATTCATCGGTTCTTCCGCCGGAATCCTGTATTCCTCAGTCCAGTGATTGTATTCCATCGTGAGCGCACCTCCTCTCCGAAAGGATTCGCGGTATCACCGCAAAATCATACCGGCAGCAGGATCAGGCCTGCTTGTCGAAGTGCACATCCATCTGCGGGAACGGGCACTCGACGCCGATTCCGCGGAATCCCAGCAGAAGGTCATGGTTGAGAATTCTCGCTCCGGAATAGATATCCTTCTCCTCCACGTTCACGACAAAGCGAAGCACAACGGCGCTGTCTGCGAGCTCCTGCACGCCGAGGTACACGGGAAGTTCCTTCATAACATCGGAATGCGCCTCGTAGATCTTCTGCATCAGGCCCGGAATTCCTGCTTCCAGTTTCAGAAGATCCGTCCCGTACGGGATCGCGATGTCGCTCACACTTCGCGAAGGCTTGTTCGAGCGGTTCAAAATATTCTGCATTGCGGAGTTATTGACGATCTTTACATTACCGCCCATATCCGTGATGCAGGTTGTGCGAATGCCGATGCTCGTGACCGTTCCGCGGAATCCGCCGACCTCCACGATATCACCGACATTGTATTGATTTTCAAACAGCATAAACGTTCCGGTCACAACGTCCGCGATCAGGCTCTCGGCACTGAAGCCGATGATCAACGCCAGAATTCCGACGCTTGCTACGATGGTGGAAACGTTGACACCCAGGATACTTAAGCCCCAGCAGAGGATAACAACCGCAGCCACGTACTTGATCAAACTGCTGAAGATCGACAGCACGGAGCGCGCCCGGTGATTGTCCGGCTGGAACAGTCCGAGGATGAACTCCACGAGCGTCGTGAACACGATCACACCGAACACCATAACGCACAGCCGAAGCAGTTTCGCCCAGCTGAAATCTCTCAGAGCATCGCCCAGTTCGGAAAACCCGAACCCGTCCACAGCGGTTCCGATGCCCAAAGAAACGGCCAAAAGCGCGATACATACAATCAAACGAATGATAACGGATTTCTTCATCTTCATGGTTTTCTACCTCCCGGTGTGATTCTCGGACTCCCGCGCATTCCCTGCATGAAAATCCTTTTATTCAGTATAGGACATCTTATTTTCCAATGCAATCGTCAAAGAACCTCCTCTTTGGAAAATGAGATGCTATGCAAAATTTCACTACACCCGCGCCTCTTTTTTTCGATGCGTACGGACTTTATCTCAAAATTAAGCGGACAAAATTAACTCTTGACATAGTTTTGAAAACTATATATAATGGAATTAATTACAAACGACGCAGCCGTTGCGTCCGCTGATCGGAGGGTTCTGACCTGTGTTTCAAATTGTTGTGGATTCCGGTGCTAACATTCCTGCCGAGCTGGTTCGGCATTACAATATTCGCGTTCTTTCGTTCATCAATATCACCGACGGTCGTCCGCTGATCTGCTTTCAGCCCGACCTCACGCTCGAGGAAGAGCGCGCCAAAGGTCACGAATACTACGATTCCATCCGCCACGGCATGCAGGTGCAGACCGGGCTGATCGGATGCGGTGAGTTTGAAGATTGTTTCCGCGAGATTCTGGAAGCCGGTGACGATGTCCTCTATCTCTCCATCAGCAGCGGTATCAGCGGCACCTTCAACGCATCCCGCATCGCGCAGAATGCGATCGCTGAGGACGCTCCGAATTGCCGCGTCCGTCTGATTGACACCAAGAACGCCTCTCTCGCGACCGGTATCCTCGCCATCTATGCCAGTGAGCTTCGCGCACAGGGCAAAGACATCGACGAGGTTGTCCCCGTGATCAGCGATCTGGTGCCCCGCATGAACGGCGTTTTCACTGTCGGCGATCTTCGCTATCTCGCCAAGACCGGCCGTTTGACCGGCTCCAAGGCTTTGATCGGCAACCTGTTAAGCATCAAACCGATCCTTCGCGGCGACCGCGACGGCCACATCGTACAATACAAGAAGTGCCACGGACGCAAGGCGGCCATCAACACTCTCGTTTCTCTGGTCTGCGACAACGTCGTGGAGCCGGAATCACAGATCCTCGGCATCGCTCACGCAGACGCCTACGAGGAATCCGTGTACATCA
Organism: Lachnospiraceae bacterium; assembly: GCA_017441265.1. Classification (GTDB taxonomy): domain Bacteria; phylum Bacillota; class Clostridia; order Lachnospirales; family Lachnospiraceae; genus ISDg. The sequence goes on along the minus strand of JAFRYE010000008.1, from coordinate 3,852 downwards.
TGGATGAAATTTCCAAGCGCATTAAAGTGCGCGGATTTATCAATACTACATACGACTTCTGCACAGGAAGCCATGTCGGACCGGACACCATCGCTCTGTTCTTCCTCGGTCGTGACCGGGAACTCGAGGGCGCAGGACTCCTCTCCCGCGCTTCCCAGGCAGTGTCCGCACAATTGGATGCCCTCCGCGGCGAAGGTCATTTGAAGCCGCATCCGGACCACTGAGGCATCCTCACTGACTCACGCTAACCCATACAACATAATTTCTTCGTATTTCCTCAAGGAAAGGAGCGCGGTGCGAGCTGCGCTTCTTTCCTTTTTCTTCGGAAAATGTTTCGCAAGGGACATTAAACGGACTTCAGCCGTGATAAACTACGGTTGTCCGAGGGGGAAAAACGGCGCCTCCGTAGTCCGGAAGCGCCGCATGAATTTGCCGACAACCAACATAATTATATCCTTTTGGAAGATGAACCCGCGCACGGAGTCCGTTCAACTCCGGGCAACGGGTTCATTTTCTTTCCGATCACATGAGCGGTGCGACAAACCTCAGCAGTTTGCCCATAACCTTGTTGTACAGGCTCTCGTTTCGGATTGACTCGTATGTAACCTCGCGGCACTGCGCGAGCGTATTCGCAAAATCCTTCTCCGCATCCGCGATGCACGGCGTCTTGTACATGTATGCCGCGCACTCGTAGTGATGATACAGGCTCCGGTAATCGAGATTGATGGTTCCCACCACCGCCCTGCAGTCATCGCACACAAACACCTTCGCATGTACAAATCCCGGCGTGTACTCGTATATCTTCACTCCGGCATTGAGCAGGATGCGGTAGTACGATTTGGCAAGTGCATAGGCGGCCTTTTTATCGGGAATCCCCGGAAGGATCAATTTCACCTCGACACCGCGCTGCGCCGCATACTTGAGGGCATTTTCCAATTCCGCGTCCAGGATCAGATACGGCGTCATGATATGTACATACTTCCCGGCCCGGTTCAGGATGTCGGTATACACCGTCTTTCCTACCTTGAAATCATCGATCGGGCAGTCGGAGTACGGCACAACATAGCCTTCCGCCGGAAGCTGCGGTGAGGGGTAATCCTTCATGCACGGCTCCCAGCCGGCCTCCGGATCGTCAATGTTCCACATCTGCAAAAACATCAGCGTGAAGCTTCTCGCGGCATTGCCTCGCACCATCAGGCCGGCGTCCTTCCAAACGCCGAACCGCTCTTCTCTGCCGATGTATTCGTCGGCCATATTGATGCCGCCGGTAAATGCCACATTCCCGTCGATCACCAGTATTTTCCGATGATCCCGGTAATTGTACTGCGAGGAAAATACCGGCCGGATCGGTGCAAATGCCTTCGCCTTGATGCCGAAGGACTGCAGGCGCTCCGCATAATCCCACGGAAGTTCCGCGAGCTCGCACATGCCGTCGTACATCACGCGCACATCGAGTCCCTCCTGCGCTTTCTTCATCAAAATCTCCAGCACACTTCCCCACATGTATCCTTCCTTGATGATGAAACTTTCAAGGAAAATGTATTCCTTCGCCGCGGCCAGTTCCCTAAGGATTGCCTCGAACTGCGACTGTCCGCCGTCGTGATATTCCGTCTCCACGCCGACAAACACCGGGAAGCAACCGCTATGATTCAGCCATCTCACGAGATCGCCCGTATTGCGATCGTCGACACTGATCCCGCGAAGCGCCCCCTCATTTTGCGGGATCAAATTCTGCGTCTCGTCGATGATCTCGCCGACTCTGCGCTTAATCCGCCGGTGGCCGACCTCCAGCCGCGTATACGCCAGAAACAGCGTGATCGGTATCGGGAACAGCGCAATGAAAAACAGCCATGTCAGTTTTCCCGTCGGATCCATGTCGCACGAGAACAGATACACCATCGCAAAGAACAGGATCAGGCCGGTCAGAATGTGGAAAAACGGCTTGAACTCGTCAATCCAAACAAAGAACCCGCTGATCAACAGAAACTGCAGTATCAGCAACAGCGTAATAATCAAAAAACGGCTGAAAATGGGCGTAAGTATCCCTTTTTTCTGCCGTTTCGTCAATCGTAAAATACCGTTTTCCCGGTACTGCCTGTACTCCTTTTCCGTCTTCATACACTCCCCCTCAAGTCGCTTCCGGATTCATCTTCCCGTGAATTTCCGCAGACAGCAACATCCCGACACTTATAATAGCATATTTGGGATGCCCTCGCAAGTTCCAAAGCGAGCAGGATCTATCGCAATAACATAAAGAGCTCGCCGTTGCCGGCGAGCTCCTGAAAACTGTTTTATTCTGTCTGGATCAATCACGTCTGCGGAAGAACAATGCGAACATCAGTCCGTCGGCTCCGAGAAGGATCATACCAATCAAGTGCGGCAGGAAATCCGCATCACCGGTCTGCGGCGACTCGGTTCCGTCGTCGATCATAGATCCGCCTTCATCACCGATCTCGCTGCCTCCGACCTTCGGGGTAGGCGTCACTCCGTCACCGCCTTCACCGCTTTGGCTGCTACCGCCCTGTCCTTCATTACCGGTGCCGGTATTGCCGCCGTTTTCGGTTTCACCGTTTTCCTTGCCTCCGACCTTCGGCGTAGGCGTACCACCGCTTTGGCTGCTACCGCCCTGTCCTTCATTACCGGTGCCGGTATTGCCGCCGTTTTCGGTTTCACCGTTTTCCTTGTCTGCAACCTTCGGCGTAAGCGTATCTGTCACAGATTCGCTCGGGATCTCCGAAAGCTTCGGTAAAGGATTGTCATTTGGCTTGTCAGACGGCTTATCCGACGGGATATCCGACGGTTTGTCTGACGGTTTATCCGATGGATTGTCCGAAGGTTTATCCGACGGTTTGTCTGACGGCTTGTCCGAAGGTTTATCCGACGGATTGTCTGAAGGTTTATCCGAAGGATTGTCTAACGGTTTGTCCGAAGGATTGTCTAACGGTTTGTCCGAAGGATTGTCTAACGGTTTGTCCGAAGGGTTGTCTGACGGCTTATCCGACGGTTTGTCTGACGGCTTGTCCGAAGGTTTATCCGACGGGTTGTCCGAAGGTTTATCCGACGGGTTGTCTGACGGTTTATCCGACGGATTGTCCGAAGGTTTATCCGATGGATTGTCCGAAGGTTTATCCGATGGATTGTCCGAAGGTTTATCCGATGGATTGTCCGAAGGTTTATCCGATGGATTGTCCGAAGGTTTATCCGACGGTTTATCCGACGGTGCGTCGCTCGGCTTATCCGACGGCGCGTCACTCGGCTTATCCGACGGTGCGTCGCTTGGCTTATCCGACGGGGCGTCGCTTGGCTTATCCGACGGGGCGTCGCTTGGCTTATCCGACGGGGCGTCACTCGGCTTATCCGACGGGGTGTCACTCGGCTTATCCGACGGGGCGTCGCTTGGCTTGTCCGACGGGGCGTCACTCGGCTTATCCGACGGTGCGTCACTCGGCTTATCCGACGGTGCATCGCTTGGCTTATCCGACGGGGCGTCGCTCGGCTTATCCGATGGTGTCTCGCTCGGGGTCTCCGATGGCGTTTCGCTTGGCGTCTCAGAAGGTGTTTCTGATGGTGTCTCGCTTGGTGTTTCCGAAGGCGTTTCGCTCGGCGTCTCAGAAGGTGTTTCTGATGGCGTCTCGCTCGGGGTCTCCGAAGGTGTTTCGCTCGGAGTTTCCGAGGGCGTTTCGCTTGGCGTATCCGAAGGTGTTTCTGATGGTGTCTCGCTCGGGGTCTCCGAAGGTGTTTCTGATGGTGTCTCGCTTGGTGTCTCCGAAGGAGTTTCGCTCGGGGTCTCCGAAGGCGTCTCACTCGGAGTCTCCGAAGGGGTGTCGCTCGGCGTCTCCGAAGGTGTTTCTG
>JAFRYE010000040.1 GCA_017441265.1 Lachnospiraceae bacterium | reverse complement strand
GTATCTTGCGGAACAATCCGTCTCCGGCTCCCTCCGCCGGCTCCCGCGTCGGTTCGAAGGAAAATCCTCTCGAGAGATTCTCATCCAACTGGATCCGGATGCCCTCCTGCGGATGTTCCGCGATATAAGCATTGATCTGCGAGCGGTCCTGCGGCGTGAGTTCATAGCCGACAGGCACTTTGCAGATACTGTTTTCGATGACGCACCGCTTCTGCGCCTCACCGTCCGACAAGGTCTTTGTGACATCGCTGATCACACGGCCGTCCTTAAGCTCAATGATGCGGTCCGCATATCGTTCCGAGTACTCGCGGTCATGGGAAACAATGATCACAAGCTTGTCCTGAGACAGTTTCTTCAGCGTGTCGAACACCTGCTTGCCGGTGGCGCTGTCCAATGCTCCGGTTGGCTCGTCCGCCAGGATGATCTTCGGATTCTTGACAAGCGCTCTGGCGATAGCCACTCGCTGCAGCTGACCGCCGGAGAGCTCGTTCGGCCGGCGGGATGCGTAACCGGCCAGGTCGACTTCCTCCAGGATCCGGGTGATCTCCTCACTCGTCGCCTTCTTCCCCTGCAGCTCCAGCGCCAGCGCAATGTTCACGCCCACCGTGAACTCGGGCAGCACGTTATACTCCTGGAATATGAATCCCAGGCACGCATTTCGGTACGAGTCCAAATCCGACTGGGAGAATCGCGTCGTCGACGTGCCGTCGAGCATGATCGATCCCGAGTCGTACTGGTCAAGACCTCCCAGGAGATTCAGCAAGGTGGATTTTCCGCTTCCGGATTTTCCGAGCAAAAACACCATGCCCTTCTCCGGAAAACGGATGGATACGTCCCGAAGCGCCGCAACCTCGACGCCCTTTTTCGTCTTGTATGTCTTACATAGTTTTATGGTTTCCAGCATTCGTCTCTCCCCCTATCTGTCACGGATCACATCGATCGGTTTCCGCCTTGCGATGCCCCACACCGGCACGAAGGTTGCGATCACCGATACCGCGACTGCGATTGCCAGAAGCAATACGATCTGCCGCACACCGAAGTGCAGCAATACGATCTTGTACAGGTACTCATTTTGCAGGCTGCTGTTGATGAGATTCACGATCAGTTTTGTGATCACTGCAGCAGCAAGGAAATTGAAGAGGGCGATCACACCGACCTCGCAGAGGAAAATGCGGTACACATCGAGGCTTCTGGCACCGACCGCGCGCAGCACGCCGATCTCCTGCTTTTTGTTGATGACGCTGTTCGTCACGAACACGACGAACAATACGATGGCAAATGCGGCAAGTACCAGACCGATCCAGTAGAATACCGACACCAGAACCGAATCGACCGCATTGACTTCCTCGATCGCGTATGTCAGTCCCTCGCTGTACAAGAGTTGAACCTTGTCGCCGTAATTAAATCCGTATTCGACCATATCCCGAAGCATCGACTTGGACGACGGCATTCTTGTGTACAGGCTGTCGTACGCGCCGGTCGCTGCCTCCACGGTCTCGTTGAACACGGTATCGCTCACGACATAGCTCATACGCGCGCTTGTCTCGTCCCAGTTGTCAAACATGCCGACAACCTTATAGGTCTTTCCGTTGCTCTGATCCGTCACCGTCAGGTTCAGCCCGGCCGACTTATAATACTCCCAGGCCATCTGCTTCTGTTCACTCTTAACGGCCGTGTCAAAGTCCGAGCCGTACTCTTCGTACATTGTGCTGTACGTATTGTAATCATAGAGCGGTATGAACACTTCGTCGTCCGCAGGCAGCGCGCTGCCGCCGTCAAACCGAAGCAGCTGCTCCGGCTGAAGACTCGAGGCGCTTCGCACCAGATTCGCGTTGTTCCAGAAATATTTTCCGCTGCGGCACTCCCACAATTCCTGGGTTTCAAACTTTCCCGATTCACTCGTCTGAAACTCCTTAAGACTTCCTACCGCACAGAATGCGACGGAAGGAAGACCCATCATGATCTCGTTGGATGCCAGCTTCTCGTAGATCCGACGAACCATCCACTCCGTGTCCGTGAGTTCATCTGACGGCTTCGACAGGATTTTTTCATACCTTTCAACGTCCACGTTCACATCCAGAACACCGGCGATCACAACCTTTTTGTAATCATCCTCATAAACGGGCTTAAGTTCTTTCCCGACCAACTGTTCCGCCGTAAGTCCGCGCAGTTCGTCCGAACCGAATAATCGGATTGCCTCCGCGGCCTGCGTTGAGATGCAGATCTCCGCCGTGCCCGGCGTTGGAAAATGACCTGCCGTCAGTTTCATCCCCGTGCCCTCGAGCCAGTCATCGGTCAATTCCGCAACTCCTCTCGTGTAATACGGGTACAGATATCGACTGATCTCCTCTTTCCAGTTGCGGTTTTGCATGAGAAAAAGAAGCGCTCCCCGATAGGTGTAGACCGGCATCACCTTGCGGTCGGTCATCGACGACAGTTTACGGACATCCTCCTCCGTAAACCGCAGATCGTCGACCTCGTGAAACTCATTTTCGGTTGACTTGACGATGGAGATGTAATCGACGTCCGCCTCCCACAGCGTGTCGACGGTGCAGGTCAGACGGTCGAAGGAATAGAACACGTCCGCAAGGCCGAACAGCACAAACGCCGCAACCGAGAGAAGGATCGTGAACACCAGGGTAACCTTCTTGTACTTCAGGGAGTTCACACCGATCCCGAAGCTGCGTTTCCACGGCAGTTTCGAAGGGATCGGAGAAAACTCGTTCCGCTCCGGAACGATTGCTTTCTCATCCGTGTTGCGGAAACGGTCTCTCTTCGGGGAGACTTTATTCCCTTCCGTCAACAAAACATTGTTGTCCGCGCGAAGTTGCAAAAATCGGTTGATCTTCTCCCGGTCCTCCTCCGTCAGTTCGTATTCTGCGTTTACCGTCACACCGTCCTTGTCGGCCGTGAGACCGTTTTCGGGCGCAAACTCCATCTCCTCAACGCCCGTCAGTTCCTCCACAGGCTTCAGCTCGACATCCGAGATCACACATCCGTCTTTGAGCTCAATGATGCGGTCGGCGTACTGTTCGGAGTACTCGCGGTCATGAGATACGATGATGACCAGCTTGCGTTTGGAGAGTTTCTTCAACGTCTCGAACACCTGGCGTCCGGTGGCGCTGTCCAGCGCTCCGGTAGGCTCGTCCGCGAGAATGATATCCGGGTCCTTGATCAACGCTCTTGCGATCGCGACACGCTGCAACTGTCCTCCCGAAAGCTCGTTCGGCCGGCGTTTCGCGTAGTCCGCGAGGTCGACTTCCTCCAAAATCTCGCGGATGCGCTCGCTCGAGGCGCGCACGCCCTGCAATTCCATGGCGAGCGCGATATTGCCGCCGACATTGAACTCCGGCAGCACATTGTAATCTTGAAAAATGAATCCGACATACGTATTCCGGTACGAGTCCATCATCGCGCTCGTAAAGTCCTTCGTGGACGTCCCGTGAATCAGGATATCGCCGGAGTCATAGCGGTCGAGACCGCCGAGCAGGTGAAGCAGCGTCGATTTGCCGCTTCCCGATTTTCCGAGCAAAAAGACCATGCCCCGCTCCGGAAAACGAAGGGAAATGTCCTTCGTCGCCGCGACCGAGACGCCGTCTTTCGACCGGTAAGTTTTACATAGGTTCCTTACTTCCAGCATTCCGTTCTCCCCCGTAGGCTGCAGCGGTCAGTTCCGCGTGTCAGCCGATCTTATTGATCTCTTCCTGCAGTTTATACAAAAGATTCAGTGCATCGATCGGTGTGATGCTCTGCAGATTCAGTTCGCGGATCTTGTCCGCGATCTCCGTATATGCGCTGTTGTCGAACAATGACATCTGGTTCGGTGCTGCGTCGCGATGGCGCGGTGCCCACCCCGAAACTTCCGAGGCATCCGACTTGGCCGGGGCCTGGCGAAACACCTCTCTCGCGCGCTCGGCGATGTCATTTTGCGTCAGCTGCTCAACCAGTTCCGCGGCGCGTCGGAGCACCGACTCGGGAACACCCGCAAGGCGCGCCACCTGAATACCGTAGCTCTTGTCCGCGCCGCCGCGAACGATCTTTCGAAGGAACACGATGGTGTCGCCCTGCTCCTTCACGGCGATGCAGTAGTTGCACACGCCGTCGAGTTTTCCCTCGAGCTCCGTGAGCTCGTGGTAGTGCGTTGCGAACAGCGTCTTCGCTCCGATCAGCCGTTTGTCGGCGACGTGCTCGATGACCGACCACGCGATGGACAAACCGTCGAAGGTCGACGTTCCGCGGCCGATCTCGTCGAGGATCAGCAGACTGTTGCGGGACGCATTTTTCAAAATATTGGCGACTTCGGTCATCTCCACCATGAACGTGGACTGACCGCTCGCGAGGTCATCCGACGCTCCGACGCGGGTGAAGATCCGGTCGACGATACCGATCTCCGCCTCCTTTGCCGGCACATAGCTGCCGATCTGCGCCAGCAGCACAATCAGCGCCGTCTGTCGCATATAGGTGGATTTTCCGGCCATGTTCGGTCCGGTGATGATAGCAACACGGTTCGCATCGTTGTCGAGGTCGGTGCTGTTCGCGACAAATGTCCCTCCCGGGATCATCTGCTCCACCACGGGATGGCGCCCGTCAACAATGTGGATCCGCCCCTGCTTGTTGATCGACGGGCAGACATAGCGGTTGTGCTCCGCCACGTACGCCAACGACGCGAGGGCGTCGATCATCGCGACGGCCTTGGCCGTCTTCTGGATCCTCGTAACCTCCGCGGAAACGGCGTTGCGCACTTCGGAAAATAACCGATATTCCAGAGCGTTCAGCCTGTCTTCAGCATTCAGGATCGTATCCTCCAGCTCCTTTAGCTCCGGCGTCGTATATCTCTCGGAACCGCTCAGTGTCTGCTTTCTCTTCCAGTGCTCCGGAACCAGTTCCCTGAAGGAGTTCGTGACCTCGAGGAAATAGCCGAACACATTGTTGTACTTGATGCGCAGATTCTTGATGCCGGTGGCTTCCTTCTCCCGCGCCTCAAGCTCCGCAAGCCATGTCTTGCCCTGGGTCTTGGCCGCCCGCAGCCGGTCGACCTCCTCGTTGTAACCGTCGCGGATCATGCCGCCTTCCTTGATGGTCAGCGGTGCATCGGGATTGATTGCCTTCTCGATCATCGACTGCAGATCCTCGAGGGTATCGAGATCCTCAAGCTCGCTCTGGATCAGCTTCGAACGGAACTCCGCAAGCAGTCGCTTGATGTACGGAAGCATCGACAACGACTGGGAAAATGCCAGCAGATCTCTGGGGCTTGCGCTTTGATAACTCACACGGCAGATCAGCCGCTCCAGATCGTAAACCGCATTTAAATACTCGCGGATTTCCTCTCGGGTCATGACATTGTCATTGAACTCCGCGATGGCGCCCTGCCGCGCAACGATATCCTCCTTCTTGAGAAGGGGCTGCTCCAGGAACAGCCGCAACAGACGCGCGCCCATAGCGGTCTTCGTCTTGTCGATGACCCACAACAGCGAGCCGCGCTTTTGTTTCTCCCGAAGCGTCTCCGTCAATTCGAGATTGCGTCTCGTCGCCGAGTCGATGACCATGTATTTCTCGGCCGCATAGGGCTGCAGTTTCGTGATGTGGGACAGCGACGTCTTCTGCGTCTCATAGAGGTAAGACAGGACCGAACCGGCCGCAACCGCCCCGGTTTCCATTCCCCCGAGGCCGAGGGTATAGAGATTACTCACATGAAAATGCTCGAGCAACAGTCTTACGCAGCTTTCCGAGTCGTACAGCTTCTCCTGCATCGTGGTGAGGGCGATCCCGAGGCGGTTTTTCAAGTCCTCGGTGTCCACGCCCGAGATGAAAAATGCCGGATTGCACACGATCTCCTGCGGGCTGAACTTCGTAACCTCGTCCATGACCTTTCGGGCATTTTTCACTTCCGTCACGTAGTAATCGCCGGTGGAGACGTCCACCGTCGCCACGCCGAACGTGTCGTCCATCCACAGGATCCCCATGAGGTACGTATTTTTCGACTCATCGATCCCCTGCGCGAGAACGTTGGTTCCCGGAGTCACGATCCTCGTGACATCCCGCCGCACCATGCCCTTGGCTTCCTTCGGATCCTCCATCTGCTCGCAGATGGCGACGCGGTAGCCCTTTTCCACCAGACGGGAAATGTATGTATCCGCAGCATGGAACGGAACTCCGCACATGGGCGCCCGCTGTTCCAGACCGCAATCCCGGCCGGTGAGCGTCAGCTCCAGCTCCCGGGAAGCGATCTCCGCGTCTTCAAAGAACATCTCATAAAAATCTCCGAGGCGGTAAAACATGAGACAATCGCTGTATTTGCGTTTCATCTCCATGTAATGCTGCATCATCGGTGACAGATTCTCTTTCATCCTTCATCTCCGCTATCGTAATTTTCCAACCATTCGCGGAAAGCCTCTTCCATGGCTTTCTGCGCCTTCGCCACATCCTCGGCATACGCCTTGTGGCTCATGATCCAATCCTCGAAGCGCTCGTCGGAAACCGCGCCCGAATGAAGCCTTGCGATCATCTCGTACGGGTCCGCCGTCCGCCAGTCAACCGCGCCGGCCTCGCCCCGCTCGGGTGCCGGCTTCGGATCCAGCAGATCTCCGCCGTCATCGAGATACAGCTCGTCGCCGTCCGCGGCCGAGGTTGCCAGATGGTCGCAGCGCTCATTTTCCGGATGACCGCTGTGGCCCTTCACCCAGTGAAACGTAACGGAGTGGCGCTCGGTCAGCGCAGCAAGGCGGCGCCAGAGCAGGTCGTTCTTGATGAGATCGCCCTTTTTGTTGTGAAACTCATGCGTCCGCCAATAGCTCATCCAGTCTTCGTTGAAGGCGTCCACAAGATACTTGGAATCTGAGTACAGATCAACCTCACAGGGCTGCCTGAGGTTCTCCAGAGCGACGATCGCCGCCAGAAGCTCCATGCGGTTGTTCGTCGTCACCGCGAACCCCTGCGAATACTCGCGCTCGAACACGCGCCCCGAGGCGTCCGTAAACCGTACCAGCGCTCCGTAACCGCCCGGCCCGTTCGGGTTTCCGCGGGCGGCTCCGTCGGAAAATACAACCACTTTTGTCATACCGAACCTCCCTCACCGCGCGCCAGAAAGCGCTCGGCTTCCCTGTTTGCGGAATCGACGATCTCCTGCGGGTACCCGAAGAGGCGAAGCAGAAGGATCGCGTTGCGGGACGTGGCCTTTCCCTCTTTGAGCGTATAGTCGAAGGTCACGTTCTCCTCCGTCACCGTCTCGCTGAAATGATACATCGAAAAACTGTTCTTCAAGATGTCCGTGAGTTCCAGATCGTGGGTCGCCGCAAAACAGTACGCTCCCTTTTCGGAGAGATACTCAAGGATCCGGCTCGACGCTGCGATGCGCTCCGCCGTGTTCGTTCCGCGAAGCACCTCGTCCACAAAGCAGAGCACCGGCTCCCCTTCCTCCACGGAATCCAAGATACGTTTCAGCGAGCGGATCTCGACAATGTAATAGCTCTCTTTCGCAGCCAGATCGTCCCGGAGCGCCATCGACGAGAAGATACGGTAATACCGACCGCTGTATTCGCGTCCGATGACCGTGTGGATCGTCTGCGCCAGAAGCGCGTTGATCGCGATCGTCTTTAGGAACGTGGATTTGCCGGATGCGTTGCTTCCCGTCAGCAGGATGCATCCGTCCGTCGTCAGGCTGTTCGGAACAGGTTCCGCGATCATCGGATGGCACAGATCAGTGAACGAAAGCGGCGCCTCGTCCTGCGTCAGCTTCGGCAGACACCATCCGTCCTCCCCGCGATATGCGCGGTACGACGCGATCGCGATTGCCATATCCAATCGCCCGGTGTCGGTAAACAGGCGCCGGATCTCACTGTTTTTATCGATGATGCTCCGATGCATGAAATTGAACTTGATCAGGTCGATGTGCGTGAGCATCCGAAGATAGTCAAACGCGACCTGCAACGGATCGCCGCCGTCGTTGTTCGATCCCAAAAGCCAGGTGAAGCGGCGGAATGACGCAAACTCTTTCGCCTGCTCCTCCAGGGATTCCAGCTCATAGCCGACGATCGTGTCGGGGGCATTGATCTTATTTCGCATCTGCCCGATCCCGCCGATCCAGCGGCTCATGAACATCACGGCCTGCAGATACGGTTCGATCTCACCCTTGCGGCGATAGTACGAGACGATGCTGTACGCGATCGTCACGAGCAAAACGCCGGCACACGCGCCGCTGTGTCCTAAGAATGCAAGCACCGCGCCCGCAACATATCCCAGGCACGGTAAAATGTGCCACACCATCGAATCTTCCCTAACGTCGTCACAGCTTTGAAGATACTTGTACAGCGAGATGTTCCGCAGTTTTCCCATCTCCGAGAGCGCGATCTGCATCGCAAGACGCACGTCCTTTTTCTCCGCGAAAAATGAGATCAGTTTCTCTCTGCGGTCAAGCTCATCCTCGGAGAACTCCGGCCGGAACAGTGCCGCGTAGAGGTACTCCTCGCCCACCGCACTGCAGGTGCGGTTGAGATCCGCAAACACCCGGTCCATCTCCAGATCATTCCACGTGATCGAATCAATGTCATACGTCCGCCCCAGCAGCGAATCGCGGTATGCCGCGATTGACGCATACCGGCGCTCCGACAGTTTCGCCTTGGAACGGCCTCCGAATTCGGCTTCCAGATCCGCGATCATACGAAGTCTTCTGCGGATCGAGTCATAGATTCCGAGCGCCGTGATGGCTGCCAGGATCAACACGGCAAAAACGATTGTTTTCATGGTTTTTCACTCCCTGATCAGTTCTTTCTTCCCCGTATCACACGACAACTGCCGGCATCCTTGCGAATGCCGGCGTCGCCTCATTTTGTATACTTTTGCAATGTAGCGCGCACAGCGCCCGTACCGGCAAAGAGTTCCTTTGCCATGGATTCCGCAAGCTCGCCGACTCCGATCTCATAGAGGTCGACACCGAACACATCGCTTCGTCCGAAGAGTCTGCGAAGGCAGGAATAGTCATTGTCACCGCCGAGTGTAAGCCCGCCGACGATCTCCGACAGCTCAGCGAGCAGCGGGTCGGGGCTCTGTTCAAACGGCTTGCCCTCATCGTCCAGGCCGCGCAGATAGCGGGCATACCCCGCCAGCACAAGCGGGATCAGACGGAGCGACGCAATATCCAGACCGCGCTCCGAGTACGCTTTCAGCGTCTCGCCGAAGCGGATCGGCAGCTTCTGCGACGTATCCGTCGCAATTCTCTGCGGCGCGTCCGGCATGAACGGATTCGGAAGGCGCTTCGTCAAAACGGCGTTGATGAATTCCGACGGTTTCAAAATGCCCGGATCCACAACGACAGGCATCGCCTCTTCGTATCCCATCTTCGTAACCAATGTGCGGAGTTCGTCGTCCTTCATCTCCTCGGAGATCAGCGTGTATCCGAGAAGGCAGCCGTAGATTGCCAAAGCCGTATGCAACGGGTTCAGGCAGGTGCAGACTTTCATCTTCTCGACTTTGTCGACGGTCTCCCGGTCGGCGTACAAAACGCCGCCCTTCTCGAGTTTCGGCCGTCCGTTCGGGAACGTGTCCTCCACAACGAGGTACTCGGTCTCCTCCGCATTGACAAACGGAGCCGTATACGTCCGAAATCCCGTGATGATGATATTGTTGTCCTCAAATCCGTCCGCCGCGAGCATCTCCTGCACCTTGGCGTCCGGCCGGGGCGTGATCTTGTCGATCATGCTCCAGGGGAATGTGACCTTGCCGCTGCGCTCCAGCCACGATACGAACTCCCCGGGCACAAGCCCCTGCTTGCACCACTCGCGGGCGTACGTGAACACGGCCTTCGCCAGCTTATCACCGTTGTGCGAGCAATTGTCCATGCTCGACATCGTCACCGGGAACCCGCCGGCGCGGTATCGCTCCCACAGCAGTGCCGTCACTTTGCCCATAGCGGTCTGCGGACGAAGTCCGCGCGAAGTCAGATCCTCCGAAGCCGCACGGTTGTACGAACCGTCGGGATTCCACAGGGAATATCCTTTTTCGGTGATCGTAAACGTCACCATCTGCAGCGACGGATTGCGGAAGATCTCGATCAACCGCGTAAAATCCTCCGACGCCGTATCGGCCTTGAGGCTCTCCGCGACGCTTCCGACAACGCGCTTTTCAATGCTTCCGTCGGCCTTCAGCACCACAAGAAGGCTTAAATTATCATACGGCCGGTAAGCCATATCAATGATGTCATAGTCAAATCCCTCCGCGACGATGACGCCGGTGTCGGCCTCACCGCGGTTCAGCATCCCCTCCAGCACAGCCGCCGGGAAGGCGCGGAAAATGTTGCCCGCCCCGAAGTGAACCCACGTAGGATTCTGTTTTGTCCGCGCGATCATCGCCTCGCGGTCATACTGCGGCAGAGCGTAACCCTTGACTTCAAAGGACGCCCTGTTTTCCGGTTTTACAATATCGATTAATCTCATGATCTGCACTCCTCACTGACGGGCTGCGCCGCTCTTGTCAATGGCCTCCCAGAGGCCGTTTAAGTATGCAACGCCCAGAGCGCGGTCGTAGAGGCCGTACCCCGGTCTCGCGACTTCGCCCCAGATCATGCGGCCGTGGTCAGGTCGGATGACGCCGTCAAAGCCGACCTCCTGCAACGCTTTCACGATCTCATACATATCAAACTGCCCGTCCGAAGACAGATGGCTGCTCTCGTGGAACACGCCGGGTGCCTCGAATTTGATATTGCGAAGATGCGCAAAATGAATCCTCGGTGCGATCGTCTTGTTGCGGATCACGTGGGGCAGGTCATTTTCCAGATTTGACCCCAAGGAACCCGTGCAGAGCGTAAAGCCGTTGTAGATCGACGGATTGAGGGAAGCGATGGTCTCCAACGCCTTCTCGCTGGTGACGATCCGCGGCAGCCCGAAGACGCTCCATGCGGGATCATCCGGATGAACGGCCATCTTGATCTTGTACTTCTCACACGTTGGCATGATGCCGTCGAGGAAGTATTTGAAGTTGTTCATGAGATCGTCCGCCGTAACGCCCTTATAGCGCTCAAACAGCTCCTTGATCTCATCCTTGCGGTTCGGCTCCCAGCCCGGCAGAATGTATCCGCCGCTGGCCTTCTCCATGCGCTCGAACATCGTGTTCGGATCGATGCCGTCGATGAGGTTCGAATCGTACGCCAGAGCCGTCGAGCCGTCCGGCAGGGGCTGCGCGAGATCGGTTCTCGTCCAGTCAAAGATCGGCATAAAATTATAGCACACAAGGTGAATATCGTTCTTTCCGACCGCCTCGAGAGATCTGCAATAGTTTTCGATATACATATCTCTCGTCGGCGCGCCGAGCTTGATGTCCTCGTGCACGTTGATGCTCTCAATTCCCGTCAGTCGGAGTCCGGCGGCCTCGATCTCATCCTTGAGTTCCTTCACCTGCTCATACGTCCAGGCCTCGCCTGCCGGGACTTTGTGAAGGGACGAGATCACGCCCTTGACTCCGGGGATCTGCCGGATCTGTTCCAGTGTTACGCTGTCCATATCGCTTCCGTACCAGCGCAATGTCATTTCCATACCAAGTGTCTCCTTACTGTTTTTTCTGCGTGTATTTGACGGCGCACATGCGCCGGTCAGTCAGTTTTCTTCCGGATATGTGATATCCTCTTCGCTCACGGCGTAGATCTTTCGACGCTTAGCGTCGCCGATCCCGCTCATGCGGCAGAAATACGTATTGATCCGGTCGCGCCACTCCTTCGCCGACGCATACTGCATCGCGAAGCGCTCCATGATGCGCGTGTATTGCTTCTCCGGGATCATGCCCTGCACGGAAACCACGGACTCGATCAGCGACCGCAGCGTCTCCACGCTCTCAAAATGCGAATCGTAAATGTGCTGTATCAGCGTCTTTCCGCTCGGCAAAATATAGGTATACGGGAGTCTGTGGAAAAATAATAACAGCTCCTGCGGCGTAGTCGCCGGGTCATCGTACATCTTCGCCAAAGGCTCTGAATACTGTCCGGCGTATCCGGTTCCCCGTAAGGAACGATCCACACCGATCGCCTTGTGGGAAGCCCGGTGATACGTGCCCCAGCGGTCGTATTCGTACCCGTCCACATTCGGCCCGTAGTGATTATTGGGATTGCACATCCAACCGATGCCCAAAGGCACCGTGTAAGCCTCGTAGAGGCCGTAGGAAGCCAATAAAACCTTCACAATGGCATTCTGTACCGTCGCATCGTCTCCGAACGTCAGAGCCGCCCATTCCTCCGCGATGGTCTCCGCGGAGAGCGACGGATTCCAGGCGATCCGCCCGAATCCGTACCAGTTGGCTGCCGCCAGGTCGCCGCCGGTCCAGTTCTCATCGTCACCGGTGTTCGCAACCGCCGCGATTCCGCAGTTGGCGTTGCCGGTGTGCGCGCCGGCGATGATGTCGCGGACGCGGTCATTTTCCGGATAGGCGTAGGTGTGGTATTTCAGAACTTCCTTCCACATCGGGATCAGATAGCATACATGGCGCTGCTGTCCGGTGTACTCCTGCGCCGCCTGCACCTCGAGCATCAGATTTGTCTGCGTCATTCCGCAGAACAGCGGTGAAACGGGCTCGCGAACC
>JAFRYE010000002.1 GCA_017441265.1 Lachnospiraceae bacterium | reverse complement strand
GCTAATAAAAGAGGCTCTTTAGAGCCGGCCCGTGACCGCAGTGCGGTTGGCGATTCTTCAGAGCCTCTTTAGAGGCAAGCAGGGAACAGCGGCTTATAGCCGCAGAGGAAACCACCAGCTCAGCTGGTGGTCATGATTGTGTCTGAGATATGTCCGATTTCCGCGGATCAGGCGAGAGTGCGCAGGGCTTCCAGCGCGTCGTGCTCGCTGAGGCAGCGAAAGTATTCTTTGTAGTACGGAACGGACGGGTGCGTTCGCGTGCCGAACTCTCCGGCATAGTTGTATGCGCGGAAATAGTCCTCGCGGTCGCTTCCCTCGTAGTCGATGCAAAGGTAGTACGAGCGATCCAGGGAATCGTAGTACAGCGAACTGTTCAGTCGCATGCCTTCCGTAGCCTTGGCAAAGGCCGTGACCGACGGCAGGTATCTTGTGAAAATGCCGTATACCGAGCCGGTGTGGACGAACGGAATACCGTGCTGGTGAGCCAGATGAGCTTTCCACTCGCGGATGTTCATGATGGACGGCGCAGGCTCCTCGATGTACTCCGGCGGGAGCTCGAAGGGCGTCGCGGGCGCTTTCGGAAAGTCAAACGGAAGCGAGTCCTCGCTGCCGCGGTTCAGGTTTCGCCCGTTGTTGCGGGCACGGTAATCACGGTCCTCATCCTCGTCCGGATACTCCGAGTCCGTGTCAAAGAAACGACTCCAGTCGTCATCCTCGTCGGAAGTGCGCTCAGTGAAGCCGAAGGGCAGATCCTCCTCGTCGGAGACGGCGATGTCTTCCGCCAGATCGCGGAACGAGAAATTGATCCTCGTGCGCTTGGGATGGCGGTTTTTGGTGTCCCGGATGATACGGAGCATCATATGGTTCGCGTCAATCTGATCGGCCTTGACGTTGAGGTGTACGGTCACCTTGGGTACATCTTCGGTCTCGGCGCCGGTGAACAGGCGCAGGACAGCCGACTTGGCACGGGAGGTACCGTACCGAAAATCGGTGAAACTGACGTTGAGCGAAGGCAGATCGTCATCGCTTAAGATAAACAGACCGTCGCCGCCGGGGCGGGTGATCTTTTCCATGAAACGGTTCCTCCTTTCGTGTCTTATTTCGTAACAGCAGTATAAGGGAACAGTGCACTAAAGTCAATCGGTGATTTTGTGAAAAATGTATAGCAAATCGCGGCCGGCCGAGAAATTCCTGCTTTTTGACGCAAAATCGGGAAGTCAAATTTGTACGGTCTGCGAATGGATTTGCAGGACGGTTTTCGGTATACTTTGAACATCGGAAGCGGAGACGTTTGAGAGCACGTGCGGGGGAGCCGAAGAGGGATGAAAACATATCACGGACGTTACCATCCTGTTCGAGCAATTCCATTTATGGAACCATTTTATGTAACCGGTGCACCTTCGGCAGAGACGGCAATGTTCCTCGGACGAAACGGCGGAAGAACACGGTCGCGGGCGTACGACGCGGTCGTTCGGACGGAAAAGAGCCCCGTTTTCCGAGAAAAAACGGATGCATACTGCACAGAAATGTAATGCGGGGTTTCTTTTCCGAAAGATTTGTGGTACAATGGTCGGCGTCAGAAACATTAACATCCTTGCGATACGGAGGATTTCATGAGAAAGAGGAGTATTTGCGCGATCCTTCTTGTCGTTATTTCAGCATGCCTTGCGGCAGGCTGCTCTTTGAAAAAGCCGGTCACGAACAACACGACAACGGAGAAACCGGCGGAACCTTCAGTCAAAGACGCGGACCTTACGAAGCTGTATAACCTCAAGGACGGGGAAGCGCTGGTGATGGTGGATGCCAGAGAGTGTGAGAACAAGGGACTGGTGAAAAACGAGAAAGTGTATCTTCCCGTCAGCCTTGTTGCAACATATGACAGCCGCTTCTATTGGAATGCGAATGAGAAGCAGATGATCATCGCGACATCCGATACAAGATATTTTTACAAAGCGAACACGTCCAACCACACGGAGGGTGATCAGACGATAACGGATCTGGCTCCGATGGTTGTGATCGAATCCGGCGAAGCGTATATCTGCACGGATCTGATCGAGAAGTTCGGACGCATGACGGTTGCCGTGTCGACGGATACGGTGAGCCGTGTTTCCATGTTCACGCAGGGCACGAAAGTCCTGAAGGCCTCGGTCAAGGCGGAGGACGGAACAATCCTTCGCGCAGGACGCGGCGAGACGTACGATATCGTTACGACTCTGGAGAAGGGCGAGGAAATCTACAGCGCGGAGGATCTCTCCGGCGAGGTTTGGACTCGCGTCATGACTCCCGACGGTCTGTGGGGATATGTCAACAACCTTGAGACAACAACATACAGCGAGACCGGTCAGGCGATCCCGGTGAAGATCGCGCCCTACGAGCTGCACCTGATGTCCGAGAAGGTCAACATGGTATGGCATCAGGTCGGCGGCGAGGTCAGTTCCGACGATTTCAAGGCGGCGATCAAGGAAGCCAAGGGCTTGAATGTCATCTCTCCGACCTGGTTTACGTTTAAGGCCGAGGACGGAAGCATTTCGTCGCTCGCAAGCGAGTCTTACGTGAAGAACGCTCATACGGCGGGCCTTAAGGTATGGGCTCTCTGCGATGACTTTACGCCGGGTGTCAAAGGTCTGGCGATCTTTTCCAACACCGCAGCCCGCGAGGCGTTGATCAACAACCTCGTGAGCGAGGTTACGAGAGTCGGAGCCGACGGCATCAACATCGACTTCGAGTACATTACGGCGGAGTCGGCGCCTCATTTTCTGCAGTTCCTGCGCGAGCTGTATCTGGCTTGCAAAGGTAAGAATCTGGTGCTTTCCACCGACAATTACTATCCGAACAACCTGAATTCGTTCTACCGCCTCGGCGAGCAGTGCGAGTTCATCGATTATATTATCTTCATGGGCTACGATGAGCATTATTCGAAGTCCAAGAAAGCCGGTTCGGTCGCATCGATTCCGTTTGTGAGAGGCGGTGTGGAGCAGATGCTCAAGAAGGGCGTTCCCGCGAAGCAACTGATCCTCGGAATTCCGTTCTTCACCAGAAACTGGAGCAATCTCAAAGATGATGACGGCACCGTCAAGAACGATGTCATGAGCATGGATGCCGTCCAGACGTTTTTGAAGCAGCACGACGCGAAGCCGGAGTGGGACGAGACCCTGGGACAGAATGTTGTGCTCGACGTTCTGGAGGACGGTCAGAAGCGCAGCATCTGGATCGAGGATTCGGAGTCCATCCAGCGCAAGCTCGCGGTGCTCAAGGACAATAATCTTGCAGGCTGTGCGGCTTGGAGACTCGGCTTTGAGAGCAAGAATGTCTGGGCCGTGATCAAGGAAGCGTTGGCGGCAGAGTAATCACAGATACCGAAACAGACCGGGACGGTGCGGGTTCGTGCGACGAGGCACGGTTTCGTACCGTCCCGTTTTTATGATTGCGTCCCCGCAGGGACAATCGAGGAGAGTAAAATGACAGAAAAACTGTACGACAAAGATGCGTATGCTACCGAATTTGACGCTGCGGTCACGGCCGTTTCGGCCTGCGATGAGCAGGACGGGATGTGGGTGACCTTGTCTGCGACGCTGTTCTTTCCCGAGGAGGGGGGACAGTCGCCGGACCGGGGAACCATCGACGGGTGCGAGGTCACGGATGTGCAGATCACGGGCGGTGAGATCCGCCACCGGATCCGCGCGGAGCGGAAGGAGGATTGGACTGTCGGGCGGTGCGTCCACGGGTGCATCGATCGGGAGTTCCGGTATCGCAACATGCAGATGCACACGGGAGAGCATATCTTCTCCGGGCTGGTGTATGCGCGGTACGGCTATCACAATGTCGGCTTTCATCTGAGCGAGCGGACGGCCACGATGGACTACGACGGCAAACTGACGGAAGACCAGCTTCGGGAGCTGGAGACGGCGGCCAACCGGGCGATCGTGGAGAACCGTGCGGTTACGGCATGGTACGCTTCCGCGGAGGAACTTGCGACGCGGGAGTACCGGAGCAAGAAGGCGATCGACGGGGCAGTGCGCCTTGTGGAGATCGACGGCATCGACCTGTGCGCCTGCTGCGCGCCGCACGTGCGCGCGACCGGCGAAGTCGGATGTTTCAAACTGATCGGCTGGGAGAACTATAAAGGCGGCGTGCGGGTGTCGTACCGCTGCGGCTTCCGCGCGATGGAGGACTACGGGGAGCGGCTCGCGCTGCTGACGAACCTTTCGAGGCAGCTGTCCGTGAAGACCGAGGACCTTGCCGACGCGGTGTCGAAGTTGATGGAAGAGCGCAAAGATGCGATTTACGCAGTGATCGAGAAAGACCGCAGGATCGCATTATCGGAGATCACGGCGACGGTCGGGCGGGACGCGCGCCCTCGCACGGAGGACGGGCGCATCAACGGGGCCGGAGTCCTGTTTTTGGCGCAGGCGGACGCATCGCTTCTGCGATACAGCATTGACGAGATGAAAAGGCGCTACGCGGGAGTCGTGTGCGCACTGCTTCCGGTTGAGATGCCGGAAATTGCGGAGGGGGCGGGCGTCTGGAGATTTGTCATTGAGCAGGACGGCGGCGACGTGACGCAGTGGATTGCGAAACTGCGCGAGCGATTCGGCGCCAAAGGCGGCGGCCCGGCTAATTCCGTTCAGGGAAGCGTGAGAGCGCAGAGACGGGCGCTGGCGCTGGTGCTTGCGGAGTTGTGCGAAGGCAGGGAGTGAACCGGGAGGGTTCATTTTCCGAACGGACAGTGACAGGGGAAGTGAAGTATGTGGACGTGGATTCGCATGATGATCTACGCGGCGCTCGGCGTCGCGAGTATCGGATACGGCGTGTATGTGAAAAATGTCGGAGCCGGCAACCGGTTTTACCGGCTCTGGTTTGTGATCGGAATCGTTTTGTTTTTATTGATCCCGGCGGCGCATTGGCATTTGTGGGGAAAACTGCCCCGGGCCGTGCGCATTGCGGTGATCGCCGTGTTTGCCGTCGGATCGGCTGTGTACGCGGCGCTCATGGTGCGGATCGCAACGCAGTTCGGCACGGATGAGTGCGAGACGGAGTATCTGATCGTCCTCGGCGCGCAGATGCACGACGACGGGCCGAGCGTGATCCTCACGTACCGGCTGGAGACCGCATATGAATATCTGACGAAGCATCCGCAGACGAAGTGCATTCTCTCCGGCGGGCGCGGGGACAACGAGACGATCTCGGAGGCCGAGGGGATGCGCCGGTATCTGACGGCGCGCGGCATCGACGAGGGGCGACTGATCCTTGAGGACAGGTCGAGGGATACCTCGGAAAATCTGCGCTTCAGCCTGGAATTGCTTCCCTCGCCGGACGTTTCGGTGGGGATCGTCACGAACAATTTTCATCTGTACCGGGCGCTGGGGATTGCGGAGAAACTCGGGTATACGAAGGTTTGCGGCGTGGGCGCGTCTTCGCGGAAATCCTTTCTTTTGCACAACATGACGCGAGAGGTCGTCGGCGTGCTCAAGGATGTTGTGATGGGCAATATGACGCTGCATTGAGGCAATCCGGCCGGACGCGCGGCGCGCGTGTTCGCATTGACTTTTGCGTATAAAAAGAGTACTATGAAAGACGAAGGGCGGCGGCATTTTCCGACGCGACATCAATGCGAGAAGGAGATGGATTATGGATATCAAGGAGATTACGAAATCGTTGTTGACGACGGCCAACGTCAAGGACATCAGCGGCAAATCCGGCGCAACGGCAGCTCAGGTCAAGAAGGTGTTGACTTCGGCGCTTCCGTCGGTGCTCGGCGGACGGCAGACGTCGGCGGAAGAGATTTCCAAGGAGACCGGTGTCAGCAAGGCTAAGACGAACGGCATTTTGTCGGCAGCGGGCCCGTTGCTGTCGGGACTTCTCGGCGGAGGTTCCTCGTCGCAGAGCGAGTCGTCGAGTTCGTCGGGAACGGCTGCATTGCTGGGAAGCCTTTTGGGCAGCGTGAACATCAGCAGTCTTGCCTCGGGATTGATCAACCTCGTTTCCGCTGACAAAGATGAGGAAGAGGAGAAAGAGGAAGAGAAGCCGAAGCCGTCGGGCAAGAAAAAGACCGGCAAGAAGACGGAAGGCAAGAAGACCGAAGGCAAGAAGACCGAAGGTAAGAAGACCGAGGGTAAGAAAACATCCGGCAAGAAGACTTCCGGCAAGAAGACGACGGCAAAGAAGGAAGAGAAAAAAGACAGCTCTCCGTTGAGCAGCGTAACGGATCTGCTCGGCGGTCTGTTCAAGTGATATCGGCGTTCCGCAGAGAGTGGAATAACGGCACTCAGGGGACGAAAGTCTTCTGAGTGCTTTTTTTCGAAAAATGAGCGTAAGCCGCCGGCGGGCGGCAGGAAATAAGGAGGAATACTACTATGGCTATGAAGCAATTACCGGAGATCGTCGCGCTTGCGGACGGCGGCAAATTCTGGGCGTCGGAGGCGTTTGACACATTTCGAGTGAAAGTGTATGAGCCGAGGTGCGACCTTCCGACGGACATCATCAACTACGGCTTTGAGGCGCCCTATCTGATCGTGCTGGAAGAGACGGAGCATAGCGGCAAGGAGGCCGTGGACTGGGCGGAGAAGAGCGGTCTGGCCGAGATTGCGCGCTGCTATGGCGGAAGCGTTGTGTTTGTTTATCCGACGGCAGCGGAGGGCTGGAACGGCGCGGATGTGGCACTGTTTCAGGAGCTGATCGCGAACTCCAAGATCCATCAGTATTTTACGGACGGGTGCGTGACGATGCGCAACCGCTTCACCGGCGAGGCTGCAGGATTTTTCATACGCGGCGCGATCTTCCGCACATTCCTGTACGGATTCGGAGCGTCCGCGGATTACATCGCAAAGAACCTGCTCACGACCGTGAACGGCGAGTTTTTGTGGGGCCCCGGCGAGATTACGCCGACCGTGTGTACGCTGGAACGTCTCTCGGTAATTCCGGAGCCGAAGCGAGCGGACATCCCCGTGGTTTCCGTCGGAAACTCCGTTGCCGTGAACAAAGCGCTCTCCGTCGGCTGCAAGAACCTTCTGGTGCGCGACACGGCGGATTACGCGTGGGAGTTCGGTACCTTCGTCCGGAGATTCCGCCGCTGGTGCGGGAATTTGGAAAATGAGCCTGTCCTCGAGGAGATGGGCATGGTCCGCAAAGAGTGCGTGACGGTGCTTCCGACATCCCCGGACAACTGCGGCGACGACAAGGGCACCGCCGAGCATAAGGTCGGTTTCGTGCTCTACTACAACAAGGATCTGTTCCGGGGAGATGCCCCTGTGCCGATGCTTCTCGCATTCCACGGCGGCGGCGACTCGGCTATGTACATCGCCAATGTCTCCGCGTGGTACCGCGTTGCGAACCGCTACAATTTCCTGCTCGTGGCGATCGAAAATCACCTAAACAGTACCGCGACCGAGATGGTTGCGTTGATCGAGAAACTGAAGAGCGTTTACAATATCGACGAGAAGCGCATCTATGCCAGCGGATTTTCCATGGGCGGCTGCAAATCCTGGGATCTCTTCCAGGAATACCCGGACGTATTTGCCGGTCTTGCCCCGATGGACGCGACGTTCGAAGTCGGGGACAATTCCTACGGCAAGCCCGCGCCCTGCGAGATCAACCGCGACAAGGCGGTTCCGACATTTTACGCGGGAGGAGCCGTCACGCCGCTTCCGGAGCTTCCGTTCCAGGCGCAGAAGTGCCTCGACCGCATTCGCTGGCTGTTCGGCGTCAACCATGTGAAGAAAGCGTACCCGGTCGAGCTTTCGGGCGTTGATACCTGGGAAAATAAGATCTGGGGCGTGAACGGCGATCGCACCGAAGTGATTGCGGACGAATCGCGAGACGCCAAGTTGACGATCGAGTACTTTGACAGCGAGGACGGCGTGTGCCGCACCGCGCTCGGCAGCATCGACAACCAGGGACATGAGTGCCGCCATCACACCTGTGAGCAGGCATGGTTGTTCCTGTCGCAGTTCAGCAAATAAGAAATCCGGACAATGCAAAGGGCTTCCTTTTTCGGAAGTCCTTTTCCATATCGGACTTTATTTGGAAATTTCAAAAAGTTCGGCGATTTTCCGTGTGGGGGCGGTACTAATGGGTGAAGGAGGTGAGAAGATGGAAAACGGTGCAAGTAGCTACCACCGTTATCTTGAAGGTGATAACAGAGGTTTGACGGAACTGGTCAACATGTACTATGACGGACTTGTTCTGTTTTTGAACACGTGGCTGAACAACCTGCACGACGCGGAGGACATGGCGGAGGAGACGATCCTTGTTCTGACGACGAAAAAACCTGCATTTAAGGGGAACTCTTCGTTCAAAACATGGTTGTACGCCATAGGACGCAACGTGACGGGCAAGTATATCAGAAAGAATCACAAGGCGGTTTCCGTCGCTCCGGAGGAGATGATGCGGCTCGCGGACCAGGAACAGGACGCGGCGCAGGATTTTTTCGCGGACGAGGAAAAGCAGGCGCTTCACAGAGGGTTGTCGCGTCTGCGTCCGGAATTCCGCAGAGCTTTGTGGCTGAAGTATTTCGAGTCCATGTCCGCGCAGGAGATCTCCGTGGTCATGAACAAGTCGGTACACAGCGTGAATCATTTGATCGAGCGCGGCCGGGAAGCGTTGCGGGAAGAGATGAACAAGGAGGGATTTCATGAGAGATCATGGTGAAGTAGTAGAAAGCATTTTACGAAGAACAGAAGAATACGAAAAAAAGGCGGCGAAGAAGCAAGCATGGCGAAAGGCCGTTCTGCCGGGTGTTATGGTGGCTGTTGCGGCCTGCGTGCTGGGCATTGTCGTGTGGAAGGTCGCGGGCAACAATAAAGTCGGAAAGACGCCGTCAAATACAGGCGTCACGGTAACGGTTACGCCGAAGCAGGGAGAGGATCAGCCCACGCCGACCGACAAGCCGATTGATAAGCCAACCGATAAGCCGATTGATAAGCCGACCGAGAAACCGGTGGAATCAGGCAATTCCAAGGAACTGACCGCGGCATCGTCGTCCTCCACGGCTCCCGCTATGAAGGAGATGGACGAGAAGATGCGCGAGGCATACGAGACATTTGCCTACAAGGTGTTCGCGAACATCCCCAAGGGCAAGACGCGGATGATCTCCCCGTTCTCGATCTACGTGGCACTCGGCATGCTCGCCAACGGGGCTGATGGCAATACGCTCGCTCAGATGGACGCACTCCTCGGGCTGACGAATGAGGAGCGCAACGAGTATCTGGCAGGTTGGGTCGCGCGGCTTACGGGCGGCAGCGATGACGTAACGAAGTTTACGAATGCAAACTCTGTCTGGATCAGAAATACATGGGAAGCCGATGTTCCGAAGACATTCCTGGATACCTGCGCGAAGTACTACCGGACGGCGGTCTTCTCGGCTCCGTTTGATTCGACCACGGTCGCGGACATGAATGTGTGGGTACAGAAAAACACGATGGATATGATCAAAAAGATTATCGATGAGATTCCCGAAGGGGCGATCATGTACCTCATGAATGCGATCGCGCTTGACGCAAAATGGGACA
Source organism: Lachnospiraceae bacterium (assembly GCA_017441265.1). Classification (GTDB taxonomy): domain Bacteria; phylum Bacillota; class Clostridia; order Lachnospirales; family Lachnospiraceae; genus ISDg. The sequence continues at coordinate 13,830 of JAFRYE010000002.1, read as the reverse complement.
TTGAATTCTCGGAGCAGGCCACAGAGAAGGACTATACGTTCACCAAGGCGGACGGCACGACCGAAAAAGTTGATATGATGTTCGGCGGTTTTTCCGACGATTATTTGGAAAATGAGTTTGCCACCGGTTTCGTCAAGAAATACAAGGGCGGAGAATTCTCCTATGTGGCGCTACTTCCCAAGGAGGGCGTGAGTCTCGACAAACTTGTGGATTCCCTGAAGCCGGGAGTCGTTCGAAATCTGCTCCGGAGTGCGGAGTACGGCGATATTGTCGTCGGCATTCCGAAATATGAGGAGGAGTATTCTCTCGGACTCGTGGATGTGTTGCATCAGCTGGGTATGAAGGATGCGTTCAGCCCGGACACGGCAAACCTGAGCCGGCTCATGCAGAGCCCCGGAACGTACGTCAGCAAGATCATGCACAAGACGTTTATCACTGTGGATGAAAAAGGGACGAAGGCAGCGGCCGTAACGTCGGTCGAAGCGACCAATGAAGCAGTTTCCAGGCCGCACTATGTGACGCTTGATCATCCGTTTGTATACATCATTGTCGATTCCGACGGACTTCCGATCTTTTTGGGAACGTACGAAGGAAAAGGAAAATAATCACTTCCGGAGCTGCGGCCCGGGGCGAACGCCCCGGGCCTTTGCTTTTGCATCGTTTTGCGGTTTTTGCGGTTTTTTGAGTTTTCAGGGGGGCTTCTTTGTGGTATACTTGACGGAAAAGACACAGGGTATCATTTTCCGAAAAAAAAGAAAAACAGTATTGACTCTCACATTGTGTGAGGGATTATCGTTGTAGTGAGCTCAAGAAAAACATCCATGGAGGTTCGTAGAAATGCTTAAAATAGGCGAGTTTTCAAAACTGTCCAGAGTGAGCATCAGGATGCTGCGCCATTACGACGATATCGGACTGCTGAAGCCTGCGGAGATCGACAGCTTCACCGGATACCGGTACTACCGTGAGGAACAGCTCTTTGCCGTCGGCCGGATCACTTCGCTGAAGGATATGGGGTTTTCCCTGGCGGACATCGTCAGGATTCTAGACGATTATGATGACCCGGAGAAGATGGAAAAATATCTGTCGGAGCGGCAGAGAGAACTGTCGAAACTCTCCGAGGAGACGCAGTACAAGCTGATGCTTCTGGACACAGCCCGAAAGAGGCTGAGAAAGGAGCAAACGATGAGTTTTGATGTAACAGTAAAGACGATCCCGGAGCGGTATGCAGCTACGGTACAGATGGTGGTGCCTCACTACGAGGACGAGAGCATGCTGTGGGGAACTATGATGAGTGAGTGCCGCAATCTGGTGCCCTCGGATCCCTGCCTTGCGGCAGCGGAGTTCCTGGACGATGAGTATAAGGAGGAGAATGTTGAGATCATCGCCTGGATGACGGTAAACGGTTCGTATTCCGACACGGAGCATGTGAAGTTTAAGACACTTCCCGCGGTCAAAGTCGCCAGTTGCGTGATCCGGGGCAGCTACGATCAGATGGGAGAGGCGTACGCCACCGTGGCTTCGTGGATCAAGGCGAACGGTTACACGATGAACGGCCACATGTTCAACATTTACCACGTGAGTCCGGCGCAGACGCAAAATCCGGACGAGTACGTGACAGAAGCTTGTTTTCCCGTGGAATAACAATTTCGGGCCAAGGGGCGCCGCTGCCCCTTGGCTTGTTGAAGTATAAACAGCGGTTTTATTTTTCGAAGTGAGAGAAGGGGGAGAGATATGGGTGATCTCGTTTGGTTTATCATCATAGGCGTTTTATTTGCGGCTTTGGCTGTCGCGTTTCTTTGGTTCGGGTGGCAGATCCGGAAGTATCGGAAGATAGATCTGATCATCAGCTACCATTGCGACAAGGTAACCGAGGAAAACAAACCGGCCTATTGCGCTCTTTTCGGAAGCGGAATGCTTCTGATGGGGGCAGGGTTCGGGATTTCCGCAATCTTTGTGATCTTCAGCCAATCCGCCGTTGTTTTTGTGCCGATGGCTGTCGGATTGGTTGTCGGGACGGTACTGCTTACAGCGGCAGTCGTTCGCTATAACCGGTAGTTGAAAAATAAGAATCGGGGGAAAAACCAATGATACTTTCAGACAAAACGATACTGCAGATGCTTCAGGAGAAGACGCTGACGATCGAGCCGCTGACGGAGGAGCAGATCCAGCCGGCAAGCGTTGACGTCCGACTGGGGCGTACCTTCAGCATTGTCGACGACACTCCGTCCGGCGTGATCACTTTGGAAAATGAGATATCGTACAAGACGATCACGACAGACACGTTTCTCATCATGCCGGGTCAGTTCGTTCTGGCGACGACGATGGAGTATTTTGAACTCCCGAATAATCTGACGGCTTTCGTCGAAGGAAGAAGCTCACTCGGAAGAATGGGGCTGTTCATTCAGAATGCCGGCTGGGTTGATCCCGGCTTCAAGGGCGAGATAACCCTTGAACTGTATAACGCGAACAAGTGCGCTATCGAACTGAAGGCCGGCCGGAGAGTCGGACAGCTTGTATTTGCCGAGATGGACCGGGATGCGCTCAATCCTTACAACGGCAAGTATCAGGGCCAAAAGGGCGCCACCGGGTCGAGAGTTTTCCGGGACAGTGAGAACCGATAACGTGGCGGACAGCGCGGGACTCGAGCAGAATCGCGGAAGGGAGCAAAATGGAATTCAAAGAAGGTTACGGATGGAAGTGTTGTTATGATCCCGAAACCGGGCTTTATACAGCGCAGACCGGAAGCGGTGTGAATTGCAGCTTGTATGAGATTACGAAAGAGATTTATGACCATGTGGATGATCCGGACGTTGAGTGGCCGAGCAGGTTGATCAACGAAGGACGCCATCTGTTCATGTCGGTCAATGATCGCTGCGGTCCGCCGTACACTGTCATACTGGACGCAAATTACAAAACGTTGTGTCCGTGGTCGGACGCAACGATTTCCGGAAGAACGTGGGACGATGATTTCACGGATGCCGTGGTTGAGGTTATGGCTTCCGAAGCGGATAACAGAGAACAGCGCCGCGCCGCAAAAGCAGAGCGGGAGAAGAAGAAAAAACGGAAGAAGAGTTGATCTCCGCTTGCGCAGGAAGTCTGAATCGGGGGAGAAAGGGAAGGTTCATGAAGAAATACTATGAGGTCGGCAGGCTTGATAACATTGAGTTTGTCGTCGTTTTTGCCCGTTACAACGATCAATGGGTCTACAGCTTTCACAGGAAGCGGCAGAGCTTTGAGCATCCGGGCGGCCATGTGGAATCCGGAGAGACGGCGCTCGCGGCGGCATTTCGCGAACTGTGGGAAGAGACCGGCATCCGGGATTGCTACATGATCCCGCTTTGGGATTACGAGCAGATCTGGGATGACGGAGTCGGACGAAACAACGGTCGCGCATTTTTGGCGTATGCCCATGCGCTTGGCGAACTTCCAAAGAGCGAGATGGAGCGTGTCGCTCTGTTTGACGATGTGCCGGACAACTACACGTACGATCGGGAGGAAGAGCGTGCGGATTTCAAACGGATCGAAGAAGCGCTGAAGGCCTCGCCGAGAGGCTATAAGCGCGTGGAAGTAAGCCCGTATGACAGCGCTTGGGCACAGGACTTTCAGGCGATCAAAGGAGAGCTTGCAAATGCCCTGGGAAGCTTGGCATCGTCCGTCGAACACGTCGGAAGCACCTCGGTTCCGGGGCTTTCGGCAAAACCAATCATCGATATCGATGTTGTCATCGAAGCAGAAGCGATGCTGCCCGAAGTGATCAAAGCGCTTGCCGGAATCGGCTACACACACGAAGGAAACAGAGAGATCCCGGGGCGGGAGGCATTTTCCTACGAGGGAAAAGAACACCTGCGGAAACATCATCTCTACGTATGCCCGAAGGATTCGGAGGAACTTAAGAGACATCTCGCATTTCGCGATTACCTGCGGAGCGACCCCGAAGCGGTTCGGGAATACAGCCGTGTGAAGGAAGAAGGCGCGAAGCGGTATCCCTTTGACATCGACGGCTATATTGCCTACAAATCGCCGTTCATAGAAGCCATATATCGCAAACTCGGATTGCGGAGCGCTCAGTGAGGAGGAACATCATTTTCCGTAAAATGTTTGCTAAAAGGATATGAGCATGATAAGAAAAGCAGAATACAAGGATTTGTCGCGCATCGCGGAGATACAGGTCTTTAATTATCGCCTGTACTTTTATCCGATATTTCAATCGGACGAGTATTATTTTCGGGAATTGCAGGTTCCGGCGCTCATGAAGGAGTATGAGGCCGGGCTTGACAGCATGTATGTTTATGATGACGGAGTCGTTAAGGGATTTATCAAGATCGAAGGAACCTACATAGCGAGACTGTTTGTAGAGCCGGTCCTGCAAAATGCCTCGATTGGCTCCCGACTGCTGGAATATGCGATAAAGGAGCACAATGCGGACCATCTTTGGGCTTTGGAGAAGAATGTAAAGGCGATCCGCTTCTATGAGCGACACGGATTTGCTGCCACAGGCGAGAGAAAAGAGGAAGAAGGAACCGACGAATATCTTGTGCTTTTGCGAAGGCATTCGTCGGAAAATGACGGAGTCGGGAGGCAACAGTGAGGGCGATCGTGATCAACGGGCCGATGGGCGTCGGAAAAACAACAGTCGGAAGGTATATCGCGGATTCCTGTGCCGGAACGGCGTTTATTGACGGGGACTGGTGCATGGATATCCACCCGTTTGTCGGGAACAGTGAGACCAGAGCGATGGCCGTCGATAACATCCTCCACATGATCGACAATTACCGAAAATGCTCAGCCTGCAGGCAGATCGTGCTGGTATGGCTGATGGATGACGAGCAGACATATCGGAGGATCCGGCAGGGCATCGAGCAGATGCAGCTGGAGCTTAGGAGCGTTACCCTGGTCTGTGATAGGGAGCATCTGATCTCGCGATGGAAGAACGACGACCGATGCGAGTGGCGGACCGAGGAATGGCTTGCGGTCAGTCTGAATTCTCTTGGCTATTTTGCGTCGGCGGACGATGCTTTTGCGACTGACGATAGGAGTGTACAGCAGATTGCTGAAGCGATCATGCAGTAGGAACGGCGGCCTTCCCGGTTGAATAGGGACGGAACTTCGTGGAAAGAGCGGAGGTGGTTTGTATGGGCAATTTCCTCCGCTCCTTTGCTGTTGGCAAAAGCAGGCGTATTGGCAGGAAAGAAGTTCACCGCAGGATTCTTTATGCAGATGACGGAAGTGTTTTCATTTATCGAAAAAGAGAACTTTATCCATCAGGGAATCGTATGCGACGGAAAGGTTATTACCGGTATCGGTATGTTCTTCCGGGAGTTCGCCGAAGCCGTGTTACAGAGATTTGACTATGATATCGGGACCGGTTTTATGCGTGATAAACCCGAAGATTACACGGAAGATGAGCTTACTTTTTACTGGTCGGAAGAAGACTACCGTGAGTTTTTGGAAGAACTCAAAGAGTATCAGCAGTAGCGATATTATAATTTTGAAAAACGGAGTTGATGGTTGAGGAGGATTGGCGGCTGTCATGAAGATAGGCATTATCTGTGCAAGTGAAAATGAGTTGGCACCTTTTTTTGATGACTTTCAGGAGCATTCTGTTGTAGAGAAAGCGATGCTCAAAATTCACATCGGTAAAATAGGCGCGCATGATATTGTGTTGCTTTACTGCGGAGTGTGTAAGGTTAATGCGGCAATCGCTGCGCAGATTGTGATTGATGATTTCAATGTCGATGCAATCATCAATGCCGGTGTGGCAGGTGGGATGGATCGCAGACTCAAAATACTTGATACGGTCGTTTCAACGGAAGTAGCGTATCATGACGTTGATTCCGGAATTTTGACAGAATATCATCCTTGGATGAAATCCGTATTCTTTGCCGCTGACGAAAAACTTCTGAGAACAGCGCGGGACGTTGCAGAACATATTCAGACCAAGGAAAAGGTCTTCTTTGGACGAATGGTTACCGGAGAGGCGTTCATTTCGGATGACGGGCGGCAGGAGATTGTTGACGCGTTCAATCCTTTGTCGGTTGATATGGAGACCGGAAGCATCGCACATGTCTGTTATGCGAATGCGGTATCGTTTATAGCAATCCGAAGTATTACGGATACCGCAGACCACAGTGGATCCGAGTTCTTTGAAATGAACTGTAAAGAAGCGTCACGGATAGCTGAAGATTTTACCGTCGCAGTTATCGAAGCTTGCAGGTGAGGAAAATGGTGAATTGTGATTGGTGCAATCTATCGGAAGAAGATAAACAGTTTCAAGTGTACGAGAGTGTGTTGTGGACTGTTTTCCTTTCCGATGAACAGGATTATATCGGGCGATGTATTCTGGTTTTGAAGCGTCACTGCGGTTCAATGGCAGAGCTGACAGAGGATGAATGGGAAGAACTCCGTCGGCTGGTTTGTAAGGTGGAGACCTGTTTAAAGACTGTTATGGGGGCAACCTTGTGTAACTGGAGTTGTCTGATGAATAGTTTTTATAAGGATTCCGATCCCAGTCCGCATCTGCATATTCATGTCAGGCCGAGGTATGATAAACCCGTGATGCTTCACGGAAACATTTATATCGACAGTGAGTTTGGCCATCATTATGCATTGCATAAAAGCGGCTCAATACCTGCTGAAGATAAAGAAGAGGTGTTTACACGGCTGAAGGAATGGCTGAACTGACGGTGCTCAATAAGTATGGGAGATTTGAACAAATGGAACTGAAGATTGATCCGAACGGAATATGGTATCATGGCTCGAACAAGGTGTTTTCGGAATTGCGAGAGGGCAGTACGATCACTCAGTGGAAAGAACTTGCAGAAGCGTTTTCTCATCAACCGAGTCGGTTGAGCTATGATGACGACGGGGTAATTTATCATAACGGAACAGAAAAAGGGTACTTATATGTAATAGACGAACCTATTGCAGTCGGCATTGATGTTTATCAGCATCCGCGAACTGTTATGGATGAAAATGCAGAGTTTTTGACGAAAAGACCGATTAAAGTAAGAATGATATGTGAGCTGTAACATAAGGCGAAAAGCAGAACGATACAGCGTGTCGAGCGCGTGGAAAATGAGCTGATCCTTCATGCGGAATCGGAATGAGGAGTGAACATTGAAGAGGATGAATACATCGGAGCAGGTTTTGTTTCTTCTGGAATCCAACAAAGACAGCTACATTTCCGGGGAGGAAATGGCGAAGCAGTGCGGCGTTTCGAGAAATGCCGTCTGGAAAGCCATAAAAGATCTTCGTGGGAAAGGCTATGACATAGAGGCAATCAGTAACAAAGGTTACCGGCTGACCGGCAATACCGACATTATATCCGCCGAGGGAATAAAAGCCGGACTGCCGGAGAAACTCAGAAAAGCGGACATCTTTGTGTATGACAGTCTCGGTTCCACAAGTGATACGGCGAAAGAACTGGCTGTGAAAGGCGCACTTCACGGAACTTCCGTAGTTGCCGTGACGCAGACCGGCGGGAGAGGCAGGAAGGATCATTCCTTCTTTTCCCCTGCGGGCGGCCTTTATATGAGCATTGTGCTGAGGCCTGACATGCTGCCCTTCACGGACAGCATATCGGTCACGGCTCATGTGGGAAATGCGGTAATCAATGCGATCAGGGAGTACACCGGTATTGAGTCCCATATTGAAGGAATCAATGACGTCTATGTTGACGGAAAGAAAATCTGCGGGATTCTGCTGGAGTCGGGCAGCGAATTCGACAGTAACACCCTGCAGTGGATCGTGGCGGGGATCGGGATCAACTTTGATTCGGATGTAAGCAGCTTTCCCGAGGATGTTAAAGACAGAGCCACCGGGTTGTTTGCACCCGGGAAAGCCACGATTGCAAAAAATACACTTATCGCGGGAATCCTCGAGAGAATATTGATTGTCAACCAAACAAATAAAACAGGTTGACAATCCGGCGCTGCCGTGCTACCCTCATAAAGGCATTTTTCGAACGATGTTCGTAAAATGCAGTAACACTCGGAGGATCATGCACAATGAGCAGTGAAGTGGCAGTTAAGACAAAACGGGGGTTGACGGTTTTAGACCTGGTTTATATTTCGATCGGCGCATCGTTGATAGCGGTGTGTTCTTGGATAAGCATACCGACAGCGGTTCCGTTTACCTTACAAACCTTTGCCGTCTTCTTCGTGTTGTTGCTTCTTGGCGGTGAAAGAGGGACTATTGCAACACTGGTATATGTGCTGCTTGGCGCAGTCGGAGTGCCTGTTTTCGCGGGATTTGGCGGAGGCGTCGGAATTCTTTTCGGAAGCACGGGCGGATACATTTGGGGCTTCCTGCTGATCGGCCTTATTTATATACTGTTCACGAGATTGTTCGGGAAGAGAATTGTTGTTAAAGTGGCGGCGCTCATCCTCGGACTTATCGTGTGCTATGCGTTCGGAACGGCCTGGTTCATGCATGTCTATATACAGAACAGCGGAAAAGTCGGGCTGATTACGGTTCTCGGGTGGTGCGTGTTTCCGTTCATCATTCCGGATCTGGTGAAACTGGCGCTTGCCGTAGTCATCGCAAGGAGAATAGCGCCTTTTATGAAGGGCAATCAATCGTGATGGACGAGTTGACACGCGCAACCTGAAGTGGCATTTTCCGCGGAAAATGCACCCGGGGGTTGGTGGAAAAGGCGGCTGCTGCATGTTACTCTGTGCTTGCGACGCGACGCACACAAGTACGAGTAAAGGAGCAGGCTGCGCATAAGTACGCCGCGATCCACATTGACAGACCGTTTGACAATCCGTTTGTCACGATCCCGGGCACGTATCATACGCTTGGGGATTTCATGAGGACCAACGGTCTGAGACAGGCGGGAGAGGGGGTTATCCCCTGCTTTGAGGCAGACGGTGAGAGCATGGATGTGTATATCGCCTGCGAATAATTGAAAACAGTTGTTTCCAAAGGGAGTGACGATCGTAAGATCGGCGCTCCCTTTTGTGATGGACGAGAACATCGAATTCGGTTAAGCGTTGCGGTTGTTTTAGAAAAACGGTCGAACGACCTGAATAATAAAATGTCCATTGCAAAACGATATGAACCGTGATATTGTTTTATAACTACTTGGATTGAAATATCCGTGCGACTGAGAAAACGGGTTGGGCTAAGGCATTTTCCGAATTACGGATCATAACGGGAATGGATGGATATGAGAACAGAGAGCGTGATCAACGCGATGGATCGCGAAACCTTTTTGCGGAAGTATAATGGGACGGATACGCATGAAAATGTCTGGATCGGCGAAACGTACCAAAAGATCCTGGATAAAGACGGCCTTCTGCCGGAGATCGAACGGTTAACGGAAGCACAGACATTTTTCGCAAACGCACCGACGGAGGAGGAATTCACGGGAACATGCAATGAATTCTGGTGGGTGTTGAAAACCTTCGCGGAATATACGCTGAGGGAAGAACTGACACCTGCGATGTTCTATCTGAATACTGCGGTTCGGGATTTGCTTAACAAAATGTTGTGCTGGAACATTTACCTGCGTATCGGTGAGCCTGTGGATCTGGGAATTCTTAACAGCAATTACGGGAAACTTTTGGATCAGAAGTCTTTGCTGCTCTATAAGAAAACCTACCCGGATGCGGATTATGGCCATATTCGGCAAGCTTATGATGCCGTGACAAAATTGTGGAACCTAACAGCAAAGGCTGTCGCGGAAAATAGAGGTTTTCGATATCAGGAAGAGACAGAGAAGAACATGCTGGAATTTATAGCCGGGCTTCAGAATCGCGGCGATCAAGGATGAGAAGATAAAAACATTGCCCAAATCGGGGGAGGAGAGAGTATGCAACTTGAAAGATCAACCTTGAGCGGGGAAAGCATGAAGAGCCTTCTGTCGGATCGATACGGTCTTCATCTTCTGGAAAGCAGCCATCTGTCGCAGGGAACGGCAAACTGCTTCAGGATACGCTGCGAGGAAGGAATTTTCTTTCTGAAAGAGTATCAAAGCTGGTTCACGCCGGAGGATGTTGATTCGGAAGGCAAGCTTGTGTCTTATCTTATCTCCCGGGGATTTCCGACGGCCGGCTTCATAAAGACTGTCGACGGGCAGTACCGGACGGAATCCGGCGGCCATGAGATCGGCATTCAGGAGTTTATCGAAGGGGAAACATATATGAATGACCTGCCTCATGAACTCCTGAAGGAGACCGCGAGATATCTGGGAGAAATGCACAACTGCCTCAAAGGATATCCGATGAAGACGAGTATGACGCCGGAGTGGGCGGAAAAGTATACCGCGGAGGAAGCAACCGAAAAATGCGATGTTCTCCTGGAAGCCATGGAAGGCCACCAATCGATTCCGGAGTATGAAAGGATCCGAAGCGATCTTCTTTACAAGAGGGAGCTGAACATAGGACTCGACGGGATGAAATCCTACTATAAAGGCATTACGTATACCCCGTCACACGGGGATTATACAGCCTGTCAGTTGATATGTGACGGGTCAAAGATCAAAGCGGTCATAGACTTTGCCTCAGCGGCCTGCATCCCCGCCGTATGGGAGATCATGAGGTCGTACATGCAGTCTTTCGGTGCATGCAAGGGCGGAAGTCCCCTGAACTTAGACGATTTTCTGCTGTATGTAAGTGAATACATGAAGTATTCTAAGCTTACCCGGCGCGATCTGGAGTCGATGCCGTATGTATATCTTTTCCAGCTTGCACGCAGCTGCTACGGGTATAAGGAATACCTTCTTGCCCAAACGGAAAACAGGGACGAATTGCTGCAGTTTGCGTTTTGGCGTACGGAGATCTGCCGTGAGGTATACGGGAGGATCCGGGAAATCTCCGAGGCATTACAGAGGCTTTGTTAGAGAAGTCGCGGGAGAAGTGTTACGCATTTGGACATAAAAGACAGCATGTACCCGACAGGTTTGAGAAGATGCACTATGCGGCGCTGCATTAAAACGAAGGGGGGAATCAAATGATCGGATTGATCGTTGCTCGTTCCAAAAACAATGTCATAGGGAAAGGCGGAGAGATTCCGTGGAGGATAAAAGGCGAGCAAAAGCAGTTTAAAGAGCTCACGACAGGCAATGTCGTTGTGATGGGCCGTCGCTCCTATGAGGAGATCGGACATCCGCTTCCCAACAGGGAAACGATCGTTGTTTCGAGAACAAAGCAGTTCGAAGGACAAGGCGTTCGGACCGCTGGATCTGTCCGGGAGGCGATTGAACTGGCGCACGGCAAAGATGTGTTTATTGCCGGAGGCTGTGGGCTGTACAGGGAAGTGATTCCCTTCGTCGACGTTATGTATATTACCGAGGTTGATCTGGTCATCGAGGACGGCGATGTGTTTTTTCCGGAGTTCAACGAAGAGGATTTTGAGAAAACGATCGGCGAGACGCTGGGAGACGAGATTCGGTATACGAGAACGGAGTACCTCAGAAAGAAGCAGGCATTTTCCGATTCGTCGGGATGTGCCGTGAAGGTTGCGCTGTGTGAGGATAACGAGTGGCTTTTGTCGGAAGACGCCTTCGCAATCTATTCGCAGTGCATGTATCATGCGACATACGAGGACTATACGACGCAGATGAACGTTCTTTTGGCGGATCCGTCCGTGAAGGTGTTCGTGTGTGAGAGTCAAGGCACGAAAACAGGCATGATGGTCCTGGATTACGCCGATGAGATCGTTGAGATCGTCGGGATCGCGGTGTCCGGCGACACCCGTCGCAAAGGGATCGGAAGGAAAATGATCCGAAGTGTGATGGAAACCGAAAATCTGCAAAGCATCAAGGCCCAGACGGACGAGGATTCGATCGGCTTCTACCGCAAGTGCGGATTTTCCGAGGAGAAAACGGTGATCGAATACCCGGACGGAGCAGCGGTCAGATACAACTGCATTTTGAAAACGGGGAGACTATGAGAAAAGAATTGCCGGGGGTATTCATCGAGCTTCCGGAGCATCATTTTTAGAAGGAGACCGGCTATGAATAACACAAACACGACAGTCAGAACTTCCAATGAAGCATTGACCAGATTGCAGGAGAAACGAAACGCAGTCGGGAAAACGATGTTATTCCTCGTGCTCGGCGCATTTTGCCTGGTCATTCCTCCGCTCGGCATAGTGATCCTGCTTCTCGGGGCCCGTAGGGTAAGAAAGCTCCAGACGGAAATGAGGGAGCTGTATAAGGATGCGTTTGTCCGGGAGCCGCTGCAGAATAATTTCGATAATGTGCATTATGAACCGAACGGCGGTTTCACCAGGGAAAACATCGAGAGCTTCGGCCTCTGTGAAATGGGAAACCGATACTGGTCCGAGGATTACATCCGCGCTGCGTATCAGGGCGTGGATTTCGAGGTCGCGGAGGTAAATGTGCGAGAGGTTGACACCTCGAGCGACAGCAGCCGTTCCGAGGAGTATTTTCAGGGCAGGATGATGGTGTTTCATTTTCCGGATAAGCTGGTTTCTTCCGTATCGATTTTCAGCCGGAAGTTCAAGCACAGACCGCTCAGCAGGAGAGAGGCGAAGGAAACCGAGGTCGAACTGGAATCGGTGCAGTTTAACAAGGATTTTGACGTATATTCGCAGATACAGCAGGATGCGTTTTATCTGATCACACCGCAGTTTATGGAGCGTCTGCAGATTTTGGCCGGAAAATACGAAAGCCTTGCCATGCACGTGGTCGGGAATCAGGTTTTCCTCGGTTTTAACGAGCCCGGTCAGAACGTGTTCGATGCGAACATTGAGGTCGGAAAGCTGGATATTGATCAGGAGATGGCCAAGGTGCAGGCGGAAATCGATGATATTAAGACTTTGATCGCCATGATCCTGAATCTGCGAGCCCTCGGCTGAACCGTATGACGGAACTGCGGGAGCGTATTGCAGCGGCAGCGGACAATCTGCGGCAAATCTACAGGAGGATGTGAGTATGAAATACCCTTGGATCGATGAGTTCCTTATGGCGAAGCCCGGCGTGACGAAGGATCTGCAGGAGGAATGGAACTGGATCCGGTATAAGATTGACGAGAAGATGTTTGCAGCCATCTGCAGAGACGATGACAATGTGCCGGTTTACATCACACTGAAACTGGAGCCCCTGGAGGGGGAGTTTCTGCGGAGGCAGTTTGAGGATATCATTCCGGGCTATTACATGAACAAAGTGCACTGGAATTCCGTGAAGGCCGACGGCTGTGTGCCGGACGACATTCTCGAAACCATGCTTGAGAAGGCGTATCAGCTCGTGCTCCGAAGTCTATCAAAGAAACGACAGAAGGAGATCTTATCCAATGGAAAATGCGAAGTGTAACGACATGATCAGCTGCTGCGAATTCGGCAGAGAAATCAAACGGGAGAGAGTTCACGGAACTCTCTCCCGCGTTGTTTTTGTCATTTTCCGAAAGAAGGATTACTTCTTTTGGTTTTCATCCTTCTTGCTCTTCTTCACGACGATATAGACGACGATAAGAATAACGATGATGATGGCGAGCCAGATGAAGATGCAAAGGCCCAGAGGCTGTGGGCAGAAATGGCAGATCGGGCATTTGTCGTCCTTCTTCTCGTCCTTGGACTCTGCCTTCGGCGTCGGCGTGGGATCGTCGGCAGTGGCCCCAGCCGTCGGTGTCGGCGGCAAATCGTTGCCAATCTCGGTTGTCTCAAAGGTCAGCACCTTCGAGTATTCCGAGAACACATCCTCATCCACGCCCGCCTGACTGCAGCAGTAACGGCATCGCAGCTCAATCGGCGTGTTCTTGTCGATGGACGGATGTTCGTCGCTCAGAAGAGAAAGCAGGGCGCATTCCATTTCGCCGGGCTTAATGTCACGGTCGGTGTTGCTCATGTTAACCCATTCCGTGTCGC
>JAFRYE010000039.1 GCA_017441265.1 Lachnospiraceae bacterium | reverse complement strand
TGAAGTGAAGACATCGGAAAATGAGGAAACAGGAAATTCCGATGCTTTCCCGGTGGAGGATTTGAAGGGAAGACATCGGAAATTGAGAAAGCAGGAAATTCCGATGCTTTTCCCAGTGGAGGATTTGAAGGGAAGACATCGGAAATTGAGGAAACAGGAAATTCCGATGCTTTTCCCAGTGGGGTATTTGAAGTGAAGACATCGGAAAATGAGGAAACAGGAAATTCCGATGCTTTTCCCGGTGGAGGATTTGAAGGGAAGACATCGAAAATTGAGGAAACAGGAAATTCCAATGCAGCCGGTCTACGCTATGCTGACAGGCGGCCCGGAATATGATATAATCAAATTTGATGCTGATACGGTATATGCACATTTTGGAGAAAAGGGGTATCTCAGATGGCAGTGATCAATGGGCTGGAATGGACATTCGATACGGTTGCGTCACAATACGACAAAATGAGACCGGGGTATGTTCCGGAACTCTACGAAAGATTGTTTTCGTATGCGCCGATCGGGCCGGAGAGCAATGTAGTCGAAGTGGGGAGCGGCGCCGGACAGGCTACCGCGCCGGTGCTTCGGACCGGATGCAGATTGACGTCGGTGGAGTACGGGGAGAGATTTGCCGCGCTTTTGCGGGAAAAGTTCGCGGAGTATCCTTCATTTTCCGTGATCAACGGAAGGTTCGAGGAGACGGAGTTTGAGCCGGATTCCTGCGATCTGGTTTTCTCGGCGTCGGCGTTTCACTGGATACCGGAGCAGGTCGGCTATGAGAAGGTGTATGCGATGCTGAAGAAGGGCGGAGCATTTGCCAGATTTGCGAACCATCCGAATCCGGACAGGGGAAGACCGGAACTGGCGAAAGAGATCCAATCGCTGTACGACGAATATTATTACACGTACCATAAGAATAAGACGAGAGACTTTCGGGAATTCACGGAGGAGACGGCGAAGGAGCAGGCAATGCTCGCCGAAAAATACGGCTATTGCGACATTCAATATGCGACGTTTCAGCGGGAGCGTGTCTTCACGGCGAAGGAATACACGGAACTGCTCGGAACCTATTCCGATCATATCGCGATCGGCGAGACAGCGAGAAACAGTTTCTTCTCCAAGATTGAGCAGGCCATCAATGAACATGGCGGAGTGATCACGATCTACGACTTTATCGATATGCAGCTTGCGAGAAAATGAAACCGGTGCGACCGGAAAATGAACTGAGTACAGTGTCATAAGAGGAAAAACAGAATTCCATGAGAATGAAACAGGAAGAACAATATAAGGAGTCGATTCCGGCTCTGCTTTTTTGGTACGAATACAATGCCCGGATTCTGCCGTGGCGCGAGGATCTGACGCCGTACCATGTGTGGATCTCGGAGATCATGCTCCAGCAGACCCGGGTGGAGGCCGTTCGCAGTTACTACTATCGCTTTCTGACGGAATTCCCGACGGTCGCATCGGTTGCTGAGGCGCCGGAAGACCGTCTCGTCAAACTGTGGGAAGGCCTCGGCTATTACTCGCGCGTCCGCAATATCGCTAAGGCAGCCAAAGTTCTCTGCGAGCGCTATGATGGCAATCTGCCTGCCGACTATACCTTGCTTCGCAGTTTGCCGGGCATCGGTGATTACACTGCCGGTGCCATTGCCTCCATCGCATTCGGGATTCCGGTGCCCGCCGTGGACGGCAATGTCCTGCGCGTGTTCGCGCGCGTGACCGGGTATCGCGGGGATATCCGAAGCGACAGCTTCAAAAAGCAGGTCGGGGAGCAGCTGAGAAAGGCGCTTTCGGAGTATGCGAAGATGCCGTCCGATCCCGGCCGATTCAATCAGGCGGTCATGGACATCGGAGCGACCGTGTGCATTCCGAACGGGAAACCGCACTGTGAGCAGTGTCCGCTGTCGCATATGTGCGCGGCATTTTCCGAAGGATTGACGGCGGAGATTCCGGCGAAGAGAGCCGTGAAGGAGCGACAGGCCGAGAAGAGGACCGTGCTTTTGCTGTGTGACGGCGAGAGAGTGCTGTTGCACAGAAGGCCTGCGAAGGGGCTGTTGGCCGGCATGTGGGAGTTCCCGGGGATTTCGGGACATGTGACGTATGCGGGGGCGAAACAGGCGGCGGCCGCAATCCTGGCGGCGGCCGGCGGCGCGGAGCATATAACGCCGGCGGACCTGCACGCGAAGCGCCTTCCCGACAGCAGACATATCTTCAGCCATGTGGAGTGGGAGATGCGGGGATATCGCATCGATGTTCCGCAGGAAAATGCCGCGCCGCAGGCCGGGGAATACCTGTGGGCGAGCCCTCGGGAAATTCGCGAAGAGCACGGAGTGGCGTCCGCATTTCGGGCGTATCGGGAGCATTTGCCGAAGGAATCGAATTTGCTTAATTGAGACTCGACGTTTCGTTTTTTTGCTGAATCCGGATGCAAGTTCGGCTTTCAACTAAAGTTGAAAATTTAAAGTTGAACTAAGTTGAACATGTAAAACTTGTGGTGAGATGTTTTGTGCATCTCATTCTCTATGGGGCGAAAAAACAGAAAAGGAAGGGCTTTAACTATGAAGAGTACTGATGACAAGATCAATGATCAACTCGAGCAAAGAGAACAGCACACAGAAGAGAAACAGAAACAACGCGCTGCCGGGATGAGGGTTCTGATCCCGGTGTGCATAGCGTGTTGCGTGGCTTTGATCGGGTTCGGCGTCTGGAAATCCGGATGGCTTCGGAAGAATCCGGGAACGAACAATACGACCGGACAAACGACCGTTACTCCGGGCGAAACGGACAATATGCCCACACCGACCGAACCGAACAACACTACGCCAACGCCGACTGAACCGATCATTACACCCACACCGACCGAAATTCCTTTGGTGTTGGAGAAATCGCAGGAGCTGAGCGCAGGGTCTTCCGGCTCGCCTGCGCAGACCAAGAAGATGGATGACACTATGCGGGAGGCGTACGAGACATTTGCATACAAATTGTTCGCACAACTTCCCGCGGGCGAGACGAGGATGATATCCCCGTTTTCCGTATACGTGGCGCTCAGCATGCTGGCTGACGGCGCCGACGGAGATACCCTCGCGCAGTTGGATGAATTGCTCGGCCTGACGGCGGAGGAGCGAAACGCCTATCTGGCAGAATGGCTCCGGAAACTTGATGCAATCCGTGACACGGGCGAAACCTCGTTCACAAACGCGGATTCCCTCTGGATTAATGAGGATTTGAAATCGAATGTGCCGAAAGACTACCTGGACATCTGTGCGCAGTATTTCAAGGCGGCGGTTTTCTCAGCACCGATGGATGATTCCACCGTGAAGGACGTCAATGCCTGGGTGAAATCCAAGACGAGGAACATGATCGATGAAATCATGAACGAAATGCCGCCGAATGTCGCAACGATCCTGATGAATGCGATCGCGCTGGATGCCAAGTGGGAGGTGGAGTTTGAGGAGGAGAGAATCTGGAAGAAAAACTTCACGAAGGAGGACGGCGCGACCAAAGAGCTCGATATGATGTACGGAGAACAGAAAGGCGGGTATTTGGAAAATGAACTTGCAACCGGCTTTATCAAGCCATACACGGGCGGAGAGTTTTCGTACATCGCGCTGCTTCCGAATCGGGATGTGAGCCTTGATCAACTCATTGCTTGGCTGTCGCCGGAGAATGTTCGTTCGTTGATAGATCACGAGTATTTCAAAGATACAACAATCTACATTGCCATTCCGAAGTATGAGGAGAAGTACACCATCAGTCTCAACGATGTGTTAAAACAGCTTGGAGTGACGGATGCATTTGACGACGGAAAAGCGAATCTTTCGCGGATGATTAAGGATCCCGGTGTTTATGTAGGTGAGGTGGGTCACAAGACGTTTATCAGTGTGGATGAGAAGGGAACCGAAGCTGCGGCGGTGACAAAGGTTGTCAATCAGTGGAAAAGCATGCCACCGACGGTTATACTTGATCATCCGTTCGTCTATATGATCGTGGATTCCGACGGACTGCCGATTTTCATAGGAACATATGAGGGATGACTGAATGAAGAGATCGCGGCCGCAAAAAATGCGGCCGCGAAATTTATTGTCTTTTGAAAATCCGGCTTTTATGTTATTGTATGATAAAATCGGAAATTCGTTTGGCTTTTATTTTTTTTGATTTTTTCAAAAATTCTTGTAACGAAACCGTGATCATCGCGTCTAATCGACGAAATCACAAAAAAAGGAAACTCGAGAGGCATGGACAAAAACACCGCGGAAAAATTGTATGAAGCATTTTACATGAAGGTTTTTTCCTACGCGATGACGCTGACGGGTAACCGGGAAGATGCAATGGAGATTACACAGGAAACGTTCCTGCGGGCGATATCGACCGAGAGAACGTTTCGGGGGGAGAGCGACGGCGCCACCTGGTTGTGCGCCATCGCGAAAAATCTCTTCGTCGACGAGAAACGACGACAATCCCGGTTCACGGATGCGCCGATTTCGGAGGAGCAGCCGGACACGGGGAAGAGCATGGAGGAGAGTCTCGCGGATGCGGACACCTCACTGCGGATCCACCGGGTGCTGCACAATCTGGAGGAACCGTACAAGGAAGTATTTCAGCTTCGTGTGTTTGGGGAGTTGTCCTTTAAGGAGATCGGCTCGATCTTCGGAAAAACGGAAACCTGGGCCCGGGTGACGTTTCATCGAGCGAGAATGATGGTAAAAGAAAGGATGGAAAAATCATGAAATACGAATGCAACATGATCGAGGACCTTCTGCCGTTGTACAAGGACGGCGTGTGCGGACCGGCGAGTACGAAGGCCGTGGAAGACCACTTGGCGGAATGTCCGCGTTGCCGTGAATATCTGGAGCAGCTGCGCGACACTACCGTGGATGAGGTCATTTTCCGCGAAAAAGAAGATGTCATCGAATCGCAGTCAAAGTATTTTAAGAGAAAGAGTGCGCTCGCAGGCAGCGTGATCGCGGCAATCTTCGCCGTGCCGATCCTGGTGTGCCTGATCGTCAACCTTGCCACGGGCAGCGCTTTGAACTGGTTCTTCATCGTGCTTGCCGCGATGCTGATCCCGGCGTCGCTCTTCGTGGTGCCGCTGGTGGTGCCCGAAAACAAGCTGTTTTGCTCGCTTACGTCGTTCGCGGTCAGCGTGATCGCGCTCCTCGGCGTCGTCTGCCTGTACACCGCCGGAAAATGGTTCTTCACCGCGGCATCGGCGGTTTTATTCGGACTGACCGTTTTGTTCGGACCGATCCTTGCCTGCCGCAAACCGCTGTGTGAACTCCTTGGCAACAGCAAAGGGCTTGCCGTGATGGCAGTCTGCACAGTGACGTTCTTTCTGATGCTCGTGTGCATCGGCCTTCGCGCCGGAAGCGGATTTTTCCGGGTTGCCTTCGGAATCTCCGTGCCGCTTGTGATCCTTGCGTGGGTGGTTTTCGCGATCATCCGCTATCTGCCTATCGGTAAGCTTGCCAAGACGGGCGTTATCCTTGCGATCCTTTGTGCCTTCGGCATGTTCGGCACGGAGCTGATCCTTGCTCTGACGATGAAGAATCAGGGGCCTTCGGACGTAATAGTTTACACACAGACTTCACCGCTTTTTGTATACACGGGAATTGCTGTGGGGGCGGTGCTTGCCGTTATCGGCATTGTGAAGAAAGTAATGGGAGGAAACAGACGATGAGAAAAATAATGCGTATCCTTATGGCAGTGGGGGTTCTGACCCTGGCCGGAGCCCTGTACGGCTGCAACTATATGGGAGCGACCAGCTATATCTATCAAAACGGCGACAAATACACCGCGGGCGACCGCGAGATCAAAGATAAGATCGAGAAACTCGACATCGACTATCTCTCCGGAGAAGTTACCCTCACCGGAAATACCGGGGACGTGATCAAGATCACGGAGACGGCGGAGAAAGACCTGGACGAGAAGCGAAAAGTGCACTCGTGGGTGGACGGAACGACTCTGTATATCCGCTTCTGCGAGTGCGCCAGAAATATGGATCTGAATAAACTCGGCAAGAAGTTGACTGTCACGATCCCCGCGGATGTGAACCTTTCGGATCTGAAGATCGAAATATCCTCCGGCGATGTCAAAGGCAGCGACGTCACCGCGGAAAATGTTGATGTTGAAGCATCCTCGGGCGATGTAAACATGTCCTGCACGGCGAAAAACATCGAGATGGAAGCATCCTCCGGCGACATCACTCTGACTGCCACGGCGGAAGAGATTTCCGTGGAAACATCCTCGGGCGACATCACGGTAAAGCAGAGCGGCAACAGCCGGAAAATAACGGCAGAGGCATCCTCGGGAACACTCGACATCACTGCGGAAGAAGTCACCACACTCCGCACGAAAACGAGTTCCGGCCGCATCACGGTTTCGGCAGATACCGTGGGCAGCTTCGAGTCGGATTCCAGCAGCGGCCGCTGCGAAGCAAGCTTCGCCAAAACTCCCGATTCCACGGATATCGAAACTTCCTCGGGAAACGTGAAGCTTCTTCTTCCCGCCGATGCCGCGATCACGGCGGAATTTGACACCTCCAGCGGTGACATCACCTACGAGCTGCCGTTCACCAAGGACGGCAAACGCTACATCAGCGGAGCCGGCACCGCAAATCTTTCTGTCGAAACTTCTTCCGGCGACATCACAATCGAAAAAAAACAATGATCTGAACAGCAACGCTCTCGGGAAATCCGGGGGCGTTTGTATTTCCCCAACAGACCGAAGAAGGGACGAAGTGACCGATGAGGAGCATTGCGGCATTCGCCGGGAGTTTGAACTCCCGGCGAAGTCGACTTGGTGCATTCGAGACTGCATGGGGCGTTTCGAGGACTGTTTGCCGCACGCCGCCCTTCTTGAATATTTCACGGCGGCGTGCAAGTTCCGCAGAAACGCCCCTGCCTATGCAGGTGAAGAATGCGCCTAGTCGACTGAAGCTGCTCCGAATCGGTCACTTCGTCCCTTCTTCGGTCGTTGCCGAAAAAGTAATGCCCCCGGATTTCCCCGGGGACATTGTCTTCGTGTTACAGGCCTAGTTTTTTCATCATTTCATCAATTTTGCTGAAGTTGCGGTTGGCGCTTGCAAGAGCGTTGGCCGCGTTGGCTGCCGAGAGTGCCTTTTCGTTGTCCTCACGGGCGCGGGCTTCTTTTTCGGCGGCGGATACCGGGAAACCGAGCATGCGGCGCTCGTAGTATTCGAAGGCGCGAAGCGTGTCGTAGAAGCCGAGGTTGAGACGGTATGCGGCGTTGCGGCCGTCGAAGTCCAGGGTGCCGGTCAGGAGAGCGCCGATCTCCTGACTGGGCGTGATCAGGATGATGGTGTCGGCGCGGGACGCGCACATCAAGTCGTACTCGTAGGACGGAGTGAGACTTACCAAGATCAGGTGCTTGATATCATCTTCGATCAGCGGACGAAGCGGAAGGTTGTCGTAGATTCCGCCGTCGCGGTATTGGACGCCGTTGATCGTCACGGGATCGTAGACGAAGGGCATGGCCGTTGCTGCCAGAAGAAGCTGGAGCAGCTCGTCCGGTGTTTTGCCGTTGAGAGTGACGTACTCGCCTTCGATATCCAGATCGTCGCGGGAGCTGAACAGCCGGGAAATGACCGCGTAGGAGTCGGTAGCGGCAGAGCGCTTAGCTAGGGTCGTGTACGTCTTGATCGGCGATTCGGAAACCTTCTTTAGGTCGATGATCTCATTGAGTATCTTGATGAGACCGTCGCGCGAGCAGACGCCCTCCGGAGTGATGTCCAAGAACTGGACGGGACGGATGTTGTACCATGCGTCCTCGGCCTTTTGATAATCGCCGTTCAGAAACAGGACGGCGTTGAGCGTACCGATGGAGTCGCTGGAAATCGATTTGATCCAGGAATCCATCTTGAGAAACCGTAAAGCCTTCCAGACGCCGATCTGGTAGGAGCCTTTTCCGCCGCCGCCGCCGAAAACCAAACCGAAATCTCTTTGATCCATAAAACAATGTCCTCCTTGTGCGCAAAAATCAGTCACGAGGTATTCTCCCCATGGGATAAGTATACAACGTTTTTCCCCGAATCTCAATCAGAAAGAGAAGGCTTTGAAGCAGTCGCGGAAGCGGGCACCGACGGCGTAAGAAGTTATTCGACAAAAAGCGCGCGGATCGCGCCCGGAGAGTGTAAATACGGGCAAGTCTTATCTTGACTATCTGCGGCAAATACGGTACAATTATTTTAACTATGCACTTCGGTCGGCGGTACGGAAAATGCCGCTTCGGCCGAGGAGAAAAACTCCGTGTTGGGGGGATAGAATGAACGTTGACCAGATTTTCAATTCAGAGAATAAATTCTTCACGGCCATGAGCAAAGCCTGGGATGTGATCGTGCTGAATTTCTACTTTTTGCTGACGGTTGTACTGGGAATCGGACCGGCTATGACGGCCCTGTATTACGCGATGGTGAAGAATGTCAGACGGAGCCGCAGTTACGCGACCAAGTCGTACTTTCATTCCTTTGCGCAGAACTTCAAACAGGGCTTTATCATCGGTATTATTCAGCTGGCGACCGCGGCAGGGCTTTACTATTGCTGGGGCTTCGCAATGAGCATGGACGGTTCGCAGTTCATCGCGCAGGTTTATTTTACGGTATGGTTTGTTGCCTGCCTGCTTTTTGTGCTTACGTCGATCTATGTATATCCGCTGTTGTCGCGGTTCAATCTGACAATCGGTAAGGCGATCAAGGAAGCGTTTGTGTTCTCGCTGCGGTATTTGCCGTATACGCTGGCGATGATGACGATGTTCGTGATCTCCGCGATCGGAATCTGGATCCTGGGACCGATGGGAGCCGTGATCATCCCTGCGGTATATACCCTTTGCAAGTCCTTTGTGATGGAGAGGGTGCTTCGCAAGCATACGCCGAAGCCGGAGGGCGAGGAGGCGAATGTTGTTGACGCCTGGTATTTGGAATAAGTGAGTGTAAGACGGCAGACTATCATATAGCAATCTGGTTGAGAAAACGGAGGAGCGAGTATGAACGACACGTTGTACAAGTTGATGAACTGGCCTGAGATCGAGGCAATCGTGTATTCCGAACACGACAATCCCCATCAGGTGCTGGGAGTGCATTCGACAAAGTACGGCAAGCTGTATACGGCTTTTGATCCCAATGCGGAGACAGCGGTGCTGATTTTGGATGCCAACGGGAAACTCGAGGAGATCCCCATGGAGAAAGTGGACGAAGGCGGCTTCTTCGCGTGTCTGGCGAGTGAGGGACGGTATCGTTTCCGCTTCACGTATCCCGGCGGCGAGAGAGTGTGCGAGGACGCATACCGCTTTGAGCCGCAGATATCGGAGCAGGATTGCCGCGAGTTCAACGCCGGTATTCATTACACCATCTACGAGAAACTCGGAGCGCACCCGATGAAGATTGACGGCGTGAGCGGAACGTATTTTGCGGTGTGGGCTCCGTTTGCACTGCGCGTGAGCGTGGTTGGCGACTTCAACCACTGGGACGGACGTCTCTACCCGATGCGCAGACTCGGCGGCAGCGGGATCTTTGAGTTGTTCATTCCGGACGTGGTAGCCGGTGATCTGTATAAGTTTGAGTTGAAAGCCAAGGGCGGTCTTACGTATCTCAAGGCCGATCCGTATGCCAATGCGGCGGAACTCCGCCCGGGCACGGCATCCCGCGTCGCGGATCTTCGCAACTTCGAGTGGACGGACGGGGAATATATGAAAGACCGCGAGGAGATCGATTTCAAGGCGTCTCCGATGTCGGTTTACGAAGTTCATCTCGGCTCATGGAAAAAGCCGGAAGAGCAGAACGGAAGCTTTTACAACTACCGCGAGCTCGCCGTGATGCTTGCGGAGTATGTGAAGAAAACAGGATATACGCATATCGAACTGATGCCTTTGATGGAGCATCCGCTGGATGCTTCCTGGGGATATCAGGTGACCGGATACTACGCGGTAACGTCCCGCTACGGCACGCCCGAGGACTTCATGTTCTTCGTGGATTATATGCATAAGCAGGGCATCGGCGTGATCCTCGACTGGGTGCCGGCTCATTTTCCGAGAGATACCTTCGGACTTTCGAACTTTGACGGCACTTGCCTGTACGAACATCAGGATCCCCGGAAGGGAAGCCATCCGCACTGGGGGACGCTGATCTTCAACTACGGCCGGCCGGAGGTTTCGAACTTCCTGATCGCCAACGCGCTGTTCTGGCTCGAGAAATATCATGTGGACGGGATCCGTATGGATGCGGTTGCTTCGATGCTGTATCTCGATTACGGCAAGAGCGACGGCGAGTGGGTGGCCAACATGTACGGCGGCAATGAGAACCTCGAGGCGATCGAGCTCCTCAAGCACCTCAATTCCATCGCGAAGAAGCGCGTTCCCGGAGCTTTGATGATCGCCGAGGAGTCCACCGCATGGCCGAAGATCACGGGCGACCTCAACGATGAGGGTCTCGGATTTGATTTCAAATGGAATATGGGATGGATGAATGATTTTACGACCTATATGCGGCAGGATCCGCTGTTCCGCAGAGGGTGCCACGGACTTCTGACATTCAGCATGATCTATGCGTACAGTGAAAACTTCATCCTCGTGCTCTCGCACGACGAAGTGGTGCACGGAAAGGGCTCGATGTTAGGAAAGATGCCCGGCACGTACGAGGAGAAGTTTGCAAATCTCCGCGTCGCATACTGCTTCATGATGTGCCATCCGGGCAAGAAGTTGCTCTTCATGGGTCAGGATATGGCGCAGTTGGCGGAGTGGAACGAGGAGAAGAGCCTCGAGTGGCATTTGCTGACGGATCCGGTGGAGGGCGACCGCGACGGCACGCTCAACGCGAAGATCCACACGATGGTTAAGGATCTCAACGAACTGTATGTCTCGCACCCGGCGTTATACAAGCTCGATCAGGATCCGGACGGCTTTGAGTGGATGAGCTGCCTCGATGCCGATCACAGCATCGTGACATTTGTCCGCAAGACGGAAAATCCGGAGGAGTCGCTGTTCGTGGTTTGCAACTTCACACCGGTCGTATACGAGAAACAGTCGGTGGGCGTTCCGTTCCCCGGCAAATACAAGGAAATCTTCAACAGTGATTCCGTTCACTACGGCGGTAGCGGCCACGTGAATGCGCGGCTGAAGCAGTCGAAGGAGGAGCGTGTCGACGGAAGAGACAATTCCATCCAGATCACGCTTCCGCCGCTCGGATGCGCGATCTTCACCTGCACGCCGATCCGTAAGGAGAAATAAGTCAGATGAAAGAGTTTTTGAAATACCTTTACGAAGGCCAGTTTCCGCAGGCGCTTGCAGTGTTCTCAAGCGTCGCGTTGCGCCTCGTGTTCGCGTTTTTGCTGTGGTGGCTCGGACGCAGGGTGATCCGCAGGATACTGCGGTCGTTGGAACGGGCATTTGACGCGCGGCAGGCGAAGGGCATGGACGCCGGACTTGCGAGATTTCTTCACTCGCTTTGCAAAGTCGGCATGTACACGATCCTGTTCGTGCTGTTGTTTGAGCTTCTGGGTCTTCCCATCACATCGGTGGCAACGATCATCGGTTCTGCCGGCCTGGCAATCGGACTTGCCCTGCAGGGCAGTTTGTCCAACTTCGCGGGCGGTGTGCTGATCCTTCTGACGAAACCGTTCAAACTCGGCGATTACATCATCGCGTCGGGCATGGAGGGAACCGTCAAGGACATCGGCATTTGCTACACGAAACTTCTGACGCCGGACAACCGCACGGTCATCATGCCGAACGGCGGACTCTCGAACGCGAACCTCATCAATGTGTCCGCGGAGCCGGAGCGCCGTGTCGATCTGCTGGTGCCGATCTCCTACGAGGATGACATCCGCAGCGTCCGCAACATGCTTTTGGAGCTTGCGACGGCCAACGACAAGGTGCTCGCGGACAAGCCGAAGGAAGTGTATGTGAAAGAGTTCGGCGACAGCTCCGTGAACCTCGCGTTCCGGTGCTGGGTGAAGAAGAAAGACTATTGGGCCGTGTACTTCGGCCTGATGGAAGATGTCCGCTATGCGATGGTCGAGCGAGGGTTCACGATCCCGTTCCCGCAGCTGGATGTTCATATGGGTAACGAAGTAAAACAGTGAGACCGCTTGGCCTCATTCGGAAAATAAACACAGAGGTGCACAGGAATGGCAGAAAAACTTACCGAGATCTTCGGAATGGACGCATTCAACGAAACGGTGATGAAGGAGAGACTCCCGAAGGAGACGTTCGCGGCGTGGAAGAGCGCAATGGAGCGCTCCGAGCCTTTGCCGAGCGATGTCGCGCAGGTGATCGCAGGCTGTATGAAAGACTGGGCGATCGAGCGCGGAGCGACGCATTATACGCACTGGTTCCAGCCTTTGACAGGTATCACCGCGGAGAAGCATGACTCATTTATCACGCCGGCTCCGGGCGGCAAAGCGATCATGGAATTTTCCGGCAAGGAGCTCATCAAGGGTGAGCCGGACGCATCGTCCTTCCCGAGCGGAGGATTGCGCGCGACATTCGAAGCCCGCGGCTATACCACATGGGATTTCACGTCGCCGGCTTTTTTGCGCGAGGACGCGTCGGGTGTCACATTGTGCATTCCTACGGCATTTTGCTCTTACACGGGCGATGCGCTCGACATGAAGACACCGCTTCTTCGTTCCATGGCAGCGATCAACAAGCAGGCGCTTCGTGTGCTTCACTGCTTCGGTTACTCGGATGTGAAGCGCGTTGACTGCTCGGTCGGTGCGGAGCAGGAGTATTTCCTGATCGATCACAAGAATTATATGAAGCGTGAGGACCTCATTTTCACGGGTCGCACGCTCTTCGGCGCGAAGCCTCCCAAGGGACAGGAGATGGACGACCATTACTTCGGAACCCTCAAGGAGCGCGTCGGCGCCTTCATGAAGGAGCTCAATCACGAACTGTGGAAACTCGGCATTTACGCCAAGACGCAGCACAATGAGGTTGCTCCCGCGCAGCACGAGCTTGCGCCCATTTACACGACGGTCAACGTTTCGACCGACCACAACCAGCTGATCATGGAGTGCATGAAGAAAGTGGCGAAGCGCCACGGACTGGAGTGCCTGCTGCATGAGAAGCCGTTCGCGGGCGTGAACGGTTCCGGCAAGCACAACAACTGGTCGCTGGTCACCGACACCGGGAAGAACCTCTTGAATCCCGGCAAGACGCCAAATGAAAACATTCAATTCCTGTTGTTCCTCACGGCCGTGATCGAGGCCGTCGACAATCATGCGGATCTGCTTCGCCTCTCCGCGGCCAACCCGGGCAACGACCACCGTCTCGGCGCCAATGAGGCGCCGCCGGCCATTGTTTCGATCTTCCTCGGCGAGCAGCTTGACGACGTTGTCACGCAGCTGGTTGAGACCGGCGAGGCAAAGCGCCTGAAGAAGGAAGGACGTCTCTACACGGGCGTTGCGACCCTACCGTCCATCGGCCGTGACGCGACGGACCGCAACCGCACGTCGCCTTTCGCGTTTACAGGAAACAAGTTCGAATTCCGTTCCGTCGGCTCCTCGATGTCCATCGCGGACGCCAACACGGTGCTGAACACGATCGTCGCGGAAACCCTCGAGCGTTTCGCGGATATTCTGGAAAATGCGCCCGATGTGGAACAGGCGGTACATGATCTGATCAAGACGTCGCTCGCCGACCATGAGCGCATCATTTTCAACGGAAACGGCTACTCAAAAGAGTGGGTGGAGGAGGCTGCACGCCGCGGACTTCCGAACCTGCCTTCCATGGTCGAGGCGATTCCTGCTCTCGTTACGGACAAGGCGATCAAGACCTTCGAGCACCAGGGCGTGTTCACCGAGACCGAGCTTCGCAGCCGTGCCGAGATCGACTACGAGATTTATGCGAAAGCGATCAACATCGAAGCCCGCACAATGATCTCCATGGCGGGTTGCAAATATATTCCTTCGGTCATCCGCTTCACAACGAGACTTGCGGATTCGGTAAAGACCGTGACGGCGGCGGTTCCCGAGGCCGACACCAGCGTTCAGATCGAGCTTTTGCTGGAGACGTCGCAGCTTCTGCGTCAGGCGCAGGATGCTTTAACGGAGCTTCGCCGACTCGACGAGGAAGCTGTCTGCAAGCCGGAAGGCCGCGAGATGGCAGAGTTTTTCCGCGAGAAGGTCGTTCCCGCGATGGAAGCGCTGCGCAGACCCATCGACCGTCTGGAGATGGTCGTAGACCGCGACCTTTGGCCGGTTCCGACCTACTCGGAGATGCTCTTTGAAATATGATCAAAGAAAGGTAACTTCAAAAAGAACAAACCTTTTGGCATAAAGCTGGAAATCCGAAAGCTTGCTTTCGGGATTGACAGCGATTATGCCAAAAAGGGGCGGGTGGCAACCTTTTCAACATATTATTTTCCACTTTATTTTCAGTTAGGAGACAGACACATGATACAGGCCAGTAACATCACGCTGCGCATCGGTAAGAAAGCGCTGTTCGAGGATGTGAATATCAAGTTTACGGAGGGCAATTGCTACGGCATCATCGGTGCGAACGGTGCCGGCAAATCCACCTTCCTCAAGATCCTGAACGGGCAGTTGGAGCCGACGAAGGGTGATGTCATCATCACGCCCGGACAGCGGCTTTCCTTCCTGCAGCAGGACCACTTCAAGTACGATGCATTTAACGTGCTTGACACAGTCATCATGGGCAACAAGCGCCTGTATGACATCATGCAGGAGAAGGATGCCATCTATGCCAAGGAGGATTTCACCGAGGAGGACGGCATCAAAGCCAGTGAACTCGAGAATGAATTTGCCGAGTTGAACGGCTGGGAGGCGGAGTCCGATGCGGCGACTCTGTTAAACGGCCTCGGCATCGAGACCGATATGCATTATATGCAGATGAGCGAGTTAAACGGCAGTGACAAGGTCAAGGTTTTGCTTGCTCAGGCATTGTTCGGCAATCCCGATATCCTTCTTTTGGACGAGCCGACCAACCACCTCGACCTCGCTGCGATCCAGTGGCTCGAGGAGTTTTTGATCAACTTTGACAACACGGTCATCGTGGTTTCCCACGACCGTTATTTCCTGAACAAGGTCTGCACACACATTGCGGATATCGACTACTCGAAGATTCAGCTCTACGCCGGAAACTACGACTTCTGGTACGAGTCGAGCCAGTTGATGATCAAGCAGATGAAGGAAGCGAACCGGAAGAAAGAGGAGAAAATCAAGGAGTTGCAGGAGTTCATTCAGCGCTTCTCTGCCAACGCCTCGAAATCGAAGCAGGCGACGTCAAGAAAGAGAGCTCTCGAGAAGATCGAGCTCGACGATATCCGTCCGTCGTCCCGCAAATATCCGTACATCGACTTCCGCCCGAACCGTGATATCGGCAACGAGGTTCTCACGGTTTCGCATTTGTCCAAGACCATCGACGGCGTGAAGGTTCTCGACGATATCTCGTTCGTTCTGGGACGCGAGGACAAGGTTGCCTTCGTCGGTTCCAACACGATGGCGAGCACGGTGCTGTTCAAGATCCTGGCCGGCGAGATGGAGCCGGACGAGGGTGAATACAAGTGGGGCATCACGACGACGCAGGCTTATTTTCCGAAGGATAATACCGAATTGTTCAAGGGCAGCGAGTCGATCGTCGATTTCCTGATGCCGTTCTCACCCGAGAAGGACGTGACGTATGTCCGCGGATTCCTGGGGCGCATGCTCTTTGCGGGAGACGACGGTGTGAAGCCCGTCAACGTTCTCTCCGGAGGTGAGCGCGTGCGCGTGCTTCTTTCGAAAATGATGATCATGGGCGCGAACGTGCTGATCCTCGACGAGCCCACGAACCATTTGGATATGGAGTCGATCACGGCTCTCAACAACGGTTTGATGAAGTTTACGGGCGTGGCGCTGTTCACGTCGCAGGACCACCAGTTCATTCAGACGGTCGGCAATCGCATCATGGAGATCTTGCCGGACGGTTCGCTGATCGACAAGGTGTCCACGTACGACGAGTACCTCGAGAGCGACGAGATGGCCGTGAAGCGTCAGAAGCTTGTCGTCAACGCGGAGGAAGACGACTGAAGTCCTGCATGAAGAGCTTATCTTCGTTATGTCCGCGCGGTGGAGCGGGCGCTCCGGGAGAAGGAGAGCGCCGTGACGCGCGAGTAAACAAGGCGGGGTGATAGGATGAGACTTGCCAAGGAATGCACAGTCGAAATGAGACGGGGCGTACCGGAGCCGTTGGGGGCAACGGCGTCGGGAGCGTACGTGAATTTTGCGGTTTCCGTGCCGGGCGCGTCGGAGGTTACGCTGAACATCTACCGGGGCGCGGACAATGATCCCGCGATCAGCGTCATCCTCGAGGACGGCGATCGCTGTGCCTCTGTTTTTTGCATCGCTGTTAAACTGCCGGCGGGAGTGCCCGACGGCGGATGGCAATATGATTATGAGGCGAAGGGCGAGCGCTTTGTCGACCCGTATGCAAGATTGATCGCGGGTCGGGAGACGTTCGGAAAACGCCTGTCGTACGCGGCATCGCGGCTGGTGCGAGGGGTCGTTCGAACGGCGGCAGGCCGCGGAACGGACAATGTCAGGCCGAACGTGCGCATGTGCGACATGATCTTGTATAAACTGCATGTGCGCGGATTTACGAAAGAGAACAAGAACGGGACCGCGGGAACCTACGCGGCGTTGGGAGCCAAGGCGGAGTACCTCAAAGGGCTCGGAGTCAACGCCGTGCTTCTCATGCCGATCCTTGAATTCAACGAATGCTTCCGCGACGGTGACCGGTTGGAGGGTGTTCCGAATTTCGTCAGCTCCCGGTTCTATAACAGCCGTACGGCAACTCCGATTCCCGAGGAGATCGCGGAGTCGGCGAGAGACCACAGAGTCAATTACTGGGGATACGCGAAGCATTATTTTCTGTTTGCTCCGAAGGCCTCGTATGCGGCCAACCCGAAGGCGGCCGACACCGAGCTTCGGCAGGCGATCCGCAAGCTTCACGCCGCAGGCATCGAAGTGCTCATGGAACTGATGATCCCGCAGGATACGAACCGCAGCATGGTTCTGGATGCGCTTCGGTTCTGGGTGAGAGAGTATCACATCGACGGATTCCGGGTGAACGGCGGGCAGATCGACTCGACGATGATCGCGACCGACCCGTACCTGGCGGGCGTGAAACTGCTCGGCGACGGATGGGACACAGGCGCGGTATACCGCATGACTGCCGAGCCGGAGACGCCGAATCTGGCGGAGTACAACGACGGCTTCCTGGTGGATGCGAGGAAGTTTTTGAAGGGTGACGAAGGAATGACGCGGGCATTTGCCGGGCGTCTTACGAAAAATGCCGCAGGGCTCGGCGTCATCAACTACATCACGGACCACAACGGCTTTACGCTGGCGGATCTGTATATGTACGACGTGAAGCACAATGACGGCAACGGCGAACACGGCCGCGACGGCAGCGATTACAATCACAGCTGGAACTGCGGTGCGGAAGGGCCGGACCGCCGGAAGAAGATCCGCGATCTGCGGCTTCGGATGCGCAAGAATGCGATGCTTGCGATGTTGCTGTCGCAGGGTGTTCCGATGCTTTTGGCAGGGGATGAGTTCGGCAATTCCCAGAGCGGTAACAACAATGCGTACAATCAGGACAATCCCACAGGCTGGGTGAACTGGTCTCAGGCGAAGCGGCAGGCGGATTTCACGGCGTTCGTGAAGGATGCGATCTCGCTTCGCAAAGCACATACCGTGCTGCACAACGCGATCCCGCTCCGGGGTACCGATTATCTGGCAAGCGGTGCGCCGGATGTGTCCGTGCACGGCAGGGAGGCGTGGCGGCCGGACGACAGTCCGTACAACCGTTGCCTCGGCGTGCTGTTGAACGGGAACTTCGCCAAAGTCGGCCGTGACGGCCGGGATGATTCCTTCTATTTGTTGTTCAATATGTATTGGGAAGACCAGACCTTCGGAATCCCGGTGCTCCCGGGACGGGACGGCTGGCGCGTGGCGCTGTCTACGGACAATACAGTGGCAATGGAAAGCGCGGAGAGCGATACCATCCGCGTGCCGGCAAGGACGATCGTCGTGCTTCAGAGCATCGCGGTGCCGAAACCGGAAAAACGCCGTAAACCGGCAGGAAAAGGGGAGTAACTACTTTGAGTAACTTGAACAAAACCAATTTAGGCGGAAATATGCTCGGAAGCAGGAGAAGTCTGTTCCGCGGATTCGGCGGCGGAGACCGCTTTGCCCGCCTCAGCATTCTGAACCTGAAATGCATTCTCGCCGTGCTGACTGCTGTGGATCTGTATGCGATCATTTTCCTGACGCCCGGGACAGCCATGTACGAGTGGACGAGGGGAATCGGCAGGATCGGCCTTCCGATCGTGTGTTTTTTGCTGGTGGAAGGTTTTGTAAAGACCGCGAAGCGCGGAAAATACGCTCTGCGCATTTTTTTGGCGGGTCTTGTGGCGGAACTGTTCTGGATCTTTCTGTGGCTTCAGCAGCGCGCCGAAACGTACACGGCGGCGTATGAGAGCGCCGGCGGCGACGGCAAATTCGGCGAGAACGGGATCAAAGTCTGGTATGATGCGCTGGAAGCGAAAGAGCAGTGGAATCTTGCTAACGGGATCATCGATCCGCTCAACATTCTGTTCACGTTGTTGCTCTGCTTTTTGATGCTCACGCTTCTGAATTCCTTTGCAAAGCGGTTCGGCGACTCGGAAGGAAGAAACATCGGGACGACGATCTTTTACACCTTAAGCTCCGCGGCAATCATCATCGTGTTTGTGTTCATCGGGCTGGCGATGAAGATGACGGTGGGAACCATGTACGGAGTTCTTATACCGGCGGTGACGGGCATTTGCTTTATGTTCCGCAACGAGAAGGGCACGATGACCGTCATGCTCATAACCACATCGCTGTTCTGCGCCCTGGAGTCGATGGTGTTCGCCATCGCGATGATCATCGGAACGATCTTGGTGTATTGCTACAACGGGAAGCTCGGTTACGACAAAGAGACGCGGCCGTATGTCCGGACCATATTCTATGCTTATTTTCCGGCCATCCTCGGCATTTTAGTCGAGCTGCGGTATTTCCATCAGATTTATGATAATTTCCTCGGCGGTTGATCGCGGGAAGGAAGGACGAAGAGATGGCGCAATACTATTTGGCGCCGATGGAGGAAGTCACGGGGTGGCTCTTCCGGCAGACACTGGAGCGACATTTCGGCGGGGTGGATCGGTATTTCACCCCGTTTCTTTCGCCTATCACCGGATGCTCGTTCAAGACCCGGCAGGGGCGGGAACTGGATCCGTCGCACAACGCCGGACTCTCCATCGTGCCGCAGGTTCTGACGGACGACCCGGACGCGGCGGCGTCGATGATGCAGCTGCTGGCGGATTTAGGGTATACGGAAGTCAAAATCAATTCCGGCTGCCCAACGTGAACGTTTGTCAGAAAGTTACGGTGAAGCGGCT
>JAFRYE010000038.1 GCA_017441265.1 Lachnospiraceae bacterium | reverse complement strand
CGCGGGTATTACGGCGAGGCTCCCGTTGCGAGGGAGGAGTATGACCTTGTATTTGCGGGCGCGATCTTTATGCACGTCTCTTACATGCAGAGCTACGGCCCCTATGCGGTGGATTCGCTGTGGAAGATCCTGCAGTTCGGGATCGCGCAGAAAGAGCCCTTGTGGAAAATGATAACCGAGGGGCGGAAACTGGAATAGCGGTTGCATTTTCCGCGCGGAAAATGGTATAATCAGAGTGCTTTTGAAGCGCAGAGCATGCAGGGAAGGAGTCAGCCATGCAGAGTGTTATAGAGAAAGAAATCGGCGCCATCGTCGGCAACATCCTTGCGGATTACAAGGAGAACCGTTCCATCGACAAACTGGATCTGTTCCGCCAGCCGCAGAAGGACGTGATCATCGACGTGTTGCAGAAGTTGATCCGGATCATTTATCCGGGATATTTCCGCGACGGTAGCCGCAAAGTGTATAATATCGACAATGATTACGCGTCGCAGATCGAGGACGCGGTATTCTGCCTGAACAAGCAGATCATGCGGGCATTGCCGTACCAGGCGGCGCACGCCGACGACACGCCGGAGCAGCTGGAGGCGGAGGCGGCGAAACTGTCGGTGGCATTTTTCCGGAAAATGCCCACCATCCGCGAGTATTCGGAGGGCGATCTGGAGGCCGCATACGACGGCGACCCGGCGGCGAAATTCCGCGAGGAGATCATCCTTTGCTATCCCGGCGCTTATGCCATTGCCGTGTACCGGATCGCGCATGAGCTGTTCCGACTGGAGGTGCCGCTGATCCCGAGAATCATGACGGAGCATGCCCATTGGCAGACCGGGATCGACATTCATCCCGGTGCGACGATCGGGCGCAACTTCTTCATCGACCACGGCACGGGCATCGTCATCGGTGAGACGACGATCATCGGTGACAATGTGAAGATCTATCAAGGCGTGACGCTCGGCGCATTGTCCACCAGAGGCGGTCAGAAGCTGCGTGACAAGCGGCGCCATCCGACGAT
Source organism: Lachnospiraceae bacterium (assembly GCA_017441265.1). Taxonomy (GTDB): domain Bacteria; phylum Bacillota; class Clostridia; order Lachnospirales; family Lachnospiraceae; genus ISDg. Next base: position 29,367 of record JAFRYE010000038.1, on the reverse strand, counting down.
CGAGGACGACGTTGTCATCTACGCCGGAGCGTCCATCTTAGGCGGCGAGACCGTGATCGGACGCGGCTCCATCATCGGAAGTAACGCTTTCATCACATCCTCAATCGCGCCGGAGACCCGGGTGAGCATCAAGAATCAGGAGATGACTCTGCGCGGCGTGGGCGGCAAGAGCAGCGATGTCACGCACAGGGAACTGGTGCAGGATGACACGTGGACGTGGATCATCTGAAGCAGGATCATTTTACGGAATAGAACAATACATTTACGGAGGTGTGGAACGATGAACAGGATCACGGAAGAATTGCAGAAGACAGGAACTTTCTATGTAGCGACGGTCGAGGGTGACCAGCCCCGCGTGCGCCCCTTCGGCGCGGTCGCGGAGTTCGAAGGCAAGACCTACATCTGCACGAACAATACGAAGGCATGCTATGCGCAGATGCTTGCCAATCCGAAGACGGAGATCTGCGGAATGCAGCCGGACGGATCGTGGGTACGCGTGAGCGGCAAGCTCGTTCGCGACGACCGCGACAGCGCGAGAGAGGCGATGCTCAACGCCAATCCCGGCCTCGGAATGATGTATCACATCGGTGACGGTATTTTCGAAGTTCTGTACATTGAGGATGCCAAGGGAACGAAGTCCTCGTTCACGGCGGCACCGGAAGTGCTCGCATGAGCAGCGGACGCCGTGAGAGCCTGAAGGCACGCAAATCGCGGGCGGCCGAGATCGTGCGTCGGTTGGCCGCGGAGTACCCGGATACGCATTGTACGCTGGCGTACGACGAGGCATGGAAGCTTTTAGTGAGCGTCCGTTTGGCGGCCCAGTGCACGGACGAGAGAGTGGACCGGATCACGCCGGTTTTGTATGCTCATTTTCCGACGGTTGAGGCGATCGCCGAGGCGTCGGAGGATGACATCGAAGCGATCGTGCGGCCGTGCGGCTTAGGGCGCAGCAAAGCCCGCGACATCAAGGCTTGCATGGCGATGCTTGCGGAAGTTTACGGAGGGCGTGTGCCGGACTCGATGGAGGAGCTGCTTAAACTTCCCGGCGTCGGCCGCAAGAGCGCGAATCTCGTGCTCGGAGACATTTACGGGCAGCCGGCCATCGTGACTGACACGCACTGCATCCGGCTTTCGAACCGCATGGGACTGGTCGACGGAGAGCGCGATCCGCACAAGGTGGAAAATGCGCTCAGAGAGTTGATCGACCCCGCGGAGAGCAACGACTTCTGCCATCGGCTGGTCGACCACGGAAGGGCGGTCTGCACAGCGCGGACCGCGAAACCGCGATGCGGCGAATGCTGCCTTGCGGACATCTGTCCGAAGATCCTGTAGGGCGGCCGGATAGCAAATAATACAATATGTCAATAGGATTGACAAACCACCGCAATTTGTTGTACTACACCGATAGAACAACACAATATGTGGTGGTTTCTTGTTTAAAAAAAGTAATTATTTAACGCCTTCAGGGTTTACAAATTTCTTCTGAAATGCTATCATCAGAATGATAAGCACATGCGGGCGTTTTCAGGTCTGATCCGTCGGAAAATGACCCGTCGTCGCCCGGCATGTACGTCGATTATTACTTGTCTGAGGAGGTAGTTATGAAACTGACGTACAAGGTTAACGAGACACCGAAACCGTTCGCGGCGCTTCTGGTCTTCGCCCTGCAGCAGTTGCTTGCAATCATGTCCGCGACGCTGCTTGTGCCGATCATTGTCGGAAACGGAATGAGCCCTGCGGCAGCATTGTTCGGTGCCGGTATCGGAACAATCGTTTACGTGTTGTTCACGCAGAGAAAGAGCCCGGTATTTCTCGGATCGTCCTTCGCATTTCTTGGATCGATGGCAGCGGCATTTGCCGGCGGCGTATCGGCGGCACTCGGATATTTCGGTTTGATCCTCGGTGCGATCCTGGCAGGTTTGGCATATGTGGTGATCGCGCTGATCGTCAAGGTTTGCGGCGTAGCGTGGATTGATCGTTTGATGCCCGCGGTCATCATCGGACCGACGGTTGCCATCATCGGACTCTCCCTTGCAGGCGGCGCTGTCGAGAACCTTTCGACGCCGGTACAGCAGTATGAGCAGATCGAAGAGCGGACGTATGAGGCTCCGATGGATAAGGGCATGACGTCGAGCAGTCTGTATATCCTTGCTAAGAACGGTCAGGACCCGGATACCATGGTCAAGAGTATTCCGCAGGAGGGTGGCGATGCCTGGGACGTTGCCTTGAAGAAAGATGATGACGGCAATCTTGTGGAGAAAGACGGCAAGAATGTCGGCATTCTGACGATCGAACAGAAGGTGAAGTATCCTTCCAAACTGAACGGTTACCTCTGCTTACTGTGCGGCCTTGTAACGCTTGCAGTCACCATGTACTTCTCGGTATACGGCAAGAAGATGTCGAAGCTGATCCCCTTCGTGCTCGGTATTCTGGCCGGTTATGCGCTGGCGTTCGTATTCACGGCCATCGGCTGGGTTACGGACAATAACGCGCTTGTTATCATCAACGCGGAAGTCTTTACGCAGCTGACAGAGAACGGTGTTACCCTCAAGACCTTCTTCACGGTGCCCGAGTTTACGTTCAAAACGGCGTTCAAGGCTTTCGAGGAAGGTATATCCGCAAGCTATATCGTGAAGATCGCCGCAGCATATCTGCCGGTAGCCTTCGTAGTATTTGCCGAGCATCTGGCGGATCATAAGAATATCTCCTCCATCATTGAGACAGACCTTTTGAAGGATCCCGGTCTTCACAGAACCCTCCTCGGCGACGGTGTCGGTTCCATGGCCGGCGCATTCTTCGGCGGCTGCCCGAACACGACGTACGGCGAGTCCATCGGATGCGTGGCCATCACCGGAAATGCTTCCGTGACGACGATCGTTGCGGCTTCCGTAATGGCGATCATCGTATCGTTCCTGTCCCCGTTCGTGGCATTCCTGTCCTCCATCCCGAACTGCATTGTCGGCGGCGTCTGCATGGCTTTGTACGGATTCATTGCAGTTTCCGGTCTGAAGATGCTTCGCGATATCGATCTCGGTGAGAACCGCAACCTCTTCGTTGTTTCGGTTATCCTCATCGCAGGTATCGGCGGTCTGCAGTTGACGTTCGGTATCGTTACGATCACGTCGGTCGCATGCGCACTCATCCTCGGTATCCTTACGAACCTTATGGTCAAGGGCTCGGAGAAGAAGGACGTTGCGGCACAGAGAGAGAAAGAGTAATATCGGTATACAAACGGAAAGTGTTACAGATAAACAGCCAGGCTGCGGGATTCCCGTGGCCTGGCTGTTGGAGTTTATAAGGTTACCTGCCGGGCGACGATCACTCGTCCGCTTTGACGTCGATGCCGGGATCGAAGGACGGCATCACGGAGAGCTTGAAGAGATTCTTGCGATGCAGCCGGTCGATGCGCGCCTTGTTCTCAGCGCTGTCGATCTCGCCGGTGCGGATGTAGCGGTCCAGCGTCTTGTAGGTGAAGCCCAGATTGTCCTCATCGGTCCTGCCGCAGAGGCCGTCCGACGGAGCCTTCTCAATCAACTCCTCCGGCACGCCGATCAGTCTCGCGAGCTCTTTTACCTCCTGTACCGTAAAATGGCTCAGCGGGCTGAAGTCGCCGACCGAATCACCGTAGCGCGTCGAGTAGCCGACCCAGTCCTCCGAGAGGTTGCAGGTGTTGGCGACGCGGCCGTTGCAGCACTGCGAAACGCAGTAGAGCGTGGACATGCGCAAACGGGGCGGAAGATTGACACGAGCCTGCTCACTGAGCGGAAGATCCGCGGGAAGCGCGTTGACGACGCCCTCGAAGGCGTCCTTGATGTTGATGACGTAATGCCGGATCCCGAGGTGCTCCACGAGCTTATGGGCGTACGAGATGTCAGCCTGCTCGCCGTTTGGCATCAAAACGCCGATCACGCGGTCTTTGCCGAGGGCCTCGACGCACATAGCAGCCACGATCGAGCTGTCCTTGCCGCCGCTGATGCCGACCACGGCGTTGCAGCCGGGGCCGTTGTGCTCAAAGAAATCACGAATCCATTCGACACATTGGTCTTTCATTTTCCGTGCGTTAAATTTCATACCGATACCTCCGTCGGGATATTACTGTACGATCCGCCGTACGAGCGGGATCTTGCTGAGAATGAAGGTAACCAGGGCGCTGCGGATGAAGAGGATCACACACAGCGTCAGCACGCCGAACAGCGTCTTGTTAAACGGCGCATAGAACTCGGCAAAGGGGGCTTTCGTCAGGAAAATGTCCCGAAGCAGCGGATGCAGCAGGTACACGCCGAGTGTCGTGTCGGCCACGACCTTGACGACGCGCTGCTTCATATTCAACTCGTTCTGCACCGTCGCGTAGGTGAGGAATAAGAGGAAAATGAACACTGCAATCGCGGTGGGCATGAGGAAGCCTGCGTTGTCGATGCTGCGCATGTTCTCGGTCTTGCGGACGACGGACACCGAACCGATGAAACCGCAGACGGTCAGCACAAATGCGAGGAAGAGATAGCGGAAGCGACAGAGGCGCTCGCGGTTCTTCCACAGGAACTGGCCGAGGATCAGAAAACCGACCCAGCCGGTGAACAGGTTCTTCTGGAAATAACTGACCGTCGTAATCTGCTTGGTCAGCACTTTGTTGAGCGTCGGCAGGACGCTGTTAAACACAAACCACAGCGACAGCAGCGCGATGTAATCGCGGTTGCGGAACATCGCGGTCATCCGGGAGATGAACGGAAGCGTGAGGTAAATGCCAAGCAGGGTGTAGACGTACCAAAGCGGAGTCTTTACCGGCTTTTCCATGAACATGCCGTGAAGCACGCCAGGCAGATCCTTGATGTGCGTCAGTTGCTTTTGATACACCGCGTAGATTAGCGACCAGACAACAAGCCACGTGAGAGCACGGATGACGTACTTCAGCGTTTTCTTGTAATCCCAGACCTTTGCCTTGTCTAACAACAGGGCGCCGGAGATCATCAAAAACAGCGGCACGGCGGTCTTGCACAGCGTAAAGAGCATGATGCCGATCACGCCCGAGGCTTTGTGCATATCCAGCTTGTCGTAATACTGGCCGACCGAGTGGTTGAAGATGACGAAAAATGCGGCCAGGATCCGGAGGTGGTCAAAGGCGCGGATGTGTTTGAGTTTGCGCACCGGTGCGGCGTCGGTTGACGACGGGGCGGCAGCGGGCGCGGCGTCGGCCGAAACGGTCTCGACGGCTTCATTTTCCGAAACAGCGGTTTCCTGAATCAATTGTGAATTCTCTTCCATCGGAGCAGCTCCTTTCGAAATAACTGCCTCTATGGTATCACAGAAAGCCCGTTGCGGCAATGCTTTTCCGCGATGCTTGACAAAACTGCGGGGATATTTTAGAATGCGGTGGAAACAGATCGGCGGCAGTGCCGCGCTCGGAAAGGCGTTATCATGATCAAAGTCGGAATTTTATGCCTGCTCACATGTCTGACAATGATGGCTGCAATCATTTGGAAACCGCGGATTACGATCCGTGGGGTTTATTTTGATACGTATCCGCTGGTGGCAGCGGCCGGCCTGATCGCGATTCTGGTAAGCGGCGGACTCACGCTGACGCAGTTCGGTTCGGGGCTGACGGCGGACACGGCGGTCAATCCGATCAAGATCCTGGCGCTGTTTTTCTCCATGACATTCTTATCGGTCTACCTCGATGAGGCGGGCTTCTTTCATTATCTCGCGGGGCGCACGCTCTCGCGCGCGGGAAGCGACCAGCGCAAACTGTTGCGGTCGCTGTTCATCACGGTATCCGTGCTCACGGTATTCACCTCCAACGACATAGTCGTGCTCACCTTCACGCCGTTCATCGGGTATTTTACGAAGGCGGCCAAGATCAATCCGATCCCGTATCTGGTGACGGAGTTCATCGCGGCAAATACCTTCAGCATGATGCTGATCATCGGCAATCCGACCAACATTTATCTGGCGAGCGGAGCGGGTATCGATTTCCTCGCGTACGTTAAAGTCATGGCGATCCCCACGGTGTTCGCGGGGGTTGCGGTGTATGCGGTCATTCGGCTGCTGTTCCGAAAGCAGCTGGCGGTTCCGATGCACGGGGAGGCGGAGGCGACGAAGATCCGCCACAAGCCCACGGTCGTGTTGGGACTTGTGCACCTCGGGACTTGCACGCTGCTGCTGGCTGTCGCGTCCTACGTGAATCTGCCGATGTGGCTGATCGCGGTGTGCGCGGCGGGCAGTCTGATCGTGTGCACATGCGTGATGAACGCAGTGGCACGGCGCGGTCCGAGACTGTTGTTTCGAAGCATTCACCGTCTGCCCTGGCTGTTGATCCCCTTTGTCATCTCCATGTTCGGTCTGGTGCTCGCGATGACGCAGAGCGGTCTCTCCGGGCGGATCTCCGAAATCCTGTCTCACGGCGATCCGATCTGGGTGTACGGCATCAGTTCGTCGCTGTCGGCCAATATCATCAACAACATTCCGATGAGCGTACTGTTCACGTCGCTTCTTTCGCACGGAACGTCTCCGCTGTCCGCCGTGTACGCGACGATCATCGGCTCCAATCTGGGCGCGTACCTCACGCCGGTGGGAGCGTTGGCGGGAATCATGTGGATGTCGCTGCTCGGGACGGTAGGAGTGGATTTCTCCTTCGGAAAATTCGTCTCCTACGGCGTTCGGATTGCCGTCCCGGCAATCATCGCCGCGCTGCTTGGACTTATGCTGTCCGCGGCACTACTGCTGTAGAACAGGAGCGAAACCGGGAGACTTCCGAAATCTCCCTCGCACACTTGCGGCAATCCGTAGGTTTATGGTACAATGGGAAGAGGTTGAGGTCGCGATGAAGGCAGTGTGTCTGCCGGTGTGGGGACAATAAGAGCGACTCGAAAGAAAGGAAAAGGAATGGAGAAACCATGTTTGTCAATTGTTGTGCCGTGCTACAATGAAGAATCGGTGCTCGACGCATTTTACGAGGAGATCACGAAGACGGCGGAGTCCGTCCGCGACCTGGCGGAATGCGAGTTTTTGTTTGTCGACGACGGTTCGAAGGACAGCACGCTGGAAATTTTGAAACGGTTGTCGGAGAAGGATGAGAGAGTGTCGTATATCTCATTTTCCAGAAACTTCGGCAAGGAGTCCGGAATTTACGCGGGACTTTCCAACGCAGTCGGCGACTACGTCGTTTTGATGGATGCGGATCTGCAGCATCCGCCGTGCTACATCCCCGAGATGCTTCAGACGCTTCTCACGGGAGAGTACGACAGCGTCGCGATGCGGCGTGTGGATCGTGAGGGCGAGGGCAAAGTGCGCTCATGGTTCTCGAAGATGTTTTACAAGTTCAACAAGAAGATTTCCGGCGTCGATATCGTGGAGGGCGCGACCGACTATCGCATGATGACCCGACAGATGGTCAACGCCGTGCTGGATATGCCGGAGTACAACCGATTTACGAAGGGCATTTTCGCGTGGGTCGGATTCCGCACCAAATGGATCGGCTACCATAATGTGGAGCGTGCCGCCGGCGAGACCAAGTGGTCCTTCGGCAGCCTGGTGAAGTATTCAATCAACGGGATCGTTTCCTTCTCCACGGTGCCCCTTGCGGTATCCTCCTTCCTGGGAGTGATCTTTTGCTTCTTTGCGTTTCTCATGATGATCTGGCTGGTCATCAAGACGCTGGTGTTCGGCAACAGCGTCAGCGGTTATCCGACCATCGTCACGCTGATCCTGTTTATGAGCGGACTGCAATTGATGATGTTCGGCGTGCTCGGGCAGTATGTCTCCCGCAGTTACATGGAGGGCAAGCACCGTCCGATCTACATCGCCAGAGAGAAGAAGGTAAAAAGCGCGACGGGCAGTAACCGTCGCAAGGCAGTGATTTTGGGGAAAATGGGGAAAGTATTATGATTCACATCGTCATCAACGAGCATGCGAAAAAGGGCAGGAAGACGCAGACGGACAAGTTGCGGGAACTCCTGACCAAGAAGAAAGCCGCATTTACGATCCACCGGACGACGCAGCCCGGAGATGCGACCGACTTTGTTCGTAAGATCTGCGACAGCGGCGAGAAGGCGGATATCTGGGTCGTCGGCGGCGACGGCACCATCAACGAGGCCGTGAACGGTCTGCGCATTCCGTCGCAGGTGACGCTTTCGGTGCTGCCGGGCGGATCCGGCAACGATTATGTGAAGGGCCTGGGGCTTCCCGGGGATCTGATCGACTGCGCGAAGAAGCTGCTCGGAACCACCGAGACCAGAGGCTACGACGTCGGCGAGACGGAGACCTTCGAGGAGCGCGGCACGGTGCGGTTCGCCGGAAGCTGCGGGATCGGATACGATGCGAAGGTCTGCCATGAAGTTGACAATTCGGCGCTTAAGAAGGTTCTGAACAAGCTGCACCTCGGAAAATTGGCCTACTTTATCGTGGCGCTCAAGCAAGTGTTTGCCAATCCGCGCTTTAACGCGACGGTGATCATCGACGGGGAATCGCGGACGTACAGCGATGTCATTTTCCTGTGCTTCATGAACAACCGCTATGAGGGCGGCGGACTGAAGATGGCGCCCGACGCCAATCCCTGCGACGGCAAGCTGTCCGTCGTGATGGCGCACGGAATCCGGCCGCTTCGCGTGCTCACGCTGCTTCCGAAGCTGATGCGGGGAACGCATGTCAAGCATCGCAATGTGGATGTGATCTCCTGCCGGGAGATCGAAGTGATCACGAATCAGAAACAGTATCTGCACACGGACGGCGATGTGCAGTGTCAGACGCGCCACGTGCGCGTGTCCTGCCTGCCGGAGCAGATCAGGATGCCCGCGTGCGGGACGCAATATGAGGGAAGACCGAAGACGGCTCAGCCGTAGATGTCCCAGAATTCTTTCAGTTTGTCGGGGAGCGACTGCTTCGTAACGGTGTGTACGGGCGTCCATTCGCGTGGGAACAGCGCGCGGTAGGACGGCGTGCCGAAACGGTCATCCAGCAGCAGGATGCATCCGGCGTCGAGGATCGTGCGGATCACGCGGCCGGCTGCCTGCAATACTTTGTTCATACCGGGGTAGAGATATGCGTAAGCAAATCCCTGCCCCGATTTTTGTTCGTAATATTCCCGAAAGAGCTCGCGCTCGTTGCAGACCATCGGCAGTCCGGGGCCGACGATGATCGCGCCGATCAGCGAGTCGCGGCGCAGGTCAATGCCCTCACTGAAGATTCCGCCCATCACAAACAGACCGAGAAGGGACCCTTCGTGCTCCTCCTCGAACGCGGCGAGGTAGCGCTCGCGCTCCGCTTCGGTGAGCCCGGCCGTCTGCACCAACAGCTCGCCGTCCCAGTCGCCGAGTGCCTCGGCAATTTCCGATACGAAGCGATAGGACGGGAAAAATGCGATGTAGTTGCCTTTTCTGGCGGCAACCATTGTGCGGATATAATCGGCGATCTTGGAATATTCCGTCGCTGTCCGGTTTTTGTATCTCGTATCCACGTCGCGGGCAACCATCACGAGGCGCCTTGCGGGGTCGAAGGGACTCGGCGAATAGACCGCGTAGTCGTCCGGTTCGCCGCCCAGCTGTTCCTTGTAATAGGCGATGGGCAGAAGAGTGGCGGAGTAGTAGACGGCGCTCCGTCCGAGACCGACGCGCTCCGCAAGGAACGCGGAGGCGTCCATGCATTGCAGGCGCACGAAGAAATGACCGTTTTCCGTGTAATCGCCGTAGGAGGTATAGCGGTCTTCCAGGCCGTCGAACATCGCCAGAAAATGACGCAGATTCAGGTATAACTCCACCGCTTCCTCCGGCACGGGCCGCTTTCTGTCGGAGAGCACGTCCGCGAGGGCGGAGCACAGTCGTTCGGCACGGCCCTGCAGTTCCATAAGCCGGTCCGGGGCATGGATGCCGCTTCCGAAGACGGTGAATCCGTCGCATTCCTTGCGGAGCGCCAGAAGAGATTTGTTCACGGAGTCGCACATCCGCGCGGCTGCCGGGTGGTTCTCGGCCAGCGCCCTCTTGCAGGCGAGGAAGTCTTCTTTGATCAGGTTGGCGGAGTACATCTCCCGTGAGCGCTCCACCAGATTGTGGGCCTCGTCGATCAGAAAAACGTAGTCCCTTGTGATGCCCTCGGAGAAGAAACGGCGCAGGTACGCTGTCGGATCGAAGACATAGTTGTAATCGCAAATGATGATGTCTGCAAACAATGCGACATCGAGGCTGAGTTCATACGGGCAGACCTGATAGCGCTCGGCATGTTCGAGGATCGTGTCCCGAAGGACCGGGAATCCCGCATGGGAACGCCCGCCGTCTTCGGAGTCCCTGAGCGCCAGATCGAGGATCGCCAGGATCGCCTCTCCGACGCGGTCAAAATGACTGTTCGCACGCGGACATGCCACGGGATTGCAGTCCGGCGTGTCAAGTACGCACAGCTTCTCCTTGGCCGTGAGCGTCACGGAAAATAAGGCCGCTCCCGCGCCGCAGAGCGTCTCGCAGCATTCCTCGGCCACGGTGCGTGCGATCGTTTTGGCGGTGAGGTAGAAGATCTTTTCCGTCAGTCCCTGCCCCATGGAACGAACCGCGGGGTAGAGGGCGGAGACGGTCTTTCCGACACCGGTCGGCGCCTCGATGAACAGCTTTCGCCGCTGTAGGATCGTCCGATAGACGCCGGTGACAAGATCCTTCTGACCGGGCCGGTATTCAAAGGGGAATGGCAGGGAGAGTAACGAGGCGTCGCGGGCCTCCTTGTGATCCTGTTCCCATTTTGCGTAGCGGCAGTATTCGCGGCAGAGGGAGAGAAACCATTCGGCCAGCGATCCGAGGTCGAAGGTTTCGTAGAAATACCGGATGTGCTCGGTGTCCAAATGAACATAGGTCATGCGGACGGAGATCTCCGGGAGATCGTTTTGCAGCGCCTCGATGTAGGCGTAGCAGCGCGCCTGCGCCAGATGAACCGTGACCGGCGAAGTCAATGTCTCAACGTCCCGGAGCATGCATTTGATCTCATCAATCGTGTGGCCGGTCTCGGGATCGTCGTAGATGCCGTCGGCACGCCCTTCAATCGTGAGCGCGAAAGTGCGCCCCTCGAAATCAAGGATCTGCTCGTGCTGTAGGGAAACCTCGGCGCGGTAACCGGCGGGCTGGCTCTTCTGGATCTTGCGGTGCATTCTGGCGCCTTCCGCCATCGCCTCCGCATCCCGCCCGGAGGAGCGGTTGTCGATATCGCCGCTGCGCGTCACGAACTCCACGAAATCGCGGACCGAAACGCGGACGCGAACAGGTTCGGTTGTGAACTCTCCGGTGCTCATAAAGCGGCGGTATCCTCCTTCTTCGATGCTTGTGAACGGGCGCTCGAGGGCCCGAAAACCGCAGGAAAAGTATACCACATTTTCCGTAGAATGAGAAGCACCGGAGAGAGGAAGAAAACGTGTTGTTTTCTGCGTGGAATCGGTGAGGAATCACTCGGTTTCACTTGCGGAATAAGCAAGCTTTTGCTATAATAAGAATGTTATGGGGTTTTTATATCCGGAAGGTCGATCGGGGGATATGGGTAATCGGTCGCAAGCGCGGAATCCGGATTAAAATACGCAGAGGGGAGAACTCTTACTATGCGAATCGCTATGGCAGACGATAGCATACAGGACATCGAGCATTTGAAAGCGGAACTCACTATGGGACTCGCCGAGTTCGGGTATTCGAATGAGTCGATGGATACGTTCGCCAACGGAGATGAACTGGTGGCGACGTTCGAGACCGGAAAATACGATCTCATTTTTCTGGATATCTATATGGGCGATGTGAACGGCATTGATACCGCGACGGAGATCCGTCGCAAGGACAATGACGTGCGCCTGATCTTTTGCACTTCAAGCAACGATTACGCTGCGCAGAGCTACCGGCTCAGCGCGGACTATTATCTTTTGAAACCGTATACGAGCGAGGATGTCCGCAGGATGTTGAGCCTCATCGACCTCGAGAAGTATGAGGCGCAGCGCATGGTGGAGTTTCCCGACAAGAGCAGCTGCCGGATACACGACATTCTCTATACGGAGTATTCCAATCACAAGATCACGATCCATCTGGCCGGCAACAATGAGCATTGCGTCTGGATCTCGCACACGGAGCTGGAGAAAATCCTCGGGACCAAGGGCGATTTCTTTACCTGTACCAAAGGCGTCATGGTCAATCTGGAGAAGATTGTCAGCTTTGAGGAAGACAGTGTGAAACTGTGCACCGGAGAACTGGTTCCGGTGAGCCGGGCAAGACGTCCGGAGCTGCGGAAAGCGCATTCGGATTTCATCCTGCGGACTCTCCATAAGGGGAGGAAGCCGCAATGACCGAATACACGATGTGGGAATTCCTGATCTATAACATTCTGCGAAGCGGTTGTATCATCCTGATGGCGTACCCCTTTCTCCGGGATAAAGGACGATTTTCCCGTAGAACGACGGCGTTTCTGTTTATCCTGATGGAAGTGCTGTGGGTCGGTATCGCGGAGGTCGGTATGTTGCCGAAGCTTCGCACCATGGGGTTCGCGGCGAAGATCGAGATCGTTCAGACAGTCATGCTTGTCGCAATGCTCTTCTTTGCACTGAAGGAACGCGTCGGCAAATTGCTGTTTGTGTTCTTCATGCTCTATACTCTCGGCAGTTTCATCTCGCTGTTCGCCAAATACATGGAGATCCGCTGGAATCACGACATGGCCTGGCAGGGATACCGGTGGACGGCTTCGGTGACAATCCTGCTGGCTATCTGCATTATTCTGGTCCCGGCTGTCGTGTTTATCCACAAGGACTTCCACGCGGTTATGGGCAAGGAAGGTGACGACAGCCTGTGGCGATACCTGTGGTTGATCCCGGGCGCGTTTTACCTCTTCTGGATGCAGAGCTTTTACGCGAGTGAGGACAGCACGCTTGAGTACGCGAGCAAAGGCTCCAACATCCTGTTCATCTTCTCCATCGAAGTCGCGGCATTCTTCATTTACCATATGATCATACGGCTCGTCCTTGACCACAACAGTCTGATGAAGGAACGTGCGGTCAATCATTCGCTGGAGATGCAGGTGATGGAGTACGACAACCTGAGCGGCCGTATCGCGGAGGCCCGCAAATCCCGCCATGACTTAAGACATCATCTTGCGGTTTTGGAGACGATCGCCGACGACGAGGACTGGGAAGCGCTGCGGAGGTACATCGACGAGTTTCGTGTCGTTCGCCGCTTAAGCGACCCGATCGTCTATTGCGAGAATATGACAGCCAACGCCGTCGTCGCGTATTTCGCCCAGGTGGCGGAAGAGCAGGGCACGAAGTATCAGGTGGAGTTTTCGCTGCCGGCCGAAGTCGGGATCGATCGCTGCGATATTTCGGTGTTGTTCGGCAACCTTTTGGAAAATGCGTTGGAAGCCAGCGCCAGACTTCCGAAGGGAAAAGGCTCTGTGCAGATCAGGGGAGGGATGGTCAACGAGGGCGTGGTCGCTTTCACGGTCGAGAATCTCTTCCTGACCACACCGGAGAAATCGGGCGAAGGGTTTAACTCGACGAAACACGACGGAAAGGGAATCGGCACGGAATCCGTCCGGGATATCGTCGAGCGCTATGATGGAACAATATGCTTTGATACGCAAGATGATAAATTCTGTGTTTCCGTCATGATGTATGTGAAAAATGATACCGAAGAAGACAGCGGTAGAAAGCAATAAGACACTTTATCGACAATAGTAGTATCGAGGAATCAGTGCAATGTTAGCCTGAGGGCATTTTCCGCTGAGGAGTATGGCCTACACGGAGAGAATCGATACGGATGGATCTGTATATTTAGAAACAACGAATTTTTAAGCCTTCAAATACGTTTGGAGGCTTTTTTTATGCGTTTTTTGCTTGTAATTACTCAAACTGTACTCGATTCTACTCGAACTGCCGTTTTCATATTGCGTTATGCTACATATAATGGCAGTGTTGCAAAATAGAGTCTTCACGGAAAGTGTTATATTTTCGGACATGCCGCGGAGAAGAGAAAAACCATGGAGGAACAAGTATGAAGAACCAACACAAGTTCCCGTGCTCTCTTCGAGTACTCGCAATGTTCTTATGCATTGTTTTGGTAACGGGAGTGATCGGGACAGGTACTGCACTGGCAGCACCGGCTGACTATTCGGTAAGTATATCGGAAAAGTTGGCAGACATCTACTGGAAAGACGAACCGACGACGAAAGATCTCAAGTTCGCTTTCAATTATAAGGTAACAAACAATACCAATTCGAAAAAAAGCTTGACGGTCCGTACCACCTGGGAGGAAAAACCTGCCGGCGAAACAGCGTTCCGTCAGACCGATCTGGTCACAGGTAAGAATCCCGATACAACTACGATCGAGGTTTCCAAGAATAGTTCGAAGGCGGAAACGAAATCGTTGGGAATCGTTTCTGAAGTCGGTATTGAGGATTCCAAGAAGGGAATGATCTATCGCTGCCTGGTTGAGCTTCTCGACGACAACGGAAACGTGATCCAGTCGATCCGTACCGGCGAAGCGAGACTGTACTATTCGGCGGTAGTCAAATTCGACAAGAACGACGGAAGCTGGTCATGGTTCGATACATCAACGTTCGCAACGCAGGAAGTCAAGTACGGCGAGTATGCTACGGCGCCGGCGACCAATCCTACAAACGGCAAACTTACGTTCGGCGGTTGGTATAAAGATTCGGCAGGAACCAAAAAATTTGATTTCGCCAGCGAGCCGATCACGAAACCGATCACGCTGTACGCGAGATGGTTGAATGAGCGTACGGTTAAGTTTAATCTGAACGGTCACAGCACGGCGGATCAGAAACCTGCGGATCAGAAGGTTCTGGATGGTAACAAGGTTACGAAGCCCGCTGATCCTACGGATGACAATTATGCATTGACCGGTTGGTCGACCAAGAAGAACGGCACCAGCAGTACGATGTTCAACTTCGATACTGACACGGTCAAGAGTGATTTGACACTGTATGCACAGTGGGTAAAGAAAGTCAAAGTTACTTTTAACTACAACGGTCACGGATACAAGAATCTGGAAGTAAAGATCGCTCCCGGAAGCAAGGTTACCAAGCCGGAGGATCCGACTTGCAACAACCAGAACCACATTTTCGTGGAGTGGTGCTCCGATGCGCAGCTCAAGACGCCGTTCAAATTTGACACGACGACGATCTCGAAAGAAACGACGATTTACGCGAAGTGGCATGAGCATAAGGAAGCTAAGGCCGTGGAGGAGAATGTTGTTCCCGCTACCTGCACGGTGGACGGCTCTTATGATTCCGTAGTTTACTGCGAAGGATGCGGTCAAGAACTCAAGCGCACGCCTATGGTCATTAAGGCGAAGGGCCACGCATACGGCGCAGAGCAGAAGGAAAATGAGGTAGCTCCGACCTGTACTGAGGAAGGCGGCTACGACATGGTTAAGTACTGTGCAAACTGTGACGCAACCGAGAGCAGACATGTTGTGATCCCGGCGAACGGTCACTCGTTCGGCACGGCAGTGAAGGAAAATGAAGTTGAGGTTTCCTGCACGGAAGACGGTTCCTATGACATGGTTCAGTATTGCGCTAACTGTGACGCAAAGAAGACTGAGCATTTTGTAGTAAACGCTGAGGGCCATAAGGCATACGATCCTGTGATCGAGAACGTAGTTGAAGCAACCTGCACGAAAGACGGTTCTTATGAATTGGTAACGAAGTGTTCGGTATGCCAGTCCGTGCTTGAGCGCGAGACGATCACGGTTCCGGCGAAGGGCCACGCGTACGGCGCTGAGCAGAAGGAAAATGAGGTAGCTCCGACCTGTACTGAGGAAGGCGGCTACGACATGGTTAAGTACTGTGCAAACTGTGACGCAACCGAGAGCAGACATGTTGTGATCCCGGCGAACGGTCACTCGTTCGGCGAGGCAGTAAAGGAAAACGAGGAGGCTCCGACCTGTACTGAGGTTGGCGGCTATGATCTGGTTAAGTACTGCAAGAACTGTGATGCCACCCAGTCCGAACATGTTGAGATCCCGGCAAACGGTCACTCGTTCGGCGAGGCGGTGAAGGAGAACGAGAAGGCAGCAACCTGCACGACGGACGGTTCCTATGACATGGTTAAGTACTGCGCTAACTGTGACGAAACGCAGGTAGAGCATTTTGTAGTAAAAGCCGAGGGTCACGTTGAAAGTGAGCCTAAGATCGAGAATGAAGTTGCGGCAACCTGCACGAAGGACGGTTCCTACGATACGGTTATCAAGTGTTCGAAGTGCGGCGCCGAGCTTTCGCGTGTGACTACCGTCATTAAGGCGGAAGGCCACAAGTTCGGTGAGGCCGTGAAGGAAAATGAGAAGGCAGCAACCTGCACGGAGAACGGATCCTACGATCTGGTTAAGTACTGTGAGAACTGCGATGCGACCGAGTCCGAGACGATCGTTGTCGAGGCACCCGGCCACAAGGCTGCTGAAGCCGTGAAGACGGAAGATGTAGCGGCAACCTGCACGGAAGACGGTTACTATGTAATGGTAACAAAGTGCTCGGAATGCGGTGAAACGCTGAAGTCCGAGAAGACTGTAGTTGAGGCTAAGGGACATGAGTTCGGTGAGGCTGTGAAGGAGAATGAGAAGGCAGCAAGCTGCACCGTTGACGGTTCCTACGATATGGTTAAGTATTGCAAGAATTGTAAAGCAACCGAGACGGAGAGCTTTACGATCAAGGCAAAGGGTCACGTTGCCGGTGAGGCAACGAAGGAGAACGAGAAGGCAGCGACCTGCACGAAGGACGGTTCCTACGAGTTGGTTACCAAGTGTACGGTATGCGGCGAAGAGCTTTCCCGCGAGACCGAGACGATCAAGGCAAAGGGTCACGTTTACGGCGAGCCCAAGACGGAAAATATGGTAGCTGCTACCTGCGATAAGGACGGCTCCTATGATACCGTCATTTACTGCACGGAGTGCGGTGAAGAGCTGAGCAGAAAGACGATCACGATCGAGGCTTCGGAGGATCATGTTGCCGGCGAAGTTAAGATCGAGAACAAGAAGGAAGCAACCTGCACGGTGGACGGTTCCTACGATTCCGTTCTGTACTGCAAGGATTGCGGCGGCGAGATCTCCCGCACGACGATCACGATCAAGGCAGACGGTCACAAGGCTAAGGCTGCAGTCAAAGAGAACGAGAAGGCAGCAACCTGCACCGCTGACGGTTCCTACGACTCTGTAGTATACTGTGAAGTTTGCGGCGAAGTTCTTTCCCGCGAAACGATCAAGCTTGATGCACATGGCCACAAGGCTAAGACCGCGGTTAAGGAAAATGAGGTTGCCGCTTCCTGCACGAAGGACGGTTCTTATGATTCCGTAGTTTACTGCGAAGTATGCGGCGATGTTATTTCCCGTGAGACGACCACGGTTCCGGCATTCGGCCACAAGCCGGCTGAGGCGGTTAAGGAGAACGTTGTTGATTCTACCTGCGCAAAGACCGGTTCCTATGATTCCGTAATTTACTGCGAGACCTGCGGCGAGATCATCTCGAGCACGAAGGTTGAGATTGAGAAGAAGCCTCATACGCCCGGCACGGCTGCAGAGGAGGATCATGTACATCCTACGTTCACTGAGGACGGCAGCTACAATAAGGTTGTAAGATGCGACGAGTGCGGCGAGGTTATCTCGAGCGAGACGGTAGTTGTTGAGAAGCTGATCGCGGAGGTTTCCGAGATCACGATCTCCGGTCTTGAGGATGCCAAGAAGTCGTACAAGGTTAACGACGAGCTGGATCTGACCGGTGTTGAGATCGTGTACAAGCTGACCGACGGCACGGAGAAGAGAATTCCGGTAACGCCTGATATGGTATCCGGTTTCGACAGCTCCAAGGCAGCGATCGATCAGAAGATCACGGTTACGTATGAAGATGTAAACGGCAGTTATGTCGTTACGATTTCGGAAGAAGAAGTTGAAGAGAAGCCTGAGTACATCGTTGAGGGTGACCTCAACTGGAACGGCGAGGACGATATGAATCTTACGGTTCATCGTACTATCGACGATCAGATCACGTTCTCTCTCTTCGAGAACCTCAGCGAGAACGGTGAGGTAGTTGATACTGCCGCATACGACGCTGCTTCCGGTAGTTTGAAGCTGAAACTGCACAAAGAGTATCTGAAGTCTCTCGGCGAGGGAGAGCATGCGATCCTCATCAGTTTCAAGGACGGTTCCGTTGTGGCGAAGATTCAGGTTCCCGCAATTTCGCAGTCCGAGGAAGATCCTTCCGAGAACGGCGAAGAAGAGAACGAGACGCCGATCAAGGATGACAACAAGGAAGAAGGTCCGGAGTCGCCGAAGACTTCCGACACCGGAGCACTTGCGATCTGGGCAGGTCTGTTGCTTCTCGCAATCGTAATTGCGATCGCAGCTACCTACGCATCCAAGAAGCGGAATGTAAGAGTTTGACGGTTTTACCTATAATAACACTATTCCAAGAAAACAGCGGGCTTAGCAGCCCGCTGTTTTCTGTTGCCGAAATATAGACAAGCGTTATTCTTTTTGATATAATCACACGAGAGCGCAAAATGCCCTGTGGGGCTGTTTGCGGACTCTTAAATGCAAATAACGGAGGATCCCCCCATGAGTGAGTATGATGATATTTATGATAAGGACGAAGTGACGCTGTATCTGGATGATGACACCGAACTTCGCTGCGATGTGATTGCCATTTTCCCGGGTCCCGAGGACCGCGAGTATATTGCGGTGACGCCGAAGGAATGGGAAGGCGAGGGCGATCCGGAAGTGTATGTCTATCGCTTCTATGAGAACCCCGAGGACGAGAATGACATTCGTCTTGACGACATCGAGACCGAGGAGGAGTTCGACGCGGTTACGAAGGCGTACGACGATTTCCTGGCCGATGAGTATCTGCTCGACGAGGACGAAGAGGACTCCGAGGGCTGATCCTCACATCTCACGGATCACCTGCAGCAGCATGGAGCGCGCACAGAGGCTGTGAGAGAGCGTCTTGGGCATAGCGAAGCGATCGAAGCGGATCTGAAGCTTGTCACCCGCTAAGGAGAGGACGGTTCCCTCACCGAACTGGCGATGCGATACGCGCGTGCCCGGCGTGAGACCGGAAGCCGGAAGAAGGATCTCTCCCAGGAATCCGGAGGGCGGCAGTTCCTTGCCGAACCGCTTTTGTACATATAATAGGGAAAGAGTCCTGCGGGCTCTGGTCATCGCGACATAGAGAAGACGGCGTTCTTCCTCGATTGCTTCGGGGAGGAGCGCCTTTTTATGCGGCACGATCGTATCGTTGCAGTCGCAGATGTACACATGGTCGAATTCAAGCCCCTTGGAGGCGTGAAAGGTCATCAGAGCCACGCCGTTTTCGGTCGTTTTGTCGGGGGCTCTGCGGCGGTCGGAGGCCTTCCGGGATTCCTCCTCGACGGCAGCGAAGAGAAGCGGCACGGTCTCGTAGGCGTGAGCGGCCTCCTGAAACTCTTCGAGGATGTCCAAAGCGTCCTCTCCGCGAAGACTGTGCTCCGTCACATGGGCGTCGAGGCCGATCACCTTGCGGATGTAGTGGATCGCCGCAAAAGGGTTCATTTTCCGAAGCATCGCAAGGTCGTAGATCAGGCGGTCGATATTGTCGGCAAGATACTTCTTGCCCTCACAAAGAGCGGCGGCCCGGACCGCGGGCAGGCTGATCACATCATCGGTGAGAAGGCGGCGCTCAAGGTAGCGTTTCGGCTGGTTGGCGATCGCGAGGACAGTTCGGCGCGACATGTCGCCGTGGGCCGCGCGAAGGTACGCGAGAACCGTGCGGACCTGCGGGTTGTCGTACAGGCTCGGGAGAAATCCGCGGATGTAAAACGGGACCCCGGCGCGGCCGAGAGCGTCGCTTAAGCTGCGCATCTGCAGGTTGGTGCGGAATAAAACGGCAATCTCCCGGAACGGGCAGCCGGCTTTGGTCAGGGAGGCAATCTCGGAGAGCAGGAAGGCATTTTCCGAGGCGACCGTCTCATAGCGAAGCATGCGGACCGCATCGCCGGAATCGGCGGAGGTCGTATGCTTCTTTTCGTAGCGGACCGTGTTGCAGGAGATCAGCGCGTCGGCGGCGGAGACGATCTCAGGCGTGCTGCGGTAGTTGACGGGAAGAGTGATGACGCGGCACCCCGGAAAATCCCGGGGCATCTCCTGCATGATCTGCGGCTCGGAACCGCGGAATCCGTAGATGGACTGGTCGTCGTCACCGACGGCGAAAAGATTGCCGCGCCCGCCGGCGAGCAGACGGACGATCTCGTACTGCAGGCGGTTGACGTCCTGAAACTCGTCGATCAGGAGATAGCGGTACCGCGCCTGCCAGAACGAGAGGGCGGACGGATCGGACAAAAGAAGCTCGCGGGTTTCCAAAAGCATATCCTCAAAATCGACTTTTCGAAGCCGACGAAGCTGCTCGGCGTATCTGCCGTAGGCGGTTCGGAAGGTGGGAGCGTCACAGGAGGAAGGCTTGTAATTCCTAAATTCTACTGATGTAGAATCGAGCGCGAGACACTTGACTTTGAGAACTTCTTCACAGACGTCGCGCACAAGTGCGCGATCTTCGGCGTACTCCGGCCGGATGGAGGTCAGGATCTCGCCCATGATCGTCAGTGCGTCCGACTCCCGAAGAATGGAATCCGCGCCGTAGCCGCGGGCGTATTGAAGCATGTGAAAAAAGCACGCGTGGAACGTGCCGAATGTCACGCCCGGATAGGCGCGCTCGGTCAGGCGGTCGAAGCGCTCTTTCATCTCGGCGGCCGCCATGCGGGAAAATGTGATCACCAAGATCTCTTCGGGTGGGACGAGCCCCTCCTCGATCAGGTTCTTCACACGGTTGGTGATGACATACGTTTTTCCGGACCCGGGTCCTGCGAGGACGAGCATCGGGCCGTCTTTGTGACAGATTGCCTCTGTCTGGGCACGGTTACTGTTCATGAGAGTTCTCCGCAGATGGAAAATGACAGACTGCGCCGGAGGAAACCGGCAGAATCGTTCGGAGAATCGGAGACGAGCGGTCGTCCGCTCGGCGGACCATCCCCCGCGAAGGGATGGTTTCGGAATAGGGAAAATTCGGGAAACGCCGGATGCCCGGCGTCTCCCGAAGGATCGGTCTTATTCGGTCGCAGCGGCCAGCTTGTCGATGCCGATGCGGATGCGGCGAAGACTCTCGTCCTTGCCGAGGATCTCCATGATCTCATATGCACCGCCGGGCGTCATCTGCTTGCCGGATACGGCCGTGCGCAGAGGCCACAGGCAGACACCGTTCTTGATCTCTTTCTCGCCGACATAGTCCATGCAGACTTTCTCAATGCCTGCGATCGAATAATCGTCAAGAGCCTCGAAACGGGGCAGAAGATCGCGAAGGACCGCGAGAGCGATCTCGGAGTTGGTCTTCATCTTCTTGTGCGTGTACATCTCGATATCGTAATCCGGAAGCTCCTCGAAGAAGTCGATCTTCTCGGCGATGTCGAGGAACGTCTCGATGCGGGTCTTCACCAGGTCGGCAATCTTTCGGAGATCACAGTCGCGGTGAACGACGGCGCTGATGTAGGGAAGCGCGTACTCGTAGTAGCGCTCATTTTCCATATTCTTGATGTACTCGCCGTTCATCCAGCGAAGCTTCGTCATATCGAACACGGCGGGAGACTTGCTGATGTGGTGGTAATCAAACTGCTCGATGAGCTCCTGCAGGGACAGGATCTCCGTATTGTCCACCGGGCTCCAGCCGAGGAGTGCGACAAAGTTGATGATCGCCTCCGGAACAAAGCCCTGCTCCAGAAGATCCTCAAATGAGGAATGGCCGCTCCGCTTGGAGAGCTTCTGATGCTCCTCATTGGTGATGAGCGGACAGTGAATATACACCGGCTCCTGCCAGCCGAAAGCGTTGTAAAGGCGTGTGTACTTCGGCGTCGAAGAGAGGTACTCATTGCCGCGGACAACGTGCGTGATGCCCATCAGATGGTCGTCAACGACGTTCGCGAAGTTGTAGGTCGGATAGCCGTCGCTCTTGATGAGGATCATGTCGTCGAGCTCATCGTTATCGACGGTGATGGCGCCGTAGTTGGCGTCGGTAAATGTGGTCGTTCCCTCCGTGGGAATGTTCTGGCGAATGATGAACGGCATGCCGGCCGCGAGGTTGGCCTCGATCTCCTCCTTCGTAAGGGACAGGCAGTGCTTGTCGTACTTGGTGATCTCTTTGCCCTCGCTGTCCACGACGCCCTTCAGGGAGTCGAGACGCTCCTTGGTGCAGAAGCAGTAGTAGGCCTCGCCTTTGTCAACCAGTTCCTTCGCATACTTCATATACAGGCCGGTCTTTGTGCGCTCACTCTGGACGTACGGGCCGAAGCCTTTGTCCTTGTCGGGGCCTTCGTCGTGGATGAGTCCGGCTTTCTCCATGGTCCGGTAAATGATATCCACAGCGCCTTCCACATAGCGTTCCTGATCGGTATCCTCAATTCGCAATATAAAATCGCCGCCCTCGTGCTTTGCGGTCAGAAACTCGTACAGCGCGGTGCGCAGGTTTCCGACATGCATACGTCCGGTAGGACTCGGGGCGAAACGTGTTCGTATCTTCATACAGTCCACCTCCTTGTCAATTGTGAAACAATCTTATACCGCGGAACAGAATATGTCAAGGGGAACGAGGCTTCCGGAGCGATCGAAAAAATAGGTGAAAACATGGTGAAATCATTGCTTTTAGTAAAATAGATATGATATACTGTACAGAGTGTTGCGGTTTTTGCCGTGACATCGGGGGGCAACCAAATTACTTATCGAAAAGGAGTAAAAAACATGATTGCAGGAAGGGTAATCACATTCGGAACCCTGTTCGAAAAGCTGTGGAATCTGCTGTCGTCACGGCAGGCCATGGCACTCTATTTCCTGATCCTGTTTGCGTGCATCACGGCCATGGTCATTGCCGTGCTCGTGATGATTTCCATCGGCAACGGGGATCAGAAGGGCTCTAAGAAAAACGGCACAGCGCCGAAGAAGCCGGTGGCGCCGGTCAAGGACGTGACGAAGAGCGCGTTCATGCAGCTGGCGGACGACGAGGAGGACATCACGTCCCGCTTCCACACGCTGGTACAGCTGGATCGCGCGTCCGAGCGGTATGTCGCACCGAAGTATGACGACACGCTGACGCTGGCGGATATCTGCCGCAATTTCCGAAACTTTGCCGCCAATGAGAGAGGCTTGTTTTACTGCGAGGAGGACGTCCGCAAGTTCATCGCGGGCCTCGGCGTAGCCAAGATCTGCGTAATGCAGGGTCTCTCCGGTACCGGTAAAACTTCTATGGCCACGGCGTTCGGCGACTATCTCGCCAACCCGTCGACCGTCATTTCCGTACAGCCGATGTGGAAGGAACGCTCCGACATGGTCGGCTACTTCAACGAGTTCACCAAGCGCTTCAGCGAGGGTACCATTCTCAAGAAACTGTATGAGGCACGCTACACGGACGAGATCTATGTCATCGTTTTGGACGAGATGAACATCGCGCGTGTGGAGTATTATTTTGCGGATTTCCTCTCGCAGATGGAGTTGAATCCGTCCAGCCGTTACCTGGAAGTCGTTTCGGATACGTGGGATGACGATCCGAAACTGTTGGAGCGCGGTATGCTGCGCATTCCGGAAAATGTTTGGTTCATCGGAACCGCGAACAACGACGACTCGACGTTCGCCATCTCCGACAAGGTGTACGACCGTGCGATGGTCATGAACCTCGACCGCAAGGCAGAGATCTTCACGCCGGATCCGGCGGAGAGCGACCGGCTTTCGTATACTCATTTTTCGGAGCTTATCACGGCTGCGAAGCGTGAGAATCAGCTTTCGCAGGAGACGCAGGAGAAGATTCGCAAGGTGGATGAGTTCCTGACCGAACGATTCCGCATCACATACGGTAACCGTATCCGCCGTCAGATGGAGGAGTATATTCCTTTGTATATCGCCTGCGGCGGAAGCGAGATCGCGGCTGTGGACGACCTTCTTGCCAAGAAGGTTCTCCGTAAGCTAGACAGCCTGAGCCCGGTTATGATCCGGTACTCGATCGATGATCTGAAAAATGTCTTCGAGTCCACGTTCGGCCTGGATGCGATGCCCAGTTGCAAGGAGAGTCTGGAGCGGCTTCGCAGAAATGCATCGGCATAAGGGGGAGCGAAGATGAGCGATAACTATATGGACCGGTATTACCGGGCGTCCAAGAAGTTCGCGGCCGAGCTCAGCGACAACGGTTCGGAACAGAAGTTCCGCCGTGCGATCATGAACAACGGCGCGGACCGCGAGCGTCTGTCGACGGTGTATTTCGACGTGACGATCGACGAGAACTGGGTCAAGAGAATCGAGACGGCGCTTCCGCATCTGGAGGCTGCCATCCGCGAGGATCGTCAGTTCATCAAGTCGGAAGGCACGATCTCGCCGATCGAGCGCGTTCGCAAAGTGTCCCGCTCGTCGGTGGAGCATTTGGCGCGCCACAGCGAGATGATCACGCATCTGCCGTCCGAGGGCGACGACCTGGTGCCGGACAAGCTGAAAGTATTTGAAAATGAGAGTAACTTCGCCGTGTATGAGAACCGCGTTCTCTACATGGTGCTTTGCTATGCCCGGGACTTTGTGGATTACCGTTTCGTACAGATCGAGAAAGCCAGAAAACAGTCCCACTCGGAGCTGTCGTTCCAGAAGACGATCAAGACCGAGGAGGGCGGCGTCACATTTGAAGTGAAGTACAGCGACGGCTTAGTCGGCGTGTCGGAGCAGGAGGCCGAGGTCACGGCGATGCTTGCCCGCATCGAGACGATCGCCGGCGAGCTTGCGGTGCTTCTGTCGATGCCGTTGATGAAGGAGTGCGCACTGGCGCCGATGGTCACACCGCCGATCACGCGAACGAACGTGCTGCGAATGGATACGCATTTCCGCGAAGTTGCAGAGCTGTTTGATTATCTGAGCAGCTATTCGGGCGACGGCTATACGATCGAGCGCAAGGAAAATGATATCGGACCGTTCACGGCGGGTCTTGAGAGAGAAGCGGCGGAGCTGATGCTCTACACGAGCTTTCTGAACCGCAAATACGGCCGCGGAATGACGGAGGAGTTGGAGCAGAGCTACCAGGAAGAGGAGCGCAGACGCAGAGAGCAGGAGAACCGGGAACGGGATCGCTATCTGCAGGAAGCGCTGGCAAAGCTGCAGGGAGGTTCGGCGACATCGCAGGAGTGCATCGACGCGGTAGCGGCGGAGATCGCCCGCAGGGAAGAGTGCGAGAAGGAGCTTCGCGACGCGCAGGAAGAGGCGGCGAAACTTCGCGAGCAGATGGGCCATTCGGAAAATACGCTCCGTCAGATGCAGACGAAAAATGAGCAGCGGGAGGCGGAAGCCATCGTCTTAAAGAACCGCATCGCCGACGAGAGACGGAACGGACGCGACACGGCGAGCGACCTCATGCGGAAAAATGACCGCCTGATCGAGGAGCTTGAGGCTGAGCGCGAGCGGGCTCGCATCCTGGAGGCGCGCGTGATCGGAATGCTGGAGCAGTACGGCGTAAAGAAACCCGACGTCGACATGACCGAGCGCGAGCAGTTTTTGGAACTCGAGAGAGAGCAGGAAGCATTTGATCGCTATCTGCTGCGCAATTGGGGGATTGCGAAGAAGAAGATCCGCAGGCGCATTCTGTGGAGAAAGGGATAAGGCATATGCTGGATAATGAAAACGGCGCTCGTTGGCGCCGGGCATTTTGGATATTGGGAATCGTAGCGCTGGTGTGCGTTATGCTGGTTCTCAAAGGGATCGCGCAGGGGGACAGCGCCGACCTCGCCGAGTATTTCGGCAAGGGAACGCTCATCCGCTCGGAGACCGTGTACGCGACGGTGCTCTTAGCGTTGCTGCTGCCTGCGGCACTGATCGTTCTCACGGTGCTGGTGCTTCGCTCGGGCAAGCGGTTCCTTCCGGGAATGACGCGCAAGCGCGGCGGAAACGGAGTTCGTTTCCACGCACTGTGCGACATCGACAAAGAGATGAAGAAGTATGTTGCTCCCACGTATGATACGCAGATCACGCTGGAGAAGATCTGCGAGGATTTCCGGGAGTTCGCGGCAAGCCGCCGCAATCTGTATTATGAGGAAGAGGACATCCGGAAGTTTGTTGCCGGATTTGCCGTATCGCATCTGATGATCATGCAGGGACTCTCCGGTACCGGTAAGACGTCTCTTGCCACCGTCTTCGGCGAGTATCTGAACAATCCTTCGATGGTATTGTCCGTGCAGCCGATGTGGAAAGAGCGCGCGGACATGATGGGCTACTTCAACGAGTTCACGAAGCAATTCTGCGAGAGTGCGCTGCTGAAGAAACTGTATGAAGCACGCTACACGGACGAGATTTACGTGATCGTGCTGGATGAGATGAATATCGCCCGCGTGGAGTATTATTTTGCGGACTTCCTTTCGCTGATGGAGCTGGATCCGAGCAACCGCTATCTGGACATGACGTCGGACAGCTGGAAGAAGGATCCGAAGTTGTTTGAAAACGGTCGTTTCCGCCTGCCGTCGAACGTTTGGTTTATCGGAACCGCGAACAACGACGACTCGACATTTGCCATCTCGGACAAGGTGTATGACCGCGCCATGGTCATGAACCTCAACCAGAAGGCTGTTCCGTTCAGCGGCCGTCATTCGGACGGTACGCGCATCTCGGCGACTTATTTTTCGAAGCTTGTGCAGGACGCGCTCAGCCGCTACGGCATTTCGCAGGACAACCGCGAGAAGATGGAGGCCGTCGACCGGTATCTTCTGGAGACGTTCCATATCACCCACGGCAACCGTATCCGCCGCCAGATGCAGCAGTTCGTCGCGGTGTATCTCGCCTGCGGCGGCACGGAGGAGGAAGCGCTTGATGACTTCCTCGTAAAGAAAGTTCTTCGCCGGCTCGAGGGCCAGAATCCCGTTGTGATCGCCAAGGCAAGCAAGGGACTGTCCGTGAAGCTGGAGGAGTTGTTCGGGGAAAATGCAATGCCTCTGTCGCAGAATTATCTGCATTTCCTGCGTCAAATGGCATCGTAATCAGGGGGGAGAATCATGAAGAAGAATTCAACGATACGGCTGGTTGGCTTGATCGTTGTCATGCTTGCCGTCGGGTTGACGGTCTTCACCGCGATCATCGCCACGGGGAGCTTCCGCATGCGTCAGACAAAGCTTGTGATCACCACGGGTGCCGCAAGCAAGGAGTACGACGGGGCGCCGCTTAAGAGCAACACGTGGAAGCTTGTGTCCGGAAAACTGGGCAAGGAGCACTCGATGGAGGTGTCGGTGGTCGGATCCCAGACGGAGGTCGGCAAAGGCAAGAATATCGCAGTGGTGACCATCACGGACACCTCGGGACTTGACGTGACCGACCAGTACGACATTCAACTGGAGGCCGGCGATCTGATCGTCGAGCGCTCCCGGCTGGTATTTGCCAGCGAGTCCGATGAGAAAGTGTATGACGGAACACCGTTGCAGTGCACGGTGGCATATCTGAAAAACGGTTATCTGCGCCGCAACGCGACGTGGGAAGTCGATGAGTTTACGAGCATGTCCGATGTCGGCGTGACGCAGAACCGATTTGTCGCGAGAGTGCTGGATATCGACGGCAACGACATTACGTCGAACTACACGATCGAGTATGAATACGGAACTCTGACCGTTCAGTGCGGATCGATCACGATCACGTCGCCGTCGCAGAGCAAGGAGTACGACGGAACGCCGCTGGCGGTTGACATGTGCACGATCGAGAAAGGCAGCCTGTTGCCGGGACATACGATGGAAGCGCATTCCCTGGGAACCATCACTACGGTGGGCATCGTGTCCAACCGCATTGAGGTCAAGATCTGCGACGAGAACGGGGAGGATGTCACGAATCTGTACGAAGTGATCGATCAGCCCGGAGAGTTGATCGTCATGCCGAGATATCTGATCCTGCAGACGCTTGATGTTACGCGCCCGTATTACGAGACGCCGTACGCCGAGGATTGGAAGATCATCGGCGGCGAGTTGGCGGACGGCGACAAACTGACCGTCTCGACGGCACAGGGCGCCGGCATCTACTGGGAGCCCGGCACGTACGAGAACACGGTCGCGTTCTCGAAGATCTACAACGAAAGCGGAGTGCTTGTGACCAGTTGTTATCAGCTTGTGTTCCAGACCGGAACGGTTGTGTTAACGGAGTGAGGGAGTTATGTACGAGGAGTATGAACGGAAAATGGAACGGCTTCGTGCCATATGGGAGAAAGTGAGAGTGCCTGTCGGCATTTTCCTCGGCCTCCTGTTGATCGGGCTCGGATATTTGTTCGCGTTCGGTATCACGAAGCAGGCGATGAGCTGTCCGACGGTGGTTTACGGTGAGAAACCGAAGCCGCATGTGACGACCACGGCGATCGGAAGGGTGGAGTACCTGTACCGGTCAACCGAGGACGAAAATGCGGAGTGGTCATCGGAAGTGCCCACTCGCGTCGGATCTTATGAAGTCAAGGGAGAGTCGGTCTCCTTTATCGGCGTGCGGAAAAGCACGGGAAGCGCAAAGTTCAAGATCAAGCCGAAGATGCTTTCGGTCAGCGTCAAGAGCCGCGAGGTCTATGAGGACGTCAGCGAGGCATCTCTGAAGAGTGACGATTATTCGGTGACCGGGACCGTTTACAACGACCGGATTACGGATGTGCACGTGCTGATGCGGAAAAACGGCGACAAGGTTTTTGTCTTCTCCGTGGACAATGTCACCATCGTTCACGCGGACGGTTCGGACGCATCGGACTGCTATCAGTTGCCGAATGCGGAAGGCCGGATCACGGACAAGCGTGTGACGCTCACGGTAGTTGCCGGCTCCAAGACGGTTGTTTACGAAGGCGAGACGAATGTGACCGTCACCTGCGACGAGTGGACGATCAACGGCACCCTGATGGCAGGGGATAAGGCCGAGTTTGTATGTGAGATGCCGGAGGGCGCTCCGTCCATCGGCGAGACGAAACCGACAGTCATCAATCAGACGAACTATTCGATCACAAACGAAAAGGGTGAGGACGTCAGCTGGAAATATGTGATCTTCTTCAAGGACGGCAAAATCACATTTTCCCAGAGAGCGATCTCAATCCTTACCGGATCCGCTCAGAAAGAATATGACGGAACGCCTTTGACCAATCCTGTCTACACGGTCGGCGGAGCCGGTCTTGCGCCCGGGGACAGCCTGGAGCTGGAAGTTACCGGAACGAGAACGGAAGTCGGCGTGAGCAAGAATTATATCGGCGATTATCGGATCGTCAGCGAACGATACGGTGATGTTACGGGATACTATAAACTGAATATCTCCTTCGGCCAGCTTCGTGTCAAAGGCAAGAACGATAAGAAGCCGGGACAGGGAGGTTCCGGCGGCGGTGGTGGTGCCGGCGGTGGCGGCGGCG
>JAFRYE010000037.1 GCA_017441265.1 Lachnospiraceae bacterium | reverse complement strand
TTGATAGGATGCCGCTCTTCTTCCAGCATTCTTCCGATGTTTCCAGGGTAAAAGTGCCGATTGAAATCAGGGTTTTCGATAATGCTCCTTTTGCGGACATGCCCAGACTGCAAGCATAATCTCAATTGCGGCTGCCCATCGGGAACGGTTGTCAGAAAGGGACGGGGCAGCGGCTTTTTGCGCGACACCGAGGCGATGGAGCGCTTCTTTGACCGGCTCTATTCCAAAGAGCTTCCGATGCCGGTTTCGGTGAAGTCGAGACTCGGGTTCGCAGATCCTGCGGAGTGGCCGGCAATCCTTGCGGTGTACAACAAGTACCCGCTGACGGAGCTGATCGTGCACGCGAGAGTGCGCGAGGACGGCTACGGCGGAACGCCGAACATGGAGGCGTTTGCATACGCGTACGAGAACAGCAGGGCTCCGCTTTGCTACAACGGGGACATCCGAAGCGTTGCGGACGTCCGGCGGATCGAGGAGCATTTTCCGAAGCTTCGCGCCGTCATGATCGGGCGCGGCGCAGTAACCGATCCCGGGATCTTTCGCGAGCTGGCGACGGGTGTGAGGATGACCGCGAAGGAGCTGCGGGAGTTCCACGACGATCTGTACCGCTCGTACGTCTCGATGTGGGGCGTCAAGGACACGCTCTTTAAAATGAAGGAAATCTGGGGGTACCTCGGAAACCGCTATCCCGACGCGGACAAGGCGAAAAAGGCGATCCACAAGTGCCGTTCGGAAGGTGAGTACCTGACCGCCGCGGGCGAGTTGCTGCGGATCGAAATCTGAACCTATTTTTGTTAGCACTCACGGAAAATGAGTGCTAATTTTATATTGACAAACCAAAAACCGCGGAGTATACTTTCCTTTGCGGGGAAACGAAAGGCGTTTTCGCAAGGTCTTCCCGCATCGCAAAATGAGCTCCGCGCCCGGCGCGGACACACGGAGGTGTTTTAGTATGGCTAAGGAAGCGGGCAATCTGTCCATCAATTCGGAAAATATATTTCCCATTATCAAAAAGTGGCTCTACTCGGACCACGACATTTTCCTTCGAGAGCTCGTCTCGAACGGCTGCGACGCCATCACGAAGCTCAAAAAGCTTGCGCTGATCGGCGAGGCGGAGCTTGCAGATGACAACGAGTGGAAGATCATCGTGCGCTCCAACCCCGAGGAGAAAACGCTGACCATCATCGACAACGGTATCGGTATGACCGATGACGAGGTGAAGGAGTACATCAACCAGATCGCATTTTCCGGTGCGACCGATTTCCTGGCAAAATATAAGGACAAGGCCAACGAGGACCAGATCATCGGTCATTTCGGCCTCGGTTTCTACAGCGCGTTCATGGTGGCACACAAGGTGACCATCGACACGCTCTCTTACAAGGACGGCGCGACGGCCGTACACTGGGAGTCCGAGGAGGGCATGAACTACGAGATGAGCGATTCCGACCGCACGGAGCGCGGCACGGAGATCACGCTGTACTTAAATGAGGACAGCTACGAATTCTCGAACGAGTATCGGGTGAAGGAAGTTCTCACAAAATACTGCTCGTTCATGCCGGTCCCGATCTTCTTCGAGGACGAGACGAAGCCCGCGGAGCCCGAGAAGCCTGAGGTGATCGATGCGGACGTCGCCGAGGACGGCACGGCGAAGGAAGCCGAAACTGCGGAGACGAAGGAAGAGAAGAAAGGCCCGAAGCCGATCAACGATACGTTCCCGCTGTTCCTGCATTCGCCTTCCGAGTGCAAGGAAGAGGAGTACAAGGAGTTTTATCGCACGACGTTCCACGACTATAAGGAGCCGTTGTTCTGGATCCATCTGAATATGGACTATCCGTTCAATCTGAAGGGAATTCTGTATTTTCCGAAGATCAATACGGAGTACGACAGCCTCGACGGAACGATCAAACTGTACAATAACCAGGTGTTCATCGCCGACAATATCAAGGAAGTCATTCCGGAGTTTTTGATGCTCTTAAAGGGCGTCATCGACTGCCCGGACATTCCGCTCAACGTATCCCGAAGCGCCCTGCAGAACGACGGCTTCGTGAAGAAGATCAGCGATTACATCGCGAAGAAGGTTGCGGACAAGCTGTCCGGCATGTACAAGACCGACCGCGAGAACTATGAAAAATGCTGGGATGACATCTGTCCGTTCATCAAGTACGGCTGCCTTCGGGATCCGAAGTTCCGCGAGAAGATGAAGGACTTCATCATTTACAAGAATCTGGAGGGAAGCTATATCACACTTCCCGAGTACATAGAGGCTGCGAAGGGCGAAAAGACGGCGGACGGCAAGTCTGATACGCCGGAAGAGGCAAAGGCCGATACGGCGGAGGAGGCAAAGGCCGCGGAGCCGGCCGACGGAGAGAACGCTCAGCCGAAGGACGAGAAGCCCGAGAAGACGACGGTGTACTACGTCACCGACGAGAAGCAGCAGAGCCAGTACATCAACATGTTCCGCGAGAACGGTATGGACGCGGTCATCATGACGCACCGCATCGACCAGCCGTTTATCACGCAGCTTGAGCAGGACAATGAGACGGTTGCCTTCAAGCGGATCGATGCCGATCTCACCGACACGATGAAGGACGAGGCGGACGCCGAGGAGCTTACGAAGCTTCAGGAGACGCTCGGGTCGACGTTCCGCAAGGCGCTTGGCAAGAGCGAGCTCGACGTCAAAGTTGAGAAACTCAAGAACAGCGAGATACCCGCTGTGATCACGCTCTCCGAGGAGAGCCGCAGAATGCAGGATATGATGGCGATGTACGGAATGGCCAAGGGCGCGATGGGCGACGATTCGACGCTCGTGCTCAACGCCGGCAACGACCTTGTCCGCTACATTGACGAGCATACGGACGACGAAACGTCGAACCTTTTGTGCGCGCAGATCTACGATCTTGCGAGACTTGCGCAGGGGCCGCTGGAGCCTTCCGACATGACGTCGTTCATGGAGCGCAGCAACAAGCTTTTGGGAATGCTGACCGCTTCGAAAAATGCATAAACCAACGATTCCCATGGAGCCGCCTCGTTCGCGAGGCGGCTCCTTTTGACGCCTCAGGAAGGTGGAATGCAAGATGATCGGAGTGCGGTTCCAGGCGACTAAGCGATCGCTTCGGCTGCATAGACAGGAGCGCTTTTGCGGAACTCGCACACCGCCTTGGATGGAAGAATCTAGGAAGGCGGTGTGCTCGAACAGTCTTCAAAGCGCTCCATGCAGCCTTTCGGCCGCTAAGTCGCCGAAGGTCACATGCACTCCGATCACTCTTGCATTCCGTCTTCCCGTTCGTCGAAACTCGCCGCAGACGAAAGGAACAGTTTCGGAGTCCTCAATGTATGAAACACAAAACAAAGGAAAACCTGACTTACGTTTTTTGAAAAAGAACGTAAACACTATTGACATGATAAATAACGAGTGATACAATATCAGAAAATAGTTCTGAAGGGGGTTTCACTATGAAACGTTTATTGGGGATGGTATTGGTAATAGTGTTGTTGACGGCGATGGTCGGCTGCGGTAAGGACGACAAGAAGCCGGAAAACGAAACGGCGACGCCGACGTCCGCTCCGACGGAGACGGCGACGCCGACAGAGAAACCTACGGACACGCCGGATGATCCCGGTGAGAACGAGGGTCCGCAGACCGTGCTCGGGCGAATTGCCGCCGCTGCGATGAACGTCTTTACGGACGGAAACTGCCGCATGGATATCAGCGAGACGCAGCGCTCGGAGGGTGAAACGTACGAATCGCGCGATCAGATGCGAATGATGACGGAAGAGGACGGCGCAAAGCAGCTGTACCGCGAGACGAAAGACAGCGACGATTCGACGCTGTGGCATTATGCGTACCTGACAAAGGAAGGCGGTTATCTGGTTCAGACTTGGTATGAGCCCGGGCTGAAATTTGAATATGACACGCATATCGTTTCCGGCGAGGACGCGCAGTACATGTGGACATTTCTGGATTCCCTCTCGCCGGACATCGGGGTGAAGGCAGAGAAGGCGGCGCCGCTGGTTGCGCTGAATGCCCTGATGGCGAAAGGCTACCCGGGGATCAGAGCGGATCTTGTGCCCGAATCCAAGGGAACGCTTGAGCAAGTTGTCGCATCCCTGTCTGCATTTGACACGGAGGCAGCTTTGAAGGCGGCGGTCGGTTGGAGCCGCGATGAGGACGGAACGGACCATTTCAAGCTTCCGCAGGAGGCGATCCAGCGTCTGCTTGCCGCGGCAAAACAGGAGATGTCGGTATTTGTCACGAATCCGTCCGATTCGGCGATGAATAAGGTGGAGCTTGACATTACGTACCAGAGAGTGAACGGTCTGAACGGAATTGACCGCGAATGTCTCAAAACTCTCACGCTCCGTTTCGCAGCTCCCGGAGCGAGCGCGGAGTACAAGATCGAGTTCTCCAACATCGGAACGACGACGTTCACGGTGCCGAAGCAGGCCGGCGAGGAGTACGAAAAACTGAAGAGCACGTACAAGAAACGTCTGGGCGATGCAGATGCTTCCAACTGGCTCGCCGAGAACAAACTGTACTATGAAGAATTGCTGTCCGGCGTGTTCGCCGAGGACGATCAGATGGTTCGGGATGTGCTGAACGCCTATGCCGCGATCGCGATGAAAGAGGAAAATAAGGACAAGATCATTGATAAGCTGACACCCCAAGACACCAGCGTAGTACTGATGAACGGTGACTCCCTTGACAAGACCGGCATCGATTTCATCGACGAACAGCTCCGCGAATTGTATCCGGATCTGAAGTTTGACGTGAAGTCGAAGACCTACAGGGACACGATGTCGTTAAAGGTGTGGTTTATTCCGGAGAACGGTAAAGTCGAGGTATACTACAAGGTATATTACGATAACGATTATTGATGCATTTCGCATCGTAAAATGAGTATGTTTCGCGTGCGAGAAAAAGTTGATTTTGTGCTTGACAATTCGTTGTTCTTGTTGCATAATACAAAAGCACGCGAAAATTCGAGGCGTGGCTCAGTTTGGTAGAGCGCTGCGTTCGGGACGCAGAGGTCGTGGGTTCGAATCCCGTCGCCTCGATTTACTTCGAGCGGATTTTCCGTTTGAGGAGCGCATATGCGCATGCTGGAATAGCTCAGCCGGTAGAGCACTTCACTCGTAATGAAGGGGTCGTCAGTTCGAATCTGATTTCCAGCTTTTTCGTTTTGTACTTCGGACGGAATGCGCTCGGAGCTACACAACGCAAGCTCGAGGCGTGGCTCAGTTTGGTAGAGCACCGTGTTAGGGACGCGGGGGTCGCGTGTTCAAGTCACGTCGCCTCGATTTTACCCTATCTCCGTTCGGAGGTAGGGTTATTTTGTGTTTCGGGATAAAGCACTTCGGTTTGGATTCAGCAAGGAGGTCGCGGTTTGAAAACGGCATTTCTGATCGCAATGCTGCTGGCGATTGGTTCGATGGTATGCGCGGCGGTGTTCGCGGTACGCAGTCGAATGTGGCAGCGCGCGCTCCGCAGTATGGAGCGGCAGTTTACGGAATTAAAGACAAAGCTCGGACGCGCGGAACAGCTCGGAAAGAGTACGGAGCAGACGAAGGACGCGCTCACGGAGGATTATGAGCAGCTTCGGAAAATGTATCAAAAGGTGTTGAAGATCGCCTACACGGACGCCAACACGGATCTTCCGAACCGCCAGAAACTCGTCGAAGAGTTCGACAGCGCGAAAGAGCAGTTGAACGAGGGCGAAGAGATCGGCCTTGCCGTGTATTCGGTATACAGTGACACCGAGTCCGTGACCGGTCCGTTCGGCCGCAGCGACACGGAGATGAAGCAGGAGATCCTGCAGAGACTCCGCAGCTCGATCAGCGAGGAGGACGATCTGGCGGCGGCACTCGGCGAGGATTCCTTTGCGTTGCTGACGAAGAGGATCCAGCATCGCCGTGATTACGAAGGAAAACTGGACAAGTTGTTTAAGATGCTCACGCTGCCGATGATGAGCGGCGGAGTGGAAGTGACGCCGGTGGTGTACGGCGCGGTGGCGGTTGCACCCGGAGACGGTGACACGATGCAGCTTCTGGAGATGAACTTGGGGCTTGCGATGTCGGCGGCAAAGCGCAGGGGCCTGGAGAACGGAGAGAGTGCATACTGCTTCTACTCTCCGAACCTCGCGAAGGAAGCCATGAACCGCATGAGTTTCCAGGCATCCGTTACGGAGGCCGTGCGCGCGGGTCGGTTGGAATACCCGCTCACGCCGCGCATGAATCTGGCGGAAGGAACGGCGGAGCAGCTGGTGATCTCACCGGTGCTGCAGACGCCGGACGGCCCGGTCGGCGGTCGCACGCTGTTGGAGCTTGTGGACGGTACGGGCCTCACGATGGTCGTGTACGAGGCGATGCTCAATCTTGCAGCCGATTGCCTGCACCGGTTCGCGGAACTCGGTCTAACGGGAATCCGTGTGGCGGTGCCCGTGACGGAGCGGATGTTCGGAAACCGGGAGTTTGTCAAGGAAGCCTACGATTGCCTGGCAACCCTCGATGCGGACACGCGCAACGTGCTGTTTGAACTGCCGGAGTCGGTGTTGACGAAAAATGCAAAGAAGGCGGACGACAGGATCCGGAAACTGTGCAACTTCGGTGTTCATTTTACGCTGGAGACGGCTGGCTTTCCGAATGTTCCGGTCGGTTCTGCGGCGCAGTTGCCGATCGATTACTGGAGACCCGTGGGCGCGCCGGAGGACTTCGGCGGCGAGGACGAGTCGGATGGCCTTCTCAAGGCGCTGGCGGATGCGGCCCACGCGTACGGCGCGGGTTTGATCCTCACGGGAGTCAACGACAAGGCGCAGGAAGATACGGCACGCCGGACCGGAGTCGATGTCGTTCAGGGATCGCTCTACGGCGAGGCGATGAGCACGGAACTTGCGGTGAAACTGCTCACGGCACTTCGCGGCCGGAAAGGGTAGGAGCGCCTTTGCACGCTCAAACCGGGCAGTTCGAAATTGGAGAAAGTGCACAAAAACGGTGTGATAACAGCGGGAATAACGCTTCGGAAAATGAGCATCCTGCACAGTTGCCGAGGGTTGTTTTCTCCGGCCGGAAAGGGCCTTTATCCTTGCGTTTTACAATACGGAATGCTACAATCGGAGTTACCGGGAGAACCGGTGACTCCGTTTTATATTGCAGCAAAAAAACGGTCACGGGAACCCGGTTTCATGACCGGTCACAAAACCAAACTACGGCGCGCAACAATCGATATCGGATTTATCGGAAAGGGACCCGGGAAGCCGGGGGTGTGTTTGCTATGAAGAGTTTTCAGGAGTTTTGTGCCTGTGTCACGGAGGAAGTGAAGAGGCGGTTGGGGGACGGTTATGAGACGACATTGCGGACCGTTCGCAAGAATAATAATATCGAACTTAAGGGGCTGACGATCCGGTGCGGAGATACCAACGTGATGCCGGCCATCTATCTGGATCCGTTTTACGAACAGTATTCCGAGGGACGGACGATGGAACATGTGGTGGAGGACGTCATCGACGTCTACCGCGAGAACCGGGTGCCGTGGGAGACGGAGCCGGACATGTCACCGGCGAAGATCCGGGAGAGCATTCAGTTTCGGATGGTCAACCGTAGGATGAACGAGGAGGAGATGGCGACGATGCCGCACCTGGATTTCGGTGATTTCTCGGTGGGGTTTCAGTGGGTCATCACGACGGACGATCGGCGCATGGGAATCGTGCGGATCACGAACGAACAGTCGGAGGAGTTCGGACTTGACGTTGAGGAGATGACGGAGCTGGCGATCGCCAACACGGAGCGGGTGTCGCCGCCGAGGATCTGCAGGATCGAGGAAGTGATCTCGGAGATGCTTTCGGAGTGCAGCAGCGAGGATTTTGCAAAGCACGGGAAGCGGCCGGAGGAGTTCGGAATGCCGGAGACGATGTTCGGAGCGGAGGATGATTTTCCGATGTATGTGCTGACCAATGAGCAGCGGAACATGGGAGCGTCGGCATTGTTGATGATCCCGCAGATGGACCGGTTCCGCGAACGGCTCGGGGAGGATTTCTGGATCCTGCCGTCGAGCATTCATGAGGTGATCCTGATACCCGCATCGAGGACGGCCGAGCGCGACAAGATGCGGCAGATGGTGCAGGAGATCAACGCGACGCAGGTGCCTCCGCAGGAGGTGCTCGCCGACGATGTCTATCTCTACAGCGAGTTCCGGGCGATGGTTCCGGAGTTGATCCGCAACCGCATGCAGGCGAGGGCGGCGGGGTAATCCGCATAAGTAACAAAGAAGCCGGTTCGCGTCCCGGGGTGCTTTCGCATCCCGGACCGTGAACCGGCTGTTATTGTGCGCCTGAAGGGATTCGAACCCCCGACCATTGGCTTCGGAAGCCACTACTCTATCCACTGAGCTACAAGCGCTGACACCGACGTAGTATAGCACAGGTTTCGGATAAAGTAAAGCATTTTCCCTTACTTTTGCGGAACCCGCGACGACGGATCCCGATCGGGGAGAGCGGTGTCAAAGGGCCGGGGTGTTGCTCGGTACCGCGCATTCGTACCGCTCGACATTGGCCTTCGAATCGATCTCGATATGGTCGATGTAGGAGACGTAGCGGATGCGGCAGCCGCGACCGATGGTGACGTCGCGTCCGATCACGCTGTCGGCGATCACATTTTCCAACTTGATCGTGTCGCCCTCAATGCTGTTGCGGACCGTGAAACAGTGTTCGCCGATGCCGAAGAGGGAGGCGAAGAAACCGACGCCTGCCCTGGAGACGGAGATCGTGCTGCCGCCGACGGAGTCCGCCGAGCAGTCGCCTCCCAAGACGATGTCGAGCTCTCCGGCGTTGAGCAGTCCGTCGCATCCGATGGCTCCGCGAATGATCGCGCGCTCCGCAGAGACGTCACCGTTAGCGCGATACGAGCCCGAAACGCGGAGTTCCGTGCAGCGAAGAGGACCGGTGTGACCGGCTCCGGAGACCTTCATCTCCGCGGCGATGTCCGCGGGACCTTCCACCTTGCCGCTGCCGCTGATAGAGCAGGCGTTCGCTCGGACCGCACCGAGGATCTTGCCGCTTCCCGAGATCCGGAAAATGCCGCTGCAGTTCAGATCCCCCTCAACTTTTCCGGAACCGGAGATGACGAGTTCGCTGCAGCTTACGCTGCCGTTGATCTTGCCGCTTCCCGAGATGTGAATTCCTTCATTGTACTCGCCGCCCGGCAGCGAGCCGCTTCCTGAGATGTTCATACGTTATTACCTCCATGTAACCATTGAATGATAGATTGTGTGACTTCCGCGCGCCGGCCGGTGCGGTCGGTGTACCAAATGCCCCGGATGTCACTGAGCCGGATCGTGCGTTCCCCGTAGAGCGTTGCCACGGTGATTGCCTCGTTGTTGCGGTCCTCCCCACAGAGCCGCTGCGCGAGTTCGTCCAGGAGAACTTCCTCTTTCGTGGAGAGGATGAGCTCGACTCGCTCGCAGATGAGATCTTCCGGAAAATACGTTTCCTGCCCGGTCACGGTCGCCTTCCGAAGAAACCATTCATCGGGAATCAGCCCCTTGCGTTTCCATCGGTAAAGTGAGCCGTAGGAGATTCCGTACCGTTCCAGAAGTGCTTTCTTGGAGATCAATTTCGGTTCCTGATCCAAGCTGATCACCTCCGTTGTTAATAATGAATCCGAAAGCGTAACACTGTTCCGTAACACTGTTACACTGCAATAATAGCATAACATTGTTACACTTGCAAGACTTTTTTTCGTTTTCCCATAAAAGAGTATTCCGACTGCGTATCTATGGTATACAGCAGAGGGGGGCATGACCGGCTGACGGTTTGGGGAGCCGGCGGAAAGGAGAGATTATGAACTCACTCGGAAGACGATTTTTGGCCGCGATACTCACGCTGATACTGATCGCGGCGACGGTCGGATGCGGGAGCGACCGAAATGATACCGTTTTGCAGTCGGACACCATGCCTTCGTCCGGTGCGGAGGCAACGAGTCCGACGGGAACGGAAACCACATCTGAGGACCCGACAACGAATTCGTCGAAACAGCTGACGAGTTCCTCGGCATCGCCGGTGGAAGGGAAAACCATGGATAACGCGATGCGCAACGCGTTCGGAGAGTTCGCGCTGAAACTGTTTGCGGCTTGTGATGGGGAGAACGGAAGTCTGGTGTCGCCGTTTTCCGTATATACGGCACTGTGCATGCTGGAGAACGGGGCAGCCGGCGCGACGGCGGAAGAGCTCAATGCGCTCCTCGGGCTCGATGAGGCTTCGCGCAATGCGTATATGGCAGAATGGTTAAAAAAACTGACCGTGCAGCAGAGCGTGAAGTTCACGATCGCGGATTCACTGTGGATCAACGATCACAACCGGGATTCGATCAAGGAGGATTTCCTTGCGGCGTGCGTCGATTATTTTACGGCGGCTGTGTACTCGGCACCGATGAACGCGGAGACAGTCGCGGATATCAACGCATGGACGAAGGAAAAGACGCTTGGGATGATCAAGGAACTCCTGAGTGCGGGGGACCTGGACGAGGGGATCCTGATGGTTCTCATCAATGCGATCGCAATGGATGCCGAGTGGCAGCAGAAGTTTGAGCAGGAAAAGATCAAGAAGGACGCAACATTCACCCATGAGGGTGGGAGCACCTCAAGCGTCACGATGCTCAACAGCACCGAATCCGGCGGATTCATGGAAAATGATTCGTTCATCGGCTGCATGAAGAGT
The DNA here is from genome assembly GCA_017441265.1 of Lachnospiraceae bacterium. Classification (GTDB taxonomy): domain Bacteria; phylum Bacillota; class Clostridia; order Lachnospirales; family Lachnospiraceae; genus ISDg. The sequence continues at coordinate 69,850 of JAFRYE010000037.1, read as the reverse complement.
TACGTGGGCGATGAATTCCGGTTCGTAGCGCTGCTTCCGAAGGAGGGCATTGCACTTTCGGATGCGATCCGGTCCCTGACGTGGGACGGACTCCGTGATCTTTTAGGCTCGGCGGATACGCAGGGGGATGTGAGATTTGCGATTCCGAAATTCAGGTTCGAGTACAGCAACGATCTGGTCGATGAACTGCGGAGTATCGGGATGAACCACTCGTTTGCGGACGCTGATCTTTCCAGAATGTCATCGATTCCGAGCTCCGTCGACAAAGTGATCCACAAGACATATCTCGAGCTTGACGATGCGGGAACGAAAGCTGCGGCTGCTACGGCGATCATCGTGCGGAAGTTAGGGGCTTCGCCGTATACACTTCGAAGTGTGATCTGCGACCGACCGTTTTTGTACATGATCATTGACGGCAACAACCTGCCGTTGTTTATCGGAACATACCGATAGAAGGGAGAAAAACTATGAGAAAACCATTGCGTACCCTGACGGCGCTGCTGTGCGCTGTCGCATTGATGATCGGCTGTATCGGCTGCGGAACGAAGGAACGCGAGCCGAATAAAACGCCGACGCCGAAGAAGGAAAATGAAGTGACGCCCACGCCGACCGCGGAGCCGGAAAAGAAGGGCGGCGAATCCCGTGAGTTGACGACATCCTCGTCGTCTGCGGTCCCGATGCGATCGATGGACGAGAAAATGAAGAGCGCATATGAGACGTTTGCGTACAATCTCTTTGCTCAGACCGCATCCGGGGAAACGAGAATGATCTCTCCGTTTTCCGTCTATGTGGCATTCGGAATGTTGGCCGGCGGAGCTGACGGTCTGACGAGAGAAGAGATCGACAAAGTCATGGGACTGACGACCGAGGAGCGCAACGAGTACCTTGCGTCGTGGATCGAGTCGCTGGTGAAGGCGGATCCGGACGATCCGGAATTCACAAACGCGGATTCGGTGTGGATCCGCAACGGCTTTGAGGAATACGTGGAAGCGGATTTCCTGAAACTGTGCGCCGATTACTTCCGCTCGGCCGTATTCTCGACGGCAATGGACAAGGGAACGATCGACGATGTGAACGCCTGGGTTGAGGAGAACACGAAGGGCATGATCAAGAAGGTGCTCGAGGAACTTCGGCCGACGACGGAGATGATCCTCGTCAACGCCATCTCTCTCGAGGCAAAATGGCGCGATCCGTTTGACAGTGAGGATGTTGAGAAAAACAAGGATTTCACCCATGAGGACGGCAGTGTGACGAAGGTCGACATGATGAACGGAAGTGCCAACAGCATATATCTGCATAACGATCTCTGCACCGGATTCATCAAGGGCTACAAGAATGACAAGTTCTCCTATATTGCGCTCCTTCCGAATGAGGGCGTCAGCGTGGATACCCTTGTGAAATCCCTGAAAGCCGGAACCATCGAGGGCCTGATCGCAACTGCCGAGGGCTGTGAAGTGAAAGTTTCGATGCCGCAGTACAAGCAAGAGTATTCCCTGAATTTGGGAGAAATGATGACAGCGATGGGAATGGAATCTGCCTTTGATCCGAACACAGCAAACTTTGCCAAACTGGCGAAAAAACGTCTTTACGTCGCGGAAGCGATCCACAAAACGTTCATCGACGTGGATACCGAAGGGACTAAGGCGGCGGCAGTGACGGCGATCATCATGGATCTGGCTGCCTGCGCGGAACCGTTGCCGGTGCGCCGGATCGTTCTGGATCGTCCGTTCGTGTACATGATCGTGGATCAAAACAATCTTCCGATCTTTATCGGAACGTACGAATAAACGAAACCGAATACGGGAAAAACAGGCCGGAAAACGGTCGCGATCATCGGGTAGAGAGATTCTCCGCCCGATGATTTTTTCTTGCAAAATGAGCGTTCTTGTATTACGATAGATTCGTGAAAAAGTCACTTGCGGAGGAAGAAAAAAGCAATGCGGAGCATGTGTGGGACAATTCGATACGGGATCGCGGTCTGCCTGTTGGCAGCTGCTGTCTGGATGCTCTCCGCATGCGGCAAAAACACAGGCAAAAACGGTACGGGATCGAATACCTCGACCGAGCCTACCGAGGCGGTGACGCCGACGCCATCCTGGGAGGAGGACGAGACGGAGCCGGCACTCCGGCCGGAGGCGCAGACGGTGTACCAGCTGCGGGAGCCGGCGCAGGGGGATCTGTGCGCGGAGTTCGTGATCGAAGGGTACGGTTCCATCTTTGTGCACTTATTTTCCGATGATGCCCGAAAGGCCGTGGAGAACTTCAAGACGATCGCCGGCAACGGAAACTATGACGGCATACGGATCAACCGCGTCGTTGCGGATTACATGATGCAGGCCGGGGACAAGGAAGGACTCGGGCTGAGCGGTGAGAGCATCTACGGAGGCGGATTCCCGGATGAGATCACGGACAGGCTGCACCCGATCCGCGGGGCGCTGTGCATGGCCAACCTGGGAACCGAGTCGACGAACACGAACCAGTTTTTCTTCGTGCAGACGAAAGCTTCGCTCGTGCGGGGACTGCGGGAACCGCTTGACGGACGGTTCCATCTGACGACGGAGGAGTATATCAAGGAGGCGTACGACACGGAGTTGAGCGCCGAGGACATGGCGCTGTACGAGAAGTACGGCGGCGCGCCGTGGCTGCAGGGACACAATACCGTGTTCGGACAGATTTACGACGGCTACGAGGTGCTGGACGCCGTCATGGAGACGAAAGTGACGTCGAAACTGCGGCCGAATCCGGCGATCGTGATCAAACAGGTCCGCATTTTCCACTACGGCGTCAAATAGCGAAAGAAGGCCGCCGGCGGCGGTTCACAAAACAAACATAGACTTTTGATACAATTTCGGCATCGGACATTCGGTCCGCAGTCTTCGGAATCGGAGGAGAGAAACATGGACGACATTACGGTTTTGGTCGTGGATGACGAGGCACGCATGCGCAAACTGGTTTGCGATTTTTTGCAGAACCGCGGCTATCATTTTGTGGAGGCTGAGGACGGCGAGCAGGCGCTCGACATCTTCTTCGGCCGCAAGGATATCGATCTGGTCATCCTCGACGTGATGATGCCCAAGATGGACGGATGGCAGGTGTGCAAGGAGATCCGTCAATACTCCAAAGTGCCGATCATCATGCTGACGGCGCGCACGGAGGAGAGAGACGAGCTGCTGGGCTTTAAGCTCGGCGTGGATGAGTATATCTCGAAGCCGTTCAGCCCGAAGATCCTGATGGCCCGTGTGGACGCGATCCTGCGGCGCGCCGGTCAGGAGGAGTCGAGCCTTTCGGTGGGCGGTATCGTGATCGATAAGACGGCGCACATCGTGACCATCGACGGAGAGCCCGTGGAGCTCAGCGTAAAGGAGTTTGAGCTGTTGTCCTTCTTCGTGGAGAACAAGGGCGTGGCGCTGTCGAGAGAGAAGATTCTCAACAACGTCTGGAATTATGATTATTACGGGGACGCGCGCACCATTGACACCCATGTGAAGAAGCTTCGCAGCAAGATGGGCGCCAAGGGTGATTTCATCAAGACGATCTGGGGCATGGGCTACAAGTTTGAGCCTCAGGATTGAGCGGAGCGAGCATGAAGAGAGTATCCTTTCGGTTTAAGATGCTTGTGGCATTTTCCGTATTGACGATCGTGAGCATCGGCGGCGTGTGGCTGTTGTTCCGCATGCTGGTCGATGATTTTTCGAAAAATAAATACATCCGCGACATCGAGGCGGCTTACGACTCGCTCAACGAGCAGTTCCGCAGCCGGAACGAGCTGACCAACGCCGACATGAGCGAGATCGAGAGCGGTGTCGGACGGCATTACGTGTTGTTCCTCTATGCGGCCAAGGCGCGGATCCAGTACACGACCGTCAACACGAGAGAGGCGTGGTACCGGGATCCGATCATGTGCTACAGCGGCTACCGCACCAAGATCGGCGAGGAAGAGCCCGAGATGGTCAGCAAGCATGAGAAATACAACGTCTACCTGCTGTCGGACACCATCGACGCGTACGGCAAGCTGGACAACGGCTTCACGGTCTTACTGCGGGCCAACTACGACTCGGTGCTCCGGGACAACCGCGCGATGACGGACTGGCTGTTCATTCTGGGGTTGTTCGTTTTGGCGGTGACGACGCTGTTTGCGATCGTCATCAGCATCACGGTCACGAAGCCCATCAAGCAGATGTCGGCCCAGGCCGAGCGCATGGCCAAACTGGATTTTTCCGCGCGATGCAAAGTCGACGGGCAGGATGAGATCGGTGTACTCGGCGGAGCGCTGAACCAGCTGTCCGAGCAGCTGGAACAGACGGTCATGGAATTGAAGAACGCCAACAGCGAGCTTCAGAGCGACCTTGAGTATCGTACGCAGGTCGACGAGATGCGCTCCGATTTCATCGCGAACGTTTCCCACGAGCTGAAGACGCCGATCGCGCTGATCCGTGGCTATGCGGAGGGCCTTACGGAAAATGTCTCCGACGACCCCGAGAGCCGCGCATACTACTGCAGCGTAATCGCCGACGAGGCGGACAAGATGAACCGCATGGTTCAGAAACTGATGGTGCTCAACCAGTTGGAATTCGGCGGCAACCAGGTGGAGTACGCGAGATTTGACGTGGTGAGCGTCATCGCGGGAATCCTGAATTCCACCGAGGTGCTTCGCTCACAGAAAGGCATCTCGCTGCACTTCCGCGAGGAGGAGCCGGTGTACGTGTGGGCGGACGAGTTCATGGTGGAGGAAGTCATCACGAACTATGTGAGCAACGCGATCAATCATGCATCGAAATCCAAGGAGCTTGCGGTGTCCGTCGAGCGCAAAGAGACGGTCGCGAGAATCTCGGTATACAACACCGGAGAGTTGATCCCCGAGACGGATATCGATAAGATCTGGATCAAGTTTTACAAGGTGGACAAGGCCAGAAGCCGTGAGTACGGCGGTAGCGGGATCGGGTTGTCCATCGTCAAGGCGATCATGGATCGCCACCATCAAAAATACGGCGTGGCAAACCACGAAAACGGCGTGGAATTCTGGTTTGAACTGGAACTGGCGCAGGAGTCCGCACAGGATTCCGCACCTGTGGCGCCCGGAAGGAACCAAGCGATATGATAGCGATCATCGACTACGATGCGGGGAACATCCGCAGTGTGGAAAATGCATTGAAGCTCCTCGAGCTTCCCAACGTTGTGACGAGCGACCCCGCGGTGATCCGCGAGGCGGACAGGGTGATCCTGCCCGGCGTCGGCGCGTTCGGCGACGCCATGAGCCGGCTGACGGAGCGGGGACTCACGGACGTGATCCGGGAAGTCGCTGCGGAGAAACCTTTCCTAGGCATCTGCCTCGGGCTTCAATTGCTGTTTGAGAGCAGCGAGGAGGCGCCGGGAGTGGAAGGATTGTCGATCCTTCCGGGAAAGATCCTCCGGATTCCCGAGGGTGGAGGACGGAAGATTCCGCACATCGGCTGGAACGATCTTCATTTTCCGAAAGAGTCGAAGTTGTTTGCGGGAATTCCCGAGGGCAGTTACGTCTATTTCGTGCATTCCTACTACCTGCATGCGGGTCGCGAGGAGGATGTGGCGGCCACGACGGAGTACGGCGTGACGATCCACGCGGCGGCTTCGCACGGCACAATTTGTGCATGTCAATTCCACCCGGAGAAGAGCGGGGATGTGGGCATGCAGATCCTGCGCAACTTTGCGGCACTGTAGTATCGAATACGGCGGCGATTGGAGAGAGCGATGTTTACGAAGCGAATCATTCCCTGCCTCGACGTTCACAACGGGCGCGTGGTGAAGGGTATCAATTTTGTCAACCTGCGGGATGCGGGTGACCCCGTGGAGGTCGGAAAGGCCTACGGGGAGGCCGGCGCCGATGAACTGGTGTTTCTGGATATCACGGCGTCGTCCGACGCGCGGACCATCAAGAAGGAGATGGTGCGGCGCGTGGCGGAACAGGTCTTTATCCCTTTTACCGTCGGCGGAGGGATCCGCTCGGTGGAGGATTTCTATATGATCCTGCGCGAGGGCGCGGACAAGGTTGCCGTCAACTCGGCGGCGATCATGAATCCGTCGCTGATCCGGGAGGCGGCTGACCGGTTCGGCAGCCAGTGCGTGGTCGTGGCGATCGACGCGAAGCGCATGCCGGACGGCACATGGCATATTTACAAGAACGGCGGGCGTATCGATATGGGCATCGACGCCGTGGAGTGGGCCGGACGGGCGCAGGACCTCGGAGCGGGAGAGATCCTGCTCACGAGCATGGATTGCGACGGAACGAAGAACGGTTACGACATCGAACTCACGAGAGCCGTTGCCGACCGGGTTTCCATTCCGGTGATCGCCTCGGGCGGCGCGGGCAACTGCGAACACTTTTACGAGGCTTTGACCGAGGGCGGCGCGGACGCGGCGCTGGCGGCATCTCTGTTCCACTACAAGGAACTGGAAATCTCGGAGGTGAAGAAATATCTCCGCGAGCGCGGAGTGAGCGTTCGGGAGGTGGCAAAATGGCAGTGATCGCCGAGGACTGGGCCGGATTGGTGAAGAGTGAATTCGCCAAGCCGTACTACCGTGGCTTGAGCGATTTCCTGCGGGAGGAATATGCGCGCGGAACCGTCTATCCGCCGAAAGAGCGGGTGTTCGAGGCGTTTCGCTACACGACGAAGGCAGACGTCAAGGTGGTGATCCTGGGGCAGGATCCCTACCACGAAGTCAACCAGGCGCACGGACTGTGTTTTTCCGTATGTCCGGGCACGGAAGTTCCTCCTTCGCTTGTGAATATCTACAAGGAACTGCACTCGGATCTCGGGTGCTACATTCCGAACAACGGCTATCTCGTCAAATGGGCCAAGCAGGGTGTCCTGCTTTTGAACACGGTGCTGACGGTTCGCGCCCATCAGGCGAATTCCCACCACGGACACGGCTGGGAGACTTTTACCGACGCGGTGATCTCGGAGATCAACCGCGAGGACCGGCCGATCGTCTATCTGCTGTGGGGACGGCCTGCGCAGAGCAAGATGCCGATGCTGACGAATCCGAACCATTTGATTCTGACGGCGCCGCATCCGAGTCCGCTGTCGGCCAGCAGGGGGTTCTTCGGGTGCCGGCATTTCAGCAGGGCCAACGAGTTTTTGAAGGCTAACGGGGTTACACCGATCGACTGGCAGATCGAGAATATCTGAGTCGATTACGAGAGGGAAGAGGAGGTCTTTTTGTATGGCGGGGTTTCAATCGGATATTTCGTATGAAACGTTTCATCCCACGGTTCTGTACTGCAGCCGTGTGCGCGACGCGCGGCTGACCTACTATCATTCGCATTCCATTCTGGAGATCGCGTACATTCTCTCCGGCAAAGGTCAATATCTGATCGACGGAGTGACGTACGACGTCAAGCAGGGAGATCTTTTGATCTGCAATCCCGGCGTGATGCATCAGAGCATCATCACGAACCCGGCAGATCCGACGCTCGAGTTCGTGGCCGGCATCTCGGACCTTCATTTTCTGAATATGGAACCGAACTCGATCCTTCTGCCGGACGGCTGCCCGGTGCTTTCTCTCTCCAATGAGATCAAGCGCGAGATCAGCCGTTGTTGTTACGAGATCATCGACGAGAACATGGCTCCGCAGCCCGGCCGGTACTTCCTGGTGCAGGCGCAGATGATCAAGATCCTCATCCTGATCTACCGCTCCATCGTGGAGAAACCGAAGGAGGAAGTGGTCGGCGTTCCGTTCGAGAGCTACTCGAAGAGCTACGTCGTGCAGCGCATCATCCAGTACCTCAAAGCCAATTATTCGCAGCACATTTCCCTCGACGGGATCGCACAGAACATGTACTTAAGTCCGGTGTACATCTCAAAGATCTTCAAGGAGAAGACCGGGGATTCGCCGATCAACTATCTGATCCAGATCCGACTCGGAAAGGCGAAGGAGATGCTCGAGGAAAACCGGGGCAGCATCCGGACCATCGCCGCGCAGGTCGGATATGACGACGTGTATCATTTCAGCAAACTGTTTAAGAAGTATTACGGCGTCTCGCCGTTGTACTACCGCAAATCGGTCATCGATTCGGAGTGATCCGCAGGCGTAAAGGAGAAGGCCATGGAGGAATTGAGAGAGCGTTTGACAGAAGTGCTGCGGCGGAGCAGCAATATCGTATTTTTCGGGGGAGCGGGCGTATCGACGGCAAGTAACATCCCCGATTTCCGGAGCGCGAACGGATTGTTCCACCAGAAACTGCACCGGACATTGTCGCCGGAGGAGATGGTGTCGCGCACATTTTACGAGAGATACCCGGAAGATTTCTTTGATTTCTACCGCCAACACCTGGTCTATCCGCAGGCGCAGCCGAACGATTGCCACAAGGCGCTGGCGAAGCTTGAGCAGATGGGCAAACTGAAGGCGGTTGTCACGCAGAACATCGACGGACTGCACCAGAAGGCCGGCTCCAAGACCGTGTACGAACTGCACGGCTCGGTTCTTCGGAACTTCTGCACGCGGTGCCACAAGTTCTACGGTGTGGACGCGATCCTCGAGACGGACGGAGTCCCGCGCTGCGAGTGCGGCGGCGTGATCAAGCCCGACGTCGTGCTCTACGAGGAGAGCCTTGACGACAACGTGATCAACGGAGCGGTGCGCGCGATCGCGACTGCCGACACGCTGATCGTCGGCGGGACGTCGCTGATCGTCTATCCGGCGGCAGGCCTGATCCACTATTACCGCGGCCGGGATCTGATCCTGATCAACAAGAGCGTGACTTCGGCGGATTCGGAGGCGTCGCTCGTACTGCATGAGGATATCGCATCGGTCATGAAGGAAGTGACGGACGCGCTCTGCGGCGAGGCATAGCGGCCGAAGAGAAGCGGCGGCGATGAGGAAACGCCGCCGGACGAAAACTACGAACAATACAGCCGCGCTTTTTGCGGCGCATCGGGGAGGTTACTTTGAGCACACCGAATCAAGACAATAAGAACGGGGGCAACAAGGGTGACAACCGCAAGACGGGATTTGTCCCGCGGATCATCCTGACCGTCATCCTGTTTCTCATTTTCATCTTCTGCTATATGTTCATCTCGTCCGAGATCAACAAGATCCGGAACCGCGAGATCACATACGGCGAGTTCCTGGAGCTGCTCGACAAGGACGATATTGTCAAGATCGAGATCCAGGAGGATTACGACAAGATCGTGATCTATCCGAAGGACAGCGCGAAGGAGGATGTCCGTGTGGAGACCTATTACACGGGTATCATCGAGAGCGACTCGAAACTGACGGAGCGACTGGAAGAGGCGCGGGAGCGGCAGAAGGAGAAACTGAAGCAGGAAGGAAAAGAGGACCAGAAGGACGGCGTTTTGGAGTACAAGCGGTTGATCGTCGACAAGAGCACGACCATCATCGATCTGCTCTTCGCGTATGTGCTGCCGTTCGCGTTTATTTATCTGATGCTGTGGGGCGCATACCGAATGCTCTCCAAAAACGGCGGTATCGGCGGTTTCGGCGCCGGCAAATCCACCGCAAAGATGTATGTGGAGAAGGAGACCGGAGTTACCTTTAAGGATGTCGCGGGACAGGAGGAAGCGAAAGAGTCCGTTCTGGAGCTCGTCGATTTCCTGCATGACCCCTCCAAATATACGAGAATCGGCGCGAAGCTTCCCAAAGGAGCGCTTTTGGTCGGACCTCCCGGAACCGGCAAAACGCTTCTTGCGAAAGCCGTGGCCGGCGAGGCGAAGGTGCCGTTCTTCTCTCTGTCCGGTTCGGATTTCGTGGAGATGTATGTCGGTGTCGGCGCATCCCGCGTTCGCGATCTGTTCCGGCAGGCGCAGCAGATGGCGCCGTGTATCGTATTTATCGATGAGATCGATGCCATCGGCAAGAGCCGTGACAGCCGTTACGGCGGCGGCAACGACGAGCGCGAACAGACTCTCAACCAGCTGCTCGCGGAGATGGACGGCTTCGACACGTCGAAGGGTATCGTGATCCTGGCGGCAACGAACCGCCCGGAGATCCTCGACAAGGCGCTACTCCGACCGGGGCGTTTCGACCGTCGGATCATCGTCGACAAGCCCGACCTCAAGGGCCGTCTGGCGACCCTGAAGGTTCATGCGAAAAATGTGTTGATGCACGATTCGGTCAACCTCGAAGAAATCGCGCTGGCGACGAGCGGCGCGGTGGGATCGGACCTTGCCAACATCATCAACGAGGCTGCCATCCTCGCGGTTAAGGAAGGCCGTACGGTGGTGCAGCAGTCCGATCTGATGGAGTCCGTGGAAGTCGTCTTTGCCGGCAAGGAGAAGAAAGACCGCATCCTCGGACCGGAGGAAAAGAAGATCGTCGCGTACCACGAAGTCGGTCACGCGCTGGTTGCGGCGCTTCAAAAGGGCGCGGAGCCGGTGCAGAAGATCACCATCGTGCCCCGTACCATGGGCGCTTTGGGATATACGATGCAGGTTCCCGAGGAGGAGAAGTACTTAAGCTCCAAGGAGGACATTTTGCGACAGATCCGCACCTTGTGCGGCGGACGTGCCGCGGAGGCTGTGGTGTTTGATTCCATCACGACCGGGGCAAGCAACGACATCGAGCGCGCGACATCGTTAGCGCGCCAGATGATCACGATGTACGGTATGTCGGATGAGTTCGGCATGGTTGCTCTCGAGACCGTGGAAAGCCGTTACCTCGACGGCCGTGCGGTCACGATGTGCAGCGACGAGACGGCGACCAAGATCGACCTCGAGGTTCGCAGGACCATCGGCGGCTGCTATGAAGACGCCGAGGCGATGCTCCGCGAGAACCGTGCGATCCTGGACGAGGCAGCCGAGTTCCTCATCACGAAAGAGACGATCACCGGCAAGCAGTTCATGGAGATCTTCCGTCGCGTTCGCGGCGAGGAGCCCGATGAACCGGCAGCGGTTGAGGAGATTGACTTAGATGCCGCACCGGTCGAAGAAACCGCCGCGCAGAGCGGGGAGACGACGGCTGACGAGTCCGGCGAGATCACCGGAACCGTCGAATAGGAAACAACGAGAGGTCGGGGTTCGTCCCCGGCCTTTCCTTCCATAACGGAGGAGCTATGAGAGACTTTGACATCCATGCGGAACTGGCGAAACTGCCGTCGTGTCCCGGCGTGTACATCATGCACGACGCGCGCGACCGCATTTTGTATGTCGGAAAAGCGAAGATCTTAAAGCGCCGTGTGAGCCAGTATTTCCGCGAGGGCAGCAAGCTTTCACCGAAAATCCGCCGTATGGTGTCGCAGGTCAACTGGTTTGAGTATATCGTGGTCGCTTCGGAACTCGAGTCTTTGGTGCTGGAAAATAACCTCATCAAGGAAAACCGTCCTCCGTACAACACGCTGCTAAAGGATGACAAGACCTATCCCTTCATCAAGGTGACCGTCGAAGAGCCGTTCCCGCGGGTGCTTCTCACCCGACGGCAGGAGAAAGACAGATCACGCTATTTCGGGCCGTTCACCAACGGTGTCTCGGTCAACGATACCATCGAACTGCTCCGGAAGATCTATCATATCCGCACGTGCAATCACACCCTCCCGTCGACGGACGCAAACCTGCGGCCGTGCCTGTATCACCAGATCGGGCAGTGCGACGCGCCCTGCGTCGGTCTTGTCACATCGGAGGCTTACGGGGAGATGGTGGCGAAGGTGCTTCGATTCCTTGGCGGCGATCACACCGACGGGATCGCGTATCTCACGAGGCGCATGGAGGAGGCGAGCGCGGAACTGGAGTTTGAGCGGGCTGCGGAATTCCGCGACCTGATCGGGCGCGTGAAGGCGCTTTCCCAGGTGCAGCACGCCAATGACACGAAGCTGGACGAGCGCGACATCATTGCCCTTGCGAGGGACGGCGAGCACTGCGTCGTGCAGGTATTTTTCGAGAGAAACGGCAAGCTGATCGGCCGGGAGCATTTTCATATGCAGGAGACGGACGAGAGGACGGATGCGGAAGTGCTCTCGGCGTTTTTGCGGCAGTTTTACGAGGGAACTCCGTATCTGCCACGGGAGGTGATGACGGAGACAGAGCCGGAGGAAGCGGAACTTCTGGAGGAGTGGCTTTCGATGAAGCGCGGGCTGCCGGTGCACATCCGGGTGCCGAAGATCGGCGGCAAGGAGCGGCTGATCCGACTGGCGAAGGACAACGCCCGCATGGTCATCGCAAAGGATCTCGAGAAGATCACCCGCGAGGAGGCGCGCTCCGTCGGAGCGATGCGCGATCTGGCGGAGATGCTCGGACTTTCGGATCTTCACCGCGTGGAGTCCTTCGATATCTCCAACATCAGCGGGTTTCACAGTGTTGGTTCGATGGTCGTCTTCACGGACGGCCGCGCCCGCAAGTCGGACTACCGCAAATTCCGCATTCAGAGCGTTGACGGACCGGACGATTACGCGTCCATGCGCGAGGTTCTGACGAGGCGGTTCACCCACGGGCTGCAGGACCGGGAGAGCGGGACGACCGGAAGCTTCGGCATTTTCCCCGACATCATTCTGATGGACGGCGGCAAAGGGCAGATCGAAGTCGCGGAGGAAGTGCTGGCGGAACTTCATCTCTCCGTACCGGTGTGCGGCATGGTCAAGGACGATCGTCACCGCACGAGGGGGCTGTATTTCCGGGGCGAGGAGATCGCGCTCTCGGGGGCGAGCCACGGGGCGGCCGGAGCCAACGCGGAGGTGGCTGCTCTGGTGACGCGGATTCAGGACGAAACGCACCGATTTGCTATCGAGTTTCACCGGAATCTGCGCTCGAAACAGCAGACGAAGTCGGTGCTTGACGACATTCCGGGCATCGGACCGACAAGACGCCGCGCGCTGATGACCTATTACAAGAGCATGGCGGAGCTTCGGAACGCGACGGCGGAAGAGATCGCGAAAGTGCCCGGCATGAATAAGGCTGCGGCGTCATCCGTATATGATTTTTTGCATGAGGAACACTGAGAGGGAAAATGCGCCGCATTTTCCCTTTGCGTTTATCGGCCGCGTGCCGTATAATAAAAGGCGGAGAGTCCGCGCCGGGCGCGGGCGAATTATGCCAACCGGAGGTAGGTATGAGTACATATGAGGTTTCCCTCGTAAAGATGGCGGAGAAGATGAATCTGGTGAATCTGACGCCGGAGATTGATATCAGCAAGCGGAAAATAACAAAACCGGAGATCAACCGACCGGCTCTTCAGCTGGCCGGATTTTTCAGTGATTTCGACAAGGATCGCGTACAGTTGATCGGTAACGTGGAGTACGCATACATGTATAAAAACGAGATGACGTCGGAGGACCGTCACATCTGCTTCTCGAGACTGATGGGGTACGGCGTGCCGTGCATCATCTTCTGCAGAAACCTGCACGTGAGCGACGGAATGCGCAAACTCGCGCTGGATAAGGGTGTTCCGGTGTTCCAGAGCAGCATGGAGACGACGGCTCTGGTGGCCGAGCTGGTGCGCTGGCTGAAGGTTCAGCTCGCTCCGCGCATCTCCATCCACGGCGTTTTGGTCGACGTCTTCGGCGAAGGTCTGCTGATCATGGGCGAGAGCGGGATCGGTAAGAGCGAGGCGGCTCTTGAGCTCATCAAGAGAGGACACCGTCTTGTGTCGGACGATGTCGTCGAGATCAAGAAAGTCAGCGACGATACGCTGTTCGGATCGGCGCCCGACGTGACGAAGCATCTGATCGAGCTGCGAGGCATCGGGATCATCGACGTCAAGACGCTGTACGGCGTTCAGAGCGTCAAGGAGACCCAGACCATCGACCTGGTGATCCAGCTTGAGGAGTGGGACCGCGAGAAGGAGTACGACCGTCTCGGTCTCGAGGAGAAGTACACGGAGTTCCTCGGCAACCGCGTGGTGTGCAACAACATCCCCATCCGGCCCGGTCGGAACCTTGCCATCATCTGTGAGGCGGCGGCGATCAATTACCGCCAGAAGAAGATGGGATACAATGCGGCTCTCGAGCTTCAGAAGCGCGTGACCGAAAATCTGATGAAGCATGCGAGCGGCGAGGAGGATTGATACAATGCGCTATTGTTTCGGAATCGATATCGGAGGCACGACCATCAAATGCGGCCTCTTTACACAGGACGGCGAGGTCGTCCGCAAATGGGAGATCCCCACAAACCGCGAAGCCGGCGGCGTTAAGATTCCCGGCGAGCTGGCCACGTCCGTCTCGGAAGTGATGGGCGAGGAAGGTTTGACGAAGGATCAGGTGATCGGTGTCGGAATGGGCGTTCCCGGCCCGGTTTTGGCGGACGGAACGGTTTTGCTGTGCCCGAATCTCGGATGGAACAACATCAATGTACGCACGATGATGGAGCAGATGCTCGGCGTGCCGGTGCGCGTCGGCAATGACGCCAATGTGGCGGCCCTCGGAGAGCAGTGGAAGGGCGGCGGACGCGGCTATGCCGACATGCTCATGGTGACGCTGGGAACCGGCGTCGGCGGCGGGCTCATTCTGGGCGGAAAGATCGTCTGCGGCTCCAACGGGGCTGCGGCGGAGATCGGCCATATCGTCGTGAATCCCGCGGAGGCGGACTTCTGCGGCTGCGGCTGCCGGGGACATCTCGAGCAGTATGCTTCTGCGACGGGAATCGTTCGCATGGCGAAGAAGCGCCTCGCGTCGGAGGCGGTTTCGACGAGTCTGCACGCATTTTCCAATCTGAGCGCGAAGGACATCTTCGACGAGGCCAAGAAGGGCGACGAAGTTGCCTGCTCGCTGGTGGATACGCTCGGATCGTATCTGGCGCTTGCCCTTTCGCATGTGGCGGCCGTGGCGGATCCGGTGGCATTTGTTATCGGCGGCGGTGTGAGCAAGGCCGGACAGATCCTTCTCGACGCGATCGAGAAGCACTACAACGAAAACATTCTTCCCGCGCTTCGCGGCAAAGTGTTCCGCCTTGCGGAACTCGGCAATGACGCGGGAATTTACGGCGCGGCCCGCATGACGCTTGAGAATCGCTGAAGCGACGGCCGGTGCCGGACAATATCACGGATAAACGGAGACGCATGATTACTGAGGATTGCAAAAAGAAATTATCATCGATGTACGAGGGGCGCGGGATCTGCCGCTTCGGCGAGCCGATGGCGGCGCATACGACATTCCGGATCGGCGGACCGGCCAAGGTGTACCTTGTGCCCGGCAGTGAGGACGGAGTGACGGGGATCGCGGACCTTGCGGCGGAGACCGTGCGCTTCCTGCGCGCGGAGGGCATCCGCATGCAGATTCTGGGCAACGGCAGCAATGTCCTTGCGGCGGACGAGGGGATCGAAGGAGTCATCCTCCACATGGAAGACAAGCGCAGTAAGCCGGATTACCGGACGGACGGGGATACCGTCTTCGCGTCGGTCACGGCCGGGACGTCCTTCTCGGGATTTGCCAGAGACGCCTGCGATCGCGGTTTGGCGGGACTGGAGTATGCAACGGGCATTCCCGGAACCGTCGGCGGCGGGATCGTGATGAACGCCGGCGCGTACGGCGGGGAAATCTGCGACTCGCTGACGGAGGTGACCGTTCTTGACCGCGACGGTCGGAAAATGATCCTTCCCGCGGCGGAACTCGATCTTTCCTACCGGCACAGCAACATCCCGGAGCGGGGGTATCTCGTGGTCGGAGCGACTTTCGCGCTCCGCGGCGGCGACCGGGAGGAGATCCGGGCCAAAGTGCTGGAACTCTCCGCAAAGCGCAGGGAAAAGCAGCCTCTGGAGTACCCCAGCGCAGGCAGCACCTTCAAGCGCCCGACAGGGTATTTCGCCGGAAAATTAATCCAGGATGCGGGGCTTCGCGGCTACACGGTGGGCGGAGCGCAGGTTTCCGAGAAACATTGCGGTTTCGTGATCAACCGCGGCGGCGCGACGGCGGCGGATGTTCGGACATTGATCGAAGATGTGCGCCGGATCGTGTTTGAGCAGTCCGGAGTCATGCTTGAGCCGGAAGTCAAATTCCTGTCCTGAGGAAAACGTTCGCGACGGGTTCGCGGGCAGAGGGGAGGACGCATGTCATTTTCCACAGACCTGAAAGAGGAACTGGCCGGAAAGATTCCGGCGAAGCGGCATTGCTGCATCGCGGAGCTCTCCGCGTTCATGTATTACGGCGGGACGGCGGAACTCCGGGACGACGGATCGTGCATCCTCATTTTTTCTACAGAAAAAGAAAATATTGCGAAAAAGTGCTTTACTTTTCTCAGAAAGTCCTATAATATGAACATTGTTGCAGGGGTAACACCGTCTGCAAACCGCGCAGGTACGGCATTTTACGTGCGTGCGGAGGGCGGTCGCGAGGTGCGAAACTGCATAGAGGAGATGGGGTTTGAGGTTCCTGCGCGGACAGCGCTCGGGACGGCGGAACCCTTGGCGGATTGGCCGTTTCACCAGCCGAAAGCGGATTGCTGTGCACGGAGTTTTGCGCGGGGCTGCTTTTTGATGGGAGGAGCGATCAACAATCCCGAAAAATCGTATCATTTTGAGATTTCCGCACCGACGGCATCCTTCGGAGAGATTCTTATCGGGGTGTTCGAGCGGTTTGGCTGCGAGCCGAAGTTATGGGAGCGGCGAGGGTCATACGCGGTATATCTGAAGGACGCGGATCAGGTGGCCGACGCGCTGACGATCATCGATTCAACGGCGGCGAGAGTCCGGTTCGAGGATATTCGTGTGGTGCGGAGTAAGCGTGCGGAAGTTCAGCGAAAAGTGAACTGTGAAGTGTTCAACATCGGCAAGACGATGCGCGCTGCCAATCGACAGATAGAAGCGATCGAGCGGATCTCGCAGACAACCGGTCTGCAGGGATTGCCCGAGGAGCTTCGGGAGATGGCGGAGCTTCGGATTCGGTATCCGGAAGCGTCGCTTACGGAACTGGGGAAGTATACGGTGCCGCCTCTGGGAAGGTCAGGGGTCAATCACCGGCTGCAGAAACTATGTGAGATAGCTGAGGGGTTACGGTTGAAAGAAGGAGGTTGAGTCAATGATTTCTAAGGAAATGACGGTAAACATTCCAAACGGTCTCGGCGGAAGACCGATAGCCCTGTTGGTACAGGTGGCAAGCAGGTACGACAGCAGTGTCTACGTACAGTGTGAGAACAAGAAAGTCAATGCGAAGAGCATCATGGGTATGATGAGCCTCGCGCTGCCGACCGGATCCAATGTGACGGTGACGGTGAACGGCGCGGATGAGGAAGCTGCGATGAAGGATATCGAGGCATATCTGCGCGGCGAATGATCGCTATTGACATTTTGCGCGGAATCCGTTAAACTGAACGCAGATGTTCGAACAGCGCAACAAGCGCTACAGGAGGTTTTTATGAAAGCAAAGAAGCACATCAATACGATGCCGACTCGCAATCTCTGCGAGAGCGCAAAGAAGGGCGGCTGCGGCGAGTGCCAGACATCCTGCCAGTCGGCATGCAAGACGAGCTGCGGAATCGCAAATCAGAAATGCGAGAAGAGCAGCAAGTAATTGAAGAATAAAAATGTCGCCCTGACGGGCGATATTTTTTTAGGAGGATTACGGTGATACATCAATATAAACTGGGCGGCCGCAACATCGTCATGGATATCGCATCGGGCTCGATCCACGAGGTGGACGACGCGACCTACGATATGATCGGCCTCTTTGAGTCCGTTGACCGGGACGGGGCGATCGCAGCCCTGCACGGCCGGTATGACGATGTGGACGACGCGGAACTTGCGGAGATCTACGACGAGATCGCGGAACTTGCCGCAGGCGGGCAGCTGTTTGCGAAGGACACGTTCGCGCCGATGGCCGGCGAGCTGAAGGCCCGGACAAGCGGCGTCGTGAAGGCGTTGTGCCTTCATGTGGCGCACACCTGCAACCTGAACTGTTCCTACTGCTTCGCGAGCCAGGGACGGTTTCACGGTGAGCGGGCGCTGATGAGCGCGGAGACCGGAAAACGGGCGATCGATTTCCTGATCGAAAACTCCGGAAAACGGCACAATCTCGAGGTCGACTTCTTCGGCGGAGAGCCGCTCATGAACTGGGGTGTGGTGAAAGAGATCGTCGAGTACGCGAGAAGCATCGAGCAGGAGCACGGCAAGAATTTCCGTTTCACACTCACCACAAACGGAATGCTTGTGGACGATGAGGTGATCGAGTACGCCAACCGGGAGATGCACAATGTCGTGCTGAGTCTGGACGGGCGCAAGGAGGTGCATGACCGGTTCCGCAAGGATTATGCGGGGCGAGGCAGCTGGGATGTGATCGTCCCGAAATTTCAGCGCTTTGTCGAGGCGAGAGGCGGTAAGAATTACTACATTCGCGGGACATTTACCCATGCCAACCCGGACTTCCTCGAGGACATCAAAGTGATGCTCGATCTCGGTTTCACGGAGCTGAGCATGGAGCCTGTGGTGTGCGCACCCGGTGATCCGATGGCGCTCACGGAGGAGGATAAGGCGATCGTCTGCGAGCAGTACGAGAAACTCGCGGAGTTGATGGAACAGAGGAGAAAGAAAGGACGGCCTTTTACGTTCTATCACTACATGATCGATCTCGAGGACGGTCCCTGCATTTACAAGCGGATCAGCGGCTGCGGATCGGGCACGGAGTACATGGCGGTGACGCCGTGGGGCGATCTGTATCCCTGCCACCAGTTTGTCGGTGAGGAACCGTTTAAACTCGGCGACATTTGGAACGGAGTTTCCAACATTTCGGTGCAGGAGGATTTCGCGAGCTGCAATGTCTATGCCCGCGAGGAGTGCCGCGATTGCTGGGCGAGGTTGTACTGCGCCGGCGGATGTGCGGCCAACGCCTACCATGCGACCGGTTCGGTGCGCGGCGTGTACGCGTACGGCTGCGATCTGTTCCGCAAGAGACTGGAGTGCGCGATCGCTCTCAAGGTGGCGGAACGGTCGGAGGAGGATGACGGGGAGCAGTGAACCGTCAGGAGGAGAATGACGGCGACAACCATGTCGCCGGGGACAAAGAGGAAAATGAACACACCGATCTTTGATTTTGTACAGGAATACCGCGAAAGCGGAACCGTCCGCATGCATATGCCCGGACACAAAGGTGTTCCCGGGCCGCTCGGAGCGGAACTCTCGGATATCACGGAGATTGCCGGAGCCGACGTGCTCTCGCAGCCCTGCGGCATCATCGCGGAGAGCGAGGCCAACGCCGGAGTTTTGTTCGGATGCCGGACATTTTACTCGACGGAGGGCTCCTCACTGTGCGTGCGCGCCATGGTGTTTTTGTTGAAGAAGTTCGCGCTGCATCTGGGCAGAAAGCCGAGGATCCTGGCGGCGCGCAATGTGCACCGGTCCTTTCTGGACGCCGTCTCCCTCACTGGCGTTGACGTCGAGTGGATCATGCCGCATGTTACGGAATCGTTCGTGAGCTGCACCGTCACGCCGGAGGAGCTGGCGGAGCGGATGGACGACTGCCGGGCGAGAGGAGAGATGCCGACGGCGGTGTACGTCACAAGTCCGGATTATCTAGGAAAGACAGCCGATATCGCGGGGCTGGCGGAAGTCTGCCACACCCCGGGATGTCTTCTTGCCGTGGACAACGCTCACGGCGCCTATCTGAAATTTCTTGCGCAGAGCGCGCATCCGATGGATCTCGGAGCGGACATCTGCTGCGATTCCGCGCACAAAACCCTGCCGGTTCTGACGGGAGGAGCGTATTTGCAGGTTTCCGCGCTCA
Organism: Lachnospiraceae bacterium; assembly: GCA_017441265.1. GTDB lineage: Bacteria > Bacillota > Clostridia > Lachnospirales > Lachnospiraceae > ISDg. Next base: position 50,223 of record JAFRYE010000037.1, on the reverse strand, counting down.
CCGATCATTTTCTGGCGGAAAATGCCCGTGCAGCGCTGTCGATCTTTGCCACCACAAGCCCGTCCTATCTGATCCTGCAGTCACTGGATCTGTGCAATGCGTATCTGGCGGACAACGGCAATGCCGTCGAGCGGGCGGCGCGAGCCGTGGACGCTCTGAAAAGCAGCCTGCAAACTGCGGGATATGTGCTGTACGGCGACGAACGGCTGAAGATTACCCTCGCGGCAGGAACGGTATTTTCCGACGGATTGGCGCTCGGAGAAGCCCTTCGGGAACGCGGGATCGAGGCGGAGTACTGCGACCGGGATTTCGTCGTGCTGATGTTCGGCGTGACGGCGCCGCAGAGTGATCTGCAGGCGGTGGGAAAGGCGCTGCTGGCAATCGCCGCAGAGGCAAAGCCCTTACCGAAGACGGAGACCGGAGTGAAGAGTGAAGCGGAGCCCCGCAGCGGGCGTATTCCGGCGCCGGTTCGGGTCTTAAGCCCCGCCGAAGCCGTTCTTGCGGAGAGCGAATATGTCGATGCCGCGCATTGCGCCGGCAGAGTGTTGACGGAGCCGGCGGTCAGCATGCCGCCCTGCGTGCCGGTCTATATGAGCGGTGAAGTGCTGGGCGCGGATGCTCCGCAGTACGTGCGAGGTCGTGTCCGTGTGGCGAAGGAACCGGTTTGGAAATCACAGGAGAGCGCGATATGGAACAGACAATAACGGCGGCCTGCGCAAAACTGCTGGGCCGGACGTGGGAATCGGACGGAACCCTTTGGATGAGTTATTCCGCCTCCGGAGCGGAGATGACCTTCACCGGAACAACATGCACGGTGAAACTGACGGGGGACGCCCTGAGCGGGGATATGGTTCACAGCCCGCGGTACGCGATCGAGGTGGATGACGTGCGCGTCGTGGATGCGACGCCGGACGAGACGGGGCGCGCGAGCCATAACGTAGTTCACACTCCGGATGTGCGCACGCATGTGGTGCGCGTGGTGAAACTGTCGGAGAGCGCGGACTCGACCCTCGGGATTTCCGCGGTGGACGCGGACGGAGAGCTGCGTCCGACGCCGGAGGGAAAGCACCGGATCGAATTTGTCGGGGACTCCATCACCTGCGGATACGGGGTGGACGGAAGGCTCGGAGAATTGTATAAGACAGCCAACGAGGATGCCACAAAGGCGTACGCCTACCGCACGGCGAAACTCCTGAGGGCCGATTACAGCCTGGTTTCGTTCAGCGGATACGGGATCATCTCGGGCTACACGGAGACCGGAACCATACGGTCGGAGTGCACCGTCCCGCCAATCTACGGGACCATGGGAGATTCCTACGGAGCCTTCGCGGGGCAGGCCAAGCCGGTCGATATCGCGTGGGATTTTACGAAGTTTCGGCCGGATCTCGTCGTGGTCAACCTCGGCACCAATGACGCCAGTTACTGCGGGGACGACGCCGATCGCAGGGCGGTTTTCGCAAATGCGTATGCGGAGTTCCTCGGTACGATCGCCGCGTGCAACCCGGGAGCGTCGATCCTGTGCGTCCTCGGGACGATGGACGGGCGGCTGTGTGAGAGCGTAAGGAAGGCCGTGACGCTGTTTCGCGAGACGCACGCAGGAACAACGATCGATACGATGTTCTTCGAACCGCAGGATGAGGCGCGAGACGGGCTTGCCGTGGACTGGCATCCGAGCGCGAAAACGCACGAGCGGGACGCGAGAGTGTTAGCGGAAAAGATCACCGGGATGCCGGGATGGAATTGAGATAAAAAAAAGAGCGGAAAGGAAGGAAACGGAAAATGGAGATTCAACAGCTGTTGAACTGTGTGGATCACACGTTGCTGTCGGTGACGGCGACCTGGGAGGACATTCGTGGAATTGTGGATGACGGAGTGCGGTTTCATACCGCAAGCGTCTGCATTCCGCCGTGCTATGTGAAGCGGGCGGCGGAGTATGCGGGAGGAAAGGTGCCGATCTGTACCGTGATCGGATTCCCGAACGGTTACCAGACGACTGCCGCCAAGTGTGCCGAGGCTTCGGATGCGGTTGCCAACGGCGCTGCGGAGATCGATATGGTGATCAACGTAGGAACGGTCAAAGAAGGTCGCTACGAGGACGTTCTGGCGGAGATCAATGCCGTAAAGAAGTCCTGCGAGGGACGCCTCCTCAAAGTCATCATTGAGACCTGCAAACTCACGGAGGTGGAGAAACTGGCCCTGTGCGACGTCGTATCCCGGTCGGATGCGGATTACATCAAGACATCTACGGGCTTCGGCGGAGGCGGCGCTACGTTCCATGACGTTGAGCTGATGGCGCTCCACTGCAAGGGCAAGAAGGTCAAGGCTGCCGGCGGGATTCGTTCCATCGAGGATGCGGAGGAGTTTATCAAACTCGGCGCGAGCCGGCTCGGAACGAGCAAGATCGTGAGTGAAGTGAAATCCATGCTCAGTGAGAGCAACCACACGGATTTGAGTTATTTTTCGTAAAATACGGGTGACGTCAGGTCACGGAAAGGGGTTTACAACTATGGGAAAGAACTATCCGACACCGCACATTGCATGCACTCCGGAGGATTTTGCGAAGACCGTCCTTATGCCCGGCGATCCGCTTCGCGCGAAATTTATCGCCGAGACGTTTTTGAAGGACGCCGTGCTGGTGAATAACGTTCGCGGGATTCAGGGCTACACCGGCACGTATGAAGGCGTGAGAGTGAGCGTTATGGCGAGCGGTATGGGCATTCCGTCCGTCGGCATTTACAGCCATGAGCTGTACAATTTCTTCGATGTGGAGAACATTATCCGCATCGGCTCCGCCGGGGCGTACAGCCCGAAAGTGAAGGTGCGCGACATCGTCATCGCGCAGGGAGCGTGCTACGACAGCAATTTCGTAAAGCAGTACAATCTGCCGGGAACATTTTCGGCCATCAGCGATTACACGCTGCTTTCCACTGCGGTGGAATCCGCAAAAGAACTGGATTTGAATTATCACGTCGGCAACATTGTTTCCAGCGATCGCTTCTACGGTGACCCGGAGAGTTTCACGGATGCGGAGCAGCCGCTTGCGGCCTGGGGCAAAATGGGCGTGTTGGCTGTCGAGATGGAAGCGGCCGGCCTGTTTATGAATGCGGCCCGCGCGGGAAAACGTGCGCTTGCCATTTGTACGATTTCGGATCATCTCGTCACCGGCGAGAACCTTCCGGCGGAAGCGCGCCAGACATCGTTTACGGAGATGATGCGGCTGGCTCTCTCGGTTGCGGTGAAGATGGATAGGAGATAGACAAGACGGCTTTTTTCGAATGATCCAAGCCTCCCGAATGCAGCATTGATCAGTAATGTTGTGTGCGGGGGGGTTTTTTGGCGTGCCTCTTGACAAATAGCGCCCACATGGTGTAGTCTATAGGTGACAGAACGTAGATGCATGATGCAGTAACGTTTGTTTTGGAGGTGGTTTGAATGGATCAAAATTGTGCTCAGAACTCGAAAGGCTATTTGCGGATTTGATTCTGGGAGGTTGAACCGGTTCCGGTTCGTGATTGGTGATATTCGCTGCGGACTGATTTCGTAGGCGCGTACGACAACTCACACGGCGATTCGCCTTTTGACGGAGAAAGGGAGTGTTTCAGCGAAGTGAGGATGGCATAGTTTCCATAAGTAATCTCTAAGGAGAGTTTCAACGCATATCAAAGCGGACGGATCAAAGATGCTTTGTATGGTGGATTGTTTCCACTGTTTATTTCCGGGTTCGTGTAGAATCGCAAGCTTTCGTAGAGTGAGATCGATGAAATCGTCGAACTATTGAAAGCGAATGGGAATGAATGGTTAGAAAAGGAATTAACAAGAGAGGAGTTTCACATGAAAAGAGAAGCACTGGTATGTATAATATTGGGAATAGTGATTCTGATGTGTGCTTGCGGAGACCGAAAGAGCGAAGCGTTGGAAACGGATTCTCCTAAATCGGGGACGGTATCAGACAATTCAACGATTTCGCTGTCGCCAGGAGAGAGTTTGACACCTGTAGGTGACGCTTCGGAAAAAACGGGATTGTCGGCGAAGATGAAAGAAGAACTGTTGAATGCTTCACCGGATTCCCTGTACGAAAAATGCTTGGCTGTTGCTGATACAACGCAGAGACAGCAGTTGGAAAACCTGAAAGTCGAGGGGGCACGACTGGCTTTCGGCGCGGGAGATGAATACATCAGGGAAATTATTGGCATAATGGGATTACTTCCGCAGAATGTCGCGAGACTTACTCTCGCCGACGCCAAACGAATCATACAGGAAATGGTAGCAGATGGTTATTCGGAACAAATAACGAATGCGGATGACAGCAGTGCATTTAAGGCGCGATTCAATGAAATTGCGTTTGCTCCGGATTTTGATGGTGGCAGTGGCCTTTCGAGAGTCGAGTATTGGTTCGACGATGCGAGAACCGAGTATGTAGAAGTGTGCGGAGCGACAGGAGTCATCTATTCGCACATGGTTAACGGAAAATGGGAATGGGAGTATATTTACCATTTAGGTGAAACTGAATAGTAGGATCAATCGTGTTTTTTGAATTGCGCATGTAAAAGAGGTGAGTCACCTCATACCAGTCAAAGCTGTCGAAATATAGAAACAGATCCACAGCGCCGAATAGATTATATCAGAGAATGAGTTGAAGACACCGGAGAACCGGTAGAAAGGGAAATAATCCAAGCATCATCCCTGATGATTGGATTATACGTGTGAATATGAAAAAGAGAATTGTGTGCGGATTGATCATTGTAATGGGAATGACAATCCTTAGTGCTTGCGGCGATCGAAAAACACAGTCTGCAGATAATAACGGCCATGTGAAGAAAGAAACGGAAGGAATATCAACAGTGGAAGAGCAATTGACTCCTGCTGCAAATGAGATTTTGATAAATGAAGATTTTTCGGAGGTGTTGCTGCAAGTACCACCGGAGGATTTGTACGATAAGTGTATGAAGATTGCGAATGAAAAACAGAAACAGCAACTGATGGATTTGCAATTGCCAGAGAATCAGAAGGGGAGGGGCTTGCCGGAGGAGTATATCCGGAAAATCAAGACGATTATGGGGCTTATGCCGGAGGACGCCCCGAGACTCACAAGGGAAGAAGCTCAACGTATCATTAGTGAGATGAATGCTGATGGCTATTCCGATAGAGTTTCGCATATGAGTAACATCATGGATGTTTCAGAACTATGTGAGCGGTTTAGCGAGGTAGCGTATGCTCCCGACATCTACGGCGGCAGCGGTATGAATGTGATTCAATACTGGGTGGATGATGAGTGTACGGCATTCATAGATGTACCTTCGGCAACGATTGTAGCCTATGTTGATGTGGTGAATAACACGACTGAATTCTTATACCTTTGGACATCGGACGGAAGCCGATAATCTTGCAAGTATAGTAGGCATAGTAGGATAGATGGAGATGATGGAGATAATGAGAACACTGTCGTGGTAGTTTTCTGACAGTGTTCTTTTTTTTATGTTGAGATTTTTGGAGTCTGATGTTCGGGGGCGACAAAAAACTCAAAAAATTCGGAAATCCGATGGCTCCGATGATTGACTTTCGCGCGTGATATTGGTATCATTACATAGTTATGTACATAGCGCTTGAGAGCGAAATCAGACTCGCGATGCGGAAGCATGCGGTTTCGGAATACAGGAGGATAAAACATGGGCAAGATCATTTTGACGGGAGACCGTCCCACGGGAAAACTGCATGTCGGTCATTATGTGGGATCCCTGCGGAGACGTGTGGAGATGCAGGATTCCGGCGAGTTCGAGAAGATCTTCATTATGATCGCGGATGCGCAGGCTTTGACGGACAACGCGGAACATCCGGAGAAGGTCAGAGAGAACATCATCGAGGTTGCGCTTGATTATCTTGCGGCGGGTCTGGATCCTTCGAAGTGCACCATCTTTATCCAGTCGCAGATTCCGGAACTGACGGAGTTGACATTTTACTACATGAATCTCGTCACAGTTGCGAGACTGCATCGCAATCCTACGGTTAAGAACGAGATCGTTATGAGAGGATTTGAGGAGAGTATCCCGGCGGGATTTTTCACCTACCCAGTGAGCCAGACGTCCGACATTACGGCGTTCAAGGCGACGACGGTTCCGGTCGGCGAGGATCAGCTGCCGATGCTTGAGCAGGCAAGAGAGATCGTCCGCAAGTTCAATTCCGTCTACGGGGAAGTTCTGGTGGAGCCCGTGGCGGTCGTTCCGGACAATGAGACCTGCAAGCGCCTTCCCGGCACCGACGGCAAGGCGAAGATGAGCAAATCTCTCGGCAACTGCATCTATCTCGCGGACAGCGCCGAGGAAGTGAAAGCAAAAGTTATGAACATGTATACCGATCCCAACCATATCAAGGTGACCGACCCCGGCACCGTGGAGGGCAATGCGGTATTTACGTATCTGGATGCGTTCAGTAAGCCGGAGCATTTTCCGAAGTATCTCCCGGATTACAACAATCTGGAGGAACTCAAGGATCACTACCGCAGAGGCGGTTTGGGAGACGTGAAGATCAAGCGTTTCCTGTGCGCGGTCCTGGAGGAGGAGCTGGCTCCGATCCGTGCGCGCAGAGCGGAGTTCGCAAAGCGGATTCCCGAGGTTTTGGAGATGCTTCGCCAGGGAAGTATCGAGGCACGCGCAACTGCCGCGGCAACACTCGATGAAGTGAAGGCTGCGATGCGGATCAACTACTTTGAGGACGATGCATGGGTGAAGGAACAGTCGGCAAAGTATTCCGCAGGCGATGCACAGTGACAAAGAGTGGGAACAGGCGTAGGCTGCCTGATTCCGTTGTTCGGTGACGGAGGTGCGCTTTGAAAAAAGACGATACGTACTATCTGAGCAATGAGATCGAAGTTAATGCGATCCTGCTGCGGTGTTCGCTGGTTCTTTTGTTTGTCGGGCCGCTGCTGGCGATCCTTCGCGTGATCGGGATTAACGGAGAGTTCAATTACCGGGAATGTTTCTTCTTTTCCGTTGCCGTGTTGCTGCTGTACGGGATTTGCAAATACCTTCAGCGAACGATGCGGCTTCAGGGATTGATCAAGTATCTGATCATTCTCGGAATGCATTCCGGCGTCTGCTATATGGCGACCAAAGCCGGAATCCTGATCTATATCAGTTATGCCTTGATGCCGGCGCTTTCCTGCCTGTATTACCGCAAGCGGTTCACGCTCCATATCACGGGGTTCAGCTACATCATCATGATGCTGACGCTGATGCTCCGCGCGGGCAGCGAGGTGGAGAGCGTGTACTACTCCCTCTCGAAGGAAGAGTGGTACAGCGTGTTCGGCTTCAGTTTGACATGGGAATACATTTTACTGACGATCGTTTTGATCACGTTGGTTGACAAGACCGAATCGAGCATCGATCTTCTGCACAAGAACAACAAGCAGATGAAGGATATGCAGACGCAGCTGATCTCGGGTTTTGCAAATTTCCTGGAATTCCGGGATGAGAGCACCGGACATCATGTGCGTCGTACGCAGGCCTATGTGAAGATGATCGCCATGGGCATGTACAATCAGGGGTATTACCAATCCGAGCTCTCGGCGAGAACGATCGCGTTGATGGAGACGGCGGCGCCGTTGCACGACGTCGGAAAGATCGCCATCCCGGACGCGATCCTGTTGAAGGAGAGCGGCCTCACGGATGAGGAGTATGAGAAGATCAAGAACCATACCCGTGAGGGTTACCGGCTGGTCACGGAAAACCTTTCGGAGTTGACGGACAAGCGGCTCCTTAAGTGCGTTCAGGAGATCACGCTGAGCCATCATGAGCGCTGGGACGGTACCGGTTATCCGGAGGGGCTGCGCGGTACGCAGATCCCGCTGTCGGCCCGTATTATGGCGATCGCGGACACGCTCGACGCCATGCTGTCGGAGCGTGTTTACAAGAAGAGTATGGATCTTGACGAAGTGCTGCACGAGCTTGCGAAAGAGCGCGGAAAGCATTTCGAGCCGTGTATCGTGGATACCGTGATCCGGCTTCGTCCGGAGATCGAAGAATTTCTGGCGGAAGAGAATTACCGGGAAGAAAAGGCGGAGCGCGAGCGCCGCGAAAAATGATGGTTGCCCGAGGGCGACCGGCAAGCGAGGACAGAGATATGAAACGATTGGGATTTGACAATGACAAGTATCTGGAGATGCAGTCAGCGCACATCAAAGAGCGCATCGGTCAATTCGGCGGCAAACTGTATCTGGAGTTCGGCGGCAAACTGTTCGACGATTTCCACGCGTCCAGAGTCCTCCCGGGATTTCACCCCGACAGTAAGATCCGCATGCTCGCCCAGATTAAGGACGATGCGGAGATCGTTATCGCCATCAATGCAAATGATATCGTAAACAACAAGGTGCGCGCGGATCTGAGTATCACGTACGATCTTGACGTGCTGCGCCTGATCGACGCGTTCCGCGGTTACGGAATGTACGTCGGAAGCGTCGTGCTCACGCAGTTCGTGGAGCAGAGCGTTGTTTTGACATACCAGAAGAAACTGGAGGAGCTCGGACTCAAGGTATACCGTCATTACCGGATCGAAGGATATCCGACCAACGTTTCGAAGATCGTGAGCGAGGAGGGCCTCGGTCGCAACGAATATATCGAGACGTCCCGTCCGCTGGTCGTTGTGACGGCGCCGGGGCCGGGCAGCGGCAAGATGGCCACCTGCCTGTCGCAGCTGTACCATGAGCACAAGAGGGGCGTTCGCGCCGGTTACGCGAAGTTTGAGACGTTCCCGATCTGGAACCTCCCGCTGACGCACCCCGTCAACCTCGCATACGAGGCGGCGACGGCCGACCTCAATGACGTGAATATGATCGATCCGTTCCACCTGGATGCCTACGGCGTCACGACGGTCAATTACAACCGTGATGTCGAGATCTTCCCGGTGCTGAACGCGATGTTTGAGAGAATCTACGGCAAATCCCCGTACAAGTCCCCCACCGATATGGGCGTGAACATGGCGGGCAATTGCATTATCAATGATGAAGCCACGAAAGAGGCAGCCAGAGATGAGATCATTCGCCGGTACTACGCGACGATGTGCGATCGCAGAAAAGCCCGCGCAACCGCGGCAGCAGAAGGCAAGATCGAGCTGCTGATGGAGAAGGCCGGCATCAGCCCGGCGGATCGCCCGGTGGTCGGTGCCGCTCTTCGCAAGTCCGAGGAGACCGGCGGAGCTCCGGCGGTAGCGATCGAGCTGAATGACAGACGCGTGATCACCGGAAAGACGTCCTCGCTGTTGGGAGCATCCTCTGCGGTGCTTCTGAACGCGCTGAAGACGCTTGCGAACATCGATGATTCCGTCGATCTGCTGTCGCCTTCGCTGATCGAGCCGATCCAGGACCTCAAGATCAACCACCTGGGCAATCACAATCCCAGACTCCACACGGACGAAGTGTTGATCGCCCTGTCTGTCTGCGCGACGCAGGATGAGAAGGCGGAGCTTGCGATGCAGCAGCTGGAGAATCTTCGCGACTGCGAGGTTCACAGCACGGTTATCCTCTCCGCGGTGGACGAGGGAGTCTTCCGGAAACTCGGAATGCATCTGACGAGCGAGCCGGTGTACGAGACGAAGAAACTGTATCATTGAACGTGATTCGTCCGGCGTCAGCCGGCCGGTAATCGATATTAGGAAAGGCGGACAAAGCCGATGGACAAATGCTATATCCCGGAAGGGTATCGCGCCCCTTTGAACAACAGAGAGACGCAGATCGCGATCAAGAAAGTCAAGGATTATTTTCAGAGAGAGCTTGCAACGCAGTTGAATCTGCACCGCGTGACGGCGCCCCTGTTTGTGACGCCGGAATCGGGCCTGAATGACAACTTAAACGGCGTTGAACGGCCGGTTACGTTCGGGATCCGCGAGAGCGGAGAGCGTCAGGCGGAGATCGTGCATTCCCTCGCAAAATGGAAGCGCATGGCTCTCGGAAAATACGGCTTCAGTGTCGGAGAAGGCCTTTACACGGATATGAACGCGATCCGCAGAGACGAGGATACGGACAATATCCACTCCATTTTCGTGGACCAGTGGGACTGGGAGAAAGTCATCACGAAACAGGATCGCACGGAGGCTACGCTTCGCAGAACCGTAAAGGAAGTGTATGAGGCGCTTCGCGTGACGGAGAAGTACATCGCGAACCAGTACGACTACGTAAAATGCATCCTTCCCGAGGAGATCACGTTCATCACCTCGCAGGAATTGCTGGACCGCTATCCGGACAAGACCGTGAAGGAGCGTGAGTATCTCGCGGTCAAGGAGTACGGCGCGGTATTTATCATGCAGATCGGAGATCTGTTGAGCAACGGCGAGCGTCACGACGGGCGTGCGCCGGACTATGACGATTGGCAGCTCAACGGCGACATTCTGGTGTATTACCCTGTCACCGACATTGCTCTGGAGCTGTCCTCCATGGGAATTCGCGTGGACGAGGATTCGCTTCGCAGCCAGCTGGACAAGGCAGGTTGCCCGGAGCGTGCGGAACTCGCGTTCCAGAAGGCTCTTCTTGCAAAGGAGCTTCCGTACACGGTAGGCGGAGGAATCGGGCAGTCGCGAATCTGCATGTTCTTCCTTCGCAAGGCGCACATCGGTGAGGTGCAAGTGTCCATCTGGCCGCAGGAGGTTGTGGATTACGCCGCATCCCGCGGAGTTGCATTGCTGTAAATTAATACGTATCGGGTTGCCGCCCAGTACAGCGCGGTTGATAGCGCTATACGCCGGAGGCAGCCCGTTTTCTTCGGAGGCAGGTTGTTGGAACATCGCAGGAGTGAATGGAGAGAGGGCTTGCGGCACGGAATCCCGATTGCGTGCGGCTATTTTTTCGTGTCCTTTACGTTCGGCATCTACGGCGTTTCGCTCGGCTTCCGCTGGTGGGAGTGCGTGCTTGTATCCATGACGAATCTGACGAGCGCGGGGCAGGTGTCCGGCGTCGGGATCATCGCGGAAGGCGGAACGCTCATCGAGCTTGCGGTTTCGCAGATCGTCATCAATCTGCGGTATTCTCTGATGGGAATCTCACTCTCGCAAAATACGGACGAAGACTTTACCGGCGGTAAGCGCGCGATCCTTGCCTTCGGCCTTACCGATGAGATTTACGGCGTCGCGGCCAACCGCACAACGCCGGTGAGCACGCGGTATTACCTCGGATTGATGACGCTGCCGTACTTCGGCTGGGCGGCCGGAACGCTGTTCGGCGCGCTCTTCGGAAGTTTCGTCTCGGAGACGGTCACATCGATCATGACGCTGGCGATCTACGGTATGTTTATCGCGATCGTCGTTCCGAAGGCAAAGACGGACCGCAAAGTGCTTGCGGTTGCGCTCCTTGCGGCGGCGATCAGCGTGCTGTGCTACAGCGCGCCGGTCTTGTCGAAGATCCCGAAGGGTTTTTCCGTGATCGTGTGCGCGGTCATTGCTGCTGCGGCGGGAGCATGGCTGTTCCCGGTAACGGGCGGAGGTGACGCCGATGAATAGATTCGTACTGTGCCTGCTGGTCATGGCAGGCGTGACCTACCTGGTGCGTGCGGTGCCGTTTGTGGCGTTCCGGCGCAAAGTGAGGAACCGTTTCTTCCGGTCGTTTTTGTATTACGTTCCGTATGCGGTGCTCACGGCAATGACGGTTCCTGCGGCATTGTTCGCGACGGAATCGCCGGTCATCGCCGGATGCGGACTGCTGACGGCGGGAATTCTGGCGTACCGCGGACGGGGACTGGTGATCGTGTCGCTGTCTGCCTGTGCGGCGGCATTTGCGGCTTGGGGAATAACGTCGCTGATCGGATAGCGCGTTTGATATACGAAAGGAGTTTTAACATGAACAAACAAATTCGAAACACGGTACTGCTTTTGCTGTGCATGATCGTGATCGCGGCAGTTCTTGCCGGCTGCGAATCGAACGACAACAAGAGCAATACATCGACGACCGTCACGGCAGCGCCGACGGAGAGTGCGACACAGACGCCTACGCAGGCGCCGACCGAGACACCTACACCGACGGAGGAACCGACGCCCACACCGGATGACTGGTATGCCAAAATGGTCTCGGAATCCCTGATGGATGACGGCTGTAACGCACGCCTGAAGAAGGTGATCGACAAGGCCAGAAGCGGTGAGGATGTCTATATCGCCACCATCGGCGGTTCCATCACCGAGGGCGCCGGAACATCCGTATATGAGAACTGCTATGCGGCATTGTTCGCGTCGACGTTTGCCTCGACCTTCGGCAAGGACGGCGGAGCCAACGTTCACTTCATCAACGCCGGCCTTTCCGGAACGCCTTCGACGCTCGGAGTCATTCGCTACCAGCGCGATGTGATCACGAAAAATGACGGTCATCTTCCGGATCTTCTGGTGATCGAGTTTGCCGTCAACGATGCCGACGACCCGACGAACGGCGCTACCTACGAGGGTCTTGTGCGCCGCGCTCTGCAGGCGGAAAATGAGCCTGCCGTCATTTTACTGTTCAGCGTGTTCAAATCCCGCTGGAACCTTCAGGATCGCCTGAAACCGATCGGAACGTACTACAGCCTTCCGATGGTCAGCATCAAGGATGCCGTTGTTCCGAGACTCGGCAAAAAGTTCTCGGACCAGTTGTATTTTGCGGATGAGTATCATCCGACGGGATTCGGTCACAAGATCATGAGCGCATGCCTGATGTATCTCTGCGAGACCGTGGATGCGCAGGAGGCGGAGCAGGATGTTCCCTTTGCCACGCAGCCGCTCCTCGGAAGCGAGTTCGACAACGTGCTGATGGTGGAGGCGGACACTCCCGGCGTGACGATCGATGCCGGCGGTTTCTCGGCCAGAGACACGGCTGTATTTTCCACGAAATTCGAGTCGGTAACATGCTTCCCGGACAACTGGAAACATGTCGCCGGAGCTTCTGACGAGCCGCTCACGATCACGGCAAACTGCCGCTCCATTCTGGTGGCTTACAAGAAGTCCTCGTCCGCGAACTTCGGAACGGCCGAGATCGTAGTCGACGGCAAAGTCGTCAAGACGGTCAACGGCAACGAGGCGGGCGGCTGGAACAATCCGTACACCCTTGTGGTCCTCCGCGAGGCGGAAGTCGGCGAGCATACGCTGCAGGTGCGCATGGCGGAAGGCAGCGAGGACAAGGAGTTCACCGTATTGGCGGTGGGACTCGGGCAGTAATTCTTTAACGAAGCATAAAAAACGGGCAGCCGGGAGAAATTTCTCCGCGGTTGCCCGTTTTTCGTACGTATCTTATTTGGTTGCGCCGTTGATGACGATGGTCGTGACGCTCTCACCGGGAAGCGAGAGAACGCGGCTGTCGCCGAGAGCGCCGAGATCCTTGTACATCATGTCGGCGGTGTAGCCGAGCGTGAATACGGACTGATAGCACTGCGACGAAGCGGCATTGTAATTGTCAAGCGGAAGCTGAACCTTCAGAGGCTCCGTGCCGTTGTTCATCATGACCAGAACGACGGTCGTGTTGTCGGGGCTTGCATACGCGCTGACGCGGAGGTCCTTCGAGATGCTCGGAGTCACGTCGATTCGCTCGTAGCCTGGACGGATGAACTGCGAAAAATGACGCATCGCATAGTAGTTTCCGGTCGCCAGATAGCCCTTCGGCTCCTCGCCGTAGCGGAAGCGCGAATTTACGATGATCAGACTTCCGTTGTCCATGTCGTCGTTGCTTGCGCCGATCCAGACGCCTCCCCAGAAGATGTAGGCATTGGCGTTCTCGTGGACGAGCGTGCTGTTGATGACGTTGGCTGTCTGCAGGGCCGTGCCGCGGTAGAATTCGGTCTGCCATTTCTTGAGACCGTAATCCTTGGCCAGCTGGTTGTCGTTGCGGAAGTTCAGAAGGAACGAGTCCGGCGCGCATTCGTTGGGGTCGTCCGTGGACGTGCCGCCCTTGTAAAGGTGATGTGCGAGAGCGTAGATGCTTGTGGGTTCCTCGGCGACGATCTCGCGGATGTAGGAGCGAAGCGTCGTGGGATCGCACGTCATCGTCTCGGGAGCGATCATCTTCGGAGCATCTTCACTGAAATCCGTGCCGAAGCGACGGTAGGTCGCGAGAAATGCTTTCGCGTAGGACGCCAGTCCGCCGGATTCGTCGGAGGTGAACTCGCAACCGTCATAGCCGGCCTGATAGTCCGCCTCGTTCTGGATGCTCACGAAGTCCACCGGAATGCCCTTGGCGCGGTAGGCCGCCACGGAGTCGGACCACCATTTGGCGAAGTCCTCGTAGACGTAGTTGCCGTCGGCGTCCTTTTTGAGCGTGCCGCCGCCGTTGATATCGTTGTTGCTCTTTAGACTGGCCGGAGGCGACCAGCTGGAGTAGAGCACGGTGACTTTCTCGTTGCGCTCGTCGGCGCGGGTCTTGGCCTCGGTGTAGTAGCGGAGATTGCGCCCCGCAACCGTGTTGAACGTATTTTCCTCGCCGTAGCCGTACTCGTTTTTGAAGCGGAGAATGGTGAAGCCGGCGTCGCGGAACAGAAGGTCGAACGCTTCCGTCGGATTCGGGACGAAGAAGAGTTTCTCGGCGTACCACGTGAAGCCCGCTCCGAAACCGTCGATCGTCTGGTAGCGCTGTTCAAAATCCAGCGTCACCTGCTTGGCGTCGGGATCGGTCATCGGCGTGGGAGCCTCGGTGGGCGTCGGCGTGGCCGGCGTCTCGGTGGGAGCCTTGGTCGCCGGAGTCGAATTATTCGTCTGATCCTCGGTGCAACCGCACGCAAAAACAAAGATCAGACAAAGAAGCAGCAGCAATCGTTTCATGAATTTCCTTTCTCTGCCGGGAAGGGCAGATTCCCCGTGGCGGGGCTTCGATATTCGCGCATGGGGCGACGGAAAATGACATCGCCCCCGGGAGTCGGTGACTCTGCGGACAGTTTACCGCGGACGGGACCGCAAGTCAAGGAAAGACTTCCCGAAACGAGGACGATCCCGAACGGGAAGAGGGCGGTGTAATGCGAAAAACGACGGGCTCATTTTACGTAAAATGCTTGTTTTTGCAATGTTTTGTGTGGTATAATATTTCCTATAATGGCTTAATATGCATCCGCCGCATATCCGATGATTCCGGCGGTCGCACAAGGAGGAGACAATCCAAACGATGAAGGGACCTGTTGCGCCGATGGACCCGACCAAAAGGCGGGCCAAGATATATTTTATGCTGGAGGATCTTTGTTATGCTTCCCACAAGGAACCGGGCGGAGAGCGCTATGCGGAGATGATCTTTCTGGAAAACCGCGTTGCGCAGAATCTGCAGTTGATCTGCCCGGAACTTCCGGAGGAGCTGGGAGCCCGCCTGCAGAAGAGCGCGGATTTCAAAGAGATCGTACACAGTATCGGCATTATCGCCGAGTGCGACGACCCGGCGGAGAGAGAGACCGAGGTGACGTGCGAATTGCATCATTATGCGACGACGGACCGCTTCAAGGACGGCACGCGCATGGTGATGGACGTCTGTTGTGACGGTGCCGAACGCGTATTCCCGATGACGGAATTTGCGTTCCGCGACAATGATGATATTCTGGGAACATTTTTCCTGTTTTCGCAAAAGCCCGACCTCAAGGTGAAGCTGACCGTGATCTTCTACCTGCAGGACGGCTATGATGTGCCGGAACCGCAATTGGATGAGCCGGTGGATTTCGAGTCGGACGGCTATCGCGAGATGATCGCGCGGTCCATGCTGTCGATGGGCAATACGCATCGCCTTCGCGCCGCGATGGAGAAGGCGGAGCGCGGCGAGGATGTGACGCTTGCGTTCATCGGCGGTTCGATCACCCAGGGCGCCGGCGCGAAGCCGATCGAGTCCGAGAGCTATGTCTACCGGGTGTTCGATCATTTCCGAAAGACCTACGCCACCGATCCCGAGAAGGTTCACCTGATCAAGGCCGGTGTCGGCGGAACGCCTTCGGAGTTCGGTCTGGTGCGCTATGAGCGCGACGTGCTGCGTAACGGCACGGTTTCGCCCGATATCGTATTTATCGAGTTCGCGGTCAATGACGCGGGCGATGAGACGGAGGGCGTCTGCTTTGAGAGTCTTGTGGCAAAGGCGTTCAACCAGCCGTCCATGCCGGCCGTGCTGCTGGTGTTCGCGGTGTTTATGAACGACTGGAACCTGCAGGATCGCCTTGCACCGATCGGTCTGCATTACTCGCTGCCGATGGTGAGCGTCAAGGATGCGGTTTCGCCGCAGTTCCCGCGTGGCGAGGGCCATGTGATCTCGAAGCGGCAGTATTTCTATGATTGCTATCATCCGACCAACGAAGGTCACCGCGTGATGGCGGATTGTATCGATCATCTGCTCGAGCAGTCCTTGGCGCATGTCGAGGTGGAGCCGGAGTGGCCGAAGGACGGCTATCTGGGGCGGCCGTATGAGCATTGTTTTACGGTGACGAGGGATACCGTCGGAGAGTTTGCGGACGTCATCACCGTGGACGAGGGTGATTTTACGAAGACGGATACCGCGCTTCAGTATGCGGAGAAGGATCTCGATGCGTTCGGAACGCCGCAGTTCCCCGAAAACTGGATGCACGAGGACGGCGACCGGCCGTTTGTGATCCGCGCGAACTGCCGTAGTTTCTTCCTGACGTACAAGGATTCCGGAGACGGAGACTTCGGCACGGTGACGGTGACGGTGGACGGACAACCGTTTAAGGAGATCGATTCGAGAGCAATCGGATGGAACCATTGCAATACCTATCTTTGCGTAAATGAGTCGGTCAATGCAGACCACGTTATCGAAATTGCGATGAAAGACGGTCATAATGCAAAGAAATTTACCATTTTGGCACTGTCTTTGGTACGGGAATAAAATCCTTGAAACCTTGGCCGGGCGCGTGTACTTTCCCCGGCGGCGGTGCTATAATTAGGATGGTAATGTGATAAAGTACTGAAGTGTTTGATTTTCCCATTTTCCGTAAAGCATTTTGGATGATAAGGAGGTTTCTTGTGGACAGTGACAGTGGCAGTGGCACGAACTCAACAGGGTATCACTCGTGCCGCTTAATTCACACTTCAAAGGTTGTGCAGTAACCGGAGAGTCGACGGTCCCGAAACCGTTTCGTTTCCCGGGAGCTGCGGACGGCAGTGGCAGAGTACCCGGATAGGTTCCGTGTTCAGCGCGTGAGCACTTCGAAGAGGAAGTGATCGTACCCCGGGAGGGGGAAATGTGTGAAGCGGAGGGTCTATTCATGGAAACGAAAGACATGATGGAGATGACGCCCGAGACGGATGTAACCGTACCCGGGACTTCGGATCGCGCGGCGAACACCGACGTGATCCTTGAGGCGGCGCAGGCCGCAGACAATGCGGGGGAAGAGATTGCAGGGGGAGTTTCCGAAACCGCGAAAGACGCGGATTCCGCGGTAGCGGAACCGGAGAAGCCGGCAGAGGAACCCGAGCATGAGGAGCGGGGACTGGATGTGGATGCGGCTTTGGAGCTGGTGGAGGAAAAACGGTACGCGATGCTGCGGCAGATGCTCCGCGACGCGGAACCGGTGGATATCGCCGAATTTTTCGACGAACTTCCGAAACAGCAATACGCGGTCGTGTTCCGGATCCTGCCGAAAGAGCTGGCGGCCGAAGTGTTCGTCGAGCTCGACAGCGACATGCAGCAGATCCTGATCGAGTCCTTCAGTGATCTGGAGTTGCGGAACGTCCTGGAAGAGATGTACATGGACGATACCGCCGACATCGTCGATGAGATGCCGGCCAACGTCGTAAAACGTATCCTGCAGAACGTGACGCCCGAGGCGCGGAAGATCGTCAACGAACTGCTGAAGTACCCCGAGGACAGTGCGGGAAGCATCATGACCACCGAGTTTGTGCGGCTGAAGCCGGACATGACGGTCGATGAGGCATTCGCATTGATCCGCAAGGTCGCGATCGACAAAGAGACTATTTATACCTGTTACGTGACGGATCGGAACAGCCATCTGATCGGCGTTGTCACGGTCAAGGATATGCTGGTGGCGGACCGCAACACGAAGATTGCGGACATCATGGAAGACCATGTCATCAGCGTGAACACCCTCGAGGATAAAGAGGATGTGGCAACCACGATCAGTAAGTACGACGCCCTCGCGCTTCCTGTTGTGGATGCCGAAAACCGACTGGTCGGTATCGTCACCGTCGACGACGCTATCGATGTCCTGCAGGACGAGACGGAAGAGGACTTCGCGAAGATGAACGCTATGCTCCCGACGGAGAAGCCGTATCTTCGTACGAGCCCCCTGGAACTGTATCGCTCCCGCATCATCTGGCTTTTGTTGTTGATGGTCTCGGCGACGTTCACCGGCATGATCATCGGTTCGTTTGAGGAGTCGCTTCGAGCGCAGGCGGTGCTCACGCTGTTCATCCCGATGCTGATGGACACCGGCGGTAACTCCGGCAGTCAGGCAAGCGTTACGGTGATCCGTGCGCTGTCCCTCGGAGAAGTCGAATTCTCCGACATTTTGCGGATCATCTGGAAGGAAGTCCGCGTCGCGCTTTTGTGCGGCGGAAGCCTTGCGGTGGTCTCGTTCGGAAAGATCTTTTTAGTCGACAAATTATTGATGCATCAACCGATCACGGTTCCCGTGGCGCTGGTTGTGTGCCTCACGCTGATGGCGACGGTGGTCGCGGCGGAGTTTCTGGGGTGTACGTTGCCGCTTATCGTCAGCAAACTCGGGTTTGACCCGGCGGTCATGGCAAGTCCGTTCATCACGACGATCGTCGATGCGGTTTCGCTTTTTGTATTTTTTGCATTGGCCACTACGATCTTGCATCTGTAGCGGCAGATTTCAACGGAGGAGGGTATCGTGCAGGAGTACAGCAACAGAAAATTGCATAAGAATTTCCTGATCATCATGCTGGTCGTGACGGCACTCATCCTCGTGTTGCTGGTGTTGCAGTACTACATGCTGATACAAATCGACGCGCGCTATGCGAACATCACGCGCGAGTACTACATGAAGGTCTATGTGTTCATCCCGGGAGGAATCTTCACGGCGGCCTATATCGTGATGTGGCAGATGCTCGACTCGCCGAATATCGATCTGCAGTGGAAGGATCTGGCGACGATCCTGTACCTTTGGGTGCTGTGCACCGTGGGATGTTTCGTGGGCGCCGAGAACGCCGTTTTGTTCGGCTCGTTCACAATCCCGATCTCGCTGTCGACGGTCTACGGGCGGCGCTGGATGTGCCGTGCTACCGAGGGCCTGTGTCTGATCACCGTCGTGCAGTATGTGGGGACCGGACCGCTGTTCCCGACGTGCAAGGAAACCATTGTAGTCGACGTGTTCACGGCGCTGATCCTTTTGGTTCTGTGTTGTTTCTGCAACGAGATCCTGATGGAGTACGTTTTGGAAAATAACGGCGTGATCGAGAGCCATATGAGCGACAACTCGCGGCTTGAGATGCGTCTGCAGAGAGAACCGATGACCGGCCTGTACAACCATACGGCATTTTACGAATATCTGGATACCTTCGTGAAGAACCGCGGCGAGGATCCGTTGACGCTCGCAGTGGTCGACATCGACAATTTCAAGAAGGTCAACGATACCTACGGCCATAACAACGGCGACGAGGTCATCCTGAATCTTGCCCGCGTGCTGCAGAAGTGGTGCGGCGACAGCAACTTCGTATGCCGGTACGGCGGTGAGGAGTTCGGCGTGATCTTCCCCAACGTCAAGGTGAAGGAAGCGACGAACATGATGAACCGGGCACTGGAGGAATTCCGCAACACGGAATACGAATGGCTGGACGGCCGGATTACGTTCAGCTGCGGTATTTTCCAGCTGAGCTCCTACACGATGACGGCCTCGGAGTTCTTCCGAGTGGCTGACAAGATGCTTTACACAGCAAAACACAATGGCAAGAACCAGTGCGTCAGCGGTTAGTGTCGTGTTTTGAATACAAAGGGAAAGTAACGGGGGTGCGGTATGAATTTTATTCGGAAAATGAAACTGGACATCATTTTTGTCTCTGCGGTTCTCGTGGGTCTCGGGGTTGTCATGCTCCTCTGGCCGGATAAGACGCAGTCGACGATCTGCTATGTGCTGGCGGCTGTAGCGGTTGCTGCGGGACTGTGTTTTGTCGTTGATTACATCCGCAAGGAAGCGATGGCCGATACGCAGCGCTATGTGCTGGCGATTGCGATGACGGCGGTGCTGATCGGCGTTTCCATGTTCGTCAAGCATGACGAGATCATGGCTCATCTGCCGGTGGTATTGTCCTTCCTGATCCTCTTCAGCGGAACCGCGAAATTCCAGAACAGCTGGGATATGAAGCGTTTAAAGCACGGGACCTGGATCGTTCACGCGATCATCGCGCTGATTGGTATCGTGTACGGTTTTATCCTGATGATCGGAGTGATCAAGAGCAATATGGACACGTGGATCGGCGTCGGGTTGATCTACAGCGGTTTCACCGATCTGGTATCCGCGTTCGTGCTGGCTCGCATCCGCAAGGTGATCGGCCGCAAGCAGGGCGAGGTCAACATGTCAAACCTCGGCGAAGAGCGGGACGAGGAACCGGCGGAAGAGAACACCTGATCTTTGGATTATGAATTGCTGAGCCCCCGTTGCCTGTATGGCGGCAACGAGGGCTCTTTTTGTGTGTTCTCTTTGTTAATTTGCTTTACTTTTACCATCGGGTTTGATAGAATGAAGTGGCTGAATTTTCAGCACGGAGGTTAGAATGAGAAAGAAAGTATTGGTATTGGCATTTTTCGCATCGCTGGCGCTTGCTATGCTCACCGCCTGCGGCGATAAGAACAACACAACGAACACAACGACTCCGACGGGGACCGCAACGGAAGGAAAGTATCATCCCTGCGGCGGTTCCGTGAAACTCGGCGCGTACAAGGGAATGACATACACGCGCGAGGTTAAGGAAGTCACGGAGGAGGATGTCAACAAGGAAATTGCCGCCGTATTGCGGCAGTATCCCAACTATAAGAAGGATGAGTTAAGAACCGGCACGCTTGTCAAGGAAGGCGATGCGCTCAACATCGATTACTCGGGAAGACTCGCGAGCAGCAATGTGGCATTTGACGGCGGCACGGCCAAGGATGCGTTTCTGGTCATCGGTTCCAACAAGTTCATCCCCGGTTTTGAGTCTTCGCTGATCGGAAAGACAGTCGGAGAGACGGTGGACATCAACGTCACGTTCCCCGACTCGTATCCGAACAATCCGAACCTCGCCGGAGTGGCTACCATTTTTACGGTCACCATCAACTATGTCGGAACAGCTGTTGAGGATATCGATGATGCGTATGTCAAGCGGTACCTTTCCAACGTGGCAACGTCGGCGGCGGAACTTCGCGAGCTGCTCCTCAAGGAATTGAAGCAGGAAGCGGAGCAGGATGCCGATGACTCCATGTGGGATCAGATCCTGGATCAGGTGATTCAGAACGCGGTATTCGCTTCGATCGATCAGAAGGATATTGATTACTACTATGATCAGAATCTGGCGAAACTTCGCCAGTATGCCGCATATTACAAAACGGATGAAGAGACGATGTACAAAACGCTTTACAGCGCGACCGGAAAATCGTATTCGGAGTTCCTTGCGGACAATCGTGCGGCATCGGAGAGAACCGTGAAGGAATTCATGGTACTGCAGGAGATCGCCAAGGCGGAAAATATGACGCTCACGACCGAGGAGTATGACGAGGCGGTCGCAGGCTTCATGAGCAAGGCAGGCGTCACGGTCAAGGCGGATTTCGAGGCCGAGTACGGCAAGGATTATCTCATGTACTGCGCGCTGAACGATAAGGTGCTCGCGTTCCTTCGCGACAACGCCGTAAAGCAGTAAGCGATCAGACTATAAACGACAATTCAATACAGGATGCCCCGTCAGGGGCGGACAGGAGGCTGCCATGATCATCGGAACCAATCTCCCGAATATTCCCTGGGAGGAACGGCCGGTCGGTTGTACCGATCCTATTTGGCGATACAGCGCCAATCCCATCGTCGGACGCCATGATATTCCGTCGGCAAACAGCATTTTCAACAGTGCCGTGATCGCGAAGGACGGAGAGTTTGTCGGTGTGTTCCGAAGCGATAACAAGGCGATGGAACAGCAATTGTTCCTCGGCAGAAGCAAGGATGCGATCCACTGGGAGATAGAGCACGAAGTGCTTCGGCTCTACTGTGAGAAGACCGGCGAATGCGTCGGACTTGCGAACGGCTATGATCCCCGGGTTTGTTTTATTGAGGACCGCTACTACGTAACCTGGTGCAGTCCGTTTGAGGGCAGTTACGGCCCGACGATCGGCGTTGCGTACTCCTATGATTTCAAGACGTTTTACCGGTTGCCGGATGCGTATCTTCCGTACAACCGCAACGGCGTGCTGTTCCCTCGCAAAGTGAACGGCAAATACATGATGTTCTCGCGCCCTTCCGACAACGGCCACACGCCGTTCGGCGAGATGTTTTTGTCGGAGAGCCCGGACATGATCCACTGGGGATGTCATCACCATGTGATGAGCCCGGGAGGCTGGGCATGGACGAAAGTCGGCGCCGGTCCGATCCCGATCGAGACCGACGAGGGATGGCTGCTCATTTTCCACGGAGTCGGAACTACATGCAACGGCATGATCTACTCCATCGGAGGAGCGCTTCTCGACAAGGACGAGCCGTGGAAGATCATCGCTCGCTGCAAACCGTTTTTGCTTCATCCGGAAACCACCTACGAGTGTGTCGGCGACGTTCCGAATGTCTGCTTCCCTTGTGCGACCCTCACGGATGCGGCGACCGGCAGGATCGCCATCTACTACGGCGCGGCGGACACGGTTGTGGCCCTCGCGTTTGCGCAGGTCGATGAGCTGACGGATTACATCCGCAGGAATGCAATTCAATAAGGCAGGTTCAGACCGAATATCATATAGCGCATCAAAGGAGAGAAAAGAAAAAATGAATCAAATGGATCAAAAGAAAAACCGCGGCGAAGCGCTGGTCATCGCTTCCATCATCGTAGCGTTCATCACGATCGCAGTCATCGTTGTCATCTTGGTTATCAAGATCGCGCACAAGTACAGCCCAGGCGTTGTGGACGGCACGAGTTACGTGAACAAGTGGGCGGATGTCAAGATTGATGTTCCGGATTCCTACCAGATTCAGCAGGTGGGCGGAATGTCGAACGGATTTGAGACGCCCTTCGCATTTTTCAGAAACTCGCCGGTAGCTGCAGGTATCGTCGTAACCCGCGAGGGCGAGACCGATATGTACAAGATCGAGGAAGAGTTCCTGCAGGAATTCGGCGGCAGCGGCGGATCGATCAGCGTCCCCATGGGCAAAACCGTCCAGCAGATGTCCATCGATCAGACGCACCGCACGATCGCAGGCGAGGATTACCTCTGCTTTGAGTTCAGCTCGCAGGAGACCTACATGTGTGCGGCGTTCCGTGCAGTTCACGACAACGGTGTGTTCGGCATCGTTGCAGTGGCGACAAGCGCCGATGAGATCGATGAAGTGCTGAACCTCCTTGAGAAGAATTGAGCTTTACAATCAAAAGACGGCGTCGCACTTTGTGTGGACGCCGTCTTTTGATTGCCGGAATCAGATATCATAAAACTTCCGCAGATCGCGGCAGATGTGCTCCAGATCCGGGTAGATGAATCCCTCCGTGATTCCCAGCACACCGAGGCTTTCGATGAAGTATTGCTTGCGGTCGCGGGGAATGATGATCTTGTAGAGCATCTGCTCGTTGCAGATGTCCTCGAGCTTGCGGAGCGAGTTGTGCACTGTGAAGCAGGACTGCTGCGAGTACATCCGAAGGTTCTGGTCCGTGGAAGCGCAAGCCAGGATCTTGTCCTCGAGAGCGGGATTGTGATGAAGATGCTTGAACGCCGGCAGGAGCATTTCCTGCGCGGTGTCCGCGTCGATGGGGTAAATGCATCGGCCGAAGCCTTCCATCTCGTTGAAACTGTCGGGGACGAGAACCCAGACGCAGGCGTCCGTGTCGGGCGACGTGCGGTACGTTTCCGTGGCGAAAAATACGGCGACCAGCGGAGAGCGCGACCAGTCGAGGATCCGCGTCGGCAGACCGTAATGCTGCATCAGTGCTACCCAGTGCGCGTAATTGTGTTTTTCCGGAGGGTTGTCGGAGATCTGCATGGCGCGAACGTAGAAATCGTTCGAGAGGAATCGTTCCATCCGCAGACGCTTCTCACTGCGCTGGATGGACGGAACGAGAGTGAGGGCGGAATTGTCCTCGCCGCGGTACCAAAGCTGCGTATCGCGGCCGTGACGGTCTGCGAGGGCCTTCACAAAGTGCAGGAGTTCGTCAACGGTACTGATGTCTATGCTGATCATACTTGCCTCCGTTTCTGTGCGGTGGAAAATGGAACAAAAGGCTGCCGCGGCAAAGCGACAGCCTTTGTTGTAGCCTGCGGAAATTCCGCAGGGGAAAATCATAATACGACAGAGGATGAATCTGTGATTACTGCTGAACCGTTACACCGATAACGTGCGGGTTAGCGCCGTTGTACCAGTAGAGGTAACCCTCGATGTCAACGACATCGCCGACCTTGAGAGCCTCAACAGCCTTGTAAACATCGGTGTCCTTTCCGCGAAGATAGAACTCTACGCAGAAGCTTACGGTCTTGCCGTCGATGGAAGCGGTGAAGTACAGGTCGTCCGTCTTCTCCTCAGCGTTCTTGTAGCTGAATGCGGAGCCGTCCTCCTGAGCCTCAATCTTGAGACCCTTGAATACAACGCGCTCATTCTGGTGAGCAACGAAGTCGTCCGTGCCGATCAAAGCGGTTACGTCGAACGGTTCGGGCATGAACTCGTCAGCACCCTCAATGAACGTGAACGTAGCGTCGATGATCTCAACTTCACCGGACCAAGCAGCCTTGTAACCTTCAACATGAATCTTGGTGCGGGGATTCAGACGAGCAGCGTCATCCTCCGAGCAGGTCATGTTGTAGATGTAGTAAGCACCGTCCTTGTCAGCTGCGTAAACCGTGATCTTGCCGTTGTACCAGCTCTGGGTATCCATGACATAAGCCTCAATCACAACCGGAGTCTCAAGCTCGGCAGCATCGTACTCGGCATGAGTCATAACACCGCTCGGAGCTACCGAAGGGGTAACTTCCGCAGTGGGCTCAGCGGTAGGTTCGGGAGTGGGCTCAGCGGTAGGTTCGGGAGTGGGCTCAGCCGTGGGCTCAACAGTGGGCTCAACAGTAGGCTCAGCAGTAGGCGTAGCGGTAGGCTCAGCCGTGGGCTCCTTGGTAGGTTCTGCAGTAGGTGCAGTCGTGGGAGTGGTGGACGTCGAAGTGTTATTCTTGTCACCGCAGGCGGTGAGCATCATAACGAGCATCGCGAGGACCACAACCGTCATAATAATCTTTTTCATGATTGTCTCCTTTGTGAAACTAACACGTAATGATCCGGTACCGGATCAGCCGCTGCGGCAGATTCGGTATCCACATAAATTATAGCGATATGACGGAAAACTGCAATGGGAAAAACATGGAAAATACTATGCATTTCCGTTCGCTTTTTGTCGCTTTTTGCGGTTGACGCAGAGATAAATGAGTAATGCAAGCCAGGTGAGAGGCAGGATCACCAGCAGCGCAACGCTCGCTCCGGGCAGCGGCCCGAGTTCGTCGGAGACATCGGCAGCGGCATTTTCCGAGTCGCTTGCAGGGGCGGCTATCGGCCGGATCTGGTCGAGATGTTTGAGCGATGTGACCTCTCCGTACAGCTTTTTGATGTAGGCGTCGTCCACGGCGATCTTGCGTCTGGCGGACTTGGTCACATTTTCGATCAGCTCCCCGGCGGCCTCGCGGACGGAGGCGGAACCGGCAAATACCGGCGTCACGAAGGAGTTGTCGATGTTCTTGAGCAGGAGTTTTGCGGCCTGGATCTTCACGGAGTAGTGGAGGTCATAGTCCGTGCCCTCGGCAGCCAGGTATTCCTGATATTCATCGGAGGCGTGCGCCTTCGTGGTGACGGGAATGTAGCCTTCCGTCTGGGAGTAGGCGATCTGCACGTCGTTCGTGAGAAGGAACTGCAGGAAAAGCCAGGAAGCCATGACCTCGCCCTCGTCGCTCTTGTTGAAGAGGCAGAGCGAAGGACCCTGGGAGATCATGTACGGGTGCTCGGGATCGAACTGCGGGATCTCGGTGACGACAAGTTCAAAGTCCTTGATATCCTCACGGCTGACGTCGAGGTTCGGCGCGTGGGAGCCGAGCCAGGTGGCGCCGGCGGTGGAATCCACGGCGAAGATGCACTGGTTGATGTTCAGGAAGTTGCCGGGGTAACTCGAGATGGCGAAGGTCGAGAATGCCCGTGTGCGGCCGTGCTCATAGATCTCCTTGAGCAGGTCTGCCGTGCCGTCGGTGAAGAGCAGCACGTTCCCGTACTCGTCGGAGTACGGAAGGCCTTTTTGGCGCAGCATCGAGATCATCATGTTGTCCGTGGACTTGTAGACGAACGGGATGAGCGTCGTCTGGCCGTTGGCTTTGTATGTGCCGTCGGCATTTTTCGCAAGAGCCGCTTCGGAGACTTCCCAGATGTAATCCCAGGTGACGTGCTCCGGAAGCGTGTAGCCGGTCGCTTCGAGAACGGTCTTGTTAATGTAGAGCGCCTCGGTGGAACGCATGAACGGCATCGCGTACTGGACGCCGTTGATCCGGCCTTCCTCGAGGAATTTTTCGACGACTTCCCCGTCGTCCGGCCCGTCGAAGCGGAGCTCGCTGCCGCCGAGACCGTAGTAGGGGTTTCGAATGAGTTCGTCCAGAGGGACGACAACGTTATCGCCCTGCAGGTACGTGGCGATGTGGTCGGGATAGGAGATGCACACGTTGGGCGTCGTGTCCGTCGCGATGTTTGTGATGACGTCCTGGTAGATGGACGGGTAGTCCATGTAGGTCTTCATCGTGACGTGGATGTTCGGATAGAGTTTCTCGAAGTCCTCGATCGCCTGTTTGTAGATTTCCGCCTGACGGCGGTTGGTGTCATTTTTCGCCCAGAACGAGATGTTGTACTCGCCGCTGAGATCGAGCTTGGCCTGTCCGGAAAATGCCAGCCGCTTCGAGCCGCCGTGGCAGCCGGTCAGAAGAGTCGCCGCGATCGACGCCGTGAGAGCAAGCGCGCCGGCGCGTCGGAAAATGCCGTGGAACCGATGCTTCATGCCTTGATCCCTCCTCTCGAGACGCCCGCCATGATCTTGTTGCGGAAAATGAGGAACAGGATGACGAGCGGAACGGAGATTGCTACGACGGCGGCCATCATCGCGGGGATGTTGTCGCGGCCGAAGCCGTGTTCACGGATCTCTTGGATTCCGTTGGAGACGAGATAGTAGGACTTGTCGTCGGTGATCAACCGGGGCCAGACGTAGAGGTTCCAGCACTCGATGACCTTGAGAATGGCGATGGTCACCAGCGTCGGCCGCGCGATCGGGATCATGACGCGGCGCAGGTATTTGAAGTCCGAAGTGCCGTCGACTTTGGCGGCCTTGTAGAGCTCTTCGGGAATCTGCTCGAAATTTTCCTTCAGCAGATAGATGTAGAAGACCGACGTGATCGACGGCAGGATCAGACCGGTGAAGGAGTTCCGCAGGTTCAGGTTGGTGATGGTCACGTAGTTGGTGATGATCACGAGCTCGTTCGGGATCATCATGAGACTCAGAAAGAGCGTGAACAACAGGTTCCTGCCGCGGAAGGAAAGCCGCGCAAAGGCAAATGCCGCGAGGATGATGACGACCATCATAAGGCCCGTCGTGACCAGCGTGAAGATGAGGGTGTTGGCGAAATACCGCGCGAGCGGTACCGCGGAAAATGCCTCTTTGTAGTTGTCAAACGTCGGCTCGTCAACGTAGAACTTCGGCTGGACTTCGCTGTTGTACGCGCTCTGCGATTTGAGGGACGTCAGCAGCATCCAGTAGAACGGGAAGAGCACGGCCAGGGCCCAGAAGACCAGGAACAGATAGAGAAATGCCTGACGCACGATGCGCCGCTTCTTGGCGGAGTCGGAGAAGTCCGAGACCGCGGTTCCGGAAAATGTCGCTTGTTCGGTTGCCATGGTTTCGTCTCCTTTCTCAATAATGCACGTTGCGCCGGCTCACCATGAGGTTGATGCACGTGATGGTGAGAACGATCAGGAACAGGATCAGCGCCGCTGCGGACGCGTAGGACGGGTAGCCGCCGGAAGCGCCGTAGAGCATGTCGTAAACGTAGCCGACCATCGTGTTCATGCCGGCGGCGTTAAGGTCGGTGCCGAACAGGGCGACCTCATCGCTGTAGGCTTTGAACGCACCGATGAAACCGGTGATCACGAGGTAGAACACCATCGGCGAGATCATCGGCAGAGTGATCCGGAAGAAAATCCGGGACGGGCGGGTTCCGTCGACGCGGGCGGCCTTGTAGTAGATCGGGTTGACCGACGCAAGCGCGCTCGTCAGGATCAGGATCTTGAACGGAAGCACGACCCAGATGGTGTAGAGGCACATGACGAAGAGCTTCGCCCAGTACGGACCGTCGATGAAGTCGACGCCGGAGCCGCCGAACGCCTTGATCAGGAGGTTCACCATTCCCTCCGAGTATTCGGTCTTCTTGAAGAGGACCATGAACACCAGACCGACCGCGAGCGTGTTCGTCACGTACGGAAGGAAGTACACCGTCTGGAAGAGGTTTCGCAGAGGTTTGATCGCCGTCAGCGCCAGCGAGATCAGAAGAGCGAATCCCGTGGAGAGCGGTACGGTGATGATCACGATGAGGAATGTGTTTTTCAGCGCCTGTACGAAATACGGATCCCGAAGGACATATCCGTAATTGTAAAAGCCGGTTCCGCGGGAGGTCTGCGTCACGAAGTTATAGCCTTCCTCGAAGGAGTAGATGATAACGTCGATGAGCGGGTAGACCATGAAAGCGCCGAGGAACAGAATGGCCGGCAGAAGATAGAGCCAGGCCTTGTATCGTTCAAAGTATCGTTTCATGAGCGCCTCCGAGCTGCGGCCGACAGCTTCGCGTCGATGCGATGACCGGTCGCGATGTCAAACAGATGAACTTTTTCCGGGCGGATGTCGAAGCGGACGATCCGGCCGGCGTCAGAGTCGTCGGAGGACGATCCCGAGAGAACTTCGGAGACTTCATCGGAGCGGATGATCGCACGGATCACCGCAGCGCCGTCTAAGTCGGGATGTGTGGCAACCACCGTCGTGTCGCGCCCCATGACCTCGATCTTGGAAAGCGTCAGACCGAATTTTCCGTCGGCGGAGGGAAGGAAGCCCTCGGGGCGGATTCCCACATAGACATCCCCCGAAATATCGTCGGAAACGTCAGCTGCGAGAACCGTCTCGCCGCCGATTACGACACTGCCGTCCTTGATCTGTCCGCGGAAGACGTTGATCGGAGGGGTTCCGAGGAAGCGCGCGACAAAGAGGTTGTCCGGGTGATCGTAGACGTCCTGCGGCTTGCCCATCTGCTGGAACAGACCGTCCTTCATGACGACGATGAGATCGCTGATGCTCATGGCCTCTTCCTGGTCGTGTGTGACGAAGACCGTTGTGATGCCGGTCTCGCGCTGGATGCGCGCCAGCTCCTCGCGCGTCTGCAGACGGAGTCTGGCGTCGAGGTTGGAGAGGGGCTCGTCAAGCAGAAGGACGCTGGGCATTTTCACCAGAGCACGCGCGATGGCGACACGCTGCTGCTGACCGCCGGAGAGTTCCGAAGGACGGCGCTCCATCAACTCGCCGATCTGCACAAGGCCGGCAACCTCCACCGCCTTTTCGTGCATCTGTGCTTTGGTGAGCTTCTCGGCGCCGCGCAGATTTCCCAAAGGGAAGGTGATGTTGTCCTCCACCGTCAAATGCGGGTAGAGGGCGTAATTCTGGAAAACGAGGCCGACGCCGCGGTTTTCCGCGGGAAGGTCGGTGACGTCCGTGTCGCCGAAGTAAATGCGTCCGGCCGAGGGCATCTCGAGGCCGCTGATGAGGTTGAGCGTCGTGCTCTTGCCGCAGCCGGAGGGACCGAGAAGTCCGATCAGTTTGCCGTCGGGGATCTCGAAGGTGAAATCGTTGACGGCGATGACGTCCTCACGGATCTTCTTGTTTCGGTTCGGGAACCGCTTGGTTACGTGGTCGAGAGTGACTTTCATGGGGGAGTCTCCTTTGAGTGATAGTCGCCATCCGGCGGAAAATAACAAAAAAGGCAGGAGCGCAAACGCTACCTGCCCGGTTGATACGAATCAGGCCTTCCCGGCAAATACGGAAGCGGCGCGTTCGCGCAACTGATTTTTATAGAGGAAAAATCCGAAGTATTCAAAACTCTCAGCACAGCTCAGGCACGTGTCCGCATAGCGGTAGTCGTGCGCAAGATCCTTGCTGTCGAGCAGACGGAACGCCGTGATCAAATGCTGGTTGGCCGTCTCGTCGTCGTTCGTCCAGACGTTGATCAGATGTGCCATGTTGATGTGTGTTGTCGCCGTATCCAGTACATTGGCCGGGTTGGCGAGAAGAATGCTGAGGGCCGTCTCGAACTTCTCGGACGCCTTCTCATACTCACCGATGGCGGTGAGAGCGATGCCGGCGCTGTTGTAAGCGCTCGCCAGTGCGGCACTCTTTTCGTCCTCTGCCTCCAGGATCGAGGCAGCCGGCTCAAGATAGCGAAGCGCGTCGCGATAGCGCTCCTCGGCGATCAGCGTGTCCGCGATGTTGACAAAGAGGAGAGCGGCGGCTTTCGTCGTCTGCATGTTGAGCTGGTCGAGGATCTCGACGGCGCGGTTGCACAGCTCGTCGCACTCGGTAAATTCACCGAGTCTGCGGTACAGCGCGATCCGCTCGTGAAGAACCTGAAGCTGACCGGAGAGGTCCCCGTAGGAAACAGCCTCTCTGCCGGCTTCGGCAAGCACGGCCTTCGCCGTGACGTAATCTTTTTTTGTCATGCAGTTTTCAACTGCGGCCCACACGGAATTCATCGGGATTCGCTTGATTCCGTTTTCCCCTGCGGCAGAACCCGTAGACGTGGAATATTCGCCCATAGTGACCTCCGAAAATGTCGTGAAATACTGGCATCGAACGCCGTTTCAATTATAACGGCAAGGCACAAAAAAGTAAATCAAAAAAAGAAAAAATATTGCAAAGAACAGCAAATTGGAGTATAGTAACAAGGTATGTGAAAATGCCTTCCCGCCGAGACGGGAAGGCATGTACCAGAGCAGATAACGGGAATCGAACCCGCCTCCTCAGCTTGGGAAGCTGATATACTACCGATGTACTATATCTGCACGCTGGTACGAGTATAACGCATTTTAACGAGAAATGCAAGCATTTTATAAGGTATGGTATAGTGTACGGAGAGAGAGAGTTCGGATATGGAACAGGAACAACCGAAGAAAAGATCCAAGAGGAAGCTGACAAAAGCACAGAAGGCTAAGATCCGTCGGCTTCGTATCATGCGGCGCGTAATCATAGTTGCGGCATTCCTGTTGATCGTGGCGGGAATCATACTGGGAATCCATCATTTTCTGGGTTCGAACGGCGAAAAGAACAATACCGCTTCGGCGACACCCACGGTGACGCCGAAACCGACGAGTACGCCGAAACCGAAATACACGCCGACGCCCACGGCAAGCCCGACGCCGACAAGCACACCGACACCGACGTTTACGCCTACGCCGACGACGCCTCCGGGGACGCCGACGCCGACACCTGACGACGGCCGGAAACTGATCGCGTTCACCTTCGACGACGGACCGTACAGCAAACTGACGCCTTTATTTGTCGAAAAATTAAAGGAATACAACGGTAAGGCAACCTGGTTCGTGGTCGGAAACCGTATCAACGAAACGACCGGACCGCAGCTGCGCGCGGCGGCGGAAGCGGGAATGCTCATCGAGATCCATGCGTGGACGCATGACAAATACTTTGACAAATGCAGCGACGACGTCTATCGCAGCGAGGTTGACAAGGCCTACGATAAGATCATGGAGGCCACCGGAATAGCGCCGATCATGATGCGGCCGCCGGGAGGCCGGATCTCCACGGAGAGAGTCAAAAAGAGTCCTCTCTATATCGTCAACTGGTCGATCGACTCGGAAGACTGGAAACTGAAAGGACGAAGCACTGAGGAAGAGCGGCAGAAAAACGTGAATCAGATCGTGAACAATGTCATGAATGCCGCAAGCAGGGGAAAGATCATCCTCATGCACGAGATTTACGACAATTCCTATGAAGCGTTCTGCATCATCATCGACAAACTTTCTCAGCAGGGGTACGAGTTCGTGACCGTGGCCGAGCTGATCGGGGAGGATGCGGAACTCGGCAAGATCTATACCAAGAGACCCTAACGGGCTCGTCCGAACAGACGGCTCACGTCCGAATCCACCGGGGATTCGGGTCACCGGCAGCAGCGCGGCCGCCCGGCGCGCGTTGCGCGACAGGGAGGAACCCAGATGGCAAAGAGACGAAAGATTGTCGGAGTTTTGCTCTCCGACGCATACCATAAGTTTTTCCGTCAATGCCTGTACGAGATTCAGAAAGAGTTGTTGAAGAACGACATTGACGTTGTCACGTTCACGACATTGTGCCGACCCGGCACGCACGAGAGCTACGCGGATGCGGAATGCTCCGTCTACGAGGTGATGAACTTAAAGGAACTGGACGGGTTGATCGTGTATCCGACGACATTTTACATGGACCGTCAGAAAGAGATCCTCGAAAAGATCCGGGTGGAGTTCGGCAAGCCCGTAGTGTGCCTTGAACATGAGAATGAGTTCGGGTTTCCGACGGTACCGTTCGGCCGCGAAAACGGTATGGATGTCTTAGTAGGACACCTTGTCACGCGCCACGGCGCCGCGGATATCCGGCTGGTAGCCGGTGCACGGGAAAATGCGGTACCGTTCGACCATGCGCTGCAGGAGGATTTCCTTGCGGCGATGGCAAAGTACGGCCTGAGCGCGAAAACGGAAGATTTCTTCGAGGGCGGGTTCTGGTACCTGACGGCGGACGGCATTGCCGACACCCTGCAGGCATCGGGACAGCTTCCGGATGCGGTCATCTGTGTCTCGGACGAGGGAGCGGCCGCTTTAGTGAGCGCCCTGGAACGCCGGGGAATCCGCGTTCCCGAGGATGTGATCGTCGCCGGCTACGGCGCGGAGGAGGACAGCTCGACAGGCGAGTATTTGTCCGTATACCGCGATCCCGCCGAGATGACGCAAAATGCAGTTCACATGCTTCTGGCTCTTATGGAGGGCAAAGAGCAGTTTCTTCTGACGCACCGGACCGGCTGTTGCAGGCTGGTTCCCGGCGCTTCCTGCGGTTGTGCCCGCAGTTCCTGC
Organism: Lachnospiraceae bacterium; assembly: GCA_017441265.1. Lineage (GTDB taxonomy): Bacteria > Bacillota > Clostridia > Lachnospirales > Lachnospiraceae > ISDg. The sequence goes on along the minus strand of JAFRYE010000037.1, from coordinate 16,975 downwards.
GGCTCTTACTCAAATCTGTGGCTTGAGAATCTTAAGATCGCCAATGAACAGTTCCCTTCGGAATTCAACTTCATGAGCGAGGAGATCACCAATGTCACGGATTTCTCCACATGTCTCCGCGTTGTCGATCGGTCCACTTCCTACCTCGGTGATTACGAGGCTTTTTACCTGTGCCTGAACGAAAATGCCATGCATGAGCGCGAGGAGATGAAACACCTGACCGACAAGATCGAGCTCGCCATTTCCCATGAAAAGGATTCGAGCACGTTCGGCGACGGGCGCAAATTCTCCCGCGAATTCATGATCCCGGCATTGTATCGGGAGAGCGAGAAGCCGCGGATATTTTACGTTGCGCCGTTACATTTCATCGACCGCGTGCTCGGCTATGTGGTCCTTTCCTATGGCAGCACGCCGCAGCTGTATGCGCGATACCTGCGCGGCTGGCTGCGGAAACTGTCGCATTGCCTGGAGACGCAGCGCCGCTGGTACATGTATGACGACGTGACGATGCAGAATCAGGTCCGCGATCCCATGACCGGTCTGTTCAACTACAAGGGCTATATCGGAGCGCTGCAGGATATGTACCGCCATCTCGGCGGACGTCCGACGAAACTGCTGCGCGTCATCGCCCTGGATATCGAGCGGTTTTCCACGATCAACGACGCGTACGGCCGCGAGGAGGGCAACGAGGTCCTTATGACGCTCACGAAGATGATCCAGAATACGATGAACGACCGCGACATCTGCGCGCGGTTCGGCAACGATGAGTTCGTCATCGCAGGATTTTACGACAACGACAACGATGCGACGGGCCTGCTTTCCAATCTGGGGGCGCGCATCCGCAACTACAATACGTTCAACCGCAAATCCTACAGCCTGAACATTATGTATGTGAAGGTGTGCGAGGAGGTGGTGAGCGAGGAGAGCATCGCGGAGATCACCGCCGCCGTCATCGCGGAGAAGAAGGCGATCAAACTTGCGAAGAAACGTCAGGACGACGGCTCCGAGATCATCAATGAGGAGGAGCGCGGCGAAGTGACGCGGATCCTCGACGACAACCTCATGAAATATGAGTTCCAGCCGATCATCAACGCCAAGACCGGAGAGATCTACTCCTACGAAGCATTGATGCGTTCGGGGACGGAGCGGACGCTCTCTCCCGGAACGATCCTGCATCACGCGGAGATGATGGACCGCCTGTACGACGTCGAGCGACACACATTTTTCAACACGCTCGCGCTGTACCGCGACAATATCGACCGGTTCCGCGGCAGAAAGCTGTTTATCAACAGTATTCCGAAGGTTATCATCAACGACCGCGACTACGCGAAACTGATCGCAAACTATGCCGATATTCTACCCAATATCGTCATCGAGTTCACGGAGCAGACGGAGGCAAGCCAGGAGCAGGTACAGATCATCAAAAAACGCTGTGACGACCACGGCATGCAGCTTGCCGTCGACGATTACGGCGCAGGGTACTCCAACATTTCCAACCTGCTCACCTATTCGCCGAACTATGTCAAGATCGACCGCAGCCTGATCGCCGGTGTCGGTGAGGACAACAAGAAGCAGTTCTTCGTGTCAAACACCGTGGAATTCGCTCACGAGAACGGGTTCCTTGCGCTGGCCGAAGGCGTGGAGACCAGAGACGAACTCAACACCGTGATCCGTCTCGGGATCGATCTCATTCAGGGATACTATACCGGAAAGCCGGATACGGAGATCGTCGATGAGATTCCCAAGGAGATCAGCGAGGAGATCGTTCGGATCAACCTTCGCAATATCGATACGCGTCAGAAGAAGACGTACATTGTCGGCAGCGAGAACGAAGTGCAGCTCGTGCCGCTGGTGATGGAGGGCTACACCGAGGTCGTCGTGCCCAGACCGGACTGCGTCCTCGTCGGCAATCCGAAGTATCAGACCGACATCGTGATCCATGTGCCGGACAATACCATTTGCCGGATTCATTTGCGCGGGCTTCAGCTGGAGTCGTTCCAGCGACGCCCCTGTATCGAGATCGGAAACCGCAGTGACGTGACGCTGGTCATCGAGGGCAATGTCACGATGCAGGATTCCGGTATCCGTGTGCCCGAAAGCTCCTCACTGACGCTGGAGGGCAAAGGAAAATTATGCATCAATGTCAGCGCCGACCGCAGCTTTGCCATCGGCGGCGACTGCAACCAGTCCGTCGGCCGGATCACGGTCAACATGGAAGGCGAGCTGACGATCCACGGCGACGGCCGTGAGTGTATCGGCATCGGCGGCGGGTATCTGCGGGAGACCGGCATTCGCATCGAGCAGTGCCGCAACCTGTATTTGACTATGACGGGCGAACTTGCCCTCGGAATCGGCTCTTCCAGCAGCGTTGCCGCGCTGTCGCTTCGCAATACCCGGATCCGGGCGCGCGTCAATTCCGACCGCGGCGTGGCGGTGGGGTCCATCAACGGGGAGGCGAGAGTCGATCTGGTGAACGTCGGATTTGAGTGTGTGGTTTCCGGCGACACGCAGGTCGGCATCGGAAGTCTGCATAGCGAGACGGTCAATGTCCGCGCGACGGACTGCGAGATCCGCACCGAGATGCGTGCAAAACGCTGCATCGGCGTCGGATGCCGCACGGGTTCCGCAACAATCCGTCTCATCCATTCCCAGCTCGGAATGCGGTGCGAGGGCGCTTTGGCCATCGGCGTCGGCTCCGGAGAGAAGAAGGGACGCGGACAGTTCGAGATGTCGACGTTCAATTTCCGTTTAGCTTCGGCGGCGGGAATTGCTTTCGGCTTCGAAGAGGAAGCCATGAATTTCTTAGATTGCGACGTGACCGGCGCTCAGGGGGGCGAAAACCGGGAATAACGGCCGGAGGTCCGTACGCAGAATCAGGGGGATATGAAAACAATGAATCAAAGACACAAAAAGACAAGAAACAATAAGCTGGGAAGACGCAGAAAACTGTTGTGCTTTCTGGGACTGACGGTGATCGTAATGATTGTGATCATCGCTTGCAGCAGCGGTGACGATGATGATATCCGCAAATACAACCGGGTCGGCAACTATACCGAGCCGGACGAGAATCCGCCGACTGCGGGAGCGGAAGATATCGTCACGACGGAGCCGTCGCAGCCCGTGGGAACGGCGACGCCCACACCGGCACCGAAACGCTACACGATCGTGCTCGATCCCGGACACGGCGGCAAGGATCCCGGCGCGTCGTTTGACGGTCGTGTCGAGGCGAAACTGAATCTTGAGCTTGCTCTTCGTTTGAAAGCGTACCTGACGGACAAGTACGACAATGTGACGGTCATTTTGACCAGAGAAGACGATACGGAGCTTGTGAAAAATGATAAGGGCGCCGATCTGCGTGCCCGTGTCGAAACCGGAGTTACCAACCACGCGGACATCGTCGTAAGCCTCCACCTGGATGCCTCCGACAATCATAAGCAGAACGGCGCGATGGTCATCATCTCAAAACAGAATAACATCACGGAGCAGTCGAAGCTTCTTGCGAACTGTATCCTGAATCAGCTGTCGAACATCGGCCTGAACAACCGCGGACCGTTCAAGCGCGACAGCCAGGACACCTTCGATGACAACGGTGTTCCGGTGGACTACTATGCGATCTGCCGCCACGGCGCCAGCAACAACCTGATCTCCGTCATTGTCGAGAGTTGTTTCATCGACAACGATTACGACGCACAGTTTATCAACAGCGCGGAGGCGCTCGATCGTCTGGCGGAGGCGGAGGGCAAAGGTATCATGGAGTTTTTGACCAAGCATTACACCGGCGGTTCGAAGAACTGACCGGCCGGGATCCGAGACCGATCAGAACCATCCTCCGTTGAAGCCGATGATCTCGCCGGTGAGATAGCGGGGAGCCTGCAGCAGCAGGTCGACCATCTCGGCGACTTCCGAGGGAGCGGCGATCCGTCCGGCGGGAATCTCGTCGCGCAGAGAGGCAAGATCCTCCTCGGAGAGGTGAGAGTTCATCTTGGTGTCGACCATGCCGGGAGCGAGGGCATTGACCGAGATGTTGCTCGGAGCCAGCTCTTTGGCCATGGCTTTCGTCAGGGAATCAAGACCGCCTTTGGTCGCGGAGTAGGCGGCTTCGAAAGAAGCCCCGCGCGTTCCCCAGACGGAGGAGATCATGAGAATGCGGCCCTCCCGCGCGGAGAGCATTGCGGGGGTCACGTGTTTTATACATAAGTAGGCCGACGTCAGGTTGGAGGACACGAGACCGTTCCACTCCTCGATGGTGAGATCGGTCAAAAGTCCGCAGGACGAGTGACCGGCGACGTGGACAAGCCCGTCGATCCGATGGAACGTATCGGCAATGCTTTCCATAGTTTCACGGACAAATGCCTCATTTCCGAGATCACCGGCGTAAGAGCGGCAGTAGGAACCCAGTTCGCGGCAACCGCGGACCGTCTCCTCGAGAGCTTCGGCGTTCGTGTGCCCGATGAGGGCGAGATTGACGCCGCGCTTTGCCAACTGCAGTGCCACAGCGGATCCGATATCGCCGCTGGCACCTGTAACAATGATAGTTTCCATAGGATGATGAACCTCCTTTACAAGGCACGTTTTCTGCCGCAAGTGTAGCAAAAATTGCCGAAAAATGCAATTCCATGCGGTGGGGGAACAGTCATTTTCCGCGGACACAAAAAATACATAACCTCGGAAATACGGCATTATGTACAAAAATCTTGCAAAACAAAGGGGTTTTACACGGTTTCTGCTGTGCATTTTCAGTAAAAAAGACAAGGGCAGCACGCGCAAAATCGATTGTTATGCAAATTAGACAAAAGTAGAAAACTGAATTTGTACATTTGCAACATAGTTTTTTCGGGGCGCGTAGTGTATCATATACGATGGATGCTGCGAGAGCGGCTGTATTGCGTCTGCAAGAAATTATAGGAGGCATTTTGTAATGGCAGGTTTGAAACTTATTAACATCAGCAAGACATATCCGAACGGATTCGTCGCAGTTAAGGACTTCAACCTTGATATCAAGGACAAGGAGTTCATCATTTTCGTAGGACCTTCCGGATGTGGTAAGTCCACGACTCTTCGTATGATCGCAGGTCTCGAGGAGATCACCGGCGGTGAGTTGTACATCGGCGACAAACTGATGAACGACGTTGAGCCGAAGGACAGAGATATCGCGATGGTTTTCCAGAACTACGCTCTGTATCCGCATATGTCTGTTTATGATAACATGGCATTCGGTCTGAAGCTTCGTAAAGTTCCGAAGGATCAGATCGAGAAGCTCGTAAACGAGGCAGCTAAGATCCTCGGTATCGAGCAGTTGCTTGACCGTAAGCCGAAGGCTCTGTCCGGTGGTCAGAGACAGCGTGTTGCCATGGGTCGTGCAATCGTTCGTAACCCTAAAGTATTCCTCATGGACGAGCCTCTTTCCAACTTGGATGCTAAGCTCCGTGTGCAGATGCGTATCGAGATCTCCAAGATTCATCAGAGACTCGAAGCTACCATTATCTACGTAACCCATGACCAGACCGAGGCTATGACGCTCGGTACCAGAATCGTCGTTATGAAGGACGGTGTCATCCAGCAGGTAGATACCCCTCAGAACCTCTACGACAAGCCGCAGAACCTGTTCGTTGCAGGTTTCATGGGTTCGCCGCAGATGAACTTCATCGATTCCGTAGTTACCGTAAGCGGCACGAGCGTTTACCTGGTGTTCGGCAACAACAAGATCCTTGTTCCCGAGGCAAGAGCAAAGAAGCTCATTGAGGGCGGCTATGCCGACAAGGAAGTTGTTCTCGGTATCCGTCCCGAGGATATCAAGGACGATGCTGCATTCGTTTCCGCGCATCCGGAATCGGCATTCGCAGCTACCGTTCGTGTATACGAGCTTCTCGGTGCCGAAGTATTCCTGTACTTCGCTGTGGATGATTACGATATCACCGCACGCGTTGATCCTCGTACGACGGCTAGACCGGGTGACACGGTTACCATTGCTATGGACCTTGCGAAGATGCATGTATTCGACAAGGAGACCGAGCAGGTTATCACTCACTGATCGCGAATATGATAATTCAAGAGCTTCGCACCTCGTGTGCGGAGCTCTTTTTTTGTCGTTTGACTTGTCGGATAGGCTTGCAACAACGTATTCACTTCACAAGGTTTTCACTTGAAAAACGGGCCGAAAAGTGCTAAAATGCTACTGATTGCGGGTATCGGTCATCGCAGGGAGTCTGCGGCGTCCGAGCAGTGTTGACACCGCCGCGAAATGCGTTGCGGATGTCGGCCGAAACCGGCGGAAAGGACGGCTAACGGATGATATCGAATCAGATTCTTCAGAATACGATCGACGGGATGAAGGGAATCACCCGTGTAGATCTGTGCGTGATGGACACGGAGGGGAAGACCCTTGCGACCACGATGAACAGCGGGGAGAACTACGAGGCCAGAGCTGCGGAATTTGCTGAGTCGCCGGCAGAGAGCCAGCAGATGCAGGGCTGCCAGTTCTTCAAGGTGTACGACGATCATCAGCCGGAGTATGTTCTGATCGCGAAGGGGGAGTCCGACGATGTCTACATGGTCGGAAAGATGGCCGCTTTCCAGATCCAGAGCCTTTTGGTCGCATACAAGGAGCGCTTCGACAAGGATAACTTCATCAAGAACCTCCTTTTGGACAACCTGCTGCTCGTGGACATCTACAATCGTGCGAAGAAGCTTCACATCGACGTGGAAGCACGCCGTGTCGTTTATATCATCGAGACGAAGACCGAGAAGGACACCAACGCCCTTGAGACAGTTCGCACGCTGTTCGCCGGCAAGCCGAAGGATTTCATCACGGCTGTCGATGAGAAGAATATCATTATCGTTCGCGAATTGAAGGCCAATGAGACGTATGAGACGCTCATGAACACCGCCAAGGTGATCGTTGACATGCTCAACACCGAAGCCATGAGCAAGGTTCACGTTTCCTACGGCACGATCGTCAACGAGATCAAGGACATTTCCCGCTCCTACAAGGAAGCGAAGATGGCCCTCGATGTCGGCAAGATCTTCTACAGCGAGCGCAAGGTCGTGGCATACAACAATCTGGGTATCGGCCGCCTGATCTATCAGCTTCCGATGCCGTTGTGCAAGATGTTCATCCGCGAGATCTTCGACGGTCAGTCGCCTGAGGATTTCGGCGAGGAAACGCTCACGACGATCAACAAATTCTTTGAGAAGAGCCTGAACGTTTCGGCGACTTCCAAAGATCTTTACATTCACCGCAATACGCTCGTCTACCGGCTGGACAAGCTGGAGAAGAGCACCAATCTTGACCTCCGTGTATTCGACGACGCCATCACGTTCAAGATCGCTCTGATGGTTGTCAAGTACATGAAGTACATGGAAAATTCCGAATACTGATCAATACAATACGCGATAGGTCCGAACCGGAATGCTGCGGTGCGGGCCTTCGCATTTAGGGGAAAATCGAATGGATGAGAAGAATCTAACCGCTGATGCCGCGGAAAATGTTCGTGCCGTGGCGGAAGCAGCCGGATTGCCCGAGACTTTCCGGGACGATTATGACGACTACGAGGAAGCGGTGACGACCGCGGTGCGTTCGGGGAAACCGGATGCGGTCGGCGCTTCGGAGGGATCGGCAGAGTATGATGACGTGGATGACGACGGGGAAGTCGCTTCGGCGCCTTTGCAGGCGGAACCCTCGAACAATCCGGTTATCGTGTTTGAACATGTGACAAAGGAATATGACGACGGTCCGAGCAGCGAGGACAACCAGGCGCTCAAGGATGTTTCGTTCAAGATCAATCAGGGCGAGTTCGTATTTATCGTCGGCCCCAGCGGCGCCGGCAAATCCACGCTGATCCGCCTGTTGATGCGCGAGATCCGCCCGACGTCGGGAACGATCCTGATCGGCGGAACGGACCTCTCGAGACTACGCAACCGCCATGTATGCAAATATCGTCGAAATATCGGCATCGTGTTCCAGGACTTCCGTTTGCTGGAGGATCGCACGGTGTATGAGAATATCGCATTTGCCCAGAAAGTTGTCGGTGCTCCGTTCCACAAGATCGCGCGCAACGTGAGCCGTATGCTCGGAATTGTCGGTCTTTCCGGCAAGTACAAGAGCTATCCGAACAAGCTTTCCGGCGGCGAGCAGCAGCGTGTTGCACTGGCCAGGGCGTTGATCAACAAGCCGTTGATCCTGCTTGCAGACGAGCCGACCGGTAACCTCGATCCGGCCAACACCATCGGCATCATGAACCTGTTGAATGACATCAATGCGCAGGGCACGACCGTCGTTGTGGTCACGCACAACCGTGAGATCGTGGATTCCATGCAGAAGCGCGTTATTTCCCTTCGTGAAGGCGTTGTTGTAGACGACAAGAAGGGAGGATACGGCAATGAGTAGTTTCTTTTACTGTTTCCGTCAGGGAATCAAGAACATCAGTCGTAACCGCCTGTTCTCCATCGCGTCCGTAGCTACGATGACCGTCTGCATTTTCCTCTTCGGCGTGATGTATTTCGTCATGGTCAACGTGCGCTATAACCTGCTGGAACTGGAAAACGGCGTCGGTGCCACGGCATTTTTCAAGGTGGATATCACCGAGGAAGAGCTCGTTGAACTGAAGCGTGAGATCCTTAAGATCGACGGCGTTCGCCGGATCGATTTCATCTCCGCGGAGCACGCGTGGGAGAACTTCAAAGAGGCTCATTTCAGCGATGCGGACAGCGAGATGCTCGCTTCATTCGGCGAGGACAATCCGCTGGAGAACAGCTCGTCATTCGAGATTTATTTTTCGGATATTCAAAAACAGCCGGATGCCATCGAGACGATCCGCAACCTGCCGGGAATCCGGTACGTCAACAATGCGGATGATCTGGTGCAGTCGCTGAATTCCTTAAACCGCGGCGTGAGCATCGGTATGATCGTATTGATCGTGCTGCTTCTGGCGATCGCGTTGTTCCTCATCAGCACGGCCGTCTCGCTGGGCGTAGCGGTCCGCGCGAAGGAGATTCAGATCCAAAGCCTGATCGGTGCGACGGACCTCTTCATCCGGGGACCGTTTCTGGTCGAGGGTATCCTGATCGGATTCCTCGGAGCGGCAATTCCGCTGTCGTTTTTGTATGCGCTGTACTATAAGCTCGTGAAGCTGATCGACGACCATTTCGGTTCTTTCGGCTCGCTGAACTTCGTCGGCGCGAGAGAAGTATTTTCCGTTTTGGCACCGGTCTCGCTGTGCATCGGTGTCGGCATCGGATTCTTCGGAAGTTTCCTGTCGCTGAGCAGACAGCTTCGGAAATTCCGAAAGATGTGATTCCGGAAGCCTGAAACCCGCGTGGGGCGGGAGAAAGGAAGAGAATGAGAAGATTGTTTCGAAGATCGATGGTCATCGTGCTTGCGATGACGTTGCTCGGTGGTTCATTTTCCGCATACGGCAAAACCACGACGCGCCGGATTGACGATTCGATTGACTGGGTGAGCCTGCAGGTCGGCCGCGTGCCGATCATTTCCGAAAGCGATCTGCAGGAGGATCTCGAGGAGGCGAAGCGTCGCCGCGAGGAGTTGGCATCCCAGAAGAAGAAAGTCGAGAAGGAGACCAAGGAACTCCAGTCGAATTTTGATAAGATTGACAAGTATCTTCAGGAGATCGATGAGAAACAAAGCCTGATGATGCTTGAGGTCGAGGCGATCGAAAGCGAGCTCGCCCGCCTGAATTCGGAGCTTGCCGTGACGAACGCCGAGCTTGAGGCGGCGACCGTCCGCGCCGACAAGCAGTACGAGAACATGAAACGCAGGTTCCAGTATCTCTACGAGCACGGAAATATGACGGAACTGGAGATCCTGTTAGGATCCCGCAGCATTTCCGACATCCTGAATTACGACGAGTTTGCGGGGGACATCCGCGCGTATGATTACCAGTTGACGCAGTCGTACTACGAGGCAAAGCATCAGGTGAATCTCGTCAAAGAGAAGCTCGAGATGCAGATCGGAATGTTGGAGGACAGCCGCGCGCTGTATGACGCAGAGTTTGAATATGTCGAGACGCTGATCGCCAAGAAGACGGAAGCGCTCGCAGAATACGAGAGACAGATCGGTGTCAACGAGGAAGTCCTCGAGGATTACAGCGATCTGCTCGCGAAGGCGGACGCCGATGTGGCAGCCGCAAAGAAGAAGATCGAGGAAGAGGAAGAGCGCAAGCGCAGAGAGGCTGCAAAAAAAGCGGCGGAAGAGGCGAAGAAGCGCGCCGAGGAAGCGGCCCGACTGGCGGCCCTCGGAAGGAAGCAGACGCAGGCGGAGCGGGATAAGAAATATGCGAACGTGCCGCACACCGGTGTTTCGAGCGCAGATTCCATTCAGCTGAAAAATGTGACCGATCCGGCCAAGATGATCTGGCCGCTTCCGGGCGACTCGTACACGGGCTCCGGCTTCGGTCCCAGACGCGCGCCTACCAAGGGCGCCAGCACGTTCCACAAGGGCGTGGATATCGGCGGAAAGATGGGCGCTCCGATCGTTGCGGCGCTGGCCGGCACGGTTCGGTTCTCCGGGTACTCCTCCGGCGGCGGCGGATACCTTGTCGAGATCGATCACGGCAACGGTTTTATGACACGGTATCTGCATTGCAGTAAGCTTCTGGTTTCCACAGGCGATAAGGTACTGCAGGGACAGAAGATCGCTCTGGTCGGTTCCACGGGAATCTCCACCGGACCGCATCTGCACTTCAGTGTACTCATTGACGGAACGAATGTGGATCCGTTGTTATACGTGCGTTACTGATTCGCCGAGAGAGGAAGAAAGACATGAAGAAGGGTTTTATTCCGGGGTTTATCACCGGACTGATTGCCTGTATCATTCTCGTTGTCGCCGTCGCATGCGGCGCGGAGAACAGAAAAGGCAAGAATGTAACCGATAATCAGTCAAACACAAGCGTCGACAACAATAACTCGACGATCGCGGACAATACGACCGTCACGCCCGCAGTGACGGGAACGCCGACGGCAACACCGAAGCTGACGCCGCCGGCGGACGATCTCGATGACACCGACTTTGAGACCAAAGTGGCAGCCATCGCGCGTCTTTTGAAGATGTATTATTATCAGGATGTCGATTTCAACGATGTCGTTGACGGCATGTACCACGGTATGGTTTCCGGCATCGGCGATCCGTATACGCAGTATTTCAGCGAGGATGAGATGAATGCTTTTACCGAATCCACCAGCGGCGTCTATGCGGGGATCGGTGCGGCCGTGAGTGTCGGAGAGAACGGGTATCCGGAGCTGAACAAGGTATTTGCCGACGGCCCCGCAGATAAGGCGGGTATGCTGCCGGGTGATTATATCATCGAGATCGAGGGCGAGGACATTCACAATCTGTCCCTCGACATCGCCGTTACCAAAATGCGCGGCGAAGAGGGAACGGAAGTGCACGTCACGGTTTACCGCAAGGGAGAACCGGACTATCTGCACATGACGGTCATTCGCGGAAAGATCGAAGTTCCGACGGTTGAGTGGAAAATGATCCCCGACACGGAACTCGGCTACATTATTGTTTCGGAGTTTGACGAAGTGACGGACAAGCAGTTCTCAAAGGCTGTCGAGGAACTTACGGCACAGGGCATGAAGGGGCTTGTCATTGATCTTCGCAGCAATCCGGGCGGACTGTTGACCACGGTTGTCAATATGCTCGACCGCGTGATGCCGGAAGATAAGCTTCTGGTATACATGGATGACAAAGCCGGAAACCGCGACACGTACAAGTCCACGAACCCGGACAGCATTGACATGCCGATCGCGATCCTGATGAACGGTTACAGCGCGAGTGCTTCGGAAGTGTTCGCCGGATGCCTGCAGGATTACGGCAAGGCCATTCTTGTGGGTACGCAGAGCTTCGGCAAGGGTATCGTGCAGACGCTGATCCCGCTTGCGGACGGTTCCGGTATCAAGGTGACGATCGCGTCCTACTTCACGCCGAACGGCCGTAGTATCCATCTGACCGGCCTGACCCCGGACATCGAAGTGGAACTCGATCCGGAACTCAAGAAGAAATCAACCGTCAAGATGGAAGAGGACAACCAGCTTGCCAAAGCAGTTGAGGCGCTTAAGGAGCGCATCGGAAAATAATTCCGATGTCCCGTAAATATGATGAAAAAATGTGGCGATAACCGTTGGAAATCGTCACATTTTTTAATTGCATTTTCCGGGGTCATATGGTAGAATTACCATTGTTTACGGACAAATGTTTGCGGTAGGCAAACAAAAACGGTACGATTTCTCGAGAAAGGAGACAATCATGCCTAAGGACGAAGTGTATATCGTCAGCAAGCGAGCGCTGCCTCAGGTGCTGCAGAAGGTTGTTGAAGTGCAGCACATGCTGGCCATGGATCCGGACCTCACCGTGCAGGAGGCGGCGGATTCGGTGGGCCTGAGCAGGAGCTCATTTTACAAATACAAAGACGACGTGGCGCCGTTCCGTGAGACGACGCGGGGAAAGACCGTGAACCTGTTGCTGCAGGTGAGCGACCGGCCCGGTGTGCTGTCCGCGATCCTCTCCGAGGTAGCGGGGTGCCATGCAAATGTCCTGACCATCCAGCAGAGCATTCCGATCGGCGGTATCGCCGCGGTAGCGCTCGGCTTTGAGATATCGCCGGAAACCGCGGAGCTCTCGGATATCGAGGAGCGGATTTTGGCGCTGGACGGCGTTCAGCGAATTCAGGTGCTCGGCATCGGCTGATCGCGCCGATCATACGGAGAGTGAGACAACAGGAGGAACGATAGAAGATGAAAGTAGCAATTTTGGGATATGGTACGGTCGGCTCGGGCGTGTTCGGCGTCATTCGCGAGAACGCCGCCGTCATCGAGAAGAGAGTCGGCTGGCCGATCGAAGTCAAGTATGTTTTGGACCTTCGGGAGTTCCCGGGGGATCCGGTGGAGCCGTTTCTGGTTCACGATTTCCGGAAGATCATCGAGGATCCGGAAGTTGAGATCATCGTCGAGGTGATGGGCGGTCTGAAGCCGGCGTATGATTTTGTCAAAGAGGCGCTTCTCTCCGGACGCAGCGTGTGCACCTCCAACAAGGAACTGGTGGCGGCATACGGCGCGGAGCTGATCGCCATTGCGAAGGAGAAGAACATCAACTTCCTCTTTGAAGCCAGCGTGGGCGGCGGCATTCCGGTCATCCGCCAGCTGATGCGTTCGGTGACGGCGGACGAGGTGGAGGAGGTCAGCGGCATCCTCAACGGAACGACCAACTATATGATGACGCGCATGCGTGAGGACGGCATTTCCTTTGACGAGGCGCTTGCGGATGCACAGGCCAACGGCTTTGCGGAGCGGAACCCGGCAGCGGATATCGAAGGCTATGACGCGTGCCGTAAGATCGCGATCCTGACCTCGCTCGCGTACGGTCAGCAAGTGGATTATCAGGATATTTACACCGAGGGGATCACAAAGATTACCGAGGCGGATGTGGCATATGCGAAATCGATGAAGCACGGGATCAAGCTCATCGCCCGCAGCTATCAGAAGGACGGGAAGATCTACGCGATGGTATCGCCGATGATGGTCCGCAAGAAGAACCCGCTCTACCCGGTCAACGGTGTGTTCAATGCGATCAAACTGCGCGGGAACATGCTCGGGGACATTATGTTCTACGGCATGGGCGCCGGAAAATACCCGACGGCGAGCGCGGTGGTCTCGGACGTGATCGACGCTGCAAAGCATCGTTCGACGAACATTCCGATCCTTTGGAGCACGGAAAAACTCGACCTCGGCAAGAAGGACGACATGGAGGGAAGATTCTTCGTTCGCGTTGATGCGGAGTCTGCCGAGAGAGCAAAGGCAATCTTCGACATTCACAAGGTTGTCTCACTGCCGGAGTACCCGCAGGAGTTTGCATTTGTCACGAAGAACATGACCGAGAAGGAGTTCGCGGACAGCGCGGCAAAGCTCCCGGTGATCGGATTCATTCGATACGAATAGTGAGAAAGGAGTCACGCAGGGAGAAGTCTTTTCCTGCGTGATTTTAGGTGATACATATGAAGTATATAGTAGTTCTGGCGGACGGCATGGCCGATCTGCCGATTGATGCTCTGGGCGGAAAGACGCCGCTTGCCTACGCAAAGACGCCGGAGACGGACGCGCTGGCGCCGCTTTCCGAGATCGGCATGGCACACACGATCCCCGAGGGTATGAAGCCCGGCAGTGACACGGCCAACCTGGCGGTCATGGGATACAATCCGAGAGAGTATTACACCGGCCGGTCGCCGTTGGAAGCACTCTCCATCGGCGTGAACATGGCTTCGACGGACGTTGCCATCCGCTGCAATATCGTGACGGTCTCGGACGACGATCTGCCGTACGAGCAGAAGACCATCATCGACCACAGCTCGTCGGAAATCTCGACGGAAGATGCGGCAATCCTTCTCGAGGCAGTGCGCAAACAGCTGGAGTGGGAGGGATACCACTTCTACGTGGGAACCAGCTATCGTCATCTGCTGATCTGGAACCGCGGAAAAGTCGTTTCGCTGACGCCGCCCCATGATATCCTGACGCGCGTGATCGGCGAGTATCTGCCCGAGGATCCGGTTCTTCGGGAAATGCAGAAGCGCAGCTACGAGATCCTCAACAACCATCCGATCAACGTTGAGCGCGCGGCGAAAGGCCTCAACAAGGCGAACTCGCTGTGGTTCTGGGGAGCCGGCACACGACCGATGCTCTCGTCATTTTTCGAAAAATGCGGTCTCCGCGGCGTGATGATCTCTGCGGTGGATCTTCTCAAAGGCATCGCGGTGGGAGCCGGCATGCGCAACATTATCGTGCCCGGCGCGGACGGAAGTCTTCATACGAACTACCGCGGCAAGGCGGAGGCGGCGGTCAACGCGGTTCTCTCCGAGGGTGCGGATTTCGCGTATATCCACGTGGAGGCTCCGGACGAGATGGGGCACCAGGGAAGCGCGGAGCGCAAGGTGCAGGCAATCGAGTTTATCGACGAGCAGATCATCGGCGTTGTCCGCAGGGCGATGGATGCCTCGGGCGAGCCGTACCGGCTGATGCTGCTGCCGGATCATCCGACGCCGGTTTCGCTGCGCACACATACGAGCGAGCCGATCCCGTACCTGATCTACGACAGCACCAAGACGGTGCATTGTGCGGATGTTTACACGGAAGAGAGCGCGGAGAAGACCGGATACAACTATCCGGAAGGCTTCCGTTTGATGGAGCATTTTACGAAGGACTGAGCGGCATAACAATGCGGAAAGGAGCTGCATATGCGCCGGATTGACAGAGCTTTTATCAAACCCGCGGCTTTACTGCTGCTTCTTTTCGTGTGCCTGTTTGCGTCGTCCTGCGACAGTGGCACCAGAAATCGTACGAAGAAAAACGCGACGGAGGAAGTTTCTCCGAGCGCATCGCTGACGGAAATACCGTCGCCGTCGCCTACGCCGGAAGTTGATCCGTCACTTTGGCGCTCGGGCAAGGTGGCCGTCACGACTGCGGACGGCGTGACAACCCGTGTTACGACGAAGTTTTCCGAAAGCGGGCTTCCGGTGTCCGTCAAGACGGAGCAGCGGAAGGAATCCTCGAAGAGCGAAGAAGATTGGACGCTCGTTCGCCTGACGGAAATCTTCACGGTCGACCCGGCGAACGATACGAATGCGGCAGCGCGACCGGTCACGGTCACCGAGAATTACGGAAAAGGCGTCCTGCTTTCGAAGGAATCAATGTGGGCTGACGGCGTAACGTACGAATACTATGAGAACGGCGAGAGAGTCCGCATCGACAGCGAGGGAAAGAGCTGCAACGAGAAGGGCGAGAAGGTGCTCACGGTGAAGGCTTCGGTGCTACTTGACGGCGGAATGCCGGTTGCTGTGACAAAGACCGCGAGCCGTGCGGGAGAGGAGTACTCGATCCCGCTGTACACGCTGACGGCCGACGCTGCGGGTGGTGTTGTCGAGACGTATCGCCCGGACAGTCGCTATCTGCCGGCTGACGACGGGCGGCTTGGATTAGCCGTTGTCACGGAGAGAAAAAGTCCGTGGAGTTCGCTGAACAGTCCGACGGACGGCTGGGAACGGCTGGCGATGCAGGCTTTCGGCTGGGACGGAACGGTGAACGGTATTCCCGCATCGTCCGACGGAAAAGCGACAATGTATCTTTGCGTCGGCACCAATTGGTATCCGGTGACCCGGTCCGGAGACAATTCCGAAAAGACGGAAGACGGCTTCTATGCGATCAAATACGATCTGTCGGACGGGAGAGCGGCAAACCTGTATTACGGCAGCGCGGAGGAACAAAGCCTGTGCGAGGCCGAGTTTGACGGTCGCGTCTGGCGGAAACACAGTGTGACCGAGGAGAGAAAGGAAACCGACCGCAACGGCAGTTACACGATCACGACGAAGGACGTAACGGAAGGCCGCGGCAATGCGGCGACGAAGAAATATATCTCTTTGGAGTGCCGGTACGATACCGGGAAGCAGATCGTTTCCGAGACGAAATACAATGCCGCCGGAGCGATCGTTTCGTGCAGAAAATACGCTTATTCCGACAACGGCCGCACGGTGGAAGTCCGGGATTTGATCACCGGCGCGGATTCCGGCGTCGAGCGGTGGATGGTTGAAACAACGACGAACAACGAGTCGGGGCTGGTGCTCCGGATCGAGACCGCCATAGCGGAAGGAGAAGCGCTGCGGCGACTCAGCGTGACGGAGTACGAGTACGACGAGAACGGGGATCCGGTTCGTTCGACGGATCGCGAAGGAGATGACGGTGCGCCGGTTGTTACGGAGTATACATACACTTATGAACGCAAGTAAATAACAGTGCTTTATTCGGGGACGCAGACGATGCGTCCCAGTTTTTCAGTTTGCGCGCCATGGGCGCGCTCTAACGGGCGAAAGTCCCGAGTACGCGTAGGCAACGACGAAGTACATAGCTGAACAGCAAGGGTGTCCATCGCGAGGTGGAATCTGAAGGAAGCTGTAAGCAAACCCTTGGCCTGACG
>JAFRYE010000036.1 GCA_017441265.1 Lachnospiraceae bacterium | reverse complement strand
TCCTTCGCTCTCTTATCGGGATCGATGCCTGTCTTGGCAAGGATCTTCTGAGAACTTGTAAGTCCGATACCGTAAATGTATGTGAGGGCGATCTCTACACGCTTCTGATTCGGGATATCAACACCGGATATACGAGCCATGTGATTATTTCACCTCTTTTAATAGATTTTCGTCGCGGCAAAGCGCCGCTGTTTCGGGCTCTTTATCAGCCCTGTCTCTGCTTGTGCTTGGGATTCTCGCAGATGACCATTATGCGTCCGTGCCTCTTGATGATCTTGCACTTTTCGCAAATCTTTTTAACGGAAGGCTTTACTTTCAAAGTAATAGACCACCTTTCATTGAGAATTTGTTGCGCGCGTACGGACCGGAGTCCGATATACTCTCGTATATTACTTCGTGCGCCAAGTGATTCTTCCCTTGGAAGGATCGTAGATCGATACCTCGACCGTGACCTTGTCGCCGGGAAGTATTTTGATATAGTTCATGCGGAGCTTGCCGGAAATGCACGCCGTAACGATCATTTCATTCGGAAGCTTAACTTTGAATGTTGCGTTGGGGAGCGCTTCTACTACTACTCCCTCAAATTCAATAACATCATCCTTGGGCAAAATCAATACCTCCTGTGCCAGTGTTTTATTGAATCGTGTTTAAATACTTATCCGGAATTGTTGTGCCGGTCTTAACTGCGGCGAGATATCGCCTGACCGCGCCGTCCGTCAGTTCAGCATCAACCCTCAGACGGGGCGAGTCCGGAGAAAAAAGGCTCAAGTGACAAAGCTTTTTTCTTTTCGGGTGTTCTATGCGCCGCCTTTTGCCGTCGCAGACTTCGGCGTATCCGTCTCGGATACTGAGGACCGCCATCAGGCGACCGGCATACCGTCCGTTTTTCGGACAGACCGCCGATCCGACATCGATGTGCGTCATCCTCATTTGACCTCCGTGAGAAAGATAGGACCGTCGTCTGTGATCGCAACTGTGTGTTCATAATGAGCTGACAGCTTTCTGTCCGCCGTGATAACGGTCCAACCGTCCGCGAGCTGGATCACACCGGATACTCCGGCGTTGATCATGGGCTCTATGGCGATGACCATACCTCGGCAAAGCTTCACTCCGTGACCGGGAGTCCCGTAATTCGGTACGCTCGGATCCTCATGAAGTTTTTGTCCCACACCGTGTCCGACATAGTCTTTGACGGTGGAAAAACCGAACTGCTTTACGTATGAGTCGACAGCGTGACCGATATCCCCTATGCGGTTACCGATCACCGCCTGCTCGGCGCCTTTTCTGAAGCTCTCTTTCGTCGCTTCTATCAGCCGCAGCGCCTCGTCGCTCACTTTCCCTACCGGGAACGTATTTGCGCTGTCTCCGTGGTATCCGCCGATGAACGCGCCGACATCTATCTTGACGATGTCGCCCTCCTTGAGATATCTCTTCGGAGACGGAATACCGTGGATCACCTCATCGTTTATGCTTATGCAGGCGGATCCGGGAAATCCACCGTATCCGAGGAATGAAGGCTTCGCACCGCACTTTTCAATGTGGTGTCTGATTATCCTGTCAAGCTCGGCGGTGGAAACTCCCTCGCGTACCGCCTCGCCCGCGAGCAGTATAGCCTCTCCGGTTATACGCCCCGCGAGCTTCATTTTTTCAATTTGTTCCGAATTCTTTACATAAATCATGATTCAAATTCACCTGCGATGCTCAGGCATCGAGCGCCGCACTGACGAGCGCGGTCGTATCCTCGAGCTTTTCCTGACCGATAACGATCTTCAGCTTGCCCTTTGCGGAGTAATACTCCTTGAGGGGTTCTGTCTGCTCGTGGTAGGTTACGAGTCGGCTCTTGACGACCTCGGGGTCGTCGTCGGCTCTGATCGTGAGCGCTTCGCCGCAGGCGCATCTGTCGCCAAGGGGTGAAGGATTGTACTTGACATGGTAGGTCGCGCCGCATGCTTTGCATACGCGGCGTCCGCCCATGCGCTCAAGGATCGACTCGTCCGGAACTTCGATACTGATGACGTCTGTGATCTCCACGCCCATCTCATCAAGCGCTTGTGCCTGAGGAACGGTGCGGGGAAAACCGTCGAGTATGAAGCCGCCGGCGCAGTCGGGCTCGGCAAGTCTCTCTTTGATTATGCCGATGACTACGGAGTCGGGCACCAGAGCTCCGCGATCCGTGTACTCACGGGCGGCTTTGCCCATTTCCGTACCGTTTTTGATCGCGGCTCTGATTATCGCGCCCGTCGAGATGGCGGGAATGGCATAGTTCTTCGATATGATCTCTGCCTGTGTGCCTTTTCCCGCGCCGGGTGCGCCGAGAAGTATAAGTTTGACATCCCGCATCATAGATTTTTCACCTATTACTGAAGGAATCCCTTATAGTGACGCATCGTCATCTGACCTTCGATCTCTCTTGCCGTTTCAAGAACAACGCCTACGACGATGATGATGGAGCTTCCGCCGAATGCGAGCTCTCTCATCTTACCGCCGGACGCGAGGTTCGCGATAAGCGGGACGACTGCGACGATGCCGAGTAAGATCGCGCCGATAAGGGTGATACGGTTCGTAACTTTTCTGATATAATCAGCCGTGGGTCTTCCGGGACGAATACCCGGAACTGTTCCGCCATTGTTCTTAAGGTTGTTCGATATTTCTACGGGATTGAACGAGATCGCCACATAGAAGTATGCGAAAGCGATTATGAGAACGAACGTGAGAACAGCATAGAACCAGTGGTTCTGGTTGAAGAGATCCGAGAAGCCCTTCCAGAAGGTACCTTCCTTCGGAGGAACGAATACCGCGATGGTGGACGGGATCGAGATTATCGAGCTTGCGAAGATGATGGGCATGACGCCGGTCATGTTGAGCTTGATCGGAAGATTGGAGCTCTGACCGCCGTACATTTTACGGCCGACAGTCTTCTTCGCGTAGTTGATCGGGATCCTACGTTCGCTGTCTGTAATGAACACGATGAACGCGACCATTGCAAGACCGATGATGATCGCGAGAACTGCGATCAGGATGCCTACCGTACGGGAAACTTCCTTGGATTCGGGATTCGTGATGTACTGCCACAGGCTCAGAACGAGCGAAGGACCGCGGGACACGATGTTCGCAAAAAGGATGATGGAGATACCGTTGCCGATACCTTTGTCATTGATCTTTTCAGCGAGCCACATGACCAGAGCGGAACCGGCGCAGTAGCATGCGATGATAACGACCGCACTGAACCACGAGGGCTCGGTGTTCTGGATAATGCCGTAGCCGTTAAGCATCGAATAGTAACCGAAACTTGACAGAAGCGCAAGACCGACAGTGACGTATCTTGTGATCTGATTGAGTTTCTTCTGGCCTTCCTCGCCTTCCTTGGAGAGCTTTTCGAGAGCGGGGATCGCAACTGCGAGAAGCTGGATGACGATGGACGATGTGATGTACGGTGAGATACCGAGAGCAAAGAGAGTTGCGTTGGCGAACGCGCCGCCGGAAAGGATGTTCAGATACTGAAGCATCGAACCTGCCGTCGTATCCATATATCCCTTGAGCATTTCCGCGTTGATAAACGGGATCGGGATCGCCGTGCCGACTCTGTAAAGAAGAATGATGAAAGCCGTGAACAGGATCTTCTGTCTGAGATCCGCTATCTTCCAAGCATTCCTGAGTGTTTTGAACATATTACTTTACCTCGGCCTTTCCACCTGCAGCTTCGATCTTTTCTTTAGCTGTCGCAGAAAACACCTTAGCTTCAACGGTCAGTTTTTTAGAGATTTCGCCGTTGCCGAGAACCTTGAGTCCGTCGAGAGCCTTTTTGACAATGCCTTTAGCCTTGAGCGTCTCAAGATTAACAGTTTCACCGTCTTCAAATTTGTTATTCAAAGTTGCGACGTTGACGATAGCGTAGTTTGTAGCGAATTTGTTGTGGAAGCCTCTCTTCGGAAGCTTTCTGTAAAGCGGAAGCTGACCGCCTTCAAATCCGAGACGAACACCGCCGCCCGAACGCGCATTCTGTCCCTTGTGACCCTTGCCGGCTGTTTTGCCGTTGCCCGAGCCGGGACCGCGACCCTTGCGGAAAGAAGCCTTTACGGCGCCTTCTGCCGGTGAAAGTTCATGGAGTTTCATGGTTTATCCTCCTTACGTAATATTAAATAGTACTTTGTGAAAGAGGACTTACGCCTTCTCCACGCTGACAAGGTGACCTATCACCTTAATCTTGCCTGCGATGACAGGACCGTCTTCGTGAACGATCGAGTCGCCGATCTTGCGAAGTCCGAGAGAAGCGGCTGTCGCCTTCTGATTCGGCTTTGCACATATAAGGCTCTTCTTAAGAGTAACTTTTACTTTTGCCATTTCAAAATCCCCCTTAACCGATAACCTTC
>JAFRYE010000035.1 GCA_017441265.1 Lachnospiraceae bacterium | reverse complement strand
CACAGGAGATAACCCCTACCACGGAGATAACCCCAACCACGGAGATAACCCCCACCACGGAGATTACTCCTACGCAGGAGATAACGCCGACGCCTTCGACCGAGGCACCTTCCCCGACTCCGGAGCAGTTTGAGAGCGTGGAAGCGGAGAGAGCGGCGTTCGACGAGTATTTGGACAGCATTTTCGTCGACATGGTCGGAACGAACAACCTGTCGCTTCACTTTATTCTGGAGTATCCGGAAAAACTCGGGATCACGGTGGATCATGAATTCCTGGAAGAGGATTACGATCTGAAGGAAATGACCGAGACCATGAAAGGATACTATGACGGTCTTGCGAGATTTACCTATGATAACCTGACCGAACCGCAGAAAGTCAATTACGATCGTCTCGTGTATGAGTATGAGACGACGGCACGGTTCTCGAATGTTCGCGCCTGCGACAACTATTTCATGGCGGTCAACAACAACGCCATCAGCAGCCTTTCCACGCTGCTTTCGGAGTATGCCGTTGTCGAGGAGAAGGATATCGATCTGTTCCTTGACGATATTCGTTCGCTGCCTGCATATTTCGATTCCCTGTTCGCTCTGATGGAGGACTTCTGCAAAAAGGGAGCCTGCCCGACGCAGGAAATGTATGACACGACGATCAAGAATATCAAAGACCTTTACAAAGATGACGCCGAAGTGCTCGTAGCGGCGTTTAAGGGCAACATGGCTTCCGGCGGATTCTCGCAGACGGAGATCGATGAGGCCGCAGCGAAGCTGGCAAACGTGCTCAAGGAGACGTTTGTTCCCGCTGCGAAAAAACTCGAGGAACAGGTGGAAACGCTGGAACAGTACATTTCGGATCCGGTTCCGCTGGCGAACCGCGAGGGCGGACGTGAATACTACAAGTTCCTGATCCAGGCAGAGACGGGTTCGAATCTGTCACCGGAGCGAATGCTTGAGTATATGCAGGAAAAACTTGTTGCGATGGTCACGGAATATCTTGCAATCAAACAGACCGATTCCGATGCTTATCAGCGCAGTAAAAGCCTGAAATACGGCACTTCGGATTTCAATGTGATCGTTGAGAGACAGAAGGAATTCACGGAGAAAGAGTATCCGTCGGCAGGAGATTCGAAGTACGTTGTTTCCGCTTTGCCGGACGAGCTTTGTGTCGAGGGCGTTATGGCATATTTCCTTCATCCGCAGGCGGACAACGATGCGGTGCGCGTCATTCGCGTTAACCCTCACACCGGCAGTGACGATGTGGAATTGTTCTCCACGCTGGCTCATGAGGGATATCCGGGACATCTTTATCAGAATCTGTACTTCCGCAGAACGGAAGGATATCACAAGATCAATTCGGCGCTCGGATATACCGGTTATGCCGAAGGCTGGGCGACAATGATGGGCACGAACGCGTATTTGTGGGCTACAAACGATAAGAATGCGGCCTTTTATCTGGATTTCGATTACACGTACGGTATGACCGTTTATTCCTGCGTGGATATCGGTGTCAACTACTTCGGATGGAGTAAAACCCAGATTGCGTCGTTCATGGAAACATACGGTATGGACCCGGATGCGGCTGATTATTATCTTGAATCCGTGGTGGAAGACCCCGGCGTTGCGCTGCCGTATTCCTTCAGCCATTTCCAGTGCCTGGATATCATCGACGAGCTGATGGCGAAGGGCATGACCCAGAAGGAAGCGTACGAGGCATTTTTGAAGGTCGGACCGGCCAGCATCGGTGTGCTTCGCAAGCATCTCGGCCTCGGACCGGAAAAGTAAGCAAAAAGACTGAACTTTACAGGACAATGACTCGGTGATCAAGGACCGGCGCGACCGCGGTTTTGCGGCATGCGCCGGCCCTTTTCAATGGGTGAAGGGCATTTTCCGACGAAAAATTATTTTTCGCAAAAATACACAAAAAGAATTGATTATTGCTCGAAAAATTGGTAAAATCAACATATGGTTTCCGGCTCCGGCCGGAACACTAACAGTATTGGAGGATTACCATTATGCAGACTTACAAGTACGAGAAGATCCGCAACGTCGCAATTTTGGGTCACGGCGGCTGCGGAAAGACAACTCTCGTGGAAGCCATGGCATATACGACGGGCATCACGAAGCGTATGGGCCGTGTTGAAGAAGGAAATACGATCAGTGACTACGACAAGGAAGAGCAGAAGAGACTCTTCTCGATCAGCACTACGCTGGTGCCTATTCTTTGGGAAGATACAAAGATAAACTTCCTGGATACTCCGGGATATTTCGATTTTGTCGGTGAGGTTGAAGAGGCTGTCAGTGCAGCGGATGCCGCCGTTATCGTGGTTTCCGCGAAGGCCGGCATCGAAGTCGGCACGAAGAAGGCCTGGGATATCTGCGAGCGTTTTAAACTGCCCCGCATGATCTTCGTTACCGATATGGACGATGACAATGCGTCCTTCCGAAACGTTGTCGAGGCGTTGAAGGCCGATTACGGCAACCGCATCGCGCCGTTCCACACCCCGATCCGTGAGAACGAGAAGTTCATCGGTTTCGTCAATGTCGTGAAGAAAGCGGGCCGCCGCTTCTCCAATAACCTCGGCGAGTATGTCGACGGTGACATCCCCGAGTACTGCATGGAGTACACGAACGCATATCGCGACGCGCTGATGGAGTCCATCGCGGAGACGAGCGAGGATCTGATGAACAAGTTCTTCGAGGGCGAGGAGTTCACGATGGTTGAGATTGAGAACGCCATCCGCTCCGGCGTTGCCACCTGCGACATGGTTCCTGTTCTGTGCGGTTCCGGCGTTCAGGCGCGCGGTACCTTTGCGTTGCTTCAGGCGATTGACAAGTATTTCCCGTCGCCGAACAAGAATGTCATCACCGGTATGAGCCAGAAGACCGAGACCACGTTCTTCGCGGATTACGATGCGAACAAGGATTTCTCCGCTCGCGTCTTCAAGACCATCGCGGATCCGTTCATCGGTAAGTTCTCGCTCATCAAGGTTTGCTCCGGCATTCTCAAGTCCGACTCCGTGATCTACAACGCGAACAAGGGCACTGAGGAAAAACTGTCCCGCCTGTACGTTCTGCGCGGCAAGGAGCAGATCGAGGTTAAGGAGCTGTACGCCGGTGATATCGGTGCGATCGGCAAACTTTCCGACACGCAGACCGGCGACACGCTTTCGACGAAGGCGAATCCGATCATTTACGATCCGATCAAGATGTCCGTGCCTTACACGTACGTTCGCTATGAAGCGAAGAATAAGGGCGATGACGATAAGATTTCGCAGGCTCTCTCCAAGTTGATGGAAGAGGACAAGACCCTCAAGACCGTCAACGACAAGGAGAACCGCCAGTCGCTTCTCTACGGCATCGGCGAGCAGCAGCTCGAAGTGACCGTGAGCAAGCTTCTGTCCCGCTACAAGGTGGAGGTGATCATCTCCAAGCCGAAGGTGGCTTACCGCGAGACGATCCGCAAGAAGGTTCAGGTTCAGGGTCGTCATAAGAAGCAGTCCGGCGGTGCCGGCCAGTTCGGTGACGTTATCATGACCTTCGAGCCTTCGGGCGATCTTGAGACCCCGTACATCTTCGAGGAGAAGATCTTCGGAGGTTCCGTTCCGAGAAACTTCTTCCCGGCGGTTGAGAAGGGTGTGCAGGAGAGCGTTCTTGCCGGTCCTCTCGCAGGTTATCCGGTTGTCGGTATCAAGGCGACGCTGATCGACGGTTCCTACCATCCGGTAGACTCCAACGAAATGGCCTTCAAACTGGCAGCCCGCAAGGCGTTCAAAGCCGGTATCATGGATGCAACGCCGATCATTCTCGAGCCGATCGCATCGATGAAGGTTGTCGTTCCGGACAAGTTCACGGGCGATATCATGGGCGATCTCAGCAAGCGCCGTGGCCGTGTGCTCGGCATGAACCCGATCACGGGCGGAAAACAGGAGATCATTGCGGACATCCCGATGTCCGAACTGTATGGTTACTCGACAGACCTTCGGTCCATGACCGGCGGTATCGGCGACTACTCGTATGAATTCGCGAGATATGAGCCGGCACCGAGCGATGTTCAGGCTAAGGTTATCGATGAGGCCGAGAAGGTCGAAGACGACGAGTAATTCGTGAAATCGATAAGTCAGGTTGATTACTGCAGAGGCCGTGTTATGCGGCCTCTGTAGTGTTGTATCAAGCCGCTGTCGGAAAATGAGGAAAATGTATGTTTCACAGGATGACGGACACGGAGATCGCGATCCGGAGGATCGAGAATCTGCGGATGGTGGCGGTGTACGAGTTCACGGAGGCCGTTCGCCGGAAGGAAGGCAACGCCCACGGCACCGATCCGGACCGGGACGGCTGCACGGCAGTGACGGTTTTGTACGGGGATGATGAGCAGATTTCCATGAGCGAGCTGGATCCCTACTACGAGACGCTGGTCGGCCGGCTCTTCGAACTCTATCAAAAATCGAAAAATCCTTCCGCAATCCTGATGAACGAAAAGACGCGGGAGTTGTTTGAGAGCGGACAATACACGGAGGAGGCGCATTTTCAGAGGGAATTTGCGCGGAAAACCGGGAGCGTGACTCCCGAAGTTCCCATGGAATCGCTGGATCTTAAGCGGTTTCTTCCTCTCGCGGAATATGTGCTGACGTCGGCCTGTGAACTGACAGGCAACAAGGCGACCGTCGTGAAGACACACTGCGGCTGGCGGGGAAGAGGATCGATCGTGCTGAACAAGGGCGGCTCTGACACCCTGCATCCGGTGACGGTCACGCGCGACGGCGGCGGAGAGTACCGCATACACATCGGAGACTGGCCGGAGACCGCGGATGAACTGCGGATCGATTTCAAATCGGATATCGACAGCGTGGATCTGGCATTTTCCGCCGTGAAAGCGCAGTTGACGGGACGGTTTCGGTTCCGCCGCGCCGCCGACGGATTTGACGCGACGTACGAGGCGAGCCGCAAAGGCAGTCAGGTGTATTACAACCGCGAGACGATACCGGCGGAGCCGTTTGAGAGGATCGCCGACGACGGGATGCGGCGACTGCTTCCTGCGGGCGTTGCATTTTCCGAGGCATACCGGCTTCCCTGGGGGCTTTGGTATGCGGTTTCGACGGAAGTGAGCAGGTACCGCGACGTAACCAAGAAAGACTTCTGCTCGGCGTTTTTGTACTGCGAAGCCGGTTATTCGGAAGTCATGTCGTGGACGATCGCGGACAATGCAAAGACAAACGCGGTCATTCGGAAAAACTCCGTTCGGATGAAACGGGCATTGCTTCGTGACGGACGGTGTGAGACATATTTTGAGCCGGATATCGCAGGCGCCTCCGGGATTTACAAGACGGAGTTGGCGGGAAAGTATTTCCTGAGCGAATAAGACCGGGAGAAAAGGATAACGACAATGGGCATATTTTCGTGGATGCGAACGGAAAATGACAGCAACCGCGCGGAACGGCTGCGGCAGGAACTGAAGGCGAAGAACTCTCCGATGGGGAACCAGCTTTCGAACCTGATCCAACACTATGAGAAGGAGCCGAATGCACAGATCATCCGGCCGTTCTCGCTGTTTCTGGACGTGGTGGAGATGGTGATGCGAAATCCCGATTTCGACGGGAATGCTGCGGCAAGCGCGATCCGCTACGGGGAGGAGATCTATCCTCACATGTTCTATCTTGAGGACAGCACGCCGGGGTTCGACCAGCTCTGCATCTGTTTTGTCGAGATGTTTGACACCGGCGGTGTGGTGAAGAAGAGATTCTTTATTCCGGGGCTGTTTGATTTATTTTACGACCCCATGAACTACCTGCGCCTTGTGAGACTGGTGCCGAAGGCCGGGAAACCGGACAAAGAGAGCAAATACATTCTGGACTATGCGATGAAGATCCGCGGTTTCTGCGCGGGCGAGGAGATGTTCACCGCGGCAATGGCATCGTATGTGGCGCGGATCTTCGGGAACGAAGATCACGACGCCGTCACCGCGGAAGCCTATGCGGATTTCCGGCATCTCGCCGGCATTTACTCGGTGAGCGAGGAGCGGATCGCCAGGGCAGAGCAGAAGATCGATACCGTGGAGATCGCCACCGAGCGACTGTCCGATGCGCTGAGCCTCTCCGAGGAACGCCTAAAAGCCGTCAATGAGATATCCGAATCGGCGATGCGATCGATCAAGGATTTCAGCGACCGGGAGCTGCTTCGTGTGACGTCCCGCATCAACTCGCTGCGCGAGAATATGGAAAAAGCTCATGCGGATTTTACGGAAACCCAGAGAATGGCCGTGTTTGCCGAGCGAGACGAGCTTGTCAACGGCGTGATCGCGGACAGCCGGAAACGTCTTTCGGAATTCCGGAAGGAGGCCGATACCATTGCCTCCGGAGTCCGTACGGAGCTTCTCCGGGCGAACCGGGAGGCGTCGGATGTGATCGCGAAGACCGAGTCCTATTTCCGGGATAACGGTCAGATCCGCGAGGTGCTGTCCAACGCGGAGGAGAGCCGCGAACTGAACGAGAAACTGAATCGACTGATGCTGATCCGGGAAGTTCCCGTGAGTCCCATGCCGGGCGGAGATGTGCAGATCCCTGCGCAGCCGGTACCTTCGGGGACGGCGGTGCCCTTCAACGGCGTCAGTGTGCCGGCAATGCCGAAGGCGGATGAGGAGGAACCGGTAATCCCGCCGGTATGCCCGTTGCTGGATCAGCGGATCCCGTTCACCGCGCGTTTTGAATCCGCGATGAAGGCCAAGGAGACGATGGCCTCCGAGGGCGTGTTGTTCCACAAAATGTTCGACGATGTGCTGACGGCGGTGATGGAAAATGCCAATCCGTATCTGATCGGACCGTCCGGGTGCGGCAAGACCTTCATGGTCAGCCAGATCGCGGCGATCCTCGAGCTCGAGCACGTCGATATCGGATACATCAACGAGGAGTATGACATCCTCGGCTTCCAGACCGCCGCAGGCGGCTACAGCAAACCGAATTTCTACCGGTGCTACAAATACGGCAAGATCGCATTTTGCGACGAGCTCGACAACGGCAACAGCCGCGCCACGGTGAAACTGAACTCCTTCCTCTCCAACACGGAGGACGCGAGCTACAGCTTCCCGAACGGGGAAAATGTCCCCCGCCATCCGAATTTCCGGATCGTTGCGGCTGGCAATACGGTGGGCAACGGAGCGGACGCCAACTATAACTCCCGCGAGAAGATCGAGGAGTCGGTGCAGCAGCGTTTCACGCCGATCTACGTCGGTTATGACAACCGTATGGAAGAGGCCATCATGAAGGATCATCCGGACTGGTTCGAGTTCCTGGTTGCCTTCCGCGCGGCGACGGACGCCTATGCGAAGTACATTCATGCCGGAGCATCCGGGATCATCACAACGCGAGATGCTTCGAGGATCTGCCGGTATCTCGACAACGGCAGCTTCACGGCGAAGAAGATTGTTGAATACGAGTTTATACAGACGAAGGACGAGGATTATCTGGAGTATCTGGACAAGCAGTTGAGGGACAGAATGGCGAAAATGTCGAAGCCGTGTCTGGAAATCTACAAGCTGTTCCACGAGCGTGCCCAGGAGATAATCAACGGCAGAGACACCGTCCGGACCGTCTGATGAGGATGACAAGCAATGGCGTCAACTACTTTGTCGGAAAATGATCTGCGGAATCTTCGAATCGAACAATTCGGGCCGCACAAGGTGTACAATCTCTGTTTCCCGTCGGTAGGGCGGCTGCGGGCATTTTTCGATGCGCCGGAAGTTGCCGAAGTGCCGATGGCGATGCGGATCGCGGGAAACAATGCGGCTTCCGCCGGCGGCGGAAACCTTGATGCTTCGTTTCGTCCGGAGGGGAATCCCGAGGACGGCCGGGGCGAGTTCCTGGCGATGGCGCGATGTCTGGAGATGATCAACCGCAGAAACGTGGCGTTCAATGCCGCGCGCCCCGCTTTTGTCGGAAGCCGTCCGAACGTGCCGGCTTACATCGCGGGAGCGCCGAAGAACATGTATCGGATGGCGCGCCCGAAGGAGAAGAAGGTCGTGCAGGTGTTTTTGAATCTTGCATACACCGGCAAAACCAGCGAAGCGCAGGTTCGAAACCGGGGAATCCTTGCTCTCAATCTGGTCCGTGTTCTGGAGATGAACGATTTCATCGTGGAGTTTCGCGCATTTGAGGCCAGCATGGAGCAGCAGACGATCTATCTGTGCGGGGTTATGCTGAAGAAACCCGGGGAGAGGCTGAATCCGGGCAACTGCTACTATCCGCTGTGCGGGCAGTCCTTTCTTCGCCGCGCCGTCACAAAACTCAAATCGTCGCTGCCGATGGAGACGCAGGACGAAAAACAACGCGGCAGGGTGACCGGTGGGGAACTGCAGGAGTTGCTGTTCCTCAACAAGCATTGGAAGATCCCCGTCGAGCGAAAACTCACGGAGAGGGCAGCGGCCACGCAGCGGCGGGCGAAGAGAACACAGATCTTTATCGGAACGCCGCAGAGCCTCGGGATCACGGGAGAGAACATTTTCCGCGACGCCGACAGCTTTCTGAGGAACCTCAATCTGGACAAGATGATCGCAGTACCGAACTATGAAACGGAAGAGGAGTAGGAATGGACGAAAAAACTGAAATCAAGTATTTGCGTGTCATTGTGGACAACGATCTTTCCGACCTTTCGGAGAGCCAGCTGCCGGCGGTCGAGAGCGCCCTGACGGAGCTGGATGTGTCCAATATTGCCTGCATTACCCAATTCGGCAGCGACACGCAAAAGCATATGGCGGAGCTGTCGCAAATGGTCATCAACAATCTGAACTCCTCGGCGATCAACGACGTCGACGATCTGATGAAATCGACGATCGCTACCTTAGTGGACATCAACGAGAACCCGGCGGACCGGGGATTGCGTCTTGCGTTCTGGAAGAAGCGCAACCGTGCCGTCGCTGTGCGCAAACAGTACGATGAGGCATCCAAAAACGTCGATCGGGTTGCGGTGGCGTTAGAGGATCACCAGGTTCGGCTGTTTAAGGACTGCGCGCTTCTCAATCAGCTGTTTGACCTGAACGAGGAGTATTACAGGGATGCGGCGGTCCAGATCGCGGCAGTGAAACTGAAGGCGGAGGAACTGCGCGAGCAGGCGATGAACTCCGAGGACAACGCGGTCGACGACTCCTGGCGGAATGCGATCATCGACCGGCTGGAGAAGAGAGCCACGGAACTTGCCACGACGCGGGTGATCTCGCGCCAGCAGGCGGCGCAGATCCGCATGCTGCAGACCAATTTTGCGATGATCGCGGACAAACTGCAATCCACGCTGTATACGACGATCCCGCTGTGGAAAAGCCAGATCGTGCTGGCTTTGGGTGCGGAGCACGCCAGACAGGCGCTGGAGACGGATCGCTCCGTCAATGAGATGACCAACCGCCTGCTCGTTCAGAATGCGCAGAACTTAAAGAACGTCACGGCGGAGACGCAGCGTGCGTACGGCGAGGAGTCCATCCGTGTGGAGACGCTCGAGGAGACCAACCGGGCGTTGATCGAGAGTCTGGATGAGGTCATGCGGATCCAGAATGAGAACCGCATGAAGAGGGAAAACGTCGAGCACGAGCTTTCGCGGATCGACCGCGAGCTTCAGATCGGACTGCTCACAGACCGGTCGGAATCCGATTGACAACACCGCCAAAGATTGTTACACTGAGAAGCGATAAAGTCCCGAAGTTCGGACGAATGCGGAGATTCCGCGTCAAACAACGGCCTCGGGGCAGGAGTGAACTATGTTTCGTATGTTTTATCCGGCGGAGATGGCCGAATCGTCTTACGATATCGATTATGAAGAGTTGTATCGCAAGGGGTATCGCGGCCTGATCTACGACATCGACAATACCCTTGTGGAGCACGGCGCCGACGCGAACGCGGAGGTGATCGAGCTGTTTCGGCGTCTGAACAAGATCGGATTCCGCATTTGCCTTCTCTCAAACAACAAAGCGCCGCGTGTCCGCAGGTTTTACCGCGGTGCCCGGGTGAAGGGCGTCAAACTGCATTACATCTTCAATGCGCACAAGCCGGCCAGACGGAATTACCTAAAGGCGATGGTGCTGATGCGCACCACAAAGAAAAATACGCTCTTCATCGGAGACCAGCTCTTTACGGATGTGTACGGCGCGAACCGGTCGGGAATCCGCTCGATCCTCGTCAAGCCGATCAACCGCAGGGAGGAGATCCAGATTGTCGCAAAGCGCAAGCTGGAGCGTGTCATCATGCATTTCTATCACCGTGACCGGTGGGAGAAGATGCATCAGCTGAACGTGGTTTTGATCGGATTTATCGGTTCCGGCAAGACGACAGTCGGAAAACAGTTGGCTGCGGAGATCGGTTTTGATTTCATCGACACCGACAGCTACATCGAGGAGAAGGTCGGTATGAGCGTCCCCGAGATCTACCGGACCAAGGGCGAGGAGTATTTCCGCGACCTTGAGACCATGGCGCTGAAGGGCTTGTTAAAGTCCCTCAATCACACCGTGGTGGCGACGGGAGACGGTATGCCGGTGCGGCAGAAGAATCAGAAGATGCTTCGGAAGCTGGGCACGGTAGTGTATTTGAACGGAAGCGAGGAAGAACTGAAGAAGCGTCTTGCGGAGATCGATCCGAGCGAGCGCCCGGTTCTGCTCGCGGAGAAGACGGAGGAGGATCGCCGGCAGCTGTTTTTGCGGTGGCGTTTCGTCTATCCGATGGTAGCGCACCGCACGGTGGACATCGACGATCGGACACCGGAGCAGGTTGCGGATGCGGTTCGCGATTCCCTGTAGCGGGAACCGGCCGGAGCGCATAAAAAACAATTGTATTCGCCCCGGGGAGGGCGGGAAAACGGAGGAGGAAGATAATTATGGCTATGGCGAAGACGCTCTTGATCGTGAACGGACCGAATCTGAACATGCTCGGACGGCGTGAGCCGTCGATCTACGGCAGCGAGACGTATGACGATCTGCAGATGTTCTGCAGAAGCGAAGCGCAGAAGCGCGGATACCTTGTGGAGATTTTCCAGAGCAATTCGGAGGGTGAGATCATCACCCGCTTAAATCGTGCGATGACCGGAAACTATGTGGGAGTGATCATCAATCCGGCCGCATATACGCACTACAGCTACGCGATCTACGACGCGCTTTTGATGCTGTCCGTGCCGAAGATCGAAGTTCATTTGACAAATATTTACAACCGCGAGTCGTTCCGCATCAACAGTGTGACGGCTCCTGCCTGCGACCGCCAGATTTCCGGCCGCGGCTTTAACGGATACGCTGAGGCGATGGATCTCATCACGATGTTCCTCGAGGAGCGCGAACGCGGAAGATGAAAGAAGGATTTCCTATGAAACGTTGGGAAGCGGCACTGCCGATCATCGCCGGAACCGGTGCGGACGCGATGATCGTGCGCGATACTGCAAACATCCGGTATCTCACCGGATACACGAACGACACCGGCCTTTTGGTGATCACGTCGGACGGGTTTGCCGGTTTGATCACGGATTTTCGGTTCCTGTTCCAGGCGAAACAGGAGGCGGAAGACTGCGCGGTCATTGACGTCGCACATACGACGTACGAGGATGAGGTAAACCGGATTCTCAAGGAGCACGGCGCTAAGAGCGTCGCGTTCGAGAAGGATGCCACGGGATACCGTGCCTATGAGGCGATGCGCGAGAAGATTGAGGCGGAACTCGTTCCGGCGGACAACGTCCTCATCGAGCTTCGGAAGATCAAGACACCGGAGGAACTGGCCAGACTCCGCAGGGCGGAAGCCATCGGGGACGAGGCATTTTCCGAGATATTGAACGACCTGCGCCCGGGAGTTACGGAGATGGAGATCGCCGCTAGACTCACGTACTATATGTGCTGCAAAGGAGCATCCGGCAATTCGTTCTCACCGATCGTGGCGTCGGGAGTGAACTCGTCGATGCCGCATGCGATGCCTTCGGCCAAACCGCTGCAGGCCGGTGACTTTGTGACGATGGACTTCGGATGTATCTACGAAGGCTATTGCTCGGACATGACGCGGACGGTCGTGCTCGGCCATGCCGATGATCGACAGATCAAGATCTACAACACGGTTTTGGAGGCGCAGACGGCGGTTCTGTCGCAGATCCATGCGGGGATGAAAGGACGGGAGATCGACGGGATCGCCCGCGCGATCATCAACGACGCCGGCTTTGAGGGATGCTTCGGACACGGCCTCGGACACAGCGTCGGACTCGAGATTCACGAGCCTCCGTACGCCAACGCCAGAAGCGAGGAGATTGTCCGTGCGGGAAGCATGATGACCGTGGAGCCCGGCATTTATGTCGAGGGCTTCGGCGGCGTCCGGATCGAGGATCTGGTCCTGGTGACGGAGGGCGGCTGCGAGAATTTTGCGCATTCGCCGAAGAAACTGATCGAGATTCCCGTTTCGGAATGAGGCGGCACGTCCCCGACGAAAAAAACTGTTGCAAAAAGCGCGCAAATAAGCTAAACTAAGTTGAATCTTAGGCAGACTTTGAAGGAGGAACCTATATGTTATCAGCAGGTGAATTCAGAAACGGCGTAACGTTGGAGATCGACAATGCCGTATATCAGGTAGTTGAATTCCAGCATGTTAAGCCCGGAAAGGGAGCGGCTTTCGTCCGCACGAAACTCAAGGATATCAAGAACGGCGGCGTAGTTGAGCGCACTTTCCGTCCTACAGAGAAATTCCCTCAGGCGCACATCGAGCGTCTGGATATGCAATATCTGTACAACGACGGCGACATGTACAACTTTATGAACACCGAGACGTTCGATCAGATCGCCATGACGGCAGATCAGGTCGGCGATACGCTCAAGTTCGTCAAGGAGAACGAGATGGTTAAGATGCTTTCGCATCAGGGTCAGGTTTTCGCAATCGAGCCTCCGATGTTCGTAGAGCTTCAGATCACGTCCACGGAGCCCGGCTTCAAGGGCGACACCGCAACGGGTGCTACGAAGCCCGCGATCGTTGAGACCGGCGCTACCGTACTGGTACCGTTGTTCGTGAACGAGGGTGAGGTTATCCAGATCGATACCCGTACCGGCGAGTACATGAAGAGAGTTTGATGGGACTGTCGGAAGAACCCCGAAGCATTTTCGGGGTTCTTTTTTATGGAGTGAAAAGCGAATTTTCCGCGTGCGGGCCTATGCCGAAAAGTGTTTTAAACATGCAGAAACGGCGCCGGAAAATGAAGAAAACCCGTCATTTTTCGACATTTTATAGAATTTTTAGATTTGCCAGGTTGCAAACTGAAAATAGACCGTTATACTGGTAACAGTGAGTAACGACCGCGGTTTTTTTGTTGCGGAGATTTCGGAGGTGTGCGTATGGCCTGTGTTCGGATTGCAGCGGACAGCACGTGCGATCTGTCACAAGAGCAGATTGAACGGTACGGGATAACCATCCTGCCGCTGTGCATTATGATGGACGGAAAGAGCTATTACGACGGCGAGGAGACGACGCCGCAGGAAATCTACGCTTGGGCGGATAAACACCGCACGACGCCGGGGACGGCGGCCGTGACGTTCGAAAAACTCGAAGAGCGGCTCTGGCCGATGATGCAGGCCGGGGAAGAGATCATTTTCCTTGGTATCTCCGAAGATATGAGTACAACGTGCAACGTCGTGCGCATGTTCGCGGAGGAGAAGGAGTACGACAAACTGCATGTGATCAACTCGATGAATCTCTCGTCGGGAATCGGTCTTCAGGTTCTCAAGGCGGCGCAGTTGGCGGAAGGCGGAGCCGGAGCGGAGGAGATCATCGCGGCGGTGGAAGGCGCGAGAGACCGTGTGAGAGCAAGCTTTATCGTGGATACGCTCACGTATCTTGCAAGAGGCGGGCGCTGCAGCGCGGCAGCTGCGTTTGTCGGCAATGCACTCAAGATCCATCCCATGATCGCCGTGAAGGACGGGAAGATGGGGATGGCGAAGAAATACCGCGGAAACATGCTCTCGTCGCTGGAACGGTATATGGCCGACCTAGCGGAGGAGCTTAAGAAGGCGGAACCCGAGCGCGTGTTTATCACGCATTCCCTGTGCGATCCGGCGCTTCCGGAGCGCGCGAGAGAGTATCTGGAGAGCCTCGGGATCTTCGCGGAAATCTGCGAGACGAACGCCGGAGGGGTCATTTCGAGTCACTGCGGACCGAATACGATCGGAATCCTTTTTTACATAGCTGAATAACCGCTTTATCTGGAGGGGCGAATTATAGGACAATCGGGCAGGAGAATGCATTTTCTCCTACCCGATTGTTGCTATTTTGCGCAAAGTATGGTAGACTATGATATGATATTCAGTAATGTCGGTACGTGTGCCCTGGGGGAGAATAAAAGGCACTGGAAAGACAATTTTCGAAGTAAAGAGGTTTGTTTTATGGTAAACAACGAAAAGGTTCGTCTGATGACGAAACTCGCCGTGTACGAGAAGGAGGAAGGCCGGGAAGATATGCGGACTTCCAACTATTTCCGCTCGGACTACGTGCGCCACGAGATCATCAAGACGATCTTGATCACCACGGTCGGCTTCCTCTTGCTGCTGTCACTGGTGATCCTGGCAAATTTGAATGCGATCATTGACAACGTGCTCAAGATGAATTATCCGGTTGTCGGATGGACGATCCTCGGTGCGTATCTCATTCTGGTTGTGTTTTATGCAGTATTGACGGGAATCATTTACCGGATCCGATATATGTATTCTCACGGCCGGCTGGCTCGGTATTACCGGATTCTATCCAGAGTACGCAGGATAGAAGAGCGCGAGGAACGTCAGAGAGATGAGGAAGAGGAATGGGGGGAATAACCGATGATGCTCTTGTTTGAATTGCGCGCCAAAGTGACGGCGATTTACCAGAAATACGCATTCTGGTTGAATCTCGCATTTCGGTTCGCATTGACGTATATCGCTTTCAATCGTCTGCGGACGCTGCTTCCCTTCAATGCCATGCTTTCGAAGAGCGCCGTGACGCTGGCGCTTGCGGCAATCTCCGCGGTTCTTCCGCCGAGTTTGATGGTCCTGGTTGCGGCATTGTATGTGACCGGCCAGCTGATCTCGCAATCCATGATCGTCGGAGTGACTGTTTTGGTCCTGTTCCTGATCTGCTATTGCTTCTTCCTGCGGTTTACGCCGAAATACGGCGCTGCGGTTATCGCATTTCCCGTGATGCAGTCATTCGGGATCCCGTATTTGCTGCCGCTGTTGCTCGGTCTGTTCGCAAATCCGCTGGCGATCGTGCCTGCGAGCTGCGGCGTGGTCGCGTACTATGTTGTGCGCTTCGTCAAGGATAACCCCGAGATGGTAGCCAGTCTGAAGGATATCAAGGACGCCGAAGGCGTGTATATCGATTTCCTTCGGGAACTTTTGATGAATCCGGTGATGGTGACGACGATGCTGATCCTTTCGGTCGTGATCGTCACGGTATACCTGATCCGCCGGATCAATATGGATTATTCCTTCGAGATCAGTATTGCGATCGGTACCGGCGTGATGATGCTCGGATATATCATCGGCGACCTTCGCTATGAGATGGGCATTAAGATCGCGGGTATGGTCTTCATGTGTCTCATCTGCGCCGGCATCACGCTGGTGATCCAGTTCTTTTACCGGGTGCTTCAGTACTCGGCGGCCGAGCATGTTGAGTTTGAAGACGATGATTATTACTACTATGTGAAGGCGATTCCGAAGATCAAGACCGGAGCGCCGAGACGCAAGGAGAAGAAGATCTTCGGCAGAAGACGCTCGGATGACGACGATAACGACGATGATTACGAAGAGGCCGCGATGGGGCTGATCGATTACAGCAACCGCGCAGCCAGTGAAGCTCCGGGCTTTGATCGTAAGCCTCGTCCCGCTTCGGAGGATGATGACGACGATGAAGCCGATGAGTTCGGTGATGTGATCGATGTCAACGAATTCCGCAAATCCCGCTACGGCACGCGCGTCGGCGACGGTGTGAAGCAGGAGAAACAGGCGTCGGCAAAGGACGCGGTGAGCGTGACCGCTCCGATTCCGGCTAAGGCGGTGAGGATCCTCGATGAGGAGGACGAACCGTCGACGGCATACGATGATGACGAAGACGATGATGACGAAGAGGAAGTGATCGTCGGATTCTTTGACGGCGGCAAGAGTGATGTCGCCAAAGACAAGTTTGAGGATATTGACGACTTCGAGGACGATGACGACTACCGCTGATGACGGCGGATGATAAGGGAAAGGAGGTACGCACATGAGAGCTTTGCTTGATGCGATCAAAAACGCTTTCAACTGGGTTTCGATGCCGAGTTTTAAAGTTCTGGATATCATTGAGATCTTGATCATTGCGTTCCTCATTTACCATTTGATCAACTGGATCAAGCGTACCCGCGCATGGTATCTCGTAAAAGGACTGGCGGTTTTGCTGATTGTATGGTTCTTCGCGACAATCTTTGAGTTCAGTGCGATCCTGTGGATCTTCCGAAACGCCATCAGCGTGGGAATTTTGGCTATATTCATCATTTTCCAGCCGGAGCTCCGAAGAGCTTTGGAGCAGCTCGGTCAGCGACAGTTCGTCGGATTCTTCGGAAGCAAAAACAACACGGAGCGGTTCTCCGATGAAACGAAGGAAGAGATCGCTGAGGCTGTCTGGGCGATGGCTAAGGTCAAGACCGGTGCGCTGATCGTCATTGAGGAAAATGTCTCCCTCGAAGAGTATGAGAAGACCGGCATTTCGCTGGATGCGAACGTTACCTCCGCATTGCTGGTCAACATTTTCGAGCATAATACGCCGCTGCACGACGGCGCCGTGATCATTCGCGGAAACCGTGCCGTTGCGGCGACCTGTATTCTTCCGGTTTCGGAAAATATGCGGCTTTCCAAGGAACTCGGAACCAGACATCGCGCGGGCGTCGGCGTGAGCGAATCCTCCGACTGTCTGACGATCATCGTGTCCGAGGAGACCGGTAAAGTGGCGCTTGCGAAGCGCGGACAGCTGATCCGCGACGTCAGCGAGTCTCTGCTTTTGAGCAAGATGACGGAGAGCCAGAATAAGACCGCGGGCAACCGCAAGCGGTTCAGAAAGGATTGGAACAACAATCATGAAAGACAAGCTTAAGGCAATGTTCCTGCGCAACATCGGGATGAAGCTTGTCTCCATTGCGATTGCGCTGGTGATCTGGATCACCATCATCAATCTCTCGGATCCGAAGATGACGAAAACCATCTCGGGCATTTCGATCGAGCAGAGAAATGTGGATCAGGTCCAGTCGGAAAGCAGGACGTATGTATCGGATTCCGAGAAGACGGTGACGATACGGATCAACGGAGTGCGCTCCAAGATTGAGAATCTCACGGCAAGTGATTTCCTCGCATATGTGGATTTTCGCGAGATGAGCAGTGTATATGCGGTTCCGGTACATGTGGATGCGAAGGACCGGACCGTCAAAGGAGATGTGGAGATCGTCCGGCAGTCGGTCACGATGATGACCGGGAAAATTGTGGAGAATTACACTCGAAGAAAGATGATCGTTGTGCGCTTCCTCAATGTTCCGGATGGGTATTATGCGGTTCTGGACGGAGAACAGGACGTTAAGTCTGAGGATCTTACGGGGCCCCTTAAGACACTGGATTCTTTTGAAAATCTGATCGCGGAAGTTGATGTTCACGGAAGCACGTCGGACATCATTCAGAAGGATGTAGAGTTGACGGCGTTTGATAAAGAAGGCAATCCGGTGGACCTGACGGATGTTCGCATTCCGATCGACACGATCAAGGTCAATGTTTTGCTGTTGCCGATCAAGAGTGTTCCGATCGAGCTGGATATCTCGGGAGTCACGACGAAAGACGGACACAGAGTTATCCGGTCGAAATGCAGTTGGACAAATTCGGTCAATATAGCGGCCAGACAGGAGATTTTGGACAGCCTCGACAGTTTGTCTATCCGGTACACGAAGCGGGATCTCATCAGTGAATACGAGGACAATGACTTCTCTATCGCGAGATACCTTCCGGACGGGGCTTATGTCGCGTCGGATATTAAAACGATCTCCGTGTACATCGCGGTGGAACCTACCGCGGACAAGCGCTTTACGATCAAGGTTTCGGATATTCAGACGATGTATCTCAAAGATCCCCTCATCCTCAAAAAGGACGATGCGGATACCGTGAGTTTTGCGGTACACGATCTGCTCAAGGATGAGGCGGACAAATTGACGGAGATCAATCTCAACCTTTACTTGGATCTTAGCGTGATTACCGCTCCCGGGCGATACACCGTCGATCTGAAATCCTGGAAGGATGTTGTGGAAAAGAGCCTTCGTGAAGACGATGTGAAGGTTAATATATATGTTGTCAACGATGAGTCGGATACGACGGAAGGCGGCAACGGGAACGACAGCAACGGTAATTGAAACGGCACGCAGAGTTTCGGTTAAGAGAGGAGAAGGGTTATGATTACGGGAAAAGCAGTAGTGAAGAACGAAAAAGGATTGCATATCAAACCTGCGGGAAAGATGAGCAGCATCGCGCTGTCGTATTCCTGTATGGCCTATTTGGTGATCCGCGAGTACCGCGTGAACGCGAAGAGTGTACTCGGAATCCTGAGCGCCCAGGTTAAGAAGGGCGAGGAGATTGAGATCGTGTGCGACGGTGAGGACGAAGAGAAGGCTTTGAACGAGCTGATCAACGGCGTTAACACGGGATTTGACCTTCCGTAAGGCAAGGTTATGACATTGTGATTGAAAATGCCGGAGTGCTTTGTATGATTGTTCGTGATTGTATGGAGCACTTCGTTGTTTACGGAGAGAAATTATATGTTGCAACCCGGAAAATACGAGAGATTTCCCATTATGCCCTACGACGCCAGACGGTGGCCTTCCAAGGTGATCGATAAGGCGCCTGTCTGGTGCAGTGTGGATCTGCGAGACGGTAACCAGGCTTTGGTCGAGCCGATGAACGTGCAGGAGAAAATTCGCATGTTCGCGCTTTTGTGCCGCCTGGGCTTTCGCGAGATCGAGGTCGGATTCCCCGCAGCATCCGCGACGGAACGGGAGTTTATAAGGCGCCTTGCGGACGAGAAACTGGTGCCTGACGACGTGTATGTGCAGGTGCTTACGCAGTGCCGTGACGAGTTGATCGCGGAGACGTTTGAGGCAATCAAGGGTCTTAAGAAGGTCATTTTCCATATTTACAACTCCACGTCCGTTCTGCAGCGCGAAGTCGTGTTCGGAAAGAGCAAGGAGGAAATCCTGCAGATCCCGGTTCATGCGACGCAGCTCGTTCGGAAAATGGCGGCGGACTTCGACGGGGAGCTGGTTTTGGAATACTCGCCGGAGAGCTTCAGCGGGACGGAGCCGGAGTATGCTCTTGAGGTGTGCAACGCCGTGCTGGCGGCATGGGAACCTTGTGAGGGACGCCGGGTGATCATCAATCTGCCGGAGACGATGGAACTGAATACGCCGAACGTCTACGCGGATCAGGTGGAGTGGGTTTCGGATCGCCTGATCGCCAGAGAGTTTGTGACGGTCAGCGTTCACACGCACAATGACCGCGGTACCGGCATCGCGAGTGCGGAACTGGCGCTTCTGGCGGGTGCGCAGAGAGTCGAGGGGACGCTGTTCGGCAACGGGGAGCGGACCGGCAATCTGGACATATTGACCATGGCATATAACATGTACTCCGTAGGGATCGATCCGGAGCTGGAACTGTCCGATATAGGAGCGATCATGGATGAGTACGAGGCGCTTGTGAAAATGCCGATCCATCCTCGGCATCCGTATGCCGGACGATTTGCGTTCACGGCATTTTCCGGAGGACATCAGGATGCGGTCAGCAAGGGACTGCGGGCGATGGAGAAGAGCAAGGACGGAATCTGGCGCGTACCGTATCTGTTGATCGATCCCGCGGATATCGGCCGCACGTACGAGACGATCGTGAGGATCAATGCGCAGTCCGGAAAGGGCGGCGTAGCCTATGTTTTGAAAGAGTATTACGGGTTCGATCTGCCGAAGGAGATGCACAAGGAGTTTGCCGCGAGAGTACAGAAGTTCGCGGAGACGATCGGAAGCGAGATCACGAGAGAGGATCTTTTCAATCTGTTCCGGAGAGAGTATCTCGAGAAGAAATCTCCGCTTCATTTCCTGCGGTGCAGTATCGACGACTGGTCCGATACGCAGGAGGAGCATACCACGCACGCGCATCTGTGGTACAGCTTAAACGGCGAGGAGGCAGAGCTCGATTGCTACGGCAACGGCCCGATCGACGCCGTCAAGAAGGGATTGCAGGAAAAACTCGGCCGGGATCTGCGGTTGCTTGACTACTCCGAGCACGCGCTCAACTCGGGTTCCGAGGCTCAGGCAGCGGCTTACGTCCGCATGAAGGATCTTGCGACCGGACGGGATTCGTACGGCGTCGGGATCAGTTCGAACATCACGCGCGCGTCCATCCGGGCGATGTTCTGCGCGGTGAACCGTTTGTCGGAATAAGGATTTCGGGGAAGTATTACAGAAGGTTGAATCACTGGCAGGGGGTGGCATATGGTAATAGCAGCAATCGTCGCGGGCGGTTCGGGAGCCCGAATGGGGACGACGGTTCCGAAGCAGTTTTTGAAACTCGGAGACCGCAGCGTGTTGATCCGCACGGTCGACGTTTTTGTCAATCATCCGCAGGTCGATGCGGTGATCATCGGTGTTCCGAAAGAGTGGATCCGGTACACGGAGCAGTTGCTGGAAGCCCGCTACGGAAAAAGGCGCAGACTTCGGGTGACCGAGGGCGGCGCGAGCAGGAACGAAACTCTTTGGAAAATATGCCAGACGGCGGAGCGGTATCATCCCGAGGACGATTCCGTGCTGGTCACCCACGATGCGGTGCGTCCGTTTGTTACGGCGGAGATGATCACGGCCTGCATTGAGGCATTGAACGGGGAGAGCATGGAGACGGCGGCAACCGCGGCGATCCCCTCGACGGATACGATCCTGCATGTGACGGAAAAAGGGCTTGTGAAGGACGTGCCGAGCCGGAGCAGCATGATGCAGGCGCAGACGCCGCAGACGATGCGGCTCGGCGCATGGAAGAAACTCTATCCGGCGATGAAAGCATCGGAGCGGGAGCTTCGCACGGATGTCAGCGGTATTTTCCGCGCAGCCGGCTACCGCGTCAAGGTCGTTCCGGGGGCGCGTACGAACATTAAGATAACGACTCCCGAGGATCTGGAGTATGCGAAGATCTTGGCCGCAAAAGCCGACAGGGAGGAAGGAGAGAAGAGCAATGTATGATTATCTGATCGTCGGTGCCGGACTGTTCGGCGCGACGCTGGCGTATGAGGCGAAACAAAAAGGTAAGAGCGTGCTGGTGATCGACCGGCGCGACCATATCGCCGGAAATGCGTATTGCAAGGATGTGGAGGGCATTCCGGTGCATTGGTACGGAGCGCACATTTTCCACACGTCGGACAAACGGGTCTGGGATTTCGTGAACAGGTTTGCGGAGTTCAACAACTATATCAATTCTCCGGTGGCCGTGTACAAAGACGAGCTTTACAACCTTCCGTTCAACATGAACACGTTCAGCCGCCTTTGGAATATCCGCACGCCTCAGGAAGCCAAGGATATCATCGCGGCGCAGATCGCGAAGGAGGGCATTACGGAACCGGCCAACCTCGAGGAGCAGGCAATCTCCATGGTGGGACGCGACGTCTTCGAGAAGCTTGTTAAGGGCTACACGGAGAAGCAATGGGGACGTGACTGCAAGGATCTCCCGGCTTCGATCATCCGCCGACTGCCGCTTCGATTCACGTACGACAACAACTATTTCAACGATCGCTATCAGGGAATTCCAACAGAGGGGTATACGGCCATGGTGGAGCGTATGCTCGAGGGGGTCGAGGTGACGCTGGGGGTCGATTACCTCAAGGATCGCGACCGCTGCAATGCGATGGCGTACAAGGTGATCTACACCGGCGCGATCGATGAGTTTTACGATTACTGCTACGGTAATCTCGCATACCGCAAGGTGACGTTTGAGCACGAAGTGCTCGACATCGACAATTTCCAGGGAAATGCGGTGGTCAATTACACGGAGCGGGAGATCCCGTACACAAGGATCATCGAGCACAAGCATTTTGTGTTCGGGAAACAGCCGAAAACCGTGATCTCCAAGGAGTATCCGACCGAATGGAAACCGGGCGAGGAACCGTACTATCCGGTAGGCGATGACGCCAACCGCGCGCTGTACGCAAAATACCGGGAACTGGCGGACAAGGATACCAAGGTGATCTTCGGAGGCCGGTTGGGCGAATACCGCTATTACGATATGGACAAAGTCATTCTCTCCGCATTTGCTTTGTGTGAGAAGGAAGGTTTACTGTGACAACGAAAAGGCCGTTTGCACGGGGTGCAGACGGCCTTGAATTTTATATTCGGAAAATGATCATTCATCATCGGGCATCTTGGCGCGCTCCATGAGGGTGACGGTGACGACAATGTTCTCGCGACTGATCCCGTTGTCCCGGCTGACGGACAGTTTAATTCGGGTGCCGGCGCGATATGCGGTGACGCGGGCGCTCAGCTGCTCGGTGTCGAGCACGCGAATGCCGTTGACAGCAGTGATGATGTCGCCGGGAAGAAGACCGGCGGCCTGTGCCGCGCTGCCTTCCATGACGGATTTGACATAAACGCCGCTCGGCCAGTCAAAATCCGCATTCATCTTCGATGTGACATTCGTGATATAGACACCGAGGTATCCGGCTTCTTCCTCCGGAAAATCCTCGAGAGTCTTGAGCTCGTTGAGGATCGGCAAAGCCTGTGTGATCGGGATGGCAAAGCCCATGCCTTCCACATCCTCTGAAGTGTACTTGGCGGAGTTGATGCCGATAACTTCACCCTTCATGTTGATCAGGGCGCCGCCGCTGTTGCCGGGATTGATGGCTGCGTCGGTCTGGATCAAAAGAAGAGAACCGCTCTCCGTCGAAACTTCGCGCTCGGTGGCGCTGACATAGCCGACGGTGAGAGACGTGCCGTACTCTAAAGCATTGCCGAGAGCGATCACCATGTCGCCGACTTTGACCGGCTCGGTGAGCGCGAGTTTGGCAACCTGATACGAATTGCGGACAGTTTCGGGAAGGTTGAAAACCTTGACCGAGAGGATCGCGAGATCCCCGGCGTTGTCGACGCCGCGGAGCGTAAACGGAACATCGGTACCGTCGGGAAATGTGACGGTGATCTCCGAGGCGTTCTCCACTACGTGATTGTTGGTCGCTACATAGAGCGTATCGTCATCGAGGG
Source organism: Lachnospiraceae bacterium (assembly GCA_017441265.1). Lineage (GTDB taxonomy): Bacteria > Bacillota > Clostridia > Lachnospirales > Lachnospiraceae > ISDg. The sequence continues at coordinate 68,864 of JAFRYE010000035.1, read as the reverse complement.
AGAGGATGATCCCCGACCCCTGGGCGTTTCCCTGAGAGAGCCGCCCCCAGCTGTCGGTGCGTGTGACCTTACAATTGATCTGAACGACGCTTGCAAGAGCCGCCGCCGCGACATCGCTCACGGTCACATCCGAGATGGGAACGACGGTCGCAAGACCGGTTTCCCGTAAAATGACGCTCGGCGTGATGTCGGGAGCCGGATCCAGCTCGTTGACTACCGGCTTCGGCGTGACGGACGCATTTTTCTTCTCACGGGGCGTAGCCTTCGACGGACGGTGCAGCCAGTATAAAAGACCCTGACATGTCACCACGGCAATTGCAAGAAACAAGAGAACCAAGAGCAGTTTTTTTACGAATCGCAAGAAGGAGTCCCCCTTTCCATAACCGTAACCGATGCGGATTTCGCTGTAATCGGCGCCGGTTTGAATACAACTATAATTGCATTATGTGATATATTTGTGACAGGTTTGTGAAACGATGGACGGCCGGGTGCAAAGACTTGAAATTAAGGGCGTTTCATAGTACAATTTAAACTGCCGCCGGGATCATTTTCCGACGGATAGGAAGTGGGGATGAGAGAACGGACAATGCCGGTCAGGCCGGCAAATCAGACAGTTGCCGGTGCGCGCCGGCAGAGAAAGGATGTTTATGAGCACAGACAACAATAACAATGACGATACCAAGAAGCCGGACCGCCGGTGCATGGTCTGCCGCAGAAGCGAGAGCGACGGCATTTCGATCATGACGATCCCGCCGGGATTTTGCATTTGCCAGGACTGCATGCAGAAGATGCTCAACGGTATCAGCAACATTTCCATCAGCGCGGTGACGGACACCGGCAAGAAGAAGCACAAGGACGATACCGAGGAGACGAAGAAACCGGAAGTGCAGGAGAGCACGGACGACGTCGAAGAGACGAAGACGACCGACGGCGACGAGGATTCCGACGATAACGGCGAAGAGACGTTCATGGGGATTCCCATCGGCGCATTCCGTTTTGTGATGCCGGAGATGATGCACGGCGAGAACTCGCGTGTCCGCCCCAAGAAGAAGGCGAAAGAGGAGAAGGCGGAAGACAACCCCGATGTCATGGACATCACGGCGTTGCCCGCGCCTCATGAGATCAAGGCGAGACTTGACGAGTATGTGATCGGCCAGGATCATGCGAAGAAGGTGATCAGCGTTGCCGTGTACAACCACTACAAGCGTGTGCGCCGCCAGGAGGAAGAGCAGTTCAAAAACGACATCGTGATCGAAAAGTCCAATATGCTGATGATCGGACCGACCGGCTGCGGCAAGACATTTTTGGTGCAGACCCTAGCCCGACTTCTTAACGTTCCGCTCGCCATCACGGATGCGACGTCCCTCACGGAAGCCGGTTACATCGGCGACGACGTGGAGAGTGTGCTTTCGAAATTGTTGGCAGCGGCCGACAACGACGTGGAGCGTGCGGAGCACGGCATTGTTTTCATCGACGAGATCGACAAGATCGCCAAGAAGAAAAATACGACGAGCCGGGATGTCAGCGGCGAGAGTGTTCAGCAGGGTTTGCTGAAACTGCTGGAGGGCGCGGATGTGGAAGTTCCCGTCGGCGCTTCGAGCAAGAGCGCGATGGTCCCGCAGACGACGATCAACACGAAAAATATCCTCTTCATCTGCGGCGGGGCGTTCCCGGGGCTTGAGGAGATCGTAAAGACGCGCCTTACGAAGTCATTTACGATGGGCTTCAACTCGAACCTCAAAGACACCTATGACAAGGATCCGCTGTTGCTCGGAAAGACAACGATGGAGGACCTTCGCGAGTTCGGTATGATCCCCGAGTTCATCGGTCGTCTGCCGATCGTGTTCGCACTGCAGGGACTTGACGTAGACGCGATGAAGCGCATCCTGATCGAGCCGAAGAACGCGATCCTCAAGCAGTATCAAAAACTGCTGGCGATGGACGAGGTGCAGCTGAAGTTCGACGACTCCGCGCTGCAGGCCATCGCGGAGAAGGCGATCGCCCGCGAGACCGGAGCCAGAGCGCTGCGTTCCATCATTGAGGAATTCATGCTCGACATCATGTATGAAATTCCGAAAGACGACACCATCGGAACCGTGACGATCACGGCCGATTACATCCACGGAAAAGGGGCGCCGATCATCGAGATGAGGGCGTAAATACGGCCTGCGGCAAGGGTTATTTTCCGGAAAAATACTTTCCCGATTTGTCGAAAAATGCTTGATAGACAATGAAATATGAAATATAATGATATATCATAGCAGTTCTGTCTGACAGTTTCGAAAGAAACTGTCCGGATTACATGTCAGAGTCGAGAGAAACTTTGCGCGCAAGCGCGGAAAGAAGGAAAATTATGTTTTGCAGGAATTGTGGAAACAGTTTACCCCCGGGAGCTCTTTTCTGCGGCGTATGCGGAACAAAAGTTGAGGCAGTGGAACCTGCCGCAGCGGAAAGCGCGCAGAACTTTGTACAGGAACAGGCAGCCGCGCCGGTAGAACAGGCACAGGAGTTTGTTCAGGAGCAGGTAGCCGCGCCGGTAGAACAGGCACAGGAGTTTGTTCAGGAGCAGGTAGCCGCGCCGGTAGAACAGGCACAGGAGTTTGTTCAGGAGCAGGTAGCTGCGCCCGCAGAGCAGGCACAGGAATTCGTACAGGAACAGGTAGCTGCGCCGGTTGAACAGGCACAGGAATTCGTACAGGAACAGGTGGCTGCGCCAGTTGAACAAGCACAGCAAGCCGTCGAGGAGCAGACCTCGGAGGTAGCTCAGAATGTCGCAGCTGCGGCAGCGGTTGTGGCTTCGACGGAGAATGTTATCGAACAGGCGCAGGCAGCACCGGTACAGCAGGCAGCACAGCAGTATGTACAGCAGCCGGTAGAACAGGCAGCACAGCAGTACGTGCAGCAGCCGGTAGAACAGGTTGCACAACAGTATGTGCAGCAGCCGGTACAGCAGGCCGCACAGCAGTACGTACAGCAGCCGGTAGAGCAGGCCGCACAACAGTATGTACAGCAGCCGGTACAGCAGGCAGCACAGCAGTACGTGCAACAGCCGGTACAGCAGGCCGCACAGCAGTATGTACAGCAGCCGGTAGAACAGGCCGCACAGCAGTACGTACAACAGCCGGTTCAGCAGACCGCACAGCAGTATGTACAACAGCCGGTTCAGCAGTTTGCGCAGCCTTACGCACAGCCGTATGCGCAGAATGTATATAATCAGCCGACAGAGAAGAAAAAGAAGTCGAAACTTCCGAAGATCCTGCTGATCATCCTCATTATTCTGGTAGTGTTGGCAGGCGGGCTCATTGCATATCTGACATTCCTTGATAAGAACGGAATTAAGGAGATTGCGGGAATCGACCTCAATGTCCTTGACTTCACACAGATGCCGAAGGATGATGCGGAGAAGTTCGGCGAACTTGTCAACAAGGTGGACAAGGCTTTCGCGAACATCAGCGCACGCAACTTCCGCAAGGCGATCCCGGAATACGCGGTTCCGTATGTATGCAAGTCGTTTAACTGCGTGGATGAAGACGATCTGTTGGATTACTTCTTCTCGGAAGAATTGTCGAAGTGCGGCAGCAATATCACCGTGGACGAGACGTATGCGATGAAGTACGAGATTGAGGACACGGGGGCGCTTGAGAGCGCATTTGAAAAGAACTTCGGCGAGAAGGTTACGATCAGCAAAGCTTATTTGGTGGAAAATGCCTGCAAGTACGAAGGTTCCGACGGAAGCACCCGCATCAAGGATACGTACATCTTCTTCAACGACGGAACGGAATGGCAGCTGATCCTGCTGGCTCCGGGCGGTGCAGGAGATTTCGGTATCGATTGACGGTGACGACACCGGGTTCGATGACTGAGTGAGAATCGAAAGACCAGTGCAGCAGTGTGCTGGTCTTTCCTAATCCATCCGGTTTCCGGGGAAACCGTGATGACGGGGAAGGAGAAGAAAGCTGTACTGGGAAACAGCGAAAAGAGGAAAGGAGATGCTCCGTGGGGGGAGCATGACGAAGGGATATGTCAACATCCTGGAAACAGTACAAGACAGGAAGAAACATTGCAACCGGCATTTTCCTGTTGCTCACCAACATGTTACTGGTTCTCACCGTCTGGGTGCAGATCCGGTTCAGTTCGGTGGATATGACAACGGTCATTTTCCAGTTGAAGGTGCCGATCGAGGGGGCGGATGCGTCCAACTTCTATGAGATTTTCATCTTTCTGGGAACCATCGCGCCGGCAATGCTGCTGGTGGAGATAGCGTTGTTCCAATGGGCGGCTCACATCCGCCGGAAACGCGCGGAAAAGAGTAAGACCGGGGGAGTATCCGGATGGATCCTCCGCCATCGCAAAATGATCGCCGCCGTTTGTCTGATCGCGGCAGTGTCGGTTCTGATGTTCTGTATGCACATCGTCAAGTACGTAGTGCATCAATTCGGAAACTCGCCCATTTACGACGATGAGTATGTAGGGGCGGAGACGGTCATGATCAAAGCTCCGGAGAAGAAAAAGAATCTGATCTACATCTACATGGAGTCCATGGAGGATTCCTATGCGGACCGCGAGCACGGCGGGGCAAGCAAGGAAAATATGATCCCGGAGATGACCGAGATCGCAGTCAACAACATCAATTTCACGCCGAAGGGCAGCAATCAGCTCAACGGCGCCCAGGCGGTTGTCGGAACCACGTGGACGATGGCCTCGCTTGTGGCGAACACAGGCGGCGTGCCGCTCACGATCCCGATCAATCAAAATGCCATGGGATACCACGAGTACAGGACGTTTCTGCCCGGCGTGTACAATCTGGGGCAGGTTCTTGCGGAAAATGACTACAATCTGGCGTTTTTGATCGGATCCGAGAAGGAATTTTCCGGCGCGGACATTTTCATGACCACCCACGGCGACTACACGATCCACGATTACCAGACGTTCAAGGATGTGGGCTGGATCCAGCCGGATTACAAAGTCTGGTGGGGTGTCGAGGATGAAAAGGTCTATGATTACGCGATCGAAGTGCTGACGCAGCTGACCCAAGAAGATAAGCCGTTTGCACTGACGATGATGACGATGGACACGCATTTTACGGACGGGTTCCGTTGCCGGTTGTGCGGGACGAAGTTTCCGGATCAGTACAGCAACGTTATCGCCTGCGCGTCCAAACAGCTGGATAAATTCCTCGACTGGCTTTCGAGACAGCCGTATTACGAGGATACGACGATCATCGTTGTCGGCGATCACCCGACGATGGACACGAAGTACACGGGCAGTTTGCCCTACAATGACAGTAAGTATGTGCGAAAATGCTATTGCGCGGTTTTGAATTCTTCCGTTGATTACACACTTTCGTACGCCAGGGATTTCACATCCATGGATATGTTCCCGACAACGCTGGCCGCGATGGGATTCACGATCCCGGGCGACCGCCTCGGCATCGGCGTCAATCTCTTCGCGGATACCCCGACGATGCTTGAGAAATACGGGGTTTCGAAACTGAACGATCTTCTGGAAGAGCGATCGGATTTTTACGATGAGCTGTTGTACGGCCCGCCGGCGGAGCGCGAGTTCCCGCTGGTGAATACGCAGGAACCTTAGTTCCCGGCCGAATACACGACGAAAGGAGGAGAGTATGGTCAATACAATACCGGAATTGTACCGTGAGTACCGCAAGCGGCTCGAGAAGGTCGATCTGATCGAGAAGCAGCTGCTCGATACCGACAACCAGGCTGAGTGGACCAGACTGCTCCTTCACAAATCGGAGGTCGTGCGTTCATTTTATCAGGAGACGGAGAAGGAACTGAACAGTCTCATCAACCCCATCCTGTACAGCGAAAAGCCACTCGACGACGAGACGGCGCGCCAGCTGTATGAATGCGCGTATGACTATTTCAACAATGTGATCTGCGACGACGTGCTGGAATCGCAGATGTTCGTGCGGCTTTGGAAGCATTACCGGGACTGCGGGGATGAGTTCCATGAGCGGTCGTGCCGGTGCGCATTTTCCAACAACGCCTTCCTCAACGTTGAGGGCAATCTTCGGAAAATGGCTCTCGACCAGGTGGAGTGGGTCGCTGCCTACGTCGAGAAGATCGACTATCTGCGGCGGCTTCACAAGGGAGACCGGGTCGCGTTTTTCAAGGATGTGAAGCGCGTTCTGGAGACGCTGCACAGCCAGTACGAGATGGAGCGCTCGCAGTTTGAGCCCAACGTCAACCGCATGATCGACTGCTTTAACCGCCTTTCGAAGATCCGGAAATACCGCGGGTATTTTTCGGAGGAGGAGTGGGAGCAGATCGAGAAACCGCTCAACGAAGTCGGGACGGACGTGATGTTCATGGCTGCTCTCAACTGGAATTCCGTGGACAAGCAGCTGAAGGAGTTCATCGGACCGGCGTACCCTATCGGTTTTATCGACCAGACTAAGCTGCCGGTGGAGCAGCGGGATACGAAGGTCTATGTCGGATATATCGTCTACGCGTTCTACTCGGGACTGCTGAAGCCCGAGCAGACGTTCACGCTGCTTCGCTCGTACAGCCGCTCGATCGTCAAGGAGTATGATTTCAACGATCCGAACTGGCATGAACAGCCTGCGGACAGCCGCTTCGCGATGATGACCACAACCACGAAGCCGATGTTCGAGATGATCGATGCATTTTCCTGCGACAGCGCGAAGAAAAAGCGCATGAAGGCTGAGCTCCTGTATGAAGTGAAGACGTACATCGAGACGATCCCGCGGGAGTGCGCATGCAAGGAATATCTTGACCAGTCGCTGTACCATCTTCTGTACGATCTGATCGCGTTCATCGACGATGATGCCATGGCGATCGAGTTCATCGACAGCATGATCATCAGCCGGCAAATGGCGACTCTGATCCACACGGTCATGACGGCAAAACTTTCCGAGGCGATCCTGGACCGCCTTGTGGATGCGCATCCGGAGATGTTCCTGACGGTGATGGGGACGGACGACCCCGCGTATGTGACCGCGCACAAGAAGGCATTGATGACGTTGATGTACAATTCCGCGCGATGCCACGATATCGGTAAGATCCTGATCGCCAACATCATCAACACGCAGATCCGCCGTCTCTCCGACATGGAGTATTCCTATATCAAGTTCCACCCGAAGTGGAGCTATGAGATTTTGATGCGCAACCGTCTGCTGCGCCCGTACGCGGAGATCGCTCTCGGGCATCACCGCAGCTATGACGGCAAGAGAGGATATCCGAAGTACTTCGACAATCGTGCCAGCAAGTACAACATTTTGATCGACCTGCTTACGGTCTGTGACTGCATGGACGCCGCTACGGACGTTTTCGGCCGCAATTACATGCGCGGAAAGCGCTTTGAGTCGGTGATCGCCGAGTTCCACAAAGGTGCGGGAACCCAGTACAATCCGGACATTATCGCATTTTTGGAGAGCGATAAGGAACTGTATCGGGAGATCGAGGAACTGACGTCCGAGCAGGGGCGCGCGAAACTGTACTACCACATCTATCGACAATACCGATGACCCGGAGGAGAAAAATGCGATATTTTGCATTTTTCTCTTTCCTTTATCCCTCGTTTGTGATAGAATGACAAAAATGTTTTTCGTTTTTGGGAGGTATCCGAATGGATATGACAGTCAACACGGAGACGAAGGAAACAGGCATTGAGCCGATTTCCAAGAATTTTATTGAGTTGATTATCGAGAAGGATCTTGCGGAAGGCTGCTGCGACAAGGTTATTACGCGTTTTCCGCCGGAGCCGAACGGATACCTGCATATCGGCCATGCAAAGTCAATATTGCTCAATTACGGTCTTGCGAAGAAGTACGGAGGTCAGTTCAACCTGCGGTTTGACGACACGAACCCCACGAAGGAGAAGACGGAGTTCGTCGAGTCTATCGCGAAGGATGTGCGCTGGCTGGGTGCGGAGTTCGAGGACCGTTTGTTTTTTGCTTCCAACTACTTTGAGGAGATGTACAAGGCGGCCGTTCGCCTGATCAAAAAGGGTAAAGCGTTCGTGTGCGACCTGACGGCCGACGAGATCCGCGAATACCGCGGAACGCTGACGGAGCCCGGCAAGAACAGCCCCTACCGCGATCGCAGCATCGAGGAGAATCTTCGTCTCTTTGAGGGGATGAAGAACGGTGAATTTGCGGACGGCTCGAAAGTGTTGCGCGCCAAGATCGACATGGCATCGCCGAACATCAATATGCGGGACCCCGTCATTTACCGCGTGGCCCGCATGACGCACCACAATACGGGAGACCGCTGGTGCATCTACCCGATGTACGATTTTGCGCATCCGATCGAGGATGCCGTGGAGGGCGTTACGCACTCCATCTGCACGCTGGAATTCGAGGATCATCGTCCGCTTTATGACTGGGTGATGATCGAGTGCGGATTCAAGAAGACGCCGGAGGATACGCCCAAACAGATTGAATTTGCCAAGATGTACCTGACCAATGTGGTCACGGGCAAGAGATATATCAAAAAGCTGGTTGAGGACGGCATTGTGGACGGCTGGGATGATCCTCGTCTGGTGACGATCGCAGCGTTGCGCCGCCGGGGCTTTACGCCGGAATCCCTGAAGCTGTTCATGGAGCTGTGCGGCGTTTCGAAAAGCAATTCCTCGGTGGATTACGCGATGTTAGAGTACTGCATCCGCGAGGATCTGAAACTCAAGAAGCCGCGCGTGATGGCTGTGGTCGACCCGATCAAACTCGTGATCGACAACTATCCCGAGGGCGTGACCGAGGATGTTTCCGTCTCGAACAATCCGGAAAATGAGTCTCTCGGCAGTCGGACGGTTCCGTTCGGCCGCGAACTCTACATTGAGAGAGAGGACTTTATGCCGGAGCCGCCGAAGAAGTATTTCCGGCTGTTCCCCGGCAACGAGGTTCGCCTGATGGGCGCATACTTCGTGCGATGCGCAAGCTACGAGACCGATGCGGACGGCAATGTGACCTGTGTCCACTGCACCTATGACCCGGAGACCAAGGGCGGCGAGTGCGCGGACCGCAAAGTTAAAGGAACCATTCACTGGGTGAATGCGTCGACGGCAGTTCCCGCGACAATCCGCCTTTATGAAAACCTGGTGGACGAGGAGAAGGGCGTGTATGACGAGGAGACCGGAAAGGTCAACGTCAATCCGAATTCGCTGGTGATCCGTCAGGGCTTTGTCGAGCCTTCGGTAGCCGGCGCCACGGCGTTTGACACGTTCCAATTCCTGCGCAACGGCTATTTCTGCGTGGATTACAAGGACAGTTCTGCGGATGCTTTGGTATTCAACCGCGTCTGCTCGATGAAGAGCGGCTATAAGCCGGTATAGATGAAGTTTTCCCGGCAGGCCGGGAGGATTACTGTACGGAGGAACGATGAAGGAACAACTGTATACCATACCGGTCAACGACGCCTTCGATGCGGACACGGAATGCCCGGTCTGCGCGATGTACGATAAGCTGGAATCGGACGCGATCGATTTCGTCATGGGCGCGAGCTACATGGAGGACGACGTCCGCATGGAGACGAACAAGAAGGGCTTCTGCAGCAGGCATTTGCCGCTGATGTATAAAAACCAGAACCGACTGGGACTGGGCCTGATGATGCTTACCTACATGGATAAGCAGCTGGAGGAGATGGAGTCGCTCGCAAAGAAGCGCCGCGGTTCGACGTCGTGGTTTTCCAAGAACAGCGACGGCGACGCGGTGGCTGATTACATGGCGAAACAGCAGTGCACGTGTTATGTCTGCGACCGCATGAAGCATTCCTACGAGAGGTATCTGGTGACGACACTGTACCTCTACAATACGGATTCGTCATTTCGCGACAAATTCGCGCGCAGCAAAGGCTTTTGCATGAAGCACTACGGCGAGTTGCATCAGATGGCTCCGGCTCATCTGAGCAAGAGCAATCTCGATGAGTTCGATACCTGCATCAACAGGATCATGATAGAAAATTACCGCCGCGTTCGCGACGATCTCGAGTGGTTTACGGATAAGTTCGACTACCGGAATGCGGACGCTCCGTGGAAGAATTCCAAGGACGCGCTGATCCGCGCGATCCAGAAGACCAACGCGATCTCCGTCGAGGAGAAGGCGAAGAAATAGGAGAGAACGATGAAAGAAGGAAATTATGCGGAGTGTGTGGTTCCGCGTCTGCCGAGAATGAAGGACGGAATGATCAAGGGGCTGCTCTTGCTGGGAGGCTGTGTCCTCACTATAGGAGGACTTATCCTTCATCCGATCCTGCTGTTTGCGGCGGCACTTGCGTGGTTTGCCATTTTCTCATTCTGGTCGCGCTTTAACGTCGTTTACGAGTATGTGTTTGTCGACGGCCAGATTGATTTCGATAAGATCATGGGCGGTGATGCGCGGAAAAATGCAAAGCGCATCGACCTTGACAATGCGTTGATCGTTGCTCCGGAGCGTTCCCACTCGCTGGACAGCTACCGCAACAATCCTTCCATCAAGGTGTTTGATTTCACATCCGGAAGCCCCGAACCGGGCAATCCGATCTTTACGGTGATCAACCAGGGCGAAAAGGGGCTTGAGAGGGTGCTGTTTGAGCCGGATGAGAACATGGTTTTGCTCATGAAGAAGAAAGCGCCGCGCAAAGTGGAAGAGTATTGATGCGGCAATTACACTGCAACGAAAAATTTATAATAAAGGAGGCTGACTATGGCTACAATTATCGGAGACGGCATTACTTTCGATGACGTTCTGCTTGTTCCTTCCTACTCGGAGGTGATTCCCAATCAAGTAGAACTGGAGACGGAGCTCACGCACTCCATCAAGCTCAACATTCCGTTGATGAGCGCAGGTATGGACACTGTTACGGAGCACCGCATGGCCATTGCGATGGCGCGTCAAGGGGGAATCGGCGTCATTCACAAAAACATGTCGATCGAGGCTCAGGCAGACGAGGTGGACAAGGTGAAACGTTCGGAGAACGGCGTCATCAGCGATCCGTTTTTCCTCTCCCCGAACCACACGCTTCAGGATGCCAATGATCTGATGGGAAAATACCGCATCAGCGGTGTTCCGATCACGGAAGGGCGCAGACTGGTCGGCATTATTACAAACCGCGACTTGAAATTCGAGACTGATTTTTCGAAGAAGATCAGCGAATCCATGACGAGCGAGGGCCTGATCACCGCACCGGAGGGCGTTACGCTCGATGAGGCGAAGATGATTCTTGCAAAAGCCCGCAAGGAGAAACTGCCGATCGTTGACAAGGACGGCAACCTCAAGGGCTTGATCACGATCAAAGACATTGAGAAAGCAATCAAATACCCACTGGCTGCGAAGGACTCCATGGGACGTCTTTTGTGTGCTGCAGGCGTCGGTGTGACCGCCAATATCCTTGACCGCGTGGAAGCGCTTGTCAAGGCTAAGGTGGACGCGATTGTCATCGACACGGCTCACGGTCATTCCGCAAATGTCCTGAAGGTCGTCAAGATGGTTCGCGACGCATATCCGAACCTTCAGATCATCGCAGGTAACGTGGCGACGGCAGAGGCTACCGAGGATTTGATCAAGGCAGGTGTTGACTGTGTCAAGGTCGGTATCGGACCCGGTTCCATCTGTACGACTCGTATTGTAGCCGGTATCGGTGTTCCGCAGATCTCGGCTATCATGAGCGCGTACGAAGCGGCCAAGAAGTATGATATTCCGATCATCGCAGACGGCGGTATCAAGTATTCCGGTGACATCACGAAGGCTCTGGCAGCCGGCGCGAGCGTATGTATGATGGGTTCCATCTTTGCAGGATGCGAGGAGAGCCCCGGAGAGTATGAGCTTTATCAGGGAAGAAAATACAAGGTTTACCGCGGCATGGGCTCCATTGCGGCAATGGAAAACGGCAGCAAGGATCGCTATTTCCAGGCGGATGCGAAGAAACTCGTGCCCGAAGGTGTCGAGGGTCGTGTGGCCTACAAGGGTCTGGTGGAAGATACGGTATTCCAGCTGCTCGGCGGTCTGCGCGCCGGCATGGGCTACTGCGGAGCAAAAGATCTTCCGACGCTTCGCAACAATGCGAAGTTTGTTAAGATTTCCGCCGCTTCCCTCAAGGAAAGCCATCCTCACGACATTCACATCACGAAGGAAGCTCCGAACTACAGCGTCGAAGATAATTGATCGACGGAGAGGAGGTTGCCATGGCAGTAATGTCAAAGGCAGAGTGGAACAGAAGACGGCGGCGTAAGAAGAAAATCCGCAAGTACTCGATTCTCGCGGGCATGGCGATCATTCTTGTTTTACTGCTTCTTCTGATCATCAAATTGATATCCTGGATTTTCAGCGGCACGGACGACGGTCTGGTGGAAAAGGTCGGCGATTACAAAGTCACACAGAAACTGTTGACCGTCAACGAGTGGACGCGTCCCGGCACAAAACTGGATAAGGTCACACAGATCATCGTCCACTCCACCGGGGAACCGAATGTCAACGCCGTGAACCGTCGCGATCAGTATGAGGCGATGAAAGATACGCACACTTCGACGGACACGCCGGAAAGCATGCATTTTATCGTCGGCACGGACGGTACCATCGTTCAGTGTATTCCGATCAACGAGGCAGCCTTCGCTTCGAAACGGTTCAACGAATGCGGCATTTCCGTTGAGTTCTGTAACACCGACGCCGAAGGAGCGATGAGTAAGGCGACCTACGAAAGCCTGGTATCGCTGGTGGCGTACTTGTGCGACGAGTTCAATCTGACGCCCGGAAAAGACGCTATCTTGCGCCACTCGGACGTAACCGGAAGAATGTGTCCGTTGTTCTTCGCAACGAATGCGGACTCCTGGACGCAGTTCCTGGACGATGTCGCAAAGGAACTCAAAGGCAAGGATTACACCTTGTCAAATCCGATCATTCGCAATTCCGCGGTCAACGGCGGGAATTGATCGAAGTAAGTAAACATCCTGCCGGCAGGAGAGCATGAAACAGTATACTTGTCAGATGCGTCTCCTGTCGGCTTTTTCATTGAAACGAACGAGGTGATGACTATGCAGCTGACCGCCCGGGAGACGGATTTGAAAAATGAATTGCTTTCCCGGCGGGACTGCGTTCTCTTGTCAGCAATGGCAGGCGAGAGCCTCACGCCTGCGGACATGGCGATCCTAACGGACGGCATGGACGTCGACACGGAGAGTTCCGTCTATATGCTTTTATTGGGAGTCATCGGATATCGAAGGGGATTTGCCGGAATGGCGGAGGATGCGGTGCCGAGACTTCAGGGGCTGCATCGGTTTTATCAGGCGCGCGACGCCGCCGGAACGCCGTGGCTGTGCGGTCAGATCGCAACACTGCGGGAAGCCGGGATCCCGGCGATGTTCACCGGCGAGATTGCCATGCGCGCAGCGTACGCCCCGAATGTTCCGAGGGTGATGTTCGGTTACGATATCACGGTGCCGTCCGGCGATTACGACCGTGCGGCAGAGCTTCTGCGGGATGCGGTCCGCGCGGCGGTCGACAGTGACAATCCGAAGAAAAGAACGGTGCGAGGACACACCGTGATCCGCCTCCACAAGGGCGTTCCGGACTCAGAGTTGTGGACGGAACAGGATCTGTGGCAAAACGCGGCGGAGGTCATGTTTCACGGGGAGAAAGTGCTTGTATGTTCGCCTACGGACATGCTCTTTGACCTTTTGACCGGTCGACGCGAAAGAGGCATATTCACGGAGGAGAGGGAAGCGAGAAACCGGCGCTTTTGCGAGTGTTTGCTGCTTTCGGAAAACGCAAAGCCGGACTGGCAGTTGATCGCGAAAAAGGCCGCGGCCTGCGGGTGCGCAAACTATTGCCGCTTTTTGCTCCGGATGCTTTCGGACAATGCGCCGAGTCATTTTCCGCAGAGCGAATGGAACGATGCGTTTCCGGGCGGACGGGAGTATGATGAGTTCACGGACAATTTGTTTGCGTTCGGACGAAAACAGCGAGATCGGGCAGCGAAACGGTCGCGAAGTCTGATCGGAGCGTTTCGACTGGCGAAAGCCGAATACCGCATGCGCGAGCCGGAACTCGCAAAAGCGGGCAAATCAGAGAGCTTTTCTGCGTATGTGCGAAGGACAAGAAAGATTTCCGGAGTCGGGGACGTCATTCGGAAAATGAGAAAGACAGAAGGATAACGCCATGGAAGAGAAACCTACAGTCTCCGATTTCCTGCAGGCTGCCGTTCGGCGGTTTGAACGCCTTCGGGAGAGCGGAGAGACCTCGTTTCAGGTCCGGATCGCCGGTCAGGTGATCGAGCAGCGGTTCTGCACTGCGGAGCATGCTGCGACGGTCAGACAGTATATGACCGGGATGATCGTGCCGGACACGAGCACTCCGGATGCCGTGTTCTATTACTGGAATGAGAGCGTCAATGTATATAAGCCCGAGTCGGCGAACAATGTTCGTGCGATATGGCAAAGCCGGGATGACACGGGATATCTGCGCGTGACGCCGGGTTACGCGATGATCGGAGTGGATCATAAAAACAGGGCTTACCTCTTTTGCAGACATCCGTCGGGAGCTAAGGAACAGCTTTTGTTCGGTCATTCGATGGTCGTTTTGTTCGGCTGGTGGGCGCGCCAAAACCAAATGATGCTGCTTCACAGCGCCTGTGTCGGAGTGAACGGGAAGGGCGTGATGATCTCGGCGAGAGGAGGCGGCGGCAAATCCACGTTGTCGGTTTCGTGCCTTTTGGGCGGATTTGATTTTGTTGCGGACGATTATATCCTGGTGAACAGGGAAGGGCCGCTTCGGGCGATGCCGCTGTATCGGACGGTAGGCTTAAACCCCGATATGGAGAGCAAGTTAAAACCCGGGCTGCCGGTCGTGAGAGTGTATGACGAGCGCGGCGGGAAAATGCTGCTCGACGCGTCGAGGTTTGATTTTGCGAAAGAGCTGCCGGTTCATGCGATCCTGTGCCCAAAAATCGGCGGGGGCGACGAACCGTGCATACGGCCGACGGACCGCGGGTCAGTGCTCGCAAAGATCATTGATTCCACGGCGTCTCAGCTCGGCGTATTCCGGGATCCCGAGCAGTACAGACAGATGGCGCAACGATTGTTAACAATTCCCGTGTACGAGATATCACTCTGCAGGGATTTGGATAAAAACCGAGAATGTTTGAGGAAATTCATAGAAAAGGAGTTGGACACATGTACAGATTGAACGAGGAAAAAGTATTCTTTGATATTGCGGACGGACAGGCCGTAGTAATCAATTTCACGACAGGGATGTACTACGGAACCGATGCGCTCGGCTCGGCGGTTTTGGAGCAGCTGATCGGCGGAGTGTCGGAGACCGCGATCGCGGAAGCCGTGAGCAAGGCAGCGGGCTGCCCGAGCGATTTCGCCGCAAAACTCGATGCGTTTATAAAGAAGCTCGTTGAAAAGGAAATTCTGACGGCAGCGGACGGTGAAGGAAGCAATTCGGCGGCATTTGATGACGCTGTATTCGCAGAGGGCTTTGAGTTGTCTGTCGATGAATTTTCCGAAGTACAGGACCTGTTGCTGGCGGATCCGGTTCACGATGTTGATGTGAGCGAAGGGTGGCCGATCCTTAAGGATGAGAATTGATGAACGATCATGATACGGTTTCGATATTGATTCCGGTGTACAACGGCGAGGCCTTTCTGGCAGAGGCAATCAAGAGTGTGCTCTCGCAGACCGTGCCGGTTTCCGAGATTTTGGTGGCTGACGACGGTTCGACGGATCGGAGCGCGGAAATCGCGGAGACATTTTCCAAGGTGCGGGTGCTGCGGCTTGAGCACAAAGGCATATCCGCCACGAGAAATGCGCTGATCCGGGAGGCGACCGGAAAATGGATCCTGTTTTTGGACGCGGACGATCTTCTGCGGGCCGACACGGTAGAGAAGCTTCTTGGCTATGTCGGCGAACACTCCGAAAGTGAGATCTGTTTTTGCAGATTCCGAAATTTCACCGACATCCCTGACGATGAATTGACCGATCGTCAGCGGAAAGTGATGAACATACTGGTTGATCACTACATTCCGGGAGCCTTGATCCGCCGCGAGTTGTTTACAAAACACGGCGACTTTGAGAAGCAGTATGCCTTCGGAGAGGATACGGAGTGGACGGCCAGACTCTCTCTTCGGGGAGTCAATCTGGATCATTGCCTGGAAGACGTCTGTTATTTGCGGCGGATTCATAACGACAATATCACGCTGTCGCACAGGACGATCCAAACGAAAGAGTATCTGTCGCTGTGGGCCAAAGCGATCCGAAATGCCGGCAAGCGAAAGGATTGATAAAGCGGGAAGGCATGGAGATGGGAGAAGAGTTTTCAAAAGCGGATTTCGCGGAAAATGTGATTCGCCGTGTGATTCAGATCGGCAGTGTTACGACCGCGGAGAAGGAAGGGCGGGCGTACCTAGCGGCTTCGGTCCGGATCGGAGAGAAGCGGGGTATGCTTTGGTTTTCTGTGCCTTGCGAACAAAGAGAAGCGCTTGCACCCGGTCGTTCGGACGCGTTTGTCACGGCTTTGCTCCCGACGGCAATGAGAGATGGACTTGACATCGAAGCACAGGATCCGATGTCGGAGCAGCTTCATTTTCATTATCATCACACAGTCATTCCGATCCTTTCGGGAGTCAGAGATGTCTATCACGAGATCGAGCTGTTCGTTCCGACAACGACGCAGGCTGTAAAAAATGCGGGGGCCGTCGTGACCGGCTATTCCGGCGACTCGGAGACGATGAGCGTCGTGCGAAGCCACGGCGCGGATTGCGAATATCCGCTGACGCATATAGCGGTTTTTAACGCCGGGGAGTTCGACGGAAAAGAGAGCAGGAGAAGGTTTTCGGAAGCCGTTTCGGCAGCGGAGCGTCTGGCAAAGAAGCATTCGCTGAAAGTGATCGATGTCGATACCAATTTGGGTGAGCTGCTCTTAGAAAACTACGATGAAGTCAAGCCGTTTCGGATCTCGGCGTGTGCGCTTGCGATCCGGGGAGCGGCTTCGTGTTTTTTGTTTACAACGCCGTTTTCGTTTGCGGAGTACCGGTGTGACAGGGAAGAGTTGGAATCGGCCGAGCCGTGTCTGATTCACGGGGAGGGGACGGAAGATCTCAAGTATTACCTTGTCGGGCCGGAAACGGTAGAGTTCGAAGCAAAGGCGTGCAAAAGAAGCGAAGAGAACAGGATCGTTTTAGGCGCGCCGTATCTGGAAACGAGCGAGTCCGGCGTTCGGCTGTGTTCGGACGTGACTCTGCACGGGAAGAGCGAGACGGTCTGGATTGAAGTCTCACCGGAAAATGCGAAGTATCTTACCGACGATCGGCTGGACGCTTTTGTACTGCCGTTTCTTCCCACCGCTTGGGCAGAGGGCGCCGAGATCGTCTGCGAGGCGCCGGTGTCGCGGAGGCTGCTGTATCAATTGAAGCATTATGAGATACCGGCGGTCGCGAAACATACGGCGGCATTTTCCGAAGTATGCCTGACGGCGGAACCGACGGACGACAAGCTCCCTTTCGAGGGATGCGTCGCAACCGGATGGACCGGCGGAGTGGACAGCATGTATACGCTCATGACGATGCTAAAGACGACGGAACCGGCGTATCGGCTGACCCATTTGCTCGTATATAATTGCGGGACGTTGGAGAGCGACCATAACGAGGAACTGCTGCATTTTCTGGCGCAGCGTGCGCAGAACGGCATCGGCCGGGAGACCGGGCTGCAGCTCATGTGGATCAACTCCAACCTGCAGGAGATCCTGAACGAACCGTATATTGCGGTAGCGGTGTATCGGATGGGCGCAATGCTTTTGGCGCTGCAGAAGAAATTCCGCATGTATTATCATTCATCGGGCTATCAGTTTGATGTGCTGGCCTTTGACGAGACCCATTGCGCTTACCATGATATGATGACGCTGCAGAATATATGCACGGACACGACCGAGTTTTATTCCTCAGGCGGTACCAGGTCGCGCATCGGGAAAATCTGCGAACTGACCGGGTATGAGACGTCGTACCGATATCTGCACCCCTGTATTTATACGACCAATTCGAAGAATTGCGGGCGGTGCCCGAAGTGCATCCGCACGATGACGGCGCTTTATGCGCTCGGGGCGTTGCAAAAGTATTCAGAGGTGTTTGATACCGAAGAGTTTGAGAAGAATCGGGATCGGTATATTGCCGATGTCGTTGCCAACAGGCAGAATCAGCATTACGGGGAGGTGTATTCACTGCTTTTGCAGCAGAATATGATCACCG
Organism: Lachnospiraceae bacterium; assembly: GCA_017441265.1. GTDB lineage: Bacteria > Bacillota > Clostridia > Lachnospirales > Lachnospiraceae > ISDg. The sequence continues at coordinate 50,670 of JAFRYE010000035.1, read as the reverse complement.
AGAAGGCGAGGGTGCTTGCTTCGCGGATTGCGGCAACGCAGGCCGTTGTTGCGAGAAACCGCGAGATGTTGTTGGAAAAATGGAGAGAAAAACAATGAGTGAATTATCGATATCCGTGATTATCCCGGCGTACAATGCGGAAGCGTATTTGCCGGATGCGGTGGCGTCCGTGCGTGCGCAGCAGGGAGTGACGATCAAAGAGATCATCGTGATTGACGACGGTTCTTCGGACGGGACGGCTTCGTGTGCGGAATCGTTACAGTGCAAAGTGTTCCGCAAGGAGCGCGGCGGCGCGGGAGCGGCGAGAAATCTCGGAGTGGAAGCGGCGACCGGGGAACTCGTTCATTTTCTGGACGCGGATGATGTATTGGCTGAAGGAGCGCTGGCGGCTTTGACGGAACCGTTTTATGACGATGAGAAAATGGCAGCCGTGTTCGGAAAAGCCGTGGATTTCATCTCACCGGAACTGTCGGAGGAGCAGCAAAACCAGCTGACGGCCCGCACTGAAGCGTACGGCGGTATTCTGCCGGGATGTTCGGTTTTGCGAAGAAGCGTCTTTGACGAGATCGGATTGTTTGATACGTCGCTTCGCAGCGCGGAGACGGTTGCGTGGATGATGAAACTGCGCGAGGCCGGCCTTGCTACGACGGAGATTCCCATGGTGACTCTCCGAAGACGCATTCACATGACAAATACAGGGCGCGTGAACCGCTTGCAGGAGATGCGAAACTACGCGGCCGTTTTGCGAAACAGGATGAAAAAACATGAATGAATCAGTGTCCATGATCGTGCCGGTCTATAATGCGATGCCTTATTTTCCAATGTTTCTGGAGAGTTTGTGCGAACAGACCTGGCGGCCGTTGGAGTGCATTTTCGCAGATGACGGCTCTACGGACGGTTCCGCTGAGTTCCTTGCGGAGTTTATGCCGAAACTCAGGGAAGCCGGAATCGTCGTAAAATGCCTTTCCCTGCCGCACGGCGGTCAGGCGGCCGCTGTCAATGCAGCCCTCAAGGAAGTCCACGGTGAATTCCTGACATGGTGTGATTCCGATGACCGGATGATGCCGCGCTGCGTGGAAGCGAAGGTGCTGTATTTGCGGGAGCATCCGGAGATCGGGATGGTGCGCAACGACGGGCTTGTGTTTGACGGCGATACGGGAACGGTACTGTCCCACAGCGCAAAAGAGGCAGACCGCAAAACACAGTGGATCTTCGACGGACTTTTGGATCAGACCGTGTACTGTTACGCCGGTTGTTACATGGTGCGGATGGACGTGTTTTTGCAAGGATATCCCGATCGTGAGATTCCGCTCTCGCCGGAAGGGCAGAATTTGCAGTTGCTGCTGCCGTCGGCCAGTCGGACACAGTGCGGTTTTATCCCGGAGGTGCTGCATCATTACTATCGGAGAAGCACCGGACATTCGGGGCGTGCCCGCAGTTTTACGGAAAATCGGGATCGCGCGATGAATTTTATCGATCTGACAAGAAGAATACTTGATCATTGCGAGTGCGACCGGGAAGTCTACGAGAAGAAACTCGAAGAGCTTCGGAAAACTCGCATAGAACAGTTGAAATACTCGTTGTTACTTCGGGCGAAAGAGGAGATTCGAAACCATGAAAGCAGGAATTCTGACCTTCCATGAGGCTGATAATTACGGCGCGGTGCTTCAGGCATACGCGCTGCAGCAGACATTGGGAAAACTCGGTGCGGACAGTGAGTTCGTGACGTCGGATGCCGTTCTGAAAGCGCCGGAGACCGCTTCGGGCCCGGCTGCGATCTTCATGAAGAAGATCCAGGCGGAAGGAGCAAAGCGCTCCGCGTTGTTTGAGGCGTTCCGCAACAATTCGCTTCGGTGCGCGCCGCGCATTCCGAAGGCGGAGCTTAAGAGCTGCAACGAAATGTTTGACGCATTTATCGCGGGAAGCGATCAGATCTGGAACTTCCGGATCCCCGGCGCGGACGAGCGGTATTTTCTGCCGTTTGCCGATGAGGGCAAACGCTTTTCCTACGCCGCAAGTTTCGGGGCGGAGGAGATGCCGGCTCAGGCGAAAAACTGGTGTGCGGCACAGCTTTCCAAGTTTACGGAGATTTCCGTGAGAGAGGAGTCCGGGCGCGCGATCGTGCAGACACTGACGGGGCGCGACGCATGCGTCTGCCTCGATCCGACGTTGTTGCTGGAGCCTTCGGAGTGGAAGACGATGGCGACTCAGGCACCGGACGGGGATTACGTTTTGCTGTTCCTTCTTCGCTACGACGAAGAGCTTGCGCGCGCGGCGAAAGAGGAGGCTCAAAGCCGCGGCGTCGAACTCCGGACCGTGACGGCGTCGTTTCTTCCGCAGTTCGGATTCGCAAACTGGAGCGGAACCGGGCCTTCCGAATGGGTCGGATTGTTTGCGGGAGCTTCCTGCGTGTTCACCAACTCCTTTCACGGAACCGTGTTTTCACTCATGTTTGAGCGGCCGCTGCGCGTCGCGAAGATGAGCGGAGAACTCGCGTCAAGAAACGGGCGGATCGAGGAACTGCTCGCCCGCGCGGGACTGGCGGAGGCGCTTACCGGGAAACCGGCGTCGCTTCCGTCGGGAGAATTTGCAATGAGGATCTCGGACGCCAAGGCTGCGTCGATACAATACTTGAGGAAAATCGTAGATCATGCGGAAAATGTTTGAACATAAAAAGCAGTGTTTCGGCTGCGAGGCGTGTGCTGCGGCCTGTCCGGCCGGAGCCGTTTCGATGCGGCGGGATGCGGAAGGTTTTGCCTATCCCGTCGTCTCGGAGTCGCTGTGTACGGACTGCGGCGCGTGTGAGGAGGTCTGCCCGGCGAAGCAATCGCTTTCGCGGGCGCCTGTTAAGGCGTTTGCGGTTCGTTGCACCGATGCGTCTCTTCTGTACCAAAGCACATCCGGCGGCGCGTTTTCCCTCCTTGCGGACGCTGTGATCGCTGAGGGAGGAGCCGTGTGCGGCGCATGCTTTGACGACGCTTTTATGGTTGTTCACCGGGTTTCGTCGGATTTTGCTCCGATGCGCAAGTCAAAGTACGTACAGAGCAGTCTCGGTGAATGCTACGAGGAGATGAAGCAGGTGCTCCGAAGCGGGCGTCGCGTTCTGTTCACCGGAACGCCATGCCAATGCCACGCCGTGCGGCTGTTGTTCGGCAAGGCGGACGGGCTCTTGATTGCTTCGTTGGTCTGCCGCGGGGTGATGTCTCCGGGATTTTGGGAGAGATATGTCGGGTGGCTGTCGCAGGGAGGGGGACTCACCTCGTATTGCTTCCGCGACAAGCGGCGAAACGACGATGCGCACACGGTATCGTACACCGTCGGCGGAGAGGAGACGGTCAGGTCGTTTCTGTCGGATCCGCTGACCCGAATCTACGCCAAATGCCTTGCCTTTCGGGAGAGTTGTTATGCATGCCCGTACTGCGTTACGGACAAGGATTTCGATTTCACGATCGGCGATTTCTGGGGAGTCGAGAAAGTGATTCCCGATCTTGCCGATGGCAGGGGGACGTCTTTGGTGCTCGCAGGGAGCGAAGAGGCGCTTCGAATGATCGATCGGATCGCGGAAAATGCCTTCGTGTCGGAGGTCTCGGCGGAAGCTGCGATGCAGGAAGCGTTGCATAAGCCGGCCGCGACCAATCCCATGCTGCGGAAATTGTTCGCCCGTGACGCGTTGAATCCCGCGTGCGGCATGGACATGGTTTTGAAGAAATACGGCTGTTGAAAACAGTCGCTTCGTGCGTCTGGGAAAGGAGGTTGTGAATGAAGCGGCTTAGGGAAAGCTTTTCGACGCTTCGATGGGTCAGCAAGTCGATCGGCCCTGCGAGAGGAAGCCTGGCGTTCTTATTTTTCGTAAAAATACTCCAGGGCGTCGAGGGAATCATTTTTGCGTTCGGACTGCGGAAAGCTGTTGACGCTGCGGTCGACGGTGACCGGGCATCGCTTCACGACGCCCTCCTTTTGCTCGCGGCACTTGTGGTGATCGCCATAGCGGCTTATTGGTGCTCAATCTACTACACGGAGAAGCCTGCGTCGAAGCTCGGAAAAGCTTTGCGCGAACACGTCTTCTCACAGTTGCTCCGAAGATCATACGCCGATGTTTCGAAGGTTCACACGGGAGAGTGGATGACGCGCCTGAATTCGGATACCGTGGTCGTCGGCAAGGCCGTATGCACGATCCTTCCGAGCCTGGCGGGAATGATCGTGCAGATAACATGCGCGTTTCTCTCGCTGTTTTTGATCCTGCCGAGGGTCGCGTGGGTGCTGATACCGTGCGGCGCTGCGTTGGTCGCGGTCTCGCTGTTTTTGAGGGTCAGGCTGAAGGCGTACCACATGGAAGTGCAGCAGCGGGAAGGCATCGTCTACTCGTATATGCAGGAACACCTTGAGAGTATGCCCGTCATCCGCACGTACACGAAGGAAGAGACGAGCGAGCGGGAGGCGGCGGAAAAACTCGAAGAGCTCGTTGACGTACGACTCAAAAGGGCACGCTTTACGGCAACCTGCTCGGCCGCAATTTACGCTTTGATAAGAGTCGGATATTTCGTGGGAGTCATATTGTGCGGCACGAGGCTTCTCAAGGGTGTGCTGACGTACGGCATGATGATGGCCGTTCTGCAGTTGATCCGCCAGGCGGAGGCGCCTCTTGCGGACGTGACGCGGGCGGTTCCCCAGTTCTTCAACATGCTCGCGAGCGCCGAGCGGTTGATGGAGATTGAGAAGACGGATACCGATTACGAAGGAACGCTGCACACTCCCGAGGAGGCCAGAGAGTTTTACGATAAAAAACTCGATTCGTTCGGACTTCGGAATGTCAGCTTTGCATATGACGCGGGTTCCGAGGAAGTTCTTTCGGAGCGGTCGTTCACGATACGAAAGGGCGAGTATGTAGCGTTTACGGGGGAGTCCGGATGCGGTAAGAGCACGACGATGAGCCTGATGATGGGACTGTACCTGCCCTGTAAAGGGGAAGTGTTTTTGGCGGATACCGACGGCGGGGAACAATGCCTGGGCGCCGAGTGGCGCGCGCTGTTTGCGTATGTACCGCAGAAGAATCTGCTGTTGAGCGGGACGATCCGGGATGTCGTGGCATTTTCCGAGCATTCGAAGGGAAATGTCGATGACGGCGAGATCAACGAGGCCCTACGCATCGCATGTGCGGACGGCTTTACGGCGGATTTGCCGGAAGAGCTTGACACGATGCTCGGTGAACGCGGCTCAGGGCTCTCAGAGGGCCAGATGCAGCGTATCGCGATCGCCAGGGCAATCTTCAGCAAAAGACCGATCCTGATGCTGGATGAGGCCACCAGCGCCCTTGACGAGGAGACGGAGAGAACTCTTTTGGAAAATCTTCGGACGATGACCGACCGCACGGTTTTGATCATCACACACCGGCCTGCGGCGCTTGCGATCTGCGACGAAGAGATTCATTTCGGCTGATACAACGGCATAAGAAAGGAGCCGGCAGGTTTTCTGCCGACTCCTTTCTTCGTTCCGATGGACTCGGAAATTATTCGGTTCTCAGTGCGGTTACGGGATCCTTGCGGGCAGCGATCCTCGAAGGGATGATGCCTGCGATCAGCGTGAGACCCATGCTGATCAGGATCAATATGATCGCGCCGGCGACAGGCAGCTTCGACAGGCCGCGCACATCGGCAATCCGGTAAATGATCATGTTGATCGGGATGTTCAGCAAAAGTGTGATCAGAATTCCCATCGCACCAGCGACAAAGCCGATGATCAACGTCTCGGCATTGAACACGCGGGCGATATCGCGCTTGGAAGCTCCGATCGAGCGGAGAATACCGATCTCCTTGGTGCGCTCCAGTACGGAGATGTATGTGATGATACCGATCATGATCGACGAAACGATCAGCGAAATGGCAACGAAGGCGATCAAAATGTAGGTCACCGCGTTGATCATTCTGGTGATGGAAGACATCAGCAGAGCGATGTAATCGGTGTATTCGATCACGTCGTCGTCGCTTTTTGCGGCCTTGTTGTATGCGGCGATCAACTCGACAATGCGGTCCTTGGCTTTGAAGTCCTTGGGATAAATGCTGATTGAGTAGGGATCGGCGAGATCGGCGCTGCTCAGCTTCGCAATGTTGATATCGTAGGTGCTGACCGATTGCGTGTTGACGTACTGCTTTAACGAGGACATCAGAACCTCATCGGGAAGAAGAGACAGCATCTCGGAAGGAGAAACGTCTTCCCCGTTGTTGATCTTTGCCATAATCTCGTCGTAGCGGCCGGTTTCGTCGGTCTGAAAGAAGGAAACCAGCATGCCCGTGAGCCGGGTCAGTTCATCCTTCGTCATCTTCTCCAGTTGAACCGAAAGCATTGCGCGGAGTTCTTCGGCGGTCGGTGCCTTCGGAACTTCGAAAGGCAGTCCGGTGAAGACGTCCGTGTTGGAATTTGCGATCTGCTGCTTGACGATCTCGCGCGTCGAGGTCTCACTGATGATGTATTCCATGAGCTCGTGCGTGTAACCGATCGCGCCGTTTACGGAGGAGGACATGGCATCCTCGCCGGGGCGGATGATACCGACGACCGAAAGCAGTGTGGAGCGGCTGTTGTCCGCAAGCAGTCGCTGCATGTATTCCGTATCCTGAGAACGGTTGATCCAGGTGCCGGATTCCTCGTCGTAGGCGTAGAAGTCGGCCGGAAGGACCAGGCGGAAATTCAATTGAAGCAGTTCCTCATAAGTATAGGAAACCTGTTCGCTCTCAAGCTGTTCGCCCATCATGAGCTTGCGGAACTTCGGCTGAATCTCGCGGGGATCCTTGAGAGCGAGGGAGTAGAGCGTATAGTCGCTGATCTCATTGTTGGCATCGACCACGAGGACGACTTCGTTGTAGGCTTTCGGCCAACGGCCCGCCACAATGTCGTACTGCTCGTCGAGCAGTTCCTGGTTGTCAAGCATCTCCGACCACACGGACATTCCGCGTGTCGAGCCTCCGATGCTGAGCATGCTGCTCATTTCGGAGATGGAGGAGTCGGAAATACCGAGCGCCCCCCAGAACTCGTTGATGAGGGTGCTGGGATTCAGTTGGAAAATGCCATCCGTGGTGTCCGACTTGTAAATCTGCGGAACAATATTGTAGGAGTAGCGGATGTCAGTGGTCAGAGATCGGATCTCGTTGTCCGTGTCCAGGTACTCCTTGAATTTCTTGAGGTTGTTGGTCTTGATCTCGGAGAGCATGGTGTTGAAGATCCGGCCCATCATATCGCTGGAATAGATGCGACCGTCATTGTGCTTCTCTATATCCTCGTTGGTCAACCCTAAGATCGCGGAGATCAATGTCGAGGAATCGGCGGTCTGTTTCTGAATCGTGAGAGGGTAGGATGACAGCGTATCCTCCTGCACGCGCACGATGAAATTGTTGACACCGTTGCTCAGCGAAAGAATCAAAGCGATACCGATGATGCCGATGCTGCCGGCAAATGCGGTGAGGATCGTTCGCGTTTTCTTGGTCAGCAGGTTGTTGAAGGACAGCGAAAGCGCCGTGAGGAACGACATGGACGTGCGCTCCTTGGTCGGAGTGGCTGTGAGTTCCTCCTTGTCCGAAACCGGAAGCGAGTCCGAGGTGATCAAACCGTCGAGCAGGCAGATCGTACGCGTTGCGTAAGTCTGCGCCAGATCGGGGTTGTGCGTAACCATGATGACCAGTTTGTCTTTGGCAATCTCTTTGAGAAGATCCATGATCTGGACGCTGGTCTCGGTGTCCAGAGCACCGGTGGGCTCGTCGGCAAGGACGATATCGGGGTTATTGACCAGAGCACGGGCGATTGCGACACGCTGCATCTGACCGCCGGAGAGCTGATTGGGCTTTTTGTCGATCTGGTCTGCCAGGCCGACGTCGGTGAGAGCCTTGATCGCGCGTTCGCGACGCTCGTTTTTGGAAACTCCGGAGATGGTGAGGGCAAGTTCCACATTCCGAAGTACCGTCTGATGGGAGATCAAATTATAGCTTTGGAAGACAAAGCCGATGCTGTGGTTGCGGTAGGCGTCCCAGTCCTTGTCTCTGTACAGACGGGTGGAACGGCTGTTGATCACAAGATCTCCGGAGGTGTAATGGTCGAGACCTCCGATGATGTTGAGAAGCGTCGTCTTTCCACAGCCGGAAGGGCCTAAGATGGCAACGAACTCATTTTCCCGGAAGGTCAGATTGATGCCCTTGAGAGCATGAACAACGGAGTCTCCGATCGGGTAATCCTTTTTGATGTCGTGAAGTGAAAGCATTCAGGTTTTCCTCGTATTTCCTCTGTTTGCGGAATGATGCCGCGGAGACGGCACCTTCCTTATTATACACAAATAATTCATGCGGAAAATGTAATATCCGCTACAGTGAGAGCACTACATCCTTGTCGGTCACGGGCATCTGGCGCAGAGCGACGCCTGCCGAGGTGAACATGCGCTTTGCCGCGATGTTCGCGGGAGTGAGATCGTATTTGTCGCTCTGGTAGATGACTTCGGTGATCCCGGCCTGGATGAGCGCTTTGGTGCACTCGTTGCACGGGAATAGCGTAGTGTAGACACGCGCGCCCTTCATGTTGGTGCCGGAGTAGTTGAGGATCGCGTTCAGTTCGGCATGGCAGACGTAGAAATACTTGGTGTCGAGAGCATCGCCCTCGCGCTCCCAGGGGTATTCGTCGTCGGAACATCCGCGGGGCATACCGTTGTAGCCCACCGACAGAATGCGGTTCTCGGGACTGACAATGCAGGCGCCGACGCAGGTGTTCGGGTCTTTGCTTCGCTTTGCCGACAGCAGTGCGATCCCCATAAAATATTCGTCCCAGGTAAGATAGTTTGTGTTCTTCATCGTAGCCTTCTCCTTCTTCGATGTCGATCGGTGAAATGATCAGTTCTTGCGAGCCGCGCGCTTTCTCTCGAGAGAGTCGAGGATCTTCTTGCGGATTCGCAGGTTCTTCGGGGTGACTTCCAGAAGTTCGTCGTTGTCGATGAACTCCAAGCATTGCTCGAGGCTCATGATTCTCGGAGGCGTGAGGCGAAGCGCCTCGTCGGCAGCGGAAGAGCGGGTGTTCGTCAGCTGCTTGCGCTTGCAGACGTTGACTTCCACGTCCTCGGGCTTGCCGTTCTCACCGACAACCATGCCGGCATAGACTTTCTCTCCGGCGCCGATGAACAGGGCGCCTCGCTCCTGTGCGTTGAACAGACCGTACGTGACTGCCTCGCCGCTTTCAAACGCGATCAGGCTGCCCTGGGAGCGGTAGTTCAGGTCTCCCTTGTACGGCGCATATCCGGAAAATACGGTGTTGATGATTCCCTCGCCCTTCGTATCCGTGAGGAACTCGTTGCGGTATCCGATCAAACCGCGGGCGGGGATGATAAACGTGAGACGTGTCGAGCCGGCGCCGAAGGAACTCATGCCCTGAAGCTCGCCTTTTCGTGCGGAGAGTTTCTCGATGACGCTTCCGGCATACGCTTCGGGAACGTCGACGACACACTCCTCCATGGGTTCGAGCTTCCTGCCGTTCTCGTCTTCGCGGTAGATGACCTGCGCCTTGCTGACGGCGAATTCGTAACCTTCGCGGCGCATGTTCTCAATCAGTACGGACAGGTGCAGTTCACCGCGGCCGGAGACTTTGAAAGCCTCGGTCGTGTCCGTCTCTTCAACCCGCAGCGACACGTCGGTGTTAAGCTCGCGGAAGAGGCGCTCGCGCAGATGGCGGGACGTGACGAATTTGCCTTCCTGACCGGCAAGAGGGCTGTCGTTTACAAGGAAATTCATGGAGATCGTCGGTTCGGAGATCTTCTGGAAAGGAATTGCCTTGGGAGCATCCGGGGAGCAGAGCGTGTCTCCGATGTGGATGTCGCTGATGCCGGAGATGGCTACGATGGATCCCACGGTTGCCTCATTTACCTCAACCTTCTTCAGACCGTCAAACTCATAGAGCTTGCTGATCTTGACTCTGCGGAGTTTGTCGGGATCGTGGTGGTTGACGATGACGCAGTCCTGATTGACGCGGATCGTACCGTTGTCCACCTTGCCGACGCCGATGCGTCCCACGTATTCATTGTAATCGATGGTGCTGATGAGAACCTGGGTGCCTGCGGTCTCGTCGCCCTCGGGAGCGGGGATGTAATCGAGGATCGTCTCAAACAGAGGCTCCATACTGACAGGCTTGTCCTCAAGCTCCAGAATAGCGATACCGCTCTTGGCGGAGGTGAAGACGATCGGGCACTCCAGCTGTTCGTCGTCCGCGTCGAGGTCGATCAGAAGCTCCAGAACCTCATCGATGACTTCCTTCGGGCGAGCTTCCGGACGGTCGATCTTATTGATGCAGACGATGACCGGAAGATGCAGCTCGAGAGCTTTCTTCAAAACGAATTTGGTCTGGGGCATCGGCCCCTCGAAAGCGTCGACCAGAAGTACTACGCCGTTGACCATCTTGAGGACACGCTCGACCTCACCGCCGAAATCGGCGTGGCCGGGGGTGTCGATGATGTTAATCTTTACGCCTTTGTATGTGACAGCGGTATTTTTCGAAAGGATGGTGATACCGCGCTCCCGTTCGATATCGTTTGAGTCCATCACGCGATCCTCGACAACCTGACCGGTGCGGAAGACGCCGCTTTGCTTTAAGAGCTCGTCGACGAGCGTGGTCTTGCCGTGGTCGACGTGGGCAATGATGGCGATATTGCGAATGTCATTTCTCTTCATAGTTCCTGTTCCTTGCATAGTGTTCTGATTTCAGGCCACAAAAGCCGACGATAGTATTGTAACACAACAATGTCTTTTTTCAATAGATAAGGTGACCAACAATGAGCGCGGTTACGGGCGAAAACTTGTGCATATAATGCGCGTCCGCACGGGAAACGGACAATTCTTCCCGGGGAGCGGTCGAACACAACGGATTTCTTGACATACGAAACGGAAAATGCTAATATAATCTCTGTATGATTTTTCGGTTATGATATTCCGAAAAACCGCGAACGAATATGATTTTGAATTCAGCGGAGGGTTTTTCCATGTCTATCTTTACAGGTTCGGCGGTAGCCATTATCACACCGTTCAAGAACGGCGGTGAAGTCGATTATAAGAATTTTTCCGATATTATCGAGTATCAGATCGCAAACCACACGGACGCGATCGTTGTCTGCGGCACGACGGGAGAGGCATCCTGCCTGTCTCACGAGGAGCATCTCGATGTGATCGGTTATTGCGTAAGGCAGGTAGCGGGACGTGTTCCGGTCATCGCCGGCACGGGCTCGAACTGCACGGAGACGGCGATCTATCTGACGAAGGAGGCGGACGCTCTGGGGGCGGACGCGATGCTTGTCGTGACTCCTTACTACAACAAGGCGACACAGAACGGCCTTGTGGCTCATTTTACGGCGGTGGCCGGGGCTACGAAGAAGCCGATCATTCTGTACAACGTGCCTTCCCGCACCGGTTGCAAGATGGCACCCTCGACGATCGCGACGCTGTACAAGACCGTCGACAACATCGTCGCGGTGAAGGAAGCCACCGGTGACATCAGTGTGGCTACGGAGATCGCGGCGCTCACCGACGGCAAGATGGACATTTACTCCGGCAATGACGATATGATCGTTCCGATCCTCTCAATCGGCGGCAAGGGCGTCATTTCCGTGTTGTCCCATGTCATCCCGTATGAGGTGCACGAGATGGTTGCGTCCTATCTTCGCGGGGATGTTGAGAAAGCCCGCGATCTGCAGGTGAAGTACTTCCGCCTGGCGAAGGACCTCTTCCTCGAGGTGAATCCGATCCCGGTGAAAGCGGCGTCCTGCATGATGGGACAGTGCGACGGCAGCGTGCGCATGCCTCTGTCGGTGATGGAGCCTCAGAATCAGGCAATCCTTAAGGCAGAGATGGAGCGCATGGGCGTTCTGAAGTAACACATGACGGTTTCGGGTCTTGCGGCTGTGCCACCGCGGCGCGGCCGAGGGCCCGTTTGTTGTACATTGACGACGAAGACAATGGGAGGATGATACTACCATGACAAGAATTATCATGAGCGGTTGCAGCGGTCATATGGGCCGCGTGATCTCGGAGCTGGTGATGCAGGATGAGAACGCCGAGGTTGTTGCCGGCATCGACTTGGTTGTGCCGGAGGACTCGAAATACCCGGTTTATCCGTCGTTTTCCGAAGTGAAGGAAGATGCCGACGTTCTGATCGATTTTTCGACGCCGAAGATCCTTTCGGCGCTGCTTGCGGAGGGAAAGAAGCGCAACATGCCGCTGGTCCTCTGCACGACCGGTTATACGAAAGAGCAGGTTGCGGAGATTGAGGCGGCTTCGAAGGAACTGCCGATCGTCCGTTCCGCCAACATGTCTCTGGGTGTGAATGTTCTGATCCGCTTAGTTCAGGAAGCGGCGAAGACGCTTGCGGCGGAAGGCTTTGACATCGAGATCGTGGAGAAGCATCACCGCCTGAAGAAGGATGCTCCCAGCGGCACGGCTCTCGCGATCGCGGATGCCATCAATGCGGCGCTTCCGCAGGCGAAGGACTATGTGTTTGATCGCTCGACGAGAAGCGAGCAGCGTCCGCGCGACGAGATCGGTATCAGCGCGGTCCGCGGGGGTACGATCGTCGGCGATCACGACGTCTTGTTCTGCGGGACCGACGAGGTGATCACTATCAGCCATACGGCGTACTCGAAGGCAATCTTCGGCAAAGGTGCCGTGGCGGCGGCGAAATACCTTGCGGGACAGAAGCCCGGCTTGTATACGATGAAGGACGTGATCGGCTGATTGCGGCCTTTGGGGGAGACAGGAGAGTAAGACAGCAGGAGGCAAAAGGTGATAACAGTAGAACATCTGGTGAAGCAATACGGTGATTTCCGCGCCGTGGACGACCTCAGCTTCACCGTTGAAAAAGGCGAGATCCTCGGCTTTCTGGGACCGAACGGTGCCGGCAAGTCGACGACCATGAACATGATCACGGGCTACAATTCCGCAACCGAAGGCGATGTGACCATCAACGGCTTCAACGTCTATGACGAGCCGGAGAAGGCGAAACGATGCATCGGATACCTTCCGGAGATTCCGCCCGTGTATCCCGATATGCGTGTGAAGGAGTATCTGCGGTTCTGTACGGAGCTCAAGGAGATCCCGAAGAAGGAGCGCGCGGCAGAAGTGGACCGTGTGATGGAACTGTTGCACGTAACCCATATGCAGAACAAGCTGATCAAGCATCTCAGTAAGGGATATCGTCAGCGTGTCGGCCTTGCGCAGGCGCTCGTCGGCAATCCCGAGGTGCTGATCCTCGACGAGCCCACCGTCGGCCTCGACCCGATGCAGATCAACTGGATGCGCAATCTCATCCGCAGCCTCGGAAAAGAGCATACGATCATTTTGAGTTCCCATATCCTGTTTGAGGTCAACGCCGTATGTGACCGCGTGCTGATCATCAATCACGGAAAGAAGATCATCATCGACACGCCGGACAACATCATCCGCACGCTGGGCGGTACCAGCGGCGTTCGTCTTGTGGTCCGCGCGGAGGAAGAGGAGTTCCGCAAAGCGGTGGAGTCGATCCCGAACATTGCGCGGTGCGACAGGCTTGAAGAGGATCCCGGCGACGGTCTCACGGCCTACGCGGTGTATTCCGCAGAGCGGGGAGAGATCCGGGACCGTCTTGCGACTATGTGTGCCGAGCGCGGTTTTGCCCTGTTTGAACTCAATGCCATCCAGAAGACCCTTGAGGATGTCTTTATCGAGATGACAGGGAAGGGGGATACGATATGAGAGCAATTTACAAAAAAGAGTTGCGGTCGTATTTCACGTCGTTCCTCGGATATCTGTTCATTGCGTTTTTGCTGATCATTGTCGGCATTTACCAATACCTGTACAACCTGCGCGGCGAGTACGCAAACTTCGGACTTGCGGTCAACGGAACCACGACGTTCTTCCTTCTGCTGGTTCCGATGCTTACGATGCGTATTCTCGCGGAGGAAAAGAGACAGCGCACGGACCAGCTGATCTTCACGGCGCCCGTGAGTGTCGAGCGCATTGTATTAGGGAAGTTCCTTGCGCTCGTGACGGTGTTTGCCGTCGCGGTAGCGTTTATCTGCGTCTATCCGCTGATCCTTCACAATTACGGTGCGGTGAACTATTCGGTTGCGTACACGACGATCGCTGCGTTCTTTTTGCTGGGATGCACGTATATGGCCATCGGAATGTTCATTTCGTCGCTGACCGAGAGTCAGGTGTTTGCGGCAGTGATGACGTTCATTGTGATCCTGTTTACCCTAATGATCGACATGCTCGTTCAGATGCTTCCGACCGGACATGTACTGGCATTTTGCGTGCTCCTCGGGCTCGCTTTGATCGTGTCGGTCATTACATATGTGATGATGAAGAGCAAGATCGTCACGGGCATCGTTGCGGTGCTTTCCGTCGGCGGTCTGGCAGTTGCTTATTTTACGGATCCGGATCGGACCCGGTTTGACGGCAGCCTCGCGAAAGTGTTCGGCTGGCTGTCCGTGCAGTCGCGGTTTGCCCTGTTCCCGAGAGAGATCGTGGACATCTCATCCTACGTTTACTATCTCAGCATGATTTTCCTCTTCGTGTTCCTGACCATTCAGGCGATCAAGAAGAGAAGATGGGAGGCGTAATATGAGTAAGAATTCCCGATCCCGAAAATTCCGCGGCGGTGCTTATGCCACGGTCGTATCCTTCCTTGTGATCGTGGTTTTGATCGTTGTCAACCTGATCTCAGGCAGTCTCTTCGACAAGATCGACATGTCGTCGACCGGAAAATACACCATCGCCGACGAGACGAAAGAGTTTGCAAAGTCCGTCTCGACGCCGGTTGATCTCTACTATGTGTATCAGGAGAGTGAGGAGGACCTCACGATCAAGACCGCGGCCGAACTGATCGCGGACGCCAACGATCTGATCACGCTGACGTTCAAGGATCCGGTGCAGTACCCGCAGTTCATCTACCGCTACAACGACACCAGCGAGATCAATCCGAACAGTATCATCGTCGTCAATGCGGACGCTCCCGAGCGCTACTCGTATATCGACGTCTCGGAAATGATGATCTACGAAGTAAATACGAGCGCGATGACGAAAGCTCATGTGGGTTACGACGCCGAGGTTGAGATCGCCAAGGCGATCATCGAGGTAACTCAGGATAAGAAAGCGACGATCTACGCTACGGTCAACCATAACGAATGGCTTACGAACATTGATAAGGAAAATCTCGGAAGCGTGACGCAGACATTTTCCGATCTGCTGAAGCTCAATGCCTATAAACTGAAGTACGTCAACCTTACTGCGGCCGGCGGAGTTCCCGCAGACTGCGACATTCTGCTGATCGGCGGTCCGAGAAAGGACTTCACGGCGGAGGAGGTCGAAGCCGTAAAGAACTATATGACGAGCGGCGGTATCGTAATTACTTCAACCTATGTCGGAGCCGATACGCTGACGAGCTATCAGGCGCTTCTCAACTATTACGGCGTGCGCCTGGGTGCGGGGATCGTGTGCGAGAGCGACTCGAGCCTTACCGTCGGTGACCAGCCTCCGTACCTTTTGACGAAGGTCGGAAACGAGAGTGCGGCATGGCCGTTTACGACGCCTTTGTACACCGATGTACTTCGCCGTAATACCACCACCGTCGAGACGCTGTATCGCTCATCGGCCGAAGGATATGTCAAACTGAGCGAAGGGGATTACACGAAACTGTCCACCGATGAGACGGGAGAGTATCCGATTCTCATGAAGATCGAAGACACTTACAACGGTTCGACCGGAACCATGTATGTGTTCGGAGCGTCATTTTTCTTCTCCGATGTGTTCATGACGGGCACGTCGCAGATGGCCAACCGCGATATGTTCATCGATATGCTGAATCAGCATTTTTCGCAGGAAAGCAACACGGTTCGCGCAATCCCGGACACGACGGCGCTCAACGAAGCGCTTCGGATGACGACGAGTGAGCGGAACAAGGTGGCGATTGCGTCCTTCCTTCTGCCGGCGTTGATCCTGTGTGTGGGCATTGTCGTCATTCTCAGACGCCGTGTGGAGAGAATTCAGACTTCGGAGAATACAGTGAATGAAGAGTAAATCAAGCATTATCAAGATCGCTGTTTTAGTGGTTGCGCTCGGTGCTTTGCTGGCCGTGTTCTTTCTGCTGAAAAACAAGGACAAAAAGCCAACGGATCCGGGCAATAAAACCGAATACTTTACGGTGACGACGATCGATGTGGACAAGGTCGACAGGATTTATCTGAAAAATGATTCCTACGAGGCCGTGTTCACCAAGGACGGCGAGAAGTGGATCAATGAAGACGACCTTTTGAACCAGGCGATCGTCAACCAGTTTACCGACAAGATGCTGCCGAACCTTCTGGCGCTGTCCAAAGTGACGGAGCCGGCGGCTGCGAGCGAATACGGGCTTGATCATCCGGCGGTGCTGGAGGCGTACGCAGGGAGCGAACGGCTCGTGAAGATCGAACTCGGCGACAAACTGCCGACGAATGCAAACTATTACTGCAGGTTTAACGATGAGAAGACCGTATATACCGTATCGTCGAGCTATTCGCAGCTGATCCTGCGTGACAAGAGTTATTTTGTGAACAAGCTGACGCTTCCGAGCATTTCGGCGATCAAGAATATCACCGAGATCTCGCTGACGGGAACCCTGTTCCCGGCGTTTACGGCGAAGAAGGGCAACAACTTTTACGACTATTCCGGCATCAACTATCTGCCGTGGTATTCCGAGGAGCCGTATCGGGCTCAGTGGGAGGCCGATATCCCCGGAACAACGTGGATGGATCAGCTGGAACAGTATCTGAACATCTACACCGAGAGTGTCCGCGCGGCGCGGCCGGATGAGTTCGCGAAATACGGTCTGAATGATCCGCAGGCGGTGCTCACTGTGAAATATACCGACGATTCCGGTACGGAATCCAGGTCCTATACGCTGAAGATCGGCGAGCAGGATGCGGAGACCGGATCGTACTATGCGATGCTCCAGGGGCGGGATGCCATCATCACCATCAGCAAGGCGCAGGTTGAGCTGATGTGCAATTTCGACGTATTCTCGTATACGTACCATGCGTTGTTCTATCCGGGAATGCGTGCGATCTCGTCTTTGACCGTGACCTTTGACGACAAGGCGCTGACCTACACCCACGAGACTGTGGGTGAGGAAGAGGTGTACCGGATGAACGGCACACAGATTACCTCCAAGGAGGCTTTGGAGTGGATGAATCTCATCACGGGCCTTCGGACGACGGGGTACAAGCCGACGGAGACGCCGGATGCGGAACCGATCCTGACCTTCGAGGTGAAGGCGGCGGATCCGACGAAAAATAAGGATATGACCGTGCGGATTTTCCGCGGAGAGGGCGGCTCCGACATTGTGGAGCGGCTCGGTGTATGCGATTGTCTGATCGATTCCCGCGCGGTGGATGACTTTATCAAAATGATGAAAGGAATGACGGAGAATTAGTCTCCGTCACAAACGACTATGAAAGAGCGGTTAGCGGAAATCCGGAAAGCCTGCTTCGAGAAGCTTGAGCAGGCGCAGACCATGGACATTCTCAATGAGATCCGGGTCGAATTCTTGGGAAAAAAGGGAGCTCTCACGGAGGTCTTGAAGTCCATGAAGGATGTCGCTCCGGAAGATCGGCCTGCAGTCGGCGCGCTGGTCAATGACGCGCGTGCGGCCATCGAGCAGCGTCTGGAGGAAGTCAAGGCGGCAATCACCGCGAAGCAGCAGGAGAAGAAACTCGCGAGCGAGACGATCGACGTGACGCTTCCCGCAAAGCGGATGACGGAAGGACACCGCCATGTGAACAATATCGCGCTTGCGGAAGTGGAGCGGTTCTTTGTCGGCATGGGCTATGAGATCGTGGACGGCCCTGAGGTTGAGGAGGATTACTACAACTTTGAGGCGTTGAACATTCCGGCCAACCATCCCGCAAAGGATGAGCAGGATACATTTTACGTGAACGGCAAGATCCTGCTTCGCACCCAGACGTCCTCGGTGCAGGCGCGTATCATGGAGAAAGGCAAGCTGCCGCTTCGCATTCTGTCCCCCGGCCGCGTGTACCGCGCGGATGAGGTGGATGCGACGCACTCGCCCTGCTTCCACCAGGTGGACGGTCTTGTGATCGACGACAACATCACGTTTGCGGATCTCAAGGGAACGCTCGCGGAGTTCGCGAAGGAGATGTTCGGAGCGGAGACGAAAGTGAAGTTCCGCCCGCATCATTTTCCGTTTACCGAGCCCTCGGCGGAGATGGACGTTTCCTGCTTTAAGTGCGGCGGCAAAGGATGCCGGTTTTGCAAGGGCAGCGGTTGGATCGAGATTCTCGGCTGCGGTATGGTTCACCCCCGCGTTTTGACAATGAGCGGCATCGATCCCGAGAAGTACACGGGTTTTGCGTTCGGCGTCGGATTGGAGCGCATCGCTCTTTTAAAGTATGAGATCGACGACCTTCGTCTCTTGTACGAAAATGACCTTCGCTTCTTAAAGCAGTTCTGAGAAAGCGCTCGAAGACAGAATACACATTGATACGGAGATTACTATGAATACATCGTTATCTTGGATCAAGGCCTATGTTCCGGACCTTGATTGTACGGCACAGGAATACACGGACGCGATGACCCTGAGCGGTTCTAAGGTAGAGGGGTTCGAGCGCCTGGATGAGAATCTCGAGAAGATTGTTGTGGCGAAGGTGCTGTCCATCGCGCCGCATCCGGATGCGGACAAACTGATCGTCTGCCAGATGCAGGTGAGCGCGGACGGCGAGACGCTTCAGATCGTGACCGGCGCTCCCAATGTGACCGAGGGTGCGCTCATCCCGGTTGTCCTTGACGGGGGCCGTGTGGCAACGGACCATGACGGAAAAAAAGTCGAGGGCGGCACAAAGATCAAGAAGGGCAAACTGCGCGGTGTGGAGTCGTGCGGTATGATGTGCTCCGTCGAGGAACTCGGTTCCTCAAGAGATTTCTATCCCGAGGCACCGGAGAACGGCGTCTACATTTTCGATCCGGAGATGTATCCGGATGTGAAGCCCGGCGATTCCGCAGTGGAAGCGCTCGGCCTGAACGACGTGAATTTCGAGTATGAGATCACCTCGAACCGTGTGGATTGCTTCGGCGTGATCGGTATCGCGCGCGAGGCTGCCGCGACGTTCGGCAAGAAATTCTGCCCGCCTGTCGTGACGGAGACCGGCAATTCGGAGAAGGCTTCCGATTACATTGCGGTCGATGTGCAGGCTACGGATCTCTGCTCGCGCTATGTCGCCCGCGTTGTGAAGAACATTAAACTGGCTCCGTCGCCGTTGTGGATGCAGAGACGCCTTGCTTCGAACGGCATTCGTCCCATCAACAACATTGTCGATATCACGAACTACGTGATGGAAGAGTACGGCCAGCCGATGCATGCGTTTGACTATGACACGATCGCAGGCAAGAAGATCATCGTACGCCGCGCTGCGGACGGCGAGACCTTCACCACGCTGGACGGTCAGGAGCGCAAGCTCGACTCCGACGTGCTGATGATCTGTGACGCGGAGAAGAGTGTCGGTATCGCCGGCATCATGGGCGGTGAGAACAGCAAGATCACGGACAACGTCAAGACGATGCTCTTTGAGGCTGCCTGCTTCGACGGAACGAACATCCGTCTTTCCGGAAAGCGCCTCGGCATGCGCACCGACGCGCAGGCCAAGTTCGAGAAGGGACTCGATCCAAACACGACGATGGAGGCGATGAACCGCGCCTGCCAGCTCATCGAGGAGCTCGGCGCCGGCGAGGTTGTCGGCGGCTGCGTCGACGTGTACCCGGTGGAAAAGAAACCGTGGAGAGTCAAGTTTGATTACCAGAGAACGAACCGCGTTCTCGGCACGGACATCGACAAAGAGACGATGATCCGCTATTTCGAGACGATCGATCTGAAGTACGATTGGGCTACCGGCGAAGTGATCGTTCCGACCTGGCGTCAGGACATTCTCTGCCATGCCGATCTCGATGAGGAGGTTGCCCGCTTCTACGGCTATGCCAACATTCCGGTGACGCTTCCCAAGGGTTCCGGCAAGGGCAGCATTCCGCTGGATCGCCGGTTAAATGACATTGCAAGGGATGTCGCGGAGCAGTACGGATTTTCCGAGGCAATGACCTACAGTTTCGAGAGCCCGAAGGTGTTCGATAAGCTGCGCCTTGCGGAGGATGACGTGCTGCGCAAGACCGTGACGATCGCGAACCCGCTCGGCGAGGATTTCTCGGTGATGCGCACGACGCCGCTCGGCGGAATGCTCACGTCGCTCTCGACGAACTTCAACCGCAGAAACAAGAACGGACGTCTCTATGAGATGGCCAAGATTTATCTTCCGAAGGCACTTCCGGTCACGGAGCTTCCGGATGAGAGAGTACAGTTTACGCTTGGCTTCTACGGCGACGGCGATTTCTTCGATATGAAGGGCGTGATGGAAGACTTCACGGGCCGCGTCGGCATGAAGGGAACGTTGACGTACAAAAACAACGGCGCCTACAATTTCCTGCATCCCGGCCGTCAGGCGGAGATGTTCTACAACGGCGAGTCCGTCGGATACCTCGGCGAGGTTCATCCTGCGGTCTGCGAGACGTACGGGATCGGCGACCGTGTGTATATCGGCGTGATCGATATGCCTAAGATCTGCAATTTTGCGGATTTCGGCATCAAATATGAGGGAATTGCACGCTTCCCGGCAGTGACCCGAGACCTCTCCATGGTGATGAAGAAAGAGGTCCTTGCCGGCGACGTGGAGGAAGTCATCCGTAAGAACGGCGGTAAACTCCTGGAGGAGTACCATCTCTTCGATATCTACGAGGGATCCCAGATCCTTGAGGGACACAAGTCGATGGCGTACTCCGTCACGCTTCGCTCCAAGGATCATACCTTGACGGACGAGGAGATTACCCGCGTGATGAACGGCATTCTGAAGGGACTTTCCGCCCTCGGTGTCGAGCTTCGCCAGTAAGGGGTATTCATGAAAATGACGAAAGGCATGCGCCGCTTTTTGGGCGTATTGTTCGTGTTGTATATCGCGGCACTCGTCTACGGATTGCTGTTTGCTCCCCAATTCGGACGTACGACGGAGGTCCCGCACGGCGTAAACTTACTGCCGTTTGCGGAGATCAAACGTTTCTGGAAGGGCCCGGAGAGCCTCGGATCTCAGTTGTTTTGGTGGAATGTGATCGGAAATATCGTGGTTTTTCTGCCGATGGGATTCTTTGTTGCAATCCTGGTGCAGCGGCGCTTTTACGGAGCATTTGCCGTCGCCGTGACATACATCGCGAGCGTCTGCGCGGAGATCCTGCAGTATGTTCTCCGCGTGGGAAGTTTTGATATTGACGATGTGATCCTGAACACGCTCGGAGGTGTGTTCGGCGTTCTCATCGCGGCAGCGGTTCGCAAGTCCCGCTCGGGAGGCGCGAGGAAACGAAAGAAGTAACGTAACGGTGGTTCCATGAGCATTCCGATTCACGAAAAATCAACAGTGCATTACAAAGGGCGGCAGCGCTCCATCCTCGGGAAAATCTCCCTGGCGGTAGGAATCCTGGCGCTGTGCTTTCTGGTGTTTTTGATCGTGTACGGGAGAAAGCACTCCCTTCCGGGAAGCGGTGGCCTCGGGATCGTCAACGGGCTGTTGGCGATCACGGGAATGTTGTGTTCCGCGGAGGCGAGACGTGACGTTCCGTTTGTGGACGGCTACGCGACGGCCGGAATGGGAATTAACCTGGCGGTCGTGATCATCACCTTTGCCCTGATTCTGGTGGGCGCGGCGATGCAGTGACGATCGCAGGAAAGGAAATACAATGACAAGATCGAACAGATCGAAGGCGGACGGCAAAGCGGCACCCGCGATGCTCGGCTGGAGCAGGGACGAGAAGGAGCGTTTTACGCTGGTGTTCTCCGGCCTGAAGGCGGCAGCAAAACGAAGCGACGCCCCTGCGGGACTTGCGGAGTTTACCGCGATCGCGACGGCGATGGACAATCTCGCAAAAACGGCCGGCAGCGATGCGTGGAAGACGATGTCCGCTGCGGAGCGCGCGATGTTGGCGGAGAAGGTGTTCGCCGGGATCCGCGAAGACAATTACAAGACATCATTTTTGAACCCGGACGTATCTGCGAAGGAGTACGGCAATGCGTATGCACAGGTGATTTCCATCCTCGGAACGGAGCTTTTGCAGACGCTTCCGTATCTGATGCGAGGGATCCGCAAGCCGTTTTTGTACGCCTGCGAATTGATCGCGGAAGTCTTCGGGCACATTGAAAAAGACGGCGTGGACCGCGGGATCAAGCAGAGTCTGTACTACTATGTACATGACTATTTCCGTGAGTATGCAGAGTTGCGGGTTTACGAAAAATACTCCCACGAAGGAGTTGCATACGTGGAAAATGTCATCCGCAGAGCGGCGGAGGACGAGGGCGCGATGTACGAGTACGGGCTTCCCGTATCGGAGGACGCGCTGGCGATCCACCGATTTCTTGCGAAGCTTCCGCAGGCGCAGATCGATGAGATGGCAAAGACGTTTGTCAACGGCTTTTGTGACAGCTTTGAGACCATGCGGATCGACCGCACGAAGAAGAATTCGGTATCGCTGGACACCTTCTTCGGGTTTGAGCGCGTGACCGCGAAGGCGATGGACATTTTCCGAGAAGAAGGACTCGAGCCGAGATGCTATCTGCAAAATGCGTTGATGGTCAATCGCTGCTCGTTCCAGGCGAACGGTATGGCCGGCAACAGCATCAACCGCCAGTACGGGTACGATCACCGCAACGACAATCTCACGGTGCTGCAGCGCCCGCTTCTTGAGGAGTGCATGACCGCGCTGAAGGAAGCCCTCGAGCCGTACCGAAGCGAACTTGCGGGATATGCGGGACCGGCCGTGCAGGAGATCTTCGGCACGCCGGACATCGCGTTTGTGAACAAGCGCGCCGTGCCTGTGGCGAAGGGGCGCTCCGGTGATTTTGTGCGGGAACTGCAGGGCAGAGTCGTGTCGCTCGTGCGGGAGTATATCGATCCCACGCAGCGCACGTTTACGATCATCGCGTATCCGGTTCCGGCCATCGGAGACCGGTTTGAGGATGTGTTCCGGGAGACGATCCGCTGCAACACGCTCTCGAACGCGGAATACAAGAAGATCCATCAAAAGATCATCGATGTGCTCGACCGCGGCGCCTACGTCACAGTGAAGGGATGTGGCGCCAACGAGACGGACATGAAGGTGATGCTTCATACGCTGAGCGATCCCGCTACGCAGACGAACTTTGAAAACTGCGGGGCTGACGTCAACATTCCCGTCGGCGAGGTCTTCACGTCACCGGTGCTGAAGGGGACGGAGGGTACGCTCCACGTGACGAACGTCTGCATCGACGGGACGTCGTACAAAAACCTGCGGCTGACATTTTCCGACGGCATGATCAAGACGTACTCCTGTGAGAATTTCGCGACGGAAGCGGAAAATAAGACGTTCCTCGACGAGACCATCATAAACAACCACGAGACGCTGCCGATCGGAGAGTTTGCGATCGGAACGAACACCGTGGCGTACGCCATGGGCATCCGGTACGACGTGCAGGAGAAACTGCCGATCTTGATCGCGGAGAAGACAGGACCTCATTTTGCGGTGGGAGATACATGCTACAGTCATTCGGAGGACCATGCGGTGTACAATCCCGACGGCAAAGAGATCATTGCCCGCGAGAATGAAGTCTCGGCTCTGCGTGCGACGGACGAGACGAAGGCGTATATGAACTGTCACACCGACATCACGATCCCCTTTGACGAACTCGGCAGCATCAGCGTGCACGACGCGAAGGGCAAGGTGATCGCCGATATCATCCGGAACGGACGCTTTGTCATTCCGGGGACGGAAGAGTTGAACAAGCCGCTGGAGGAACTGGCGGCCGGCAAATAGACAGAAGGGAGCTAGTGCTATGGCAAAAGTAGGAATTGTGATGGGAAGCGATTCGGATCTTCCGATCATGCAGAAGGCGGCAGCGATCCTGGAGCGCTTCGGGATCGAGTACGAGATGACGATCATCTCTGCGCACCGCATGCCCGATGTGTTCTTCGATTACGCGAAGAGCGCAGAGGAGAAGGGCTATGAAGTGATCATCGCAGGTGCCGGCGGAGCGGCTCATCTGCCGGGAATGTGTGCGGCGATATTCCCGTTGCCGGTCATCGGCGTTCCGATCCACACGAAATCGCTGGGCGGAGTGGACTCGCTGTACTCGATCGTACAGATGCCCTCGGGAATCCCGGTGGCGACCGTGGCCATCGACGGCGGTGCCAATGCGGGTATCCTGGCAGCCAAGATCATCGCTACCCACGACGCGGCGCTCCTTGCCAAGATCAAGGAGTACAAGGAAGAACTCAAGGACGGCGTGATGGCGAAGAAAGAGCGCTTGGAAAGTGTAGGTTATAAAAACTACGCAGACAATAAGTAACGCTTATCATTTCAATGAAAAAGAAACAACGAAAAATGCGTCCTGCCATGATGCGGGATAGCATCTTTTGTGATACAATGACTTCGGTTGTTCGATGCGGTGGGGTTCACCGCGGCAAAACGAATTTCAAAAGGAGAACACAGTATGGATTATAAGAATGCCGGTGTGGACATTGAGGCGGGATACCGTGCGGTGGAGCTGATGAAGAAGCACGTCAAGGAGACCATGCGTCCCGAGGTGCTCGGCGGACTCGGCGGATTTTCCGGGGCATTTTCCCTGGACCGTTTCATGACGATGAAACATCCGACGCTGGTTTCGGGAACGGACGGCGTAGGAACGAAATTGAAGATCGCGTTTCTCATGGATAAGCATGACACGATCGGCATCGACTGCGTGGCCATGTGCGTGAACGACATCGCATGTGCCGGCGGTGAGCCATTGTTCTTCCTGGATTATGTTGCCTGCGGCAAAAACTACCCCGAGAAGATCGCGACGATCGTCAAGGGCGTTGCGGACGGTTGCAAGCAGGCCGGCTGCGCGTTGATCGGCGGCGAGACGGCGGAGATGCCCGGTTTCTATCCGCAGGATGAGTACGATCTTGCGGGATTTGCCGTCGGTATCGTTGACAGCGACGAGATCGTGGACGGCAGCAAAGTGAAGGCCGGCGATACCGTGATCGGTATCGCATCCTCGGGTATCCACAGCAACGGATATTCGCTGGTGCGCAAAGTTTTTGACATGCGCGAGGCGACTTTGGCCCGGTACAACGACTCCCTCGGATGTACGCTCGGCGAGGCGCTGCTGACACCTACGAAGATTTATGTGAAGGCGCTCAAGGCTCTGAAGGACGGCGGCATCACCGTGAAGGCATGCAGCCACATCACCGGCGGCGGCTTCTATGAGAATATCCCGCGGATGCTTCCCGACGGAAAGCATGCGTTGATCCGCAAGAGCAGTTATGAAGTTCCTGCGATCTTCGATCTGCTTGCGAAGACCGGTAATATCGAAGAGCGCATGATGTACAATACATACAACATGGGTATCGGCATGATGCTCGCGGTTGACAGCGACAAGGCGGACGAGACGCTTCGGCTGTTGGCGGTGGCAGGCGAAACCGCATATGTTGTCGGTGAGATCACGGACGGGGAGAAGGGAATCACCATCCTTTGATGTATCACGCCCGGACGCCGGCTTCGGTCGGCGCTCGGGCGTTCCTTGTTTTATTCAACGGAGGTAAGTATGAGAGCAGTTGTCATGGTGTCCGGCGGCGGCACCAATCTGCAGGCGATCCTGGATGCGGTAGGAAACGGCACGATCACGAACACGGAGATCTGCGGAGTGATCAGCAACCGCGCGGATGCGTACGCGCTGGAGCGCGCGAACAAAGCCGGTATCCCGGCGGTCTGCGTGTCCCGGAAAGCGTATGCCACGAGAGCGGAATTTGAGACGGCGCTTCTTGCGGCAGTCGATGCGATGAAGCCGGATCTGATCGTTTTAGCGGGCTTTTTGGTCATCATTCCCGCGGAGATGATCCGCAGGTATGAGCGGCGCATCATCAATATCCATCCGTCGTTGATCCCGTCCTTTTGCGGAGACGGCTTTTACGGCCTGAAGGTGCATGAGCATGTGCTTGCCCGCGGTGTGAAGGTGACCGGCGCGACGGTTCATTACGTGGACGAGGGAACCGACACCGGCCCGATCCTGATGCAGAAGGCGGTGGCGGTGGAGCCCGGCGACACGCCGGAAGTTCTGCAGCGGCGCGTGATGGAGCAGGCGGAGTGGATCATCCTTCCGCAGGTGATCGATGCCATTGCCAACGGCCGTATCACAACGGATTCGAACGGAAATTACTTTGCGGTGTAACACCCGGAAAATGAACAATAACGGAGGACTGACATGAAGATTTTGGTTATCGGCGGCGGCGGAAGAGAGCATGCGATCGTTACGGCGATCGCGAGAAGCAGCAAGGCGACGGAGATTTTCTGTGCGCCCGGCAATGCGGGTATCGCAGAGCTTGCGACATGCGTTCCGATCGGGGTGATGGAGTTTGACAAACTGATCGCATTTGCGAAGGAAGAAAAGATCGACCTCACGGTTGTCGGACCGGACGATCCGCTCGTGGGCGGCGTCGTCGATGCCTTTGAGGCAGAAGGGCTCCGGGTGTTCGGACCACGGGCAAACGCTGCGATCATTGAGGGCAGCAAGGCATTTTCCAAGGCTCTCATGAGAAAGTACAACATCCCGACGGCGGCCTATGAGACCTTCAGCGATGCGGAGGAGGCGGTCGCTTACATCCGCGCGCAGGGAAAATATCCGGTTGTTCTCAAGGCGGACGGATTGGCTCTCGGAAAGGGCGTCTTAATCTGCGGTTCCGAGGAAGAGGCTGTGGCAGGCGTCAGGGAGATCATGCTTGACAAGCATTTCGGCAAGGCCGGCGACAAGATGGTCGTCGAGGAGTTCATGACCGGCCGCGAGGTGTCGGCTCTGTGCTTCTGCGACGGCAAAACGATTCGTTGCATGACAAGTTCGCAGGACCACAAGCGCGCCGGAGACGGTGATACGGGACTTAACACGGGCGGTATGGGAACATTTTCCCCGAGCCCGTTCTATACCGAGGAGATCCATGAGATCTGCATGAAGACGATCTATGAGCCGACGGTGGCAGCGATGGCGGCGGAGGGACGTCCGTTCGTCGGCGTGCTGTATGTCGGTTTGATGCTGACGCCGGAGGGACCGAAGGTCGTAGAATACAACTCGCGCTTCGGTGATCCCGAGACGCAGGTCGTTCTTCCCCGTATGGAAAATGATATCGTGGATGTGTTCGAGGCGTGCGTCGACGGACGCCTTGACGAGGTCACGCTCTCCTTTGCCGACAATGCGGCAGTCTGCGTGGTGCTTGCATCCGACGGGTATCCGCAGCACTATGAGAAAGGCTTCCCGATCTCGGGACTGGAGACCTTCAAGAACTGCAAAGACAAGTTTGTGTTCCATGCGGGAACCAAGTTCGGGCCGGACGGGGAAGTGCTCACAAACGGCGGACGCGTACTCGGCGTGACGGCACTCGGTGCCGACCTCAGGGAGGCGCGCGCGAATGCGTATGCGGCGACGGAGGCGATCTCATTTGCCAACAAATATATGCGCCACGACATCGGCAAGGCCATTGACGAGGCGTGATCGAATTACATACGGAGAGAATATCTATCATGCGAAAAATGATTGCTCTATGCGCGATTTCGGCGCTGGCTGCGGCAGCCTGCGTCGGTTGCGGTTCGGGACAGAATAATAATACCGCGGCGGAACCCTCGGAGGCGGTTTCCGCAACGGCGGCGCCCTCGGCGGAACCGGCGAAGGAGCCCACGGGGACTCCGACACCGATTCCTTCGGCTACGGGAATGCCGACGCAGGAACCGGAGGTTTCACCTACGGCGACGCCAACACCCACACCGCAGGTCAATGAGGACGGCATGACACTGTTGTGTCCGTCGGACGCTGTCGCGATCAGAAAAGAGGCGATTTACGGCAAATTCGAACACGGAACGTACCACTCGGAGTACTGCGGACGTGACCGCGGTTACACCGTTCTGCTTCCCGTGAACTACACGGAGGAGAAGAAGTACCCGGTGGTTTATCTGCTTCACGGCATTTTCGGCGATGAGAATTCCTTTGCGGGAGACGCGTCGAACCGCATCGTTCAGCTGGTCGGAAACATGATCGCCGACGGAGCCTGCGACGAGTTCATTCTGGTCTGCCCGGCGATGTTTGCGGCGTCGGATGAGACCGCACAGCAGCCGGGATTCACCGCGGAGGCGATGATCCCGTACGATCGTTTCCCGACGGAGCTTACGCAGTGCCTGATCCCGCATATTAACGCGACGTACTCGGTTGCCGAGGGGCGCGACAATACGTATATTGCCGGATTTTCTATGGGAGGACGGGAGACTCTGTACACGATTCTTTCATATCCGCAGTACTTCCGCATGGCGTGTGCGATCGCGCCGGCACCGGGACTGGTACCCGGCAAGGATAACTTCATGGTGCATGAGGGATCGCTCACGGACGAGCAGGTGGTGTTTGCGGAGGATGCCGTTGTACCAGAGAAAATCCTGATCTGCTGCGGTACGAGGGACAGCGTTGTCGGCAAATTCCCGCTTTCGTACCACAATCTGTTCACAAGCAACGGAATCGCACATCTCTGGTATGAGGTTCCGGGCGCGGACCATGACAACCGCGCGATCCAGTCCGGGTTGTACAATTTCCTGCGGTTGATCGGGGGCTCCGCGGAATAATTACCGAACCTAAGGCGCGAGAGCGCTTTTGAGACACTTCGGTGTCGGGTTAATCACACAATAGGAGGTAGGAGTTATGGGTAGTAGCAAGAAGTATGTTGCCGAGCTGATCGGCACAATGGTACTTGTCATCGTCGGCTGCGGTACGGCTATGCTTGTCGGCTGCGATGCCAAGTTCGGAAGCGGTTACATTCTCACGGCGTTTGCGTTCGGTCTTGCGATCGTTGCGCTCGCGTACAGTATCGGCAACGTTTCCGGATGCCATGTCAATCCGGCAGTATCTGTGGCGTTCTGGGTCAAGGGAGACCTCAGCACCTCGGATTTGTGCGGATACATCGTTTCTCAGTGTTTCGGCGCGTTCGCCGGAGCCGGAATCCTCAAGGGAATGTTCTCCCTCGGCGAAGTTACCGACCAGACCAAGTCTTTGGGAAGCAACGGTCTTGGCAATGTCGGAGGAAGCGTAGGCGCGGGAATCCTGGTTGAGTGTGTCTTGACATTTATCTTTATTTATGCAATCCTCGGCGTTACGTCGAAGAAGGCAAAACACGGCAATATCGCGGGTCTTGTGATCGGTCTTACCCTCGTCCTGGTTCACATTCTCGGCATCGGCCTGACCGGAACGTCCGTCAACCCCGCAAGGAGCCTGGGACCGGCTCTGTTTGCGGCAATCGGCGGTGTCACCGATCCGATCAAGGACGTATGGGTATTCTTCGTCGGACCGCTTTTGGGCGCACTGCTTGCAGCATTGTTGTTCCGCTTCCTCGAGGGCGATGACAGCGCGGCCGAGAAAACCGAGTAATTATTCGAACGAATTATCATTTTTCGAAAGGACACGGGAGACAGTCGTTTTCCGTGTCCTCTTTTTTGACGTCAGAAGAGCGTTTTTGCCGGTTTAGTGGCGCAAAAATCGCGAAAATACGTCACATTTGCGAAAAAAGATTTGCAATTCTACAGCAGTCGTATTAAAATGTATAATAAGGCAAAGTTCAACAACATCTGCCTGCGGCCGGAGGTTCTATGAGGAGATCAAGGGGCATTGCGATCGTACTGGCACTCGTGCTGGTGCTGCACACGATGACGGGGTTCTGCGGAACGTCGTCCGATCGTGTTGTCTTTGCCGCTGCCTCGAAAAATGAGGGCACCGTAACCGCATACCGCCTGAATCTCCGCGCCGGCATCGGAAGCCGCTACGAGGTGCTTGCCACGCTTGAATGCGGCCAGAAAGTGACGATCTTGGAGAGCGCGAAGGCCAACGACGGGTCGACCTGGTACCGCGTAACGGCGGTTGTGGGCGGACGCAGTGTGACGGGCTATGTGAGCGCCGCGTACATCAGCACCGGCAAGGCGACGCCGACCCCGACGCCGAAGAAGACAACGCCGACGCCTACGCCGAAGAAGACAACGCCGACGCCTACGCCGAAGAAGACAACGCCGACACCGAAGAAAGCAACGCCGACGCCGACGCCGAAGAAGGCAACACCGACGCCGACACCGAAGAAGACGACACCGACTCCGACACCGAAGAAGAGCGACAGCACGACCGCGGTTTCCGGGCAGGTTCTGGCGCTGCGCATGAACATCCGGACCGGAGTCAACGGCGCGAGTGAGATCATCACGAAAGCGTATGAAAATGAAATCCTCACCGTGACGGGTAAGACATATGACAGCAAGGGACAATTGTGGTACCGCGTGACGGTCACCGTGGACGGCAAAAAACGCGAAGGGTTTGCGTACGGGGATTACGTGGAGGTCGTCAAGGATGTTCCGCTTGTGGATGCGGTGATCTCGACGAAGACACCGACCGAAACGCCTACGCCCACGCCGACGGTCAAAGCAACTCCGACGCCGACACCGACGCCGACGACCAAGGCAAAGGTAACGCCCACACCGACACCGTCGCAAAAGAGCGAAGAGAAGAGTGCACGCGGAGTGACGATGGAAAACGGACGGGCGCTCACCTCGGAAGTTGTGGCGGAGGTCGTGGTATCGTCGCTGAATGTCCGCACGGGCCCGGGGACGCAGTACGCCAAGAGCGTGAAACTCACGAACGGTCAGAGAGTGACCGTGGTTTCGTACGCGTACTCCGACAACGGCGATCTGTGGTACGAGTGTGTGTTCCAGCTGTCAGGCATCCGGTATCGCGGCTATGTCTTCGGCAGTTACATTTCCCTTTCGAAATCGTATCCGCTGTACGACCGCAACAACAGCGGTGCCATCCGGTACAAGGTGGCGCAGGGCGGTATCGAGAAGATCCCGCTGAAGGAGACGTACAGCTATGCATATAACGGTATTGTCACGGGCAGCGGAGTAAACGTCCGTAAAGGCCCGGGCACATCCTATGAAGCAATCGCAAAATTCGGGTATCGACAGCCGGTTTTGATCACCGGACAGGCGATGGTCGGAAGTGTCCTGTGGTACCGCGTGAGCGCGTCCATCGACGGCGTGACGTACTCCGGATACATGTCCGGAACGTACGTGTCGCTGAACACGGGAGCGGAGGGCGTATGGTCGAAATCCGTGACCGCAGGGGTTAACCTTCGGAAGGAGCCGTATGACGATTCGTCGATGGTGCGGACGTCCGACGGAACGCAGCGCCGAATCGCCAAGGACGAGTATGTCTGCATTCTCGAGGAAGTGATGTCGGACGGCGTAAAATGGCGCAAAGTCATCGCGCAGGACGGGAAATCCGGCATCGTCGGCTATGTGAGGGCATCCTACTTCGAACTGGCGCCGCAAAGCCTGAAAGCTCCGTTCACGCCGATTGTGGGCTCTGCAAGTTATGCGGATCAGCTTCGCGCTGCGGGTTTCCCGGAGAGTTATATCCCGTATCTGACGGAGCTCCACCAAAAACATCCGACATGGCAGTTCAAGGCGTATCAGACAGGCCTTGACTGGAAGGCTGCAGTAGCGGGAGAGAACACACTCGGCAACAATCTGATCGAGTCCGAGACAGGACGGGACTGGCTTTCCTATGCGAGCGGTTCGTACAACTGGAAGACGGACAAGTTCTCGGCTTTTGACGGGAAGAACTGGATGATGATCTCCTCGGCGGGGCTGCAGTATTTCATGGATCCCCGCAACTGGCTCAACGAGACGAACATCTACATGTTCGAGAATCTCTCGTACGACAAGAAGACGCAGACGCTGTCCGGCGTGGAGAGTATCCTGCAGGGAACTCCGATGTACAAGACGTCGTTTACCTACACGACGGACGACGGCAAGAAACGCACTGTCACGTACGCGCAGGCATTCATCGAGGCGGCGGAGTACTCCGGCGTAAGCCCGTACCATCTGGCGTCGAGAGTGAAGCAGGAAGTCATATCCGGCAAATCATTTTCCCTGAGCGCCACGGGCACCGTGGAGGGCTATCTAGGGTATTACAACTTCTATAATATCGGCGCATACAACTCGACGGCCGCACTCGGCGCGATCCGCAACGGCCTCAAGTTCGCAAAATACGGCGGAACGAACGCGAGCCTGAACAAGGCTTGCAGGATCCCGTGGAACAACCGGTACGACGCGATCGTCGGCGGCGCGTATTACATCGGCAGCACGTATATCAACCGCGGGCAGAACACGATCTACCTGCAGAAGTACAATATGTCGTCGACCAACACCTTCGGGCATCAGTACATGTCGAACGCGCAGGCTCCGAGATCCGAGTCCCGCAAGGTCGCTGCGGCGTACCAGGCGATGAGCGGATTTTCCGAGATGACGCTGTCGTTCTCCATTCCGGTGTTCCGCAATATGCCGGCGACTGCCGTACAGGCTCCGGAAAATGTCGGCTGCCCGAACGCGTACCTCAAATCGCTGTCGGTGAAGACCGCGGACGGCACGAAAGTGTCGCTGCAGGGCGGCTTCTCCTACGACAAGTTCGAGTATACGGTGGAAGTTCCGGCAAAGACGAAGTCGGTGACGATCTCCGCAAGCGTTGCGGCGCAGGGCGCGAGCGCTCTGGGAACCGGATCCCGAACCCTGGAGGGCAGCAACACGACGGCGGTTGTCACGGTGACGGCCGAAAACGGCGCGACGATGAATTATGTGATCCATATCAAACGGAAGAAATAACGAACAATGGAATCATGAGATAACAAAAGGACCGTTCTTGCGAACGGTCCTTTTGCGATAAAATTGAGAAGAGAGAAAAAAATGAAAAGCCAAATGTCGAAATTTATATAACCATACTGTTTTATGGTTGAGAGAGGGCACGCCTTTACGAATCGGAAAACCTCACCGCAAAGGCGTGCTCGGAGATTTTCGCACTGACTTCGTAATTCTACAACCCACGGATTCGAGTGTCAATAGAATTCATTTTTCGATAAATTCGTGCTTGACAGAAAATGTAAGATTTCACGTCACGAATTTGCAATAATTTTAGCCACAGAGACAAAAATAAAAGATTTTCAGCTGTTATTTGAGATAAATGCTTGAAAACGAAAGAAAAAATAGTTTCGCTTTTCCTTGATAATATCCCGGTGAAGTAGTAAAATATGCACGTGTGTTGTCAGAGCCTCTGACAGCGGTTGAAACCGAAAACGATAACCGCTTCGCGCGGATACAAAGGAGTTTTTATGGGCAAATATTTCGGAACTGACGGCTTTCGCGGAGAGTCCGGCGTTGTGCTGACGGCGGAGCATGCGTTCAAGATCGGACGTTTCCTCGGATGGTACTACGGCAAGAACGGCCAGGCGAAGATCGTCATCGGCAAGGATACGAGACGTTCCTCGTACATGTATGAGAATGCGCTTGCGGCAGGCATCACATCCTCGGGCGCCAATGCGTACCTTCTGCATGTGACGACGACTCCCTGCGTGTCGTACATCACGAGAACGGACGGCTTTGACTGCGGTATCATGATCAGCGCGAGCCACAATCCCTACACCGACAACGGCATCAAGTTGATGAACGGCGACGGCGAGAAGATGGATGATGAGCTCCAGAATACGATTGAGAAATATATCGACGGTGAGATCGAGGAGATTCCCTTCGCTACCGGCGAGAACATCGGATGTACGGTGGATTACTACACCGGACGCAACCGTTATATCGGCTATCTCACCAACGTGGCGACCAAATCCTTCGAGAACCGTAAGATTGCCCTGGACTGCGCAAACGGAAGCTCTTGGATGATCGCGCGCGCCGTTTTTGACGCATTGGGCGCAAAGACGCTTGTGATCAACAATGAGCCGAACGGAACGAACATCAACCGCGGATGCGGCTCGACCCACATTGAGGGCCTTCAGGCGTTTGTGAAGGAGCAGAAGGTGGACGTCGGATTTGCGTTCGACGGCGACGCCGACCGCTGCCTTGCCGTGGATGAGAACGGCAACGTCGTCAACGGCGACCAGATCATGTACATTTGCGCAAAATATCTCAAGAAGATCGGTCAGCTGCCGAGCAACACGGTCGTCACGACGATCATGTCGAACTTCGGTCTTTACAAGGCGTTGGACCGCATCGGCATCAGCTACGAGAAGACGGCAGTAGGTGACCGCTATGTCTATGAGAACATGAAAGAGAAAGACCACTTTATCGGCGGCGAGAACTCGGGACATCTTATTTTCCGCAAATACGCCCGCACGGGCGACGGCATCCTAACGGCGATCGTGATCACGATGGTCATGATCGAGACGCAGCTTCCGCTTTCGGTGCTTGCGGCTGAGGTGGAAATGTTCCCGCAGGTTCTCAAGAACGTTGTGGTGGACGATAAAGAAGCAACGATGAACGACCCCGCGGTTTTGCTTCAGGTTGAGGCATGTACGGCGGAACTCGGAGAGAGCGGACGTGTTCTGTTGCGTCCGAGCGGCACGGAGCCGGTGCTCCGAGTCATGTCCGAGGCTCCCACGTACGAAATCTGCGAGAAACATGTGGATGCGATCATCGAGTCGATGAAGAAGAACGGACATCTTCTGAAGATTCGCTGATCAAGCTTCCCGGATCGGAAAGCCAAGAGCATGAGCAACATCACGGAAATGATCCTGCGACGATACGGCATCGCCGGAAGCATTGTCTCCGAGGAGGAACTGAGCGGCGGCAACGTCAACCTCACGTTCCGCGTCACGGTGAAAGACGGCGCTTCCGTGGTGGATTATCTGGTGCAGAAGATAAATCCCAACGCGCTTACGAAGCCGCGGGCGGCAATGCGCAACATGGTTCTGGTGACGGACCATCTCCGCAAGAAGGGGATCCGCACGGCCGCGCTGCTGCCGGTGGGCCGAAGCGGTGAGCGCTTTCTGGAGATCCCGAGAGGTCGCAACGCCGGGTACTGGCGCGTTGAGGAGTATCTGAATGCGGTGACACTGTCGCAGGAGGATCCGGACGTTTTGTACGAGATGGCGAGAGCCTTCGGAAGGTTCAACGCCGCGCTTGCGGATCTGTCACCGGATCGCCTTCACGAGACCATCCTCGGATTCCACAATACGTTCCTGCGGTTCCGCGATCTCTGGCGGGCGGCGGAGCGGGACGAGTTCGGGCGGACCGGTCAGGTGAAGAACGAGCTGCGAAGACTCAAGGCTCTCGAGGAGCGGGCCTCGGAGATTTCAAAGCGGTACGAAGCCGGGGAGTTTCCCGTCCGGGTCACGCACAATGACACGAAGTTCAACAACGTATTGTTCACGTCGGACAAACCGCCGTACGGAGCGGTGGTGATCGACTTTGACACGGTGATGGCCGGCATGATCGCCTATGATTTTGCGGACAGTGTCCGCAGCGTTGCAAAGGAAATGCAGCCCGACGGCAGTGCGAGACTTTCGGAGGAGCGCTTCCGGGCCGTGGCGCGGGGATATCTTACGGAGACTGCCTCGCTGCTGACGCAGGCGGAGCTTGACGCGATGGCGCCGTGCACGCTGGCGGTGACTGCGGAGCTTGCGGCGAGATATCTCACGGACTACCTCGAAGGGGACCGGTATTTCAGGATCACGGATCCGGAGACCAACCTTCGGAAAGCCCGTCTGAACATCGGCTTTGCCGAGGATATCGACCGGCGGATGCCGGAGCTTTGTGAGGAACTTGCGGGGATCATTTTCCGGGTAAAGAACGGAATGACCGTCTGATACAGAGACTGATTTATAAGGGGACCGCGGCGATGACCGCGGTTCTTTGCTGGAAGGAGTGCGAAACATGGGAACATTTGCGACGACAGAGGAAGCGAGAGAGTATTTCAAGGGCGATCGGTTTGCGACCGACAGCGACATGGTGGTGCGCGAGGTCGGCGAGAACTATGCGGTCTGTGACGTGATCCTCTCGGAGAAGCATCAGAACGCCAACGGCGGCGTCATGGGCGGCGCAATCTTCACGCTGGCGGATTTCGCGTTCGCCGTGTGTGTGAACCAGATCCACCGGCCGACCGTAGCGCAGCAGGTGAGCATCAACTATCTGGGAGCGCCGAAGGGCCGGAAAATGATCGCGAAGGCGGTGTGCCGCAAAAACGGCCGCACGTCGACGATTGTGAACGTGGATGTGACGGATGACACCGGCCGCGATATCGCGCAGTTTGTCGGAACGGGATTCAAACTGTAAGGGGAATTCCGCCCGAAAAAGTTTGAAAAGTTATGGTTGTATGTGTCCGGAGTATATGATATACTCTGATGGACTGTGCGGTGAAGCATTTTCCGCCGCAGGAGGTTCGGAGGTACATGAGTATGGTGATGTATAAGAGCACGCGGGGAGGCAGTGAGGAAGTTACGGCGTCCGCTGCGATCTTGCAGGGACTTGCGCCGGACGGGGGACTCTATGTCCCGACGTCGGTGCCGAAGCTTCCGGTTTCGATGCGGGAGTTGTCCCGGATGTCGTACCGCGATACGGCATATGCGGTGCTTTCGCTGTTTTTGACCGACTATACGGAAGACGAACTCAGGGCCTGCATCGATGCGGCCTATGACGATAAATTCGACACGGAAGAGATCGCGCCTTTGGTTCAGGCGGACGGAGCGTACTATTTGGAGTTGTTCCACGGCGCGACGATCGCATTCAAGGATATGGCGCTCAGCATTCTTCCGCATTTGATGACGACGGCGGCGAAGAAGAACGGGATCACGGACAAGATCGTAATCCTGACGGCGACGTCCGGAGATACCGGAAAGGCTGCCCTTGCGGGCTTTGCCGATGTTCCCGGAACGGAGATCATCGTGTTCTACCCGAAGAACGGCGTGAGCGCGGTGCAGGAGCGTCAGATGGTGACGCAAAAGGGCGGAAACGTTCATGTGGTCGGCATCACCGGCAATTTCGATGACGCGCAGACGGGCGTTAAGAAGATGTTCGGCGACGATGCGATGAAGTCGGCGCTCGCAGCGAAGGGATATCGGTTCTCCTCGGCGAACTCCATCAACATCGGACGTCTCGTTCCGCAGATCGTATATTACACCTACGCTTACGGCAAATTGCTTGCCGAGGGACATATTCAGGACGGCGAGAAGATCAACATCACGGTTCCGACCGGGAACTTCGGAAACATTCTGGCTGCGTACTACGCAGGCAAGATCGGCGTTCCGATCGCAAAGTTGATCTGCGCCTCCAACACGAACAAAGTACTGTTTGATTTCTTCGAGACGGGAGAGTATGACCGCAACCGCGAGTTCGTGCTCACATCGTCTCCGTCCATGGATATTCTGGTTTCGAGCAACCTTGAGCGACTGATCTACCACATCGCCGGCAACGACAGCAAGAAGACGGCGGCGCTGATGGCAGGCCTCACGTCCAAGGGACGCTATGAGATCACCGACGAGATGAAGGAAGGCCTTGCGGGCTTCTCGGCCGGTTACGCAACCGAGGAGGAAACGGCGGAGGCAATCCGCACGCTCTACGAGCGCACGGGCTATGTGATCGATACGCACACGGCCGTGGCTTCCTACGTGTATCGTCGCTATGTGAACCACACGCATGATTTCACGCGCACGGTGATCGCTTCGACGGCGAGTCCGTTCAAATTTGCGAGAAGCGTGCTTGCGGCCATTGATCCGGAGCTTGCGAAGGCGGACGATTTCGCGCTGTTCGACACGCTGGCGAAGGTTGCCAATGTGAAGCTGCCTCCGGCAGTCACGGAACTTTTGAGCGCCGAGATCCGCCACGACACGGTGTGCGAGACGGCGGCGATGCCTGCGGTTGTAAAGCAGATTCTGGGACTGTAAACGTGGAGGGGACGCATGCAAAGTCTTGTTGATTGGTATAACAACAGCCTCGGAGGCTGGTTGCCGAAGGAAGTATTCATTTTTATCGTGTCGATGGTTCCGTTTATCGAGCTTAGAGGCGGAATCCTGGCGGCGAGTCTGCTGAACATTTCGCTGTTCAAGGCCAATGTCATCTGCATTCTCGGCAATCTGGTCCCGATTCCGTTCATTTTGCTCTTCATTCGCTCGATCTTCAAGTTTATGAAGGAGCATAACATTCTGAAGTCGCTGGTCGAGAAACTGGAGGCTCGGGCGAGCCGAAAATCCCAGGGCGCGGAGAAGGGCGAGTTCATTTTCCTGCTCCTGTTTGTCGGAATCCCTCTGCCCGGAACCGGCGCGTGGATGGGTTCGCTGATCGCGTCGCTTCTCGAGTTTGACATCAAGAAGGCGGTGCTTGCCATCCTGCTCGGTATTCTGATGGCGGCGATCATTATGGACATCGTCTCTTACGGTGCCCTCGGAAGCATCCTTTCGTAACGGGAAGAGTGCAAAAATACGCTTTTTATCGGCGAAAAACGGTTACGAATATGCGTTTTGCCGATTTAATGTAATTTTTATATTAATTTTCCCGGCAATCATTTCTTTTTCGAACGGACTGTGGTATGATTCAGCATGGTTCATTTTGAGGAAGATGAACCCTGTTACGAGGAAAATGTTGTATTCGG
This sequence comes from Lachnospiraceae bacterium, assembly GCA_017441265.1. Classification (GTDB taxonomy): domain Bacteria; phylum Bacillota; class Clostridia; order Lachnospirales; family Lachnospiraceae; genus ISDg. The sequence goes on along the minus strand of JAFRYE010000035.1, from coordinate 12,117 downwards.
GAGAATATGTATGGAAAATTTCACATTGGTTACGGACGTGACGTGTGACCTGAACGCTCCGATGTATGAGGAACTCGGGGTAACATGCATTCCGATGGGATTCCTGTTCGGTGAGACGGAGTATATGCATTATCCGGACGGACGGGAGATGCCGTTGGCAGTGTTTTATCAGCGTCTGGAAGGCGGCGAGATGCCCAAAACGGCACAGATCAATCCGCTTGTGTACCGCGAAACCTTCGAGAAGAGTCTGGCTGCGGGAAAGGATATCCTGTACCTTTGCTTCTCGTCCGGCCTGAGCGGTTGCTTTGCCACGGCCCTGATGATCGCGCGGGAACTTGAGAAAGAGTACCCCGGGCGAACGATCCGTGTGCTTGATACCAAAAGCGCTTCCGTCGGGGAAGGGCTTGTTGTGTTGCGTGCGGCGAGAGCGAAAAATGCCGGTGCCACGCTGGAGCAGACCGCGGAAGTCGCGGAGGAGACCCTGCGTCACTGTTGCCATTGGTTTACCGTGGACAATCTGATGCACCTTCGTCGCGGAGGTCGGCTCAGTTCCTTTGAAGCCATTGTCGGAAGCGCACTTAAGATCCAGCCGGTGCTCACGCTTGACACCGAAGGCAAGCTTGCCGTTGTTTCTAAAGAGCGCGGCACGAAGAATGCGCTGCAGTATTTGATCCGCCGTCTTCGCGAGGACGTCGACCGCAATGAGCCGCAGACGATCATCCTTGCGCATGCGGACTGCGAGGCGAAAGTCTTGATGCTTCGGACGATGGTGGAGGAGACGTACCCCGGTGCCGAGGTTCATGTGTGCGAGATCGGTCCGGTCATCGGCAGCCATGTCGGAAACGGCATGTGCGCGATGGTATTTTACGGAGCGCGGCCGGGATTTGAAGCATAAGATATTTCGGGCGAAAGCCCATAATATAATCCACCCCCCAGGAAAGGAAAACATATGTATTCATTCGATGATGTGAAGATTGCAGATCCGGAACTCGCAGCGAGTATCGAGTCGGAACTCGGACGCCAGAGAGAGAACATCGAGCTGATCGCTTCGGAGAACCTTGTCAGCAAGGCAGTCATGGCAGCGATGGGCAGCGTTTTGACCAACAAGTACGCGGAAGGATATCCCGGAAAGAGATACTACGGCGGATGCCAGTGTGTGGATGTTGCGGAAAATCTTGCGATCGAGCGCGCTAAGAAGCTCTTCGGCTGCGAGTATGTCAACGTTCAGCCGCACTCCGGCGCACAGGCCAATATGGCGGTGCAGTTCGCACTCTTAAAGCCCGGCGATACCGTTATGGGTATGAACCTCGCGCACGGAGGTCATCTGACCCACGGCAGCCCGGTCAACTTCTCCGGTACGTACTTCAACATCGTTCCTTACGGCGTTAACGACAACGGATTTATCGACTACGATGAGGTGGAGCGCATTGCGAAAGAGTGCAATCCGAAGCTCATCATCGCCGGTGCCAGCGCTTACGCCCGCAAGATTGATTTCAAGAGATTCCGTGAGATCGCCGATATGGTAGGCGCATATCTCATGGTTGACATGGCACACATCGCAGGCCTTGTTGCCGGCGGTTACCATGAGAGCCCGATCCCGTACGCACATGTTGTCACGACGACGACGCACAAGACGCTCCGCGGACCGAGAGGCGGTATGATCCTGTCCTCGCAGGCATTTGCCGACGAGCACAAGTTCAACAAGGCCGTGTTCCCGGGAATCCAGGGCGGCCCTCTGATGCATGTCATCGCGGCAAAAGCAGTTTGCTTCAAGGAAGCGCTGGAGCCTTCCTTTAGGGAGTACGCAGGCAACATCATCAAGAATGCGCAGGCACTTTGCAAGGGATTGCAGAGCCGCGGATTCAAGATCGTTTCCGACGGAACCGACAACCATTTGATGCTTGTCGATCTGCAGAACATGAATATCACCGGCAAGGACGCGGAGAAGCTCCTTGACGAAGTACATATCACCTGCAACAAGAACACGATTCCGAACGATCCGGCATCGCCGTTCGTCACCAGCGGTATCCGCCTGGGAACCGCAGCGGTAACGTCCCGCGGTATGAATGCCGATGATATGGACAAGATCGCCGAAGCCATCGCTTTGGTTATCAAAAACCCCGGCGACGAGGCGAAGAAGACCGAGGCGTATGCGATCGTGAAGTCCCTCACGGACAAGTACCCGCTGTACGAGTAATTCGGATTATTCGAAAAATGCAAACCACAGTCAGGAGCTCTGCGAGACGCCGGGCTCCTGCTTTTTTTCGGGCGGACGGGAAAACGTTTGCGCAGGGTCCGCAAAGTGTGGTATGATTACAATGTATATGTCCTTGTCCGGCAGAGTCTGCCGGAATTCCGGAGAAAGAGGAAAGGATAGCATATGAAGCAATTGTTTATCGCGGAAAAACCGAGTGTGGCGCAGGAGTTTGCCAAGGCGCTGCATGAGGATTTTTCGCGCAAGGACGGATATCTGGAGAGCGATGGGAGCGTTGTGACGTGGTGTGTGGGGCATTTGGTCACGATGAGTTATCCCGAGGCCTACGATCCGAAACTGAAGCAGTGGAAGGCGGAGACGCTGCCGTTTCTTCCGCAGACGTGGAAATACGAAGTCATCGGCAACGTGAAGAAGCAGTTTGACATCGTGAAGGGGCTATTGAACCGGAGCGATGTGGAGCGCATTTACGTTTGCACCGACTCGGGGCGCGAGGGAGAGTATATCTACCGGCTCGTGGACCGGATGGCAAAGGTGCCGGCGGACAAGGATCGCCGCCGCGTCTGGATCGACTCTCAGACCGAGGAGGAAATCCTCCGCGGGATTCGCGAGGCAAAGCCGTTGTCGGCCTATGACAATCTGTCCGACGCCGCGTATCTGCGGGCGAAGGAAGACTATCTGATGGGGATTAATTTTTCGCGGGCGCTCACGATCAACTACGGAACGCTTCTGCGAAGTCACATGAAGGTGGAGCGGCTCGGTGCGATCTCCGTGGGGCGCGTGATGACGTGCGTTCTCGGCATGGTGGTCCGCAGGGAGCAGGATATCCGCAACTTTGTGAAAACGCCGTTTTATCGCGTGATGGGCGAGTACTCCCTCGGCGGGGAGTCCTTTCACGGCGAATGGCGTGCGGTCGCGGGTTCGAAGTATTTCGAGTCGCCGCTGTTGTACAAGGAGAACGGTTTCCGAAAGCGCGAAGACGCGGAAGCTCTGATCGCGATGCTGGGCGGCGAGAAAGCGCCGGCGGAGGTAACAGAGCCCGTGCAGGAGGAAGCGATCGCCGCAAAGAGTGCGCCGCAGGCAGAGCCCGGAGAGACGGACAACCGCTACATCGTCGGTGATGACTCCGAGTGTGCGAAGGCAACGCTTTCCAACATCGAAAAGAAGAAAGAGAAGAAAAATCCTCCGCTGTTGTTCAACCTGGCGGAGCTTCAGAACGAGTGCTCGAGGCTCTTCAAGATCAGCCCCGACGAGACACTCAAGATCGTGCAGACGCTCTACGAGCGCAAGCTTGTGACATACCCGAGAACCGACGCCCGTGTGCTCTCGACGGCAGTTGCCAAGGAGATCACGAAGAACTTAGGCGGTCTTGCGAAAAATGAGACATATCTTCCGTTTGTGCGGCAGGTGAAGGAGTACGGCCTGTACGAGACGATCGCGAAGACAAAATATGTCAATGACAAACAGATCACGGATCACTATGCGATCATTCCCACCGGGGAGGGCGCGGCGGAGCTGTCATCCGTCGGCGAGCTGCACAGAAAAGTTTACGACCGCATCGTGCGGCGCTTCCTGGCAATCTTTCTGCCGCCGGCGGAGTACCAGAAGATCGCGATGGAACTGACCGTGAAAACGGAGCACTTCTTCAGCAATTTCAAGGTGCTGGAGAAACCCGGCTACCTGGCGCTGTACGGTTCGGAGGAGGCGAAGCGGGCAGGAGCGGACGACGAGGCCAAAGACGCGAAGAAGGCGAAGGGCAAGGAGGACGGAAAGGATTCCGACGGAGCTGCGGACGAGCCGGAGGAAGTTCTGGACACGGCGCTGTTCGACCGGATTAAGGCGCTCCGCAAGGGCGAGACCATCGACGTCGCGGGATATGAACTCCGGGAGGGCGAGACCAAGCCGCCGAAGCGCTATACGTCGGGATCGCTGATCCTTGCGATGGAAAATGCCGGCCAGCTCATTGAGGACGAGGAACTTCGGGCACAGATCAAGGGCAGCGGCATCGGCACGAGCGCTACGCGGGCGGAGATTTTGAACAAACTGATAAAGATCGACTATCTGAACCTCAATAAAAAGACGCAGGTCATCACGCCGAAGAAACTCGGGGAACTCGTATATTACGTGGTCTACGTATCGATACGGTCCCTGCTGAACCCGGAACTCACGGCAAGCTGGGAGAAGGGGCTCACGCAGGTCGCCGAAGGGACGACCTCGGAGAAGGAGTACCTCGGCAAACTGGAGGCCTACGTCACCAAATGGACCGAGTACGCAAAGACAAAACAGGATCACGACGTTCTGCGGAACCAGTTCCGCGTCGTGGATTCTTATTACCGTTAGCTTCCGGAGGAAAACGGATGAGTTATGTTGAATTTCGCGATGTGACGAAAGTGTACCGGGTGGGAGAAGTGACGATTCCCGCTCTGAACGGCGTCGATTTCTCTATTGAGAAGGGGGAGATCTGTGTCGTTGTCGGCGCATCCGGCGCGGGCAAGACGACGATCCTCAATATTCTCGGAGGAATGGACAAGGCGACCGAGGGAACGGTCATGCTTGACGGGCAGGAGATCTCCGCCTTCGGCAAGAAACAACTGACGGAGTACCGCCGCGCGGATATCGGATTTGTGTTCCAGTTTTACAATCTGGTACAAAACCTGACGGCCCTTGAGAATGTCGAACTTGCGTCGCAGATCTGCAGGGACTCACTGAATGCCGCGGATGTTTTGGAGGCAGTCGGACTCGGCGAGCGCATGCAGAATTTTCCGGCGCAGCTCTCCGGAGGGGAACAGCAGTGCGTGGCCATTGCGAGAGCCCTTGCGAAGAAGCCGAAACTGCTGCTCTGTGACGAGCCGACAGGCGCGCTTGACTATAAGACGGGCAAGGCGATCCTTGCTCTTTTGGCGGAGACAGCGCGGAAGTACGATATGACTGTTGTGATCATCACGCACAATCAGGCGATCGCGAAGATGGCGGACCGCGTGATCGAGGTCGGCAGCGGCAAGATCCGCTCCCAGTACAAAAATGAGACCGTGATCCCGATCGAGCAGATCGAGTGGTAGGCGGCTTGATTTTGACAGTATTTTGGTTTGGTGGAGTTGTATGACGAAAGGAATGCGGACAACCACATGGCGCGAGATTCGCGGGAGCCTCGGAAGGTATCTTGCGATAGCAGCGATTATTGCTCTGGGAGTCGGATTTTTCGCGGGACTGCGAAATACGACGGAGCGGATGCTGGCGACGACAGATCGGTATCTTTCGGAACTCTCGATGTTTGATTACCGGATGGTTTCGACGCTCGGGTTCACGGACAGCGAATTGTCCGAGCTGAGGGCGGCTCCGGGGGTGGTTTCGGCCGACGGCGAGATGCAGAAGACGGTCATCTATTACGATGACATCTACGACGAAGACCGCGTGATCGCGGTGCATTCGATCACAGACGGCGTCAACGCGCTGAGCCTGACGGCGGGGCGTATGCCGCAAAGCGCCGACGAGTGTGTGCTGGACTCCCGAAGCTACGGTGAGGGCGATCTCGGCAAGGTGATCCGGATCATCCCGGGCGCCGGTGAGGAGAACTCCGAGAACGATGCCTTGCGGCAGAGCGGTGTCAGACTGGCCTACGGGGAGTATCGTGTCGTCGGCATCGTAAACTCGCCGCTGTATCTGAATTATGAGCGCGGAACAACAGAGCTTCTGGACGGCTCGGTCGCGTGCTTTATGTATATTCCCCGCGAGGGATTTTCCACAGCGATCTATACGTCGCTGTATGCGGTCGTCAACTGCGGCGAGGAGATTTACTCCGACGATTACGAGGCAATGCTTGAGCGCACGGCGCCGGAGATGGAAGCGCTTTGTACCAAGCTGTGCGAAGCCCGGAAAGCAGCCGTCTCGGAAGAGATCCGTGCCGCGGTGCGCGAGCAGACGGCGAAGCAGTTGGCGGCGATGGGGATGGATGTCCCCGAAGGGTTCGCGTACCCGTACGAGGAGTATGACAACGTCACATATGCGCAGTATTGCGTTGACCGCAACTCGAATATCGGATATGTGTGCTTTGAAAATGATGCGCACATCGTGGAGGGTGTTGCCACGGTGTTTCCCGCATTTTTCATATTGGTGGCGGCGCTGGTGTGCATGACGACCATGAGCCGGATGATCGAGGAGCAACGGACGCAGATCGGCGTTCTGAAGGCCCTCGGCTACACGGGACCGGTGATCGCCGCAAAATATGTGATCTACTCCGGTTCGGCGGCGGTGATCGGCGGAGTGGCCGGATTTTTCGTGGGATGTCGCGCAATCCCGGAGATCATATGGAAAGTCTATGACATCATGTACGGCTTTACGGACGATCTGGAGTATGTCTGGAACCCGCGATTGTTTGCATTTTGCATGGCGGTCGCCGTGCTTTGCCCCGTCGGCGTGACGATCGCGAGCATCGCCCGCGAGATGCGGGAGGTGCCTGCCGAACTGATCCGGCCGAAGGCGCCCAAGAGCGGACGGCGTATCCTGCTCGAGCGGGTTCCGCTACTGTGGAACCGGCTGTCATTTCTGGCGAAAGTGTCGGTTCGCAACGTTGTGAGGTACCGCCGAAGGTTCTTTATGATGGTCATCGGGATCGCGGGCTGCATGGCGCTGTTGATCGCAGGTCACGGCATCCGGGATTCCATCACCACGATCACGGCGGAGCAGTACGGTACCATCGACCATTACGATTACACGATCCGGTTTGATGAGAACTCACGGGAGGAATTCCTCCGGCAGACCGAAGACCTGCTCGCGGGACGCGCGTTTTTGGCAAATTTCGCGGTCACCGTTGTATCCGAGAAAAAGTCGAAAGATACGTATGTCTATATCCCGGAAAATGAAGTCGAGTTCGTGTCATACGTCACCCGCATGGACACCGACGGAAACCGGTTGCCGGTGCCCTCGGAAGGGAGCTGCTATATCAATGACAAATTTGCGGATCAGCTGGATCTGAGCGTCGGCGATACCGTGAAACTTCGCCGCGAGGGACGCCCGGACATCGAGGTGACCGTCGGGGGGATCCAGCGCAATTACGTCGGCAACTGTCTGTATATGACGAGGGAGACCTACAAAAGCCTGACGGGAACGGATCCGGTGTTTGACACGTGTGTTGCGGTTCGAAACGACGGTGCGGACGCCTTTGAGACCGGTGCGAAACTGCTGCAGTGTGACAGTGTGGCTTCGGTGAGCATCGTGGCGGAGTTTGAACAGCGCATCGCCAATATGCTTGGCAGTCTGGACCTTATCGTGGTGCTCGTCATCGTATGTGCGGCGGCGCTGGCATTTATCGTGTTGTACAACCTGACCAACATCACCATCACGGAGCGGATCCGGGAGATTGCCACTATCAAGGTATTAGGGTTCCGCAGCCTGGAGACGTCGATCTACGTTTTCCGCGAGAATCTGATGCTGACAGCCATCGGCGCGATCTGCGGTGTGCCTCTGGGACAGCTGCTGCTTCGGTTTGTCATGTCCAAGATCAACGTGGATCTCGTGGCATTTCGTGTGTTCGTCGGTTGGAAGAGTTATTCGATCTGTTTTGTGTATACATTCCTGTTTGCAATTGCGGTTGACCTTGTAATGTACCGAAGACTTGAGAACGTCGATATGGCGGAATCGCTCAAGAGCATTGAGTGACCGTCGGGCAGAGTTGTTTCGGAATGTGATATTCCGGAAAGGGGGATTCTTATGAACGACAGAGTGAAGAGAGCAGTTGCAATCCTGATCCTCGTCGTAATGGCAGCGGGGTTCAGTATGACGGTTGCCCGAGCCGATATGGGGCCGAAACCTTCGATCACGCTCACGGTTACGAACGGGCCGGAGGAGTACTATGTAGGGCTGCTTTACCTCTCTCAATACGGGAAGGAAAAAGAGAGCACGCTGATGCTGGATGTCGTGGACGAAGAACACGTCAAAGCCTACCTTGAGAGCTTTAGCTACGATAAGTGGTGCTGGTATAAATCCCCGGTGGGGAAAAACTATTACCACTCTTCGAAGGATGCGACGTATGAATTCGATTATTCCGTTCCGGAACACTTCCGCGTGATCCTGATCACAGGGGACGGAACAGTGTATCTGAGTGCGGATCTGACAAAGACCGAGTTCGATGCCGAGTGTACTTACGATTTGATAACCGGAATGATCACGGAGCAGAGAGAGCATGCCGTCGCTAAACGTATTGCCACTGTTGTGGTTAACTTTTTGGTGACGATCTTTGCCGAAATGATCGTCCTGTTGTTGTTCTACCCCTGTACAGCGCGAAATCTGCTGTGCCTTTTTCTGATCAACGCACTTACGAACATCCCGTTCAATGTTTATATGGTCTATTTTAACACCAGCAGATTTTGGGCTGTGCTGGATCTATTCGGCGGCGAGATTATCATCATACTCACGGAAGCAATACTGTATTCCCTGTTGTTGAGAACAAAGGACGGAGAGAAAAGTTGGCTGAAAGGGATTCGGTTTGCTGTGATCGGAAATCTTGTCAGCGCATTTTCAGATTTGTTTATGCCGGATTTCTTGGATTATCTGAAGAGTATTGTTACGGGCTGGATTGAGAACTTCATCAAGTAGTCCGGCTGAACCGGTGGAAACTCATTTTCATGTGAATAAAGGAGGATACTCTATGCTTTGCAAAAGTTGCGGTGCGGTCGTGGAAGAAGGAACAAAGATCTGTCCTTCCTTCGGAGAGGAATTGGTAAGTGCGGCGGACCCCGAGCCCGCTTCCGGGAACCTTTCGGAGAAGCAGAAGGACGGCAATGATTTTCATAAGGCGGTTGATCCGATCAAAAAGCTGTTCCGGCTGAACGTGTATTGTGTGATCGTTATGTTTGCGATATTGGTGGCGAGTGCACTCCTTGTGTATCGGACAGGGCAGTTTTACGACGATAAACTGAGCGAAACCGGGTTGGAAGACAGTGAAACCGTCATCGGCTGGATCACGTTGTTCCTTTCGGTCGTCGAAGTCGGACTGGCGGCGGGAATTGTCTACGAGGTTCATCGGCTGTCGGAGATCCGGTCGTATTTTCGAAAGGTTGTTTATCTTGGGATCGCAATGATCACGCTTGCGGGTGTGAAACTTTTCACGGGTCATGCGGCAGTGACCGTTGCATCGTTACTCATCGGCTTTTTGTTCTGCAAGTTTTTCTGTGACAGCATGAGAAAACTGTGCCTTCCGGAGTTTTACAAGCCGCATCGTCGCTGGACGAGCTATTGGACGGCCTATGTAGTAATGGTATTCCTCACGATCGGTGCGACGGTTATCTACGAGATCACATCTCTTGGAATTGAATACGCGACGACGAATCTGTATCTGTCTTCCCTGATGCAGCTGGAAAATCTGACAGACACCTATATGCAAAGCATATCCAGGTATATGACATGGACTTACGGATTTCTGTTCCTGACATTCCTGTTCCCGGCTGTCGCCGTGTTCTTCCGACTGAAGGCGTTGAAGGAGACCGAAAAGGCATTCGAAGAGGCATGACGATCCGAAATAACTGCGGGACCGCTTTTCATGGCGGTCCTTTTTCGGAAAATGAACCGCAAGAATTACTTGACAAGCCCGAACGGCATGGATATAATTCTATGTTAGTGTGATGTAGTATGCGATTTTATGCCACACAGCCGAAAGGATGAGCATCGATATGGTCAGAAGCATGACGGGATTCGGCCGGTATGAGCTGAATGAGGACGGAAGAAAACTGACGGTTGAGATGAAGTCGGTCAATCATCGCTATTGCGAGATCGGAGTCCGGCTTCCGAAGAAATTGAATTTCTTCGAGACGGCCGTGCGCAATGTCGTGAAGAAGTACGCTTCCCGCGGAAAGATCGACATGTATCTGTACTACGAGGAAGAGACCGACAGCACCGAGAACATTCGCTACAACAAGAGCATCGCCGAGGAGTACATTCGCTACATGAAGCAGATGGCGGACGACTTCGGACTCTCAACGGACATCTCCGTAACGAGCCTTGCGAGAATGCAGGACGTCTTTGTGGCGGAGGAGACCGAGCTCGACGAGGATGCGCTGCTACCGTTTGTGGAGCGTGCCGTGCGCGGGGCGTGCGAGAAGTTCGTCGCGACGAGAACGGCCGAGGGTGCGGAGCTCAGACGCGATGTGGAGACGAAACTCGATTCCATCCTCGCAGGGGTGGACGAGATCATCCGACGCTCGCCGGAGATCGTGGAAGCATACCGCAGCAAACTGCTGGCGAAGGTACAGGAGGTCATGGGCGACGCTCAGGTGGATCCGCAGGCGCTTGCGACGGAGATCGTCACATTTGCCGATAAGATCTGCACCGACGAGGAGACGGTTCGCCTGAAGGCGCATGTCAAGAATATGCGCGACACTCTGGATGCGACGGACAATGTGGGCCGCAAACTGGATTTCATCGCACAGGAGATGAACCGTGAGGCCAACACGATCCTGTCGAAGGCCAACGATCTGACCGTGTCCGACATCGCCATCAATCTGAAGACGGACATTGAGAAGATCCGCGAACAGATTCAGAACATCGAATAAACATCATCAAAGTATGATTTTGGAAAAGGAGATATATCATGATTCATCCGTCTTACAAGGATTTGCTTGAGGTTGTTAACGCCGGTTCCGAAGAGGGCGATCCGATCGTGTCCAGCCGGTACTCCATCGTGCTTGCTACGGCAAAGCGTGCACGCCAGATCATCAGCGGTGCGGAGCCGTTGGTGACGCCGAAGTGCAGCAAGCCGCTCTCCATCGCGGTTCAGGAAGTATGGGAAGGCAAAGTTCGCATCCTGGGCACGGGCGAAGAGGAGGACGATGCATTTTCCGATAACGATGATGACAGCTCCATCGATGATTGGGATGCGGAGTTTGAGAAGAGCGGTGCCGATGAGACGCTCGAAGCGGATTCGGATGCATTTATCGACTGATAACACCAAAAAACAGTATCGCGGGCATGGGAACATGCCCGCATTTTTGCGTTTATGAACAAAAACAGAAGCGGATTTGACGTCCTTTTGGGGAAAATGCCATTATCCTTAAAAATACGGAAAATGGACTTGCATTTTTCACAATCTTTAAGTACAATGGTTAAGGATTTTTAGAAACCAAAACAAATCTAAGAATAATTCAATTCAGGAGGAACAAAATCATGGCAGTAAAAGTAGCTATCAATGGTTTTGGCCGTATCGGTCGTCTGGCTTTCAGACAGATGTTTGGTGCGGAAGGATATGAGATCGTTGCGATCAACGACCTTACGACGCCTTCCATGCTCGCTCACCTTTTGAAGTACGATTCGTCTCAGGGTCGTTACATCGGTCTCGGTGAGGAGAATACCGTTACCGCTGACGATGAGGCAGGTACCATCACCGTTAAGGGTAAGACGATCAAGATTTATAAAGAGCCCGATGCAAACAATTGCCCTTGGGGCGAGCTCGATGTAGACGTAGTTCTCGAGTGCTCCGGCTTCTATGCATCCAAGGCTAAGGCACAGGCGCACATCAACGCCGGCGCTAAGAAGGTTGTTATCTCTGCTCCTGCAGGCAACGACCTTCCTACCATCGTTTACAATGTAAACCACACCTCGCTCACGAAGGATGACACGATCATCTCCGCTGCATCCTGCACCACGAACTGCCTCGCTCCTATGGCTAAGGCTCTCAACGACCTTGCTCCGATCGAGTCCGGTATCATGTGCACGATCCACGCTTACACCGGTGACCAGATGATCCTTGACGGTCCTCAGAGAAAGGGCGACAAGAGACGCAGCCGTGCAGGCGCTGTCAACATCGTTCCGAACTCCACGGGTGCAGCAAAGGCCATCGGCCTTGTTATCCCCGAGCTCAAAGGCAAGCTCATCGGCGCTGCCCAGCGCGTTCCGACCCCGACGGGTTCCACGACCCT
>JAFRYE010000007.1 GCA_017441265.1 Lachnospiraceae bacterium | reverse complement strand
GTCATTCACCTCGGCGAGATCGTGGAGATCGCGGATTCCGAAACGCTGTTCAAGTATCCGCTGCATCCGTACACGATTTCCCTGCTTTCGGCGGTCCCGATGCCCGACCCGGTTGTAGAACGGTACAGACGCGCTATTGTGTACGATCCGTCCAAGCTTGATCAGTCCGGCGCAGAACGGAAAATGCACGAAATAAGGCCGGGCCACTTCGTCTTTGCTACGAGCAATGAACTGGTCCGGTATGAAGATAAGCTTTCTGCTTTGGAAAGAGAGAATGCTTAAAGGATGCCGTAGGCGATCACGGCTGCGGCGAGCAGATAGATGATACCCAGAAAGAGAGGATAGTTAAACGCTTCCTCTCTTTTTTGTGCTCTGTCTTCGAGATAGGTCGCAAAGCTTTCCATCACGCCCTTATGCGTGCCGCGTTTCATGACAAACTGTGTGATATCGAAATCTCCATGCAGGTAAAGCGCATAAAAGATGCCGAGAATCAGCAGCAGCAGCGCAATGATCGTCATAGCGTCCGAAAAGATCTGTAAGCGATTATATTCAGAAATCCATGCCTTGACCGCAGGGTAGGCGAGTGTGATCATTATGTGGATCAGCAGCGGCCGCAGGCGGATGTTTTTGAAGCGTTTCAGCATCGGTGGGTTTCTCCATTCAATTCTTTTTATTATTATGGCGCATTGCGGTGCCAAAAGCAAGGCGAAATTTTCACCTGTCCGAAGGGCGAGGCTCTGTCCGCGCTCGGAACACAATACTCTGTCCGGCACACACAAACAACCCGTCCCGTTTTTATCGCCGGAATATGCAAGGTGTTGGTAAAGTCCACGAAAAAAGATGAAAAAAGAATAAAAAACCGGTGTATGAAGGGAGTTATACATTTGACAACCGATGGTTGAACTGCTATAATATCGACAAGGTATTTCATATACTGTTTATAAATATACTCCGATATTTTGCGGAGCATGCAAAAAAGTTTATCCAGTTTCTCAAGTGTCTTGAGAAGAATCAAAATAGGAGGAAACAACATGAAAAAGACGTTAGCAATGCTTCTGGCGCTTGTTATGGTTCTGAGCCTGGTTGTTGCCTGCGCTGGCAATACGACCCCCGCTCCGGCCGCGACGGCGACGGATGCACCGAAGGCAGATGCGCCTGCGGCTACGGCGACCGAAGCCCCCAAGGCGGATGAGCCCGCTGCCGAGCCCACTGCAGAGCCCGAACCCGAGATTCCGTGGGACGGCGCTTACATGGACAGAGACGACTTCAAGGCCTACACCAAGCATGACCTCGAAACCGTCGTTGCGGCGATTGAGGATCAGCTCGATGACGCGACCTATACAGCTGTGAAGGCTGCCAAGGAAGCGGGCGACGCTGCGATCGACGCTGCCAACACGCTTGCGGAAGTCCGCGGTGCGCACGACGATGCCTTCAAGGCCATCGTGGAGGCGATCCCGGTTGCGGACGGTATCTATTCCTTCAAGAAGGAAAACAATACCGAGCGCGGCAACATCCTCGGCATCCTCGAGCAGTTCGCGGTTGCGAAGGGCATCACCGGTATCTCCCTGTTTGAGAACGGCGGCTACGTGATGTACAACCCGCGTATCACGCTCGGCACCGAGAACTACATCGTCGGTTATGGCTTCGGCATTCTGCCGGAGGGCAACATCACCGCTGATCTCGATTACGAAGCGAACGAAGCGTGGAAGCGTTACTATCACACCTCTGAAGCTTCCGACCCCGGCACGCTCAACTATCTGAACGACCAGGGCTCTCAGGTCGGTGATCTGTACGGCTACATTGCCGCTTCCTACGTCACCAACTTCATGAACGAGACCAAGGACGGCTATGACTGGGTACCCGAGCTGGCCAAGACGAAGCCCATCGCGATGAACGATGACGACGGCGACGGCATGGCGACCCAGTGGCGCTACGAAGTCCGCACCGGCGCAGACGGTCTGAAGTACAAGACCGGTTCCGAGCTCGAATCCCGTAAGGCGTTCGACGGCAGAGAAGTTGCGCTCGAAGACTACATCACCCCGTTCAAGCTCCTGCTCACGCAGGCCAACGGTCTGTATCGCGGCTCCGAAATGGCGAACAATTCCACCGGCGCATTCGTCGGCATCAAGGAATTCTATGACGGCACCGCAGACGGCTTCAAGCAGGATCTGTGGGACAAAGTCGGCATCAAGGCCTACGAAGAAGACGGCAAGAGCTATCTCGAGTTCACCTTCACCGAGGAGCAGACCCCGTTCTATGCGATGTACTACAGCGCCAGCTCGCTGTATATGCCGATTCCGCAGGACTTCATCGACCTCGTAACCGTTAAGAACTACCTCGGCTACAACTCCGACAAGACCGAGACCCCGGTTGACAACACCCTGTCCCTCGGCGCTTACTATCTTGAGCGCTATGACCAGGATCAGCAGATCGTTTACGGCAAGAACCCGTACTATGTCTTTGCGGACACCAAGTACGCCATCCCCGGCGTCCATGTGAAGATCTTCACCGCGGCTGCCGAAGATACCACCGCTACCTTGAACGAGTTCCTCGCGGGCCACTTCGATTCTTCCGGCATCCCGCAGGAGTACCTCAACGAGTACCGCAACGATCCGCGTACGCGCTCGACCACCGGTGACTCCAACTTCAAGCTCAACGTCAACGCGACCGACGCCGAAACCTGGGAATACCTGTTCGGTGAGAACGGCGTTGCGACCCAGACGCCGAAAGACAGCTACTGGGAAGTCAAACCGGCTCTTGGCAACAGCTACTTTGTCAAGGGTCTGAGCTACTCGATCGACAGACTGTCCTTCGCAAATGCGCGTGGCTCCATCCCGTCGGTTGACTACCTCTCCTCCAACTACATGATCGACCCGGAGAACGGTCTGTCCTACTCCGTGACCGATGCGCACAAGAAGGCCGTTTCTGCTCTGCTTGAGGACACCGACGGCTACGGCTACAGCCTCGAGCTCGCCCGTGACTACTTCCGTTATGCTCTGACCGAGCTCGAAGCGGACGGCGCTTACACGCCGGGCACCAAGGAGAACCCGACGGTCATCAACCTTGAAATCGCGTGGATGTATGCGACCCATGAGGAGAACTACCACAACGAGATCAAGAACTACATGGAGACCGCGTTCAATGATGATTCCGTCTGCGGCGGCGTCTATCAGCTCTCCGTCAACTTCTGGGTTGGCAACGTCTGGTCCGATGTATACTACAACAAGCTGATGGTCGGTCAGTATGACCTTGGCTTCGGTTCCATCTCCGGTAACGCTCTGAACCCGTTGGACTTCGTCAGCGTCCTTTCCAGCGACCTGTCCATCTCCAACAGCTTCACCCTGAACTGGGGCACCGACACGAACTCCGTCGATGTGTACCCGATCGTTTACAAGGGTCTGCGTTGGTCCTATGACGCCCTGTACACCGCTGCGAACTCCACCGCGGTTGTCGCCGGCGGCAAGAACTCCAAGGCTCTGAAGATCGACTACACCGACATCGTGAAGAACGACGACGGCACCTACACCGGCTCGTTCACGATCACGCCGGCTCTGCCCGATCAGACCACCGTCACGGTTGACGACGTTGTCTGCTGCAACTATGAGCGGTACTACAACGGCGACGGCACGTATGATGAGAAGTCGATCGAATTCACGACCGAGAACAAGGATGGCGGCGTTGTTGTCGCGACCTTCACGGTTCCGGCGGATCTGGCTGCGGATTACGCAACCGGCAGCGGCACGTCCGAGACGCCGACCGGCTACACCGGATTCGACCTCTACTATTCGTTCGATCTGGCTGGCAACACCACGTCCGGCGTTGTAGAATCTGTTGAAGATGCTTTCGTGATCGAATAACGAAATACAGACGGCTTAGTAAGGGCGATGGAGCCGAAGCATTCGGCTCCATCGCTTGTCGGTTAACTGGCCTTGGGAAAGGGGGATTTCTATGGGGAAGTATGTCCTGAAGAGAATTGGACTTGCATTTCTCACCACATTCATCATCCTGTCTTTGACGTTCATTCTCGTCAAACTGCTTCCGTTTGAGCGTCCGATCGGCGGCGATCAGCAGCAGATCGCGTATTTTGATAAACAGTACCATCTGGGGTACGTGTATCGTTTTGAAAAGGAGGCGCCGCAGTACGGGAGTTATCTGTATAGATCGCCGTCGGATCGCGGCCGCGCTTTCTATTATTATCAGGTTCCGGTTTTAGAGCAGTACGGAAACTGGCTCAAAAATGTTATTACCCGTTGGGACTGGGGTTACAGCAAGACCTTCCAGCCGAACGTTTCGGCTTCGGTCATCATCATGTCCCGTATCGGCTATTCCATTCGTTTGAATATTTTCTCGGTTATTTTCTCGGTGCCGATCGGTATTCTCCTCGGCATCTGGGCGGCGTTGAAGAAAAACACCCTGACAGACCACACGATTTCAACGCTTGTTATGATCTTTATTTCGATACCGAGTTTTGTATTGATTTCGTTTGTTCTGCGGATCTTCTGCTACGGACTGGATTGGCTGCCGTCCTCGTGGCCGCCGGATACGGCGCCGCTCGCAGCCAAGGTCAAGGGCTACATCATTCCGGTGTTCTGCCTGTCGTTCGGTTCGATCTGCGGCTATTGCCGTTTCACCCGTGCGGAGCTGTGCGAGGTTATGGAAAGCGATTACCTGCTGCTGGCACGCACCAAGGGTTTGACGCGTCGGCAGGCAATCGTTCGTCATGCGCTGAAAAACGCCATGGTTCCGATTTTCCCGTCGATCCTCGCGGAGTTTATCGGCATCCTTGGCGGCTCGATGATCCTCGAATCGCTCTACGGCATTCCGGGCATCGGCAAGCTGTTCGTGCTGTC